>NZ_JBSSAF010000003.1:0-556310 GCF_054058375.1 Pseudomonas sp. TE24901
ATGAACTGAAGCAACTCACCATCGAAACCTACTTAACTCATTGAAAATCAAGGAGTTTTCCGTTTCGACTGCGCCGGAAGTGGGGCGAATTATAGGCTTCCAGAATCTGCCGTCAACACCTTTCTTCATATTTCTGTCATATCGGTCAAAAAGCCCCAAAAAACGCGAAAGCCGGCCCCAAGGGGCCGGCTTTCACTGCTGCTTACAAGCTTGGGAACGCAAACTGCGACGCCTCATGACTGGCCCGCTGCGGCCAACGCTGGGTAATTGCCTTGCGACGCGTGTAGAAACGCACCCCATCCGGCCCATAGGCATGCAAGTCACCAAACAGCGACCGCTTCCAGCCGCCAAAGCTGTGATAAGCCACCGGCACCGGCAGCGGAACGTTAACCCCCACCATGCCCACTTCGATCTCATCGCAGAACAGACGTGCCGCTTCACCGTCACGGGTAAAGATGCACGTACCATTACCGTATTCATGGTCATTGATCAGCTGCATCGCCGCTTCCAGGCTATTCACCCGTACTACGCACAGCACCGGCCCAAAAATCTCTTCCTTATAGATGCGCATCTCAGGCGTCACACGATCAAACAGGCTGCCACCCAGGAAGAAACCTTCTTCATGGCCTGCCACGCTCAACCCGCGACCATCAACCACCAGCTTGGCGCCCGAAGAAACACCGTCTTCTATATAGCCACTGACCTTATCCCGCGCCTGGCCAGTCACCAACGGCCCCATGTCCAGACCACAAGACGTGCCCGCACCGATCTTCAAGGCTTTCACCTGCGGCACCAACTTGGCGATCAACGCGTCCGCCACTTGGTCCCCCACGCACACCGCCACCGAAATCGCCATGCAACGCTCGCCGCAAGAACCGTACGCAGCGCCCATCAGGGCACTGACCGCGTTGTCCAGGTCCGCATCCGGCATCAGCACCGCGTGGTTCTTCGCTCCACCCAGCGCCTGCACGCGCTTGCCGCGCTTGGTCGCTTCGGAATAGATGTACTCGGCAATCGGCGTCGAGCCCACAAAGCTCAGCGCCTTCACTTCTGGCGCCTCGATCAGGGCATCTACCGCGCCCTTGTCGCCGTGCACCACGCTCAGCACGCCCTTAGGAAGGCCGGCTTCCTGCAACAGTTGTGCAATCAACAGTGTGGAGCTTGGGTCACGCTCCGACGGCTTCAGGATGAAACAGTTACCGCAAACGATCGCCAGCGGATACATCCACAACGGCACCATCGCCGGGAAGTTGAACGGCGTAATACCAGCGACTACACCCAACGGCTGGAAATCCGACCATGCATCAATGTTTGGTCCTACGTTACGGCTGTACTCGCCCTTCAGAATCTCCGGCGCCGAGCACGCGTATTCCACGTTCTCGATCCCGCGCTTCAATTCACCGGCCGCATCTTCCAGCGTCTTGCCGTGCTCTTCACTGATCAGCTGGGAAATGCGCGCCTCGTTCTGCTCCAGCAATTGCTTGAAACGAAACATCACCTGAGCACGCTTGGCCGCTGGCGTATTACGCCAGGCCGGGAACGCCGCCTTGGCCGCGTCGATCGCCTGTTGAATAGTCTCGCGACTGGCCAACGGCACCTGGTGAATCACCTGGCCGGTGGACGGGTTGTACACGTCGGCGCTACGGCCGCTGTCATTGACCAACTCACCGTTGATCAAGTGCTGGATAAGGCTCATGCAGGGCTCCTGAAAAGTTGTTCTATATAGAAAGAGAAATCAGTCGATCTTGTTCAGCACTTCGCCGACGGCATCGAACAAGCGATCCAGGTCTTGCGGCTTGCTATTGAAGGTTGGCCCGAACTGCAAGGTGTCACCGCCAAAGCGCACGTAGAAGCCAGCTTTCCACAAGGCCATGCCGGCCTCGAATGGACGCACGATGGCATCACCGTCACGCGGGGCAATCTGGATCGCACCGGCCAGGCCGTAATTACGAATGTCGATCACGTTCTTGCTGCCCTTCAAACCGTGCAGCGCATTCTCAAAGTGCGGCGCGATTTCGGCCACGCTCTGCACCAGATTTTCCTTCTGCAAGAGGTCCAATGCCGCCAAGCCCGCAGCACAGGCAACCGGGTGGGCCGAGTAGGTGTAGCCGTGTGGGAATTCCACCGCGTACTCGGGCGTCGCCTGGTTCATGAACGTCTGATAAATCTCGCTGCTGGCAATCACCGCGCCCATTGGGATGGCGCCGTTGGTGACTTGCTTGGCGATGCACATCAGGTCCGGTGTTACACCGAAGCTGTCGGCACCGAACATCGAGCCGGTACGGCCGAAACCAGTGATCACTTCGTCGAACACCAGCAGGATGTTGTGCTGGTCGCAAATTTCACGCAGGCGCTTGAGGTAACCCTGAGGCGGCACCAATACGCCAGCAGAACCGGCCATTGGCTCGACAAACACCGCAGCAATGTTCGACGCGTCGTGCAGTTCGATCAGCTTGAGCAACTCATCCGCCAACGCGATACCGCCCTGCTCCGGCATGCCACGGGAGAAGGCATTGCTCGCCAGCAAGGTGTGCGGCAGATGGTCAACGTCCATCAAGCCCTGACCAAAAATCTTACGGTTGCCGTTAACCCCACCCAGGCTGGTACCGGCAATGTTCACACCGTGATAACCACGGGCGCGGCCAATCATCTTGGTCTTGGTGGCCTGGCCTTTTAGGCGCCAGTACGCGCGCACCATCTTCACGGCGGTATCGGCACACTCGGAACCCGAGTCGGTGAAGAACACATGGTTCAGGTTGCCCGGCGTCAGATCGGTGATTTTTTCCGCCAGTTGGAAGGACAGCGGATGACCGTATTGGAAGCCTGGCGAGTAGTCCAGGGTGCCCAGTTGCTTGGCCACCGCCTCTTGGATTTCCTTACGGGTGTGCCCGGCGCCGCAGGTCCACAGGCCCGACAGCGAGTCGTACACCTTGCGCCCTTTGTCATCGATCAACCAACTGCCTTCCGCACCGACGATCAGGCGCGGGTCACGTTGGAAGTTACGGTTGGCGGTGTAAGGCATCCAGTGAGCGTCCAACTTCAGTTGGCTGGCCAGGGACGATGGGGCGTTTTCAGGCATGTTCATCAGCAAAACCTCGCAAGGCAAAAGGCAGCGTCGGGATTGAAAAGCGTTGTTGCAGCTAAATTGCCACGGCGATAAAGTCGGTGAAATTCAACTCTTCTAACCTTCAGTCAGGCCTTTACTAAACTATGAGCAGCCGTCGCCCCGACCCCCTCGCCCAAGTCAGCGACTTCGATATTCGTCTGCTGCGCATCTTCCGCAGCGTAGTGGAGTGCGGCGGCTTCTCGGCGGCGGAAACCGTGCTCGGCATCGGCCGTTCCGCCATCAGCCAGCAGATGAGTGACCTGGAGCAACGCCTCGGCTTGAGGCTTTGCCAACGCGGCCGCGCCGGTTTCTCCCTGACCGAAGAAGGCCGTGAGGTCTACCAGTCTGCCCTGCAGCTGTTGAGTGCCCTGGAAAGTTTTCGCACCGAGGTCAACGGCCTGCACCAGCATCTGCGTGGCGAACTGATCATCGGCCTCACCGACAACCTCGTCACCCTGCCCCACATGCGCATCACCCACGCCTTGGCACAGTTGAAGGAACGTGGCCCGGACGTGCAGATCCAGATTCGCATGATCGCGCCCAATGAAGTGGAACAAGGTGTGCTCGACGGCCGCCTGCACGTCGGCGTGGTGCCCCAGGCCAGCGCTCTGTCGGGGCTGGAGTACCAGCCGCTGTACAGCGAACGCTCGCTACTCTACTGCGCAGTCGGCCATCCGCTGTTCTACGCCGACGACAAACAACTGGACGACACGCGCATCGACAGCCAGGATGCCATCGCCCCCACCTTCCGCCTGCCCGCCGAGATCCAGGCCCATTACCAGGCACTCAACTGCACCGCCAGCGCGTCCGACCGCGAAGGCATGGCCTTCCTGATTCTCACCGGTCGCTACATCGGCTACCTGCCCGACCACTACGCCAGCCTCTGGGTGCAACAAGGCCGACTGCGCGCGCTGAAACCGGCTACGCGTTTTTACGATTTGAGCCTGGCTTCGGTCACGCGCAAGGGCCGTCGCCCTCATTTGGTGCTGGAAAGCTTTCTCGAAAGCCTGGCCGCAACGCGCTAACTCGGGCCTAACGCAGAAAGCTGAGCAGTTGGACAGCTTTTTGCAGGAGCACAAGCACATAGACCTTGAGCTAGCCTGACATGCCTCCAGAATCCACCAGCCCCAGCGACCTGATCTACGGCCTCAACGACCGCCCCAAGCCAATTCCCGCACTGCTTGCCGCGTTGCAGCATGTGCTCGCAGCGTTCGTCGGCATCATCACACCGCCCCTGATCATCGGCTCCACCCTGGGCCTCACTGCCCACTTGCCCTACCTGATCAGCATGGCGCTGATGGTCTCCGGTGTCGGCACCTTCATCCAGGCGCGTAGGCCGTTTGGTATCGGCGCCGGGATGATCTGCCTGCAAGGCACCAGCTTTGCGTTTCTCGGCGCGGTGCTGTCAGCAGGGTTTCTGGTGAAGCAGCGCGGCGGCAGCCCGGAAGACATCATGGCGATGATCTTCGGCGTATGCTTTTTCGGCGCCGCGGTGCAGATCGTACTGAGCCGCTTCATTGGCCAGTTGCGCCGCGTCATCACGCCATTGGTGACGGGCATTGTCATCACTCTGATCGGCATCAGCTTGATCAAAGTCGGCATCACCGACTTGGGCGGCGGTTTCAACGCCCCGGACTTCGGCGCCCCCACCAACCTGGCCCTGGGCCTGTTCGTGGTGTTGACCATCATTCTGCTCAACCGCTCGAATACGCCGTGGGTGCGCCTTTCAGCCATCATCATCGGCCTGGCCCTCGGCAGCCTGGCCGCCTGGGGCAGCGGCAAACTGGTGCCCCAGGCCTTGCCCGACCTGCCGTTGATCAGCGTGCCGATGCCCTTTCGCTTCGGCTTCACGTTCGACTGGAGCGCTTTCCTGCCGATCGCGCTGATTTATCTGATCAGCAGCATCGAAACCGTCGGTGACCTCACCGCCAACTGCATGATCGCCCGCCAACCCATCAGCGGCCCCTCTTATATAAGCCGACTCAAAGGCGGCGTGTTGGGCGACGGCGTCAGTTGCATGATCGCCGCCACCTTCAGCGCCTTTCCCAACACTACGTTTGCCCAAAACAACGGCGTGATCCAACTCACCGGCGTGGCCAGCCGCTACGTCGGTTTGTACATCGGCGTGTTGCTGTTTTGCCTGGGGTTGTTTCCGCTGATTGGTGCGGTGTTGCAGCAAATTCCAAAACCCGTATTGGGTGGTGCCACCCTGGTGATGTTCGGCAGCGTGGCCGCGGCCGGTGTGCGCATCCTGGCCCAGGCGCCGCTGGACCGACGCAGCATGCTGATCATTGCCACCTCCTTTGGCGTCGGCCTGGGCATCGCCGCCCAACCGAACCTGCTGCACTTGATGCCAGCGCTGGTGCAGAACCTGTTCGACTCGGCCATCACCAGCGGCGGGCTGACCGCCATCGTGTTGTGCCTGCTGTTGCCGGAAGCCAAAACGACCCACGCTGCCGCAAACCGCGCGCCGGAAAGCGACACGCTGGAACCGCTTTGACGGTTTTATTGCATCGGGACTTGTCTGAGGCTTGAGGGTGGGTTATCTGTGCACACGTCGTCTCTATCGATCAGCACGGAAACCTCCATGAGCCTCGAAGTTCCTGCCCACAGCAACCACGCCGGTAAACCCGCCAGCCGCATTCGGCAAAAGAACGAACAAGCGATTCTGCAGGCTGCTGAAGACGAGTTCGCGCGCCATGGCTACAAAGGCACCAGCATGAACACCATTGCGTCGAGTGCCGGGTTGCCCAAGGCCAACCTGCATTACTACTTCACCAACAAGCTGGGCCTGTACATCGCGGTGCTCAGCAACATCCTCGAACTGTGGGACAGCACCTTCAACGCGCTGACCGCCGAGGACGACCCGGCCGTGGCCCTCACTCGCTATATCCGCACCAAGATGGAATTCTCCCGGCGCCACCCGCAAGCCTCGCGGATCTTCGCCATGGAGATCATCAGCGGCGGCGAATGCCTCACCGAATATTTCAGCCAGGACTACCGCGCCTGGTTCAGCGGCCGGGCCGCAGTCTTCCAGGCCTGGATTGACGCCGGCAAGATGGACCCCATCGACCCCGTGCACCTGATCTTCCTACTATGGGGCAGCACCCAGCACTACGCCGACTTCGCCACCCAGATCTGCCGCGTCACCGGTCGCACCAAACTGACCAAGCAAGACATGGAAGACGCCGGCACCAACCTGATCCACATCATCCTCAAAGGCTGTGGCGTCAAGCCGGCCCTATAAACGAAGCGACTTATGCCTTTCACGCTTACCGGCTTTTGCGAATTTCGTGAAGAAATCCGCAAGAGCCGCTTCATCACCCTCGCCGCGCCGATCACCAGCCCCCAGGACGCCCAGGCGTTTTTCGAGCAGCACAGCGACCTGAATGCCACACACAACTGCTGGGCTTGGAAGCTGGCGGACCAATACCGCAGCAATGATGACGGTGAGCCCGGCGGCACGGCCGGGCGGCCGATACTCGCGGCCATCGAAGCCCAAGGGTTTGATCAGGTCGCGGTGCTGGTGATTCGCTGGTACGGCGGCATCCAGTTGGGCACCGGTGGCCTGGCCCGCGCGTACGGCGGCGGGGCCAACAAATGCCTGCAGAACGCCGAACGTATTGAGTTGATCAGCCGCGTGCCGCTCAGTTGCGCCTGCGGATTCTCCGAGCTGAACCTGGTGAAATTGCGCGTCGCTGAGTTGGGCGGGCTGGTGGTGGAGGAAACCTTCACCGCCAACGGCGTCGAGCTGCAACTGGCGCTTGGCGAAGCGCACATCGACACGTTGCAAACCCAACTCGCCGACCTCAGCCGTGGGCGCATCCTGCTGCAACGCTGAAACTGCCCACATCTACTGTGCACCTGCCTGTGGATAACCTGAGCACATCCGCGTGTAGCCCTTCTGTCATATGGGCTGGCGAGCGTCGATCGTTTTTTGATCAGCGCGTACCGGCAAGATTTGCGCGATGCCCCACAGCACTTCAAATAACAGAATGCCCCACAGGATCGACGTGGCGCCCTGTGTCAGCGCATAGAGTTGCCACGTCGCAAACAGCGCACGGCCAGCGGCGTCGTACAACCCAAACGCACGTTGCGGATCGCGTATGCGCAGCACGGCCCAGACGCACACAATCGACCCGAGCAGGTTGGCCATCAGCACATGGGCGGGCGCGAACGCAGGAAACTCCCCCGGCAGGTTGAGGCTTTGCAACACGCTGTGCAGCGCCAGAAAACTCCAGGGCGTGACAAACGCCGCCGTGACGATCAGGTCATACCAGGCGCTGGCGCGCACCAGGGTTCGGTACTGGTCAATGCTCCACATATTCGCAAGCTCCTTCAATTCAAGAAGCCAGCAGGCTAAAGCCTGGAGTATGCTCCAAGGTCAAGCCCCCACGAGCACGCCCCATGCGTATCGGCGAATTAGCCCAGGCCAGCCAGGTCAGCCGCGACACCCTGCGTTTCTACGAGCAGCGCGGATTGATCGCCGCACAACGCAGCGCCAACGGTTACCGCGACTACCCAGCGGACATGGTGCAACTGGTGCTCTATATCAAGACCGCCCGGCGCCTGGGCTTCAGCCTTGGCGAAATCGGCAGCAGTGTCGCCGCCCTGTGGCAGGCACCGGACCCCGACAGCGCCGTCACGCAACTGCTGCAAGACAAGCTCAACCTGATCGAAAACCGCATCACCGAACTCGGCCAACTGCGCAACGAGTTGCAGCAAAGGCTCGGGCAACGTTGTCCACTGAACCCGTGAACCTCCACTCCAAAGGAAGCCCTTCATGTCTACGCCAAAAACCGCACTGATCATCGGCGCCTCGCGCGGGCTGGGCCTGGGCCTGGTCAAGCAATTGCTCCAGGACGGTTGGGATGTGACCGCCACCGTGCGTGACCCGAACAAGGCCGACGCCCTGAACGCCGTTGGCCCGGTGCACATCGAGAAACTCGACATGGACGATCAGCAAGCCGTGATCGCCCTGAGCCAGCGCCTCAAAGGCCAGACGTTCGACCTGCTGTTCGTCAATGCCGGCGTCAAGGGCCCGGCCAACCAGGAACCGGGCCACGCCACCCTTGCGGAAGTCGGCCAACTGTTCTTCACCAACGCCGTGGCGCCGATCAACCTCGCACAGCGCTTTGCCGGGCAGATCCGCAAGGACAGCGGCGTGCTGGCGTTCATGAGTTCGGTGCTGGGCAGCGTGACAATTCCCGACGGTTCGGACCTGGCGCTGTACAAAGCCAGCAAGGCCGCCCTCAACTCCATGACCAACAGCTTCATCACCCAATTGGGCGATCACACCCTCACCGTACTGTCGCTGCACCCGGGTTGGGTGAAGACCGACATGGGCGGCGAAAACGCGCACATTGATGTCGACACCAGCGTGCGTGGCCTGGTGGATCAGGTGAATGCGTTCACCGGCAAGGGCGGCCACCACTTCATCGACTACAAAGGCGACACCATCGCCTGGTAGATGTCAGGGATCAAAATGTGGGAGGGGGGCTTGCTCTCTCCCATACTGACTGCACCTACTTTCCTACATATGGACTAGATCTCGAACTACACGTAACCTAGCCCCTCGCCCTCACCGGCGACCCTGGATCAGCAGACAGGGCAACACTGAGCTGGCAAACCTGAACCCATCATTCAGAGGAGCCGGCCAATGCCTGCGACCCGTATCCTGTTAAAAAACCCCCTCGCGATTTTCACTGCCAATGGCCTCGACGCCCGTGGCGGCCTGGTGCTGCAAGACGGTGTGATCACCGAAGTGCTGTCCCTGGGCCAGGAACCTGCCCTCCCCTGTGACCAGGTGTTCGACGCCCGCGAACATGTGATCCTTCCCGGGTTGATCAACACCCACCACCACTTCTACCAAACCCTGACCCGCGCCTGGGCACCAGTGGTCAACCAGCCGTTGTTCCCGTGGCTGAAAACCCTGTACCCGGTCTGGGCGCGGCTCACTCCGGAAAAACTCGCACTGGCCACCAAAGTTGCCCTGGCCGAACTGCTGCTCTCGGGCTGCACCACGGCGGCGGATCACCACTACCTGTTCCCCGACGGGCTGGAAAACGCCATCGACGTGCAAGTGCAAAGCGTGCGCGAGCTGGGCATGCGCGCCATGCTCACCCGCGGTTCCATGAGCCTTGGCGAAGCCGACGGCGGCCTGCCTCCACAGCAAACCGTGCAACAAGGCCAGGTTATCCTGGACGACAGCCAACGCCTGATCCACACGTACCACCAGCGTGGCGACGGGGCGCAAATCCAGATCGCCCTCGCCCCCTGCTCGCCGTTCTCGGTCACCCCGGAAATCATGGAAGCCAGCGCCGAACTGGCCAACAGCCTCGACGTGCGCCTGCACACACACTTGGCAGAAACCCTCGACGAAGAAGACTTCTGCCTGCAGCGTTTCGGCCTGCGCACCGTGGATTACCTCGACAGCGTCGGCTGGCTCGGCCCGCGCACCTGGTTGGCCCATGGCATCCACTTCAACCCGGATGAGATCGCCCGCCTCGGCGCGGCCGGCACCGGCATTTGCCATTGCCCAAGCTCGAACATGCGCCTGGCCTCCGGCATCTGCCCGACCCTGGACCTGATCGCTGCCGGCGCCCCCATCGGCCTCGGCGTGGATGGCTCGGCCTCCAACGACGCATCGAACATGATTCTCGAAGCCCGCCAAGCCCTGTACATCCAGCGCCTGCGTTACGGTGCCGAGAAGATCACGCCCGAAGGCGTGCTGGGTTGGGCCACCCAAGGTTCGGCGCAGTTGTTGGGGCGTACGGATATTGGTGAACTGGCCGTGGGCAAACAGGCCGACCTTGCCTTGTTCAAGCTGGATGAGCTGCGCTTCTCCGGCAGCCATGACCCACTCTCGGCCCTGCTGCTATGCGGCGCCGACCGTGCCGATCGGGTGATGGTGGCGGGTAAATGGCGAGTCATCGACGGCCAGGTCGAAGGTCTCGACCTCAAGGGTTTGATTGCCGATCACACCCAGGCCGCAAGAGCCTTGATCGCAGGAACGTGAGCCTGGCGCAGCTCTAAGTGTGGGAGCGGGCTTGCTCGCGAAGGCAGTGGTTCAGCCAACTCATGTGCTGACTGACACGCCGCTTTCGCGAGCAAGCCCGCTCCCACATTGGGACCTGTTGAGATCAATAAATGCGGTTACAAGCCCAGCAGCGACAGCATGATGAAGGTCGCAAACAACACAAAATGCGTCATCCCTTCGATGGCATTGGTTTCGCCATCGTTGAGGTTGATCGCGCTGACAATCAGCGTGATGAACACCATCACCGTCTGCACCGGTGTCATCGCCATCTGGAACGGCTGACCCGTGTAGAGCGCCATGGCCTCCATCACTGGCACCGTCAGGATCACTGTCGACAACGACGCCCCCAACGCAATGTTCACCACCGACTGCATGCGGTTGGCCAACGCCGCGCGCAATGCCGTCAAAATTTCCGGCGCCGCCGAGATCGCGGCCACCACGATCGCGGTGATCACCGGCGGTGCGCCCGTGCCTTCCAGCCCCAGGTCGAGGGTCTTGGACATCACCTCAGCCAACGCGCCAATCACAATCACCCCAAACACCAATGTCGCGATGGAGAACGCCAGGTTGATCGGCGGCTCCGGGTGTTCTTCTTCCGGCTGTTTCTTACGGCGTTTTTCCGGGTAGCTGTAGCTGAAGAAATAACTGTGCGGGCCCACCTGCATACGCAGGAACAGGGTGTAGAGCAGCACCATCGCGCCGATGGTGAAGGCCGAGTAGATTTTCCAGTCCGCCTCGGGGATAAATTCCGGCACCACCATCGACACCCCCATGGCCGTGAGGATCATCACGCTGTAGCTGCGCGCCGAGTCGTCATTGTAGGACTGTTCGCCATGCTTGATGCCGCCCATCAGCGCGGCCAGGCCGAGGATGCCGTTGATGTCGAGCATCACCGCCGAATAAATGGTGTCGCGCACCAAGGTCGGCGACGGCTCGTTGCTCATCATGATCGCCAGGATCACCACCTCCACCAGCACGGCGGCCAGGGTGAGGATCATGGTGCCGTAGGGGTCGCCGACCTTTTCCGCCAACTGTTCGGCGTGGTGGGCGACGCGCATTGATGCCACCACGATGAATGCAATCAGCACCACACCGCCGAGCAGCGCGACCATCTGCCCGCTGTGCAGCATCCAGTGTTCCAGCGGGTAGGCGGCGATGGCGGCAATCAGCGCCAGCAGCATGAATTTTTCTTGCTTGAGAGAGGAGAGCATTCCGGGCCTTTTCGCACAACAAATCAGTCATTGATGGGGCACAGACTACGGCAGCTTGCTAACGTTTCGTTACACCTTAGTTCACGCGGCCCTTGCGCAAACAGAAACGAAACTCTCCTGCTGGTCAGGTTTTACCGATTATTTCAGCCATGGCCTGTAGAATGCCGCCATTGCACCTGATGAGAAGTTTAGAAATGTACGATTGGCTCAACGCCCTGCCCAAGGCTGAATTGCACCTGCACCTGGAAGGCTCGCTGGAGCCGGAGTTGCTGTTCGCCCTGGCCGAACGCAACAAGATCGCGCTGCCGTGGAATGACGTTGAAACCCTGCGCAAGGCCTACGCCTTCAACAACCTGCAAGAGTTTCTCGACCTGTACTACCAGGGCGCTGACGTGCTGCGCACCTCCCAGGACTTCTACGACCTGACCTGGGCCTACCTGCTGCGCTGCAAAGCACAGAACGTGATCCACACCGAACCGTTCTTCGACCCGCAGACCCATACCGACCGTGGCATTCCATTCGAAGTGGTACTGAACGGCATCGCCGCTGCGCTGAAAGATGGCGAGCAGCAACTGGGCATCACCAGCGGTTTGATCTTGAGTTTCCTGCGCCATCTGAGCGAAGCCGAAGCCGAGAAAACCCTGGACCAGGCGCTGCCGTTCCGTGACGCGTTCGTGGCCGTGGGCCTGGACAGTTCGGAAATGGGCCACCCGCCGAGCAAGTTCCAGCGCGTGTTCGACCGCGCCCGTCACGAAGGCTTCCTCACCGTGGCCCACGCCGGCGAAGAAGGCCCGCCCGAGTACATCTGGGAAGCCATCGACCTGCTGAAAATCCAGCGTATCGACCATGGCGTGCGCGCCATCGAAGACGAGCGCTTGATGCAGCGCATCATCGACGAGCAGATCCCATTGACCGTGTGCCCGTTGTCCAACACCAAGCTGTGCGTGTTCGACGACATGGCCCAGCACAACATCCTCGACATGCTCGAACGTGGCGTGAAAGTCACGGTGAACTCCGATGACCCGGCGTACTTCGGCGGCTACGTCACCGAGAACTTCCACGCGCTGCACACCGCACTGGGCATGACCCAGGACCAGGCCAAACGCCTGGCGCAGAACAGCCTGGATGCACGCCTGGTCAAACCCTAACTGACTGAATGAACGCAGTCTAAATGTGGGAGCGGGCTTGCTCGCGAAAGCAATGTTCCAGTCGCCGAATGTATTGGCTGGCACACCGCATTCGCGAGCAAGCCCGCTCCCACATTGGTTTTGTATTGGCCTTTAAATTTCGGTCAGTTCTTCCAGGGTCTTGCCCTTCGTCTCCATCCCGAACACCCACACCACCAACGCCGCCACCGCAAAACACAGCGCGCCCAGGGCAAACACCCCGCCCTGCCCAGTAATGGGGAATACCAACCCGGTCACCAACGGCCCCAGCAACGACCCCACTCGACCAATCGCTGACGCAAACCCGGACCCCGTCGCCCGTGCCGAGGTGGGATACAGCTCCGGCGTGTAGGTGTACAGCACCGCCCACATGCCAAACAGAAAGAACTGCATCAGCAAACCCGAGGTGATCAACAACGCCACGTTGCCGCCAAACACCGCGCTCTGCCCATACAGAAACGCCATCACCCCGCCACCGAGCAGCGTCACGACACACACCGGCTTGCGCCCCCAACGCTCCACCAGCCAGGCGGCCATCAGGAAGCCGGGAATCCCGCCCAGGGAAATGATCACCGTGTAATACACCGACTGGGTCACGGCAAAACCCGACTGCTGCAGCAACGCGCTCAGCCAGGACGTCAGCCCGTAGAACCCCAGCAAGGCAAAGAACCACACGCTCCAGATCATCAGCGTGCGCTGTCGATACTGTGCCGACCACAGTTGCTGGAAGGCCGAGAAAAACGTCCCCGGCGTGGTCTCCACCCGTGGCAGGCGAATCGGTTCCGGCAGATCGGCGCAGCCCAGCGAGTCGCGCACTTTTTGCTCGATCCCCTGCAACACCTTGTCCGCCGCCTCATGCCGCCCGGCCTGCTCCAGCCAGCGCGGCGATTCCGGGATAAAAAAGCGGATCGCCAATACAAATACGGCCGGCACCGCCAACACCAGGAAGATGTCGCGCCAGCCAATCACCGGCAGCAAAAAGTAAGACAGCACCCCCGCCGCCACAAAACCTAACGGCCAGAAGCCATCCATCAAGGCGATGTAGCGCCCGCGGCCCTTGGCCGGGATCAGCTCCGACAGCATCGACTGGGCAATCGGAAACTCCATGCCCATGCCGATCCCCAGCAGGATGCGAAACAGCGTCAGCGTCTCCACCGTCTGCGCCGTGGAGCACAGGTAACTGGCGATGCCCCACAACACGATGCTCCACTGGAACACCGGCTTGCGTCCGAAACGGTCCGCCAGCATGCCCGACAGGGAAGCGCCCACCACCATGCCGAAAAAGCTCGAACTGGCGAGCAACCCGGCCTGTGCCGTACTCAAGCCGAACTCGGTTTTGATCGACCCCAACAGGAAGGTCATCATCGCCAGGTCCATGGAGTCGAAGAAAAACGCCAGGGCGATGATGATGAAGATGACCCGGTGGTAACCGCTGATGGGCAACCGTTCCAGCCGTTCTGCCGCGCTATAGCCTTGCCTGTCCATGCCGCACCCCTGTATGAATAACCCCCCGGCGAGTGTGCGGCATCGTTTCAGCGACTTATTGCTGGATGCGACCTGATTGAAACTCTGAACGACGCCTCGGGCGTGACCAGCCGGTTGATTTCCGCCAACCCCGCCTCTGACACAGCAACGGCGCGTGACTCGCCTGTCACGCTGACCCAATTGGACTGCAAGAACAGCTGCAACAACCCTGCGCCCAAGGCGCCCCCCAAGTGCGATTGCTGCTGGCTCCAGTCAAAACAATCGCAGGCCACCGGCGCTGCCAGCGCCTGGGTGAAAATGCCGCGAAGCGCCAGATGGTGCGCCCCCTTGGCCGTGACGTGGAGGCGTTGTTCATGGCGCTCAATCCATCCGGCGTCGAGCATTCGCTCATACAGCCCTGCCGCTATCTCGCCGCCTAAGTGGTCATGGCATAGCCGCGCTCGACACAACGTCTGCGGCACCACCAACGCAGGCGGCAAGAGGTCCGGTGCACTGCGCAACGCGCTGGCCACGGTGGTGCTGGCCAGCGCGTCGATAGCCGCACTGACATCGGCGGCGGCCAAACGAAACAACCGCGCGCCACGCCGAACCTCGACCCGCAGCAACCCGCCTGCGGTCAACCGCCCCAGATGGGCATGGGCCGACGCCGGCGACAACCGGGCAAGCGTGGCGAGTTCTTCCGAAGATTTCGCTGAGCCGTCCATCAAGGACCACAGCATGGCGGTGCGTTTGGGCTCAGCGAGCAAGCTGGCGATCTGACTGATACAAAGTGCTTCTTGCATGTATTCACTCCCTGTTGAATCACTTGTCTACAGCGGTTGGCGCCAAAGTATAGGTGCGCACGCGGTCGGTTCCGCGCCGTCTGACAACGCGGAGTGGGACAGGGGCTGAGTGAAATTTCCTGCTGTGAGGGAGGTTATGACGTAGGGCGCAAACGCTCCGGCCATTGCGCCGTCAATGTCGCACAACGGGCCACGAGCATTTCCCGCAGCAGGTTGATGGGTTTGCTCAATTGGGCACGGTGGGCGCACAGCAAGTTGAGCGGCGTGCGCTCGCCGCGCAGCTCCGGCAGGATCACGCGCAAACGCCCAGCCAGCACATCCGTACTCACGTCCAGCCAGGATTTGTAGGCAATGCCTACACCCGCCACTGCCCAACGGCGCACCACATCGGCGTCGTCGCTGAAGCGATCACCACTGACAGTGAGACTCACGTCGCGCTTGCCGTCGTGAAAGCTCCAGTGGTCATGCACCCGGCTGCCGAGCATATACAGCAGGCAGTTGTGCTGGGCCAGTTGCTCCAGGTTACGCGGTTCACCGTGCCGGGCCAGGTAGCTGGGCGCCGCGCACAACACGCGTACGTTGTCGGGGGCGATGGGCAACGCGATCAGGCTGGAGTCTTCGGGCTCGCCGTAGCGCAGGGCGATATCCACCGGCTGGCGGAACAGGTCGGCGATGCGATCCCCCAGCAGCAGCCGGACAGTGAGTTGCGGGTACTCATGCTGGAACGCGTCCAGCCACGGCAGCAACAGGTTGCGGCCCAGGTCCGACGGTGCCGAGAGTTGCAACACACCGCTGACGTGGTCCTGGCTGCTGGACAACAACCGTCGCCCCTCGTCCAGCGAACCCAGCGCCGCACGCGCATATTCGAGGAAACCCTCGCCTTCGGCGGTCAAGCGCAGGCTGCGGGTGGAACGCGCCAGCAAACGTGTGCCCAGTTGCTGCTCGAGGCGCTTGAGCGCCGCGCTGGCCACGGCGGGAGACAAGTCCATCACCCGCGCAGCGGCCGACAGGCTACCCAGGTCGGCTGCGCGTACAAACAACTGCAAATCATCAAACCGCAGCATGCATTCCCACTCATTATCAAAATTTTATTGAAACAGACCTCTGTTTTAGCGGCTTTTATCTTTGTGGGAAATAGCCAATCATATGGCCATCCCATTCATCAAGCGCCAGGAGTTGAAGATGTCCGCTGCCTTTAATGTCATTGCCACACTGATCGCCAAACCCGGCCAGGAAGCCACGCTGGAAACCCTGCTGCGTGGCCTGCTGGAGCCCACCCGCCTTGAAGCCGGTTGCGAGCAGTACGAACTCAACCAGGACCTGCAAAACCCCGGCACCTTCTACATGATCGAGCGCTGGAGCAGCGACGCTGCCCTGGCCGCCCACGACCAGAGCGCACATATCCAGAGCTTTCGCGCCAAGGCCGCCGATGTGATCGAACACTTCGACCTCAAGCGCCTGAAGTTCCTTGCCTGATCAGCCCTATTCCGGAGTCCCCATGAAAGCTATTGCCTACTACGCATCCCTGCCGATCAACGACCCAAAATCCCTGCAAGACATCGAACTGCCCGCGCCGGTCGCCGGCCCACGCGACCTGCTGGTGGAAGTCAAAGCCATCTCGGTCAACCCGGTGGACACCAAGGTGCGCCAGAACGTAGCCCCCGAAAACGGCGCGGCCAAAGTGCTGGGCTGGGATGTGGCCGGTGTGGTCAAGGCCGTCGGCAGCGACGTCACGCTATTCAAGGCCGGTGACAAGGTGTTCTACGCCGGCTCGCTGGTTCGCCCCGGTGGCAACAGCGAACTGCATACCGTGGATGAGCGGATTGTCGGCCATATGCCCAAGAGCCTGGGCTTTGCCGAAGCCGCTGCACTGCCGCTGACCGCCATCACCGCGTGGGAGCTGCTGTTCGAGCGCCTGCAAGTGCGTGAAGGTAAAGAGGACGAAGGCCAAAGCCTGTTGATTGTCGGCGCATCCGGCGGCGTGGGTTCGATCCTGACCCAACTGGCCAGCCAGCTCACTGCGCTGAACGTCATCGGCACCGCTTCACGCCCAGAAACACAAGCGTGGGCCAAGGCGCTTGGCGCCGATCTGGTGATCGACCACAGCCAGCCGCTCAGCGAAGCACTGAAGAACGCCGGCCACCCGCAAGTGACTCACGTCGCCAGCCTGACCCAGACCGACCATCACCTGGACCAACTGGTGGAAGCCCTGCAACCGCAAGGCAAGCTGGCGTTGATCGACGATCCCAAGGCACTGGACGTCAGCAAGCTCAAGCGCAAGAGCCTGTCGCTGCACTGGGAGTTCATGTACACCCGCTCGATGTTCGAGACGCCCGACATGATCGAGCAGCATCACCTGCTCAACCGCGTGGCGGAACTGATCGACGCCGGCACCTTGAAAACCACGGTGGGTGAACACTTCGGCGTGATCAACGCCGAGAACCTGCGCCGTGCCCACACCCTGCTGGAAAGCGGCAAGGCCAAGGGCAAGATCGTGCTGGAAGGGTTCTAGGAAAGGATCATGGGTGCCGTCCGTTATTCACCGCAGTGATGGATGGCACCATTAGTCCGACAGTTGATCTTTGTCATATTTGCGAGCGTATTCGGGTTTATATTGGCCGCCTTTGCCACGATTCTTTTACGTGAGGAAGTCAGCAATGAAGATCCTGATAAAAGCGTTAGCAAAATCTGCAGGCAATAAATGGCAGGTGAGTCTCGACCGAGACGCCTTCACCTTCCGCAGCGAGGCCGAGGCCCGCGCCTTTGCCGACACCCTGCAAGCCCGTATCCAGGCGCCCCATCGCATTCCCCTCAGCCAGCAACGTTCCGCCGCTGGCTGACCTGCACTTCAGACCTGCGCCTGCGCGGCCCTCGCCCGTTGCAGGCGCTGGGTCGACACCGCAATCGTCACCGCCAATACACCACACAAGCTGATGACCATGGCCATCGGCATTGCCGTGCCGTCGTGCAACACACCCACCAGTGAAGCGGCGCCCGCCGCCACCCCGAACTGGATGCAGCCGAGCAACGCCGACGCACTGCCCGCGCGTGCGCCCTGCCCGGCCATGGCACAGGCCGAGGTGTTGGGCAAAATGCAGCCCAGGCTGGCGATGCAGATAAACAGCGGCACCAGCAACGGCCACAGCGCTTCGGTACGCAAGGCGGCAATGCCCAGCAGCGTCAGGGCCGCCAGCACGTAGACCCACACCGAGCGCGACAACAGGAACGCCGGGCCACGCTTGGACAGCAACCGCGCATTCACTTGGGCGACCAGGATAAAGCCGGCGGCGTTGGAGCCGAACAGCCAGCCGTAATGCTCGGCGGGCACGCCATAGAGTTTGATGAAGACGAAAGGCGAGCCGGCGATGTAGGCAAACATCCCGGCAATCGAGATACCGCCAGTCAGGGCATAGCCGAGATAGACGCGGTCGGACAACAAGCCGATATAGCGACGCAGCGACCCGGACAACGGCTGGCGCGGCTGATTGGCCGGCAGGGTCTCAGGCAGCCCGAACGCCACGGCGATGGCTGCCATGACGCTGAACACCGACAGCGCCAGGAAGATCGACTGCCAGCCCCACACGCCGACCATCACGCCGCCCGCCAGAGGCGCCAGGATCGGCGCCAGGCCGGTCACCAGCATCAGTTGCGAATACACCTTGGCCGACCCCACGGCATCACACTTGTCGCTGACCACCGCCCGCGAAATCACCATGCCCGCGCAACCGCCCAGGGCCTGCACAAAGCGCGCGCCGATCAGCCATTCCAGGGAGGGCGCGTAGGCACACGCGAAGGACGCCAGGGTAAACAGGGTGACGCCGCTGAGCAGCGGGCCGCGTCGACCAAAGCGGTCTGCCAATGGGCCGTAGATCAACTGCCCGATGGCCAGGCCGGCGAAATACACCGCCAGGGTCAACTGGATATGTTTTTCGTCAGTGGCAAACGCCGTGGCCATTGCCGAAAAACCCGGCAGGTAAAAATCGATCGCCAACGGCGCGAAGGCGCTCAGGGCGCCCAGGATCAGGATTATGCGGAGGTTCATCAGACACCCAAGTGAGTCGGCAGCCCGACAGTCTAGCCGCGCTTGGGTGCCATGAACATTACGTTAGCTCGCTAACTATCAGAAAAATCACGCCAGCTTGGCGCTGTAGCCTTCTTCGGTGATCAGGCTGATGACCTGCTCGGCCGACAGTCGGCTTTCAACGCCGACCTCCTTAGCCGCCAGGTCAACCTTCACGCTCGCCGCCGGGTCCTGGCTTTGCACTGCCTGGGTCACCGCCCGAACGCAATGGCCGCAGGTCATTCCTTCAACATTGAATACTTGCATGACACAACTCCTCAAATAAGCCCGTAGTGAGCGGGCTTGCCCCGCGCCGCGGTGTACCAGATGCCCCACACCTATCTGTCACACCGCTGCGCGGAACAAGCCCATGCACATCGAGTGTCGACCTTGCCATCATGGCAAGGTCAAGTTTCAAAAACATCGGCCGGGCTGGTATTCGGCCGCGGCCTCGGCCAAGCTTCATCCCTCTTAGCTATGAACCACGGAGCATTCGCCATGCGCTGGTCGTTTTTTGCCCTTGCCGGCCTGATGAGTTTGTCTGCGATCGCCCCCCAGGCCAGCGCCGATCAGGATTACGCGGTGTTGATCATTTCCCGGGAGCGCCTGGAAGTACCGACCAACTGCGAGATCGGCCTCTACCTCAATGACCAGTTGGCCGGCCGGCTGTTCCAGGAGCAGGCCACCTCATTCAACCTGCCGGCGGGCAACTTGTCGCTGCGCCTGAAGCTGCTGCCGGGTCAGTCGCCGGGCTGCCTGCCAGGCATGCTCGCGCCGCCGGCGCAGAACATCACCCTCAAGGCCGGTGACGTGCGCAAGCTGCGGATCGCCCAGGGGCCGGACGGCATGTACCTGAAAGCGGCCGCCCTCGAATATTGATCCATTTGCCCAACCCATGCCCTGTAGGAGCCCGGCTTGCCGGCGATGGCGTCCTTGAAAGCCCTGCAACCCTCAAGGCCCTCATCGCCGGCAAGCCGACTCCTACAGCAAATAGCCGCTTGACCTTCCCCACAGGTCAAGGTTGATCCTAGAGGCAACTTCTTCTGGAGGACTGCCCCATGAATGGATCCACCACCTTTGACCTGCCCATCAGCGGCATGACCTGCGCCAGCTGTGCTGGCCGCGTCGAGCGCGCGCTGGGCAAGGTGCCGGGGGTGCAAAGCGTCAGCGTCAACCTGGCCAACGAACGCGCCCATGTCGAGGTGCTGGGCCAGATGGACCCCGGCGTGCTGATCGCCGCCGTCGACAAGGCCGGCTACACCGCTACCCTGCCCCAGAGCGAAACGACCACCGATGCCAATCAAGCCGAGCGCCTGCACCGCGAGCGCTGGTCATTGCTAGTGGCGATCGTGCTGGCCCTGCCGCTGGTGTTGCCGATGCTGGTGGAACCCTTCGGCCTGCACTGGATGCTGCCCGCGTGGGTGCAGTTCACCCTGGCCACTCCAGTGCAGTTCATTCTCGGGGCGCGCTTCTACATTGCCGCCTGGAAAGCCGTGCGCGCCGGCGCCGGCAACATGGACCTGCTGGTGGCCATCGGCACCAGCGCTGGCTACGGCCTGAGCATTTATGAATGGCTCACCACGCCTGCGGGCAGCATGCCGCACCTTTACTTCGAAGCCTCGGCAGTGGTGATCGCCCTGGTATTGCTCGGCAAATACCTGGAAAGCCGCGCCAAACGCCAGACCGCCAGCGCCATTCGCGCCCTTGAGGCCTTGCGTCCGGAACGGGCGATCCGCGTGCTGGACGGCCACGAAGAAGAGGTGGCGATCAACGCACTGCAGCTCAACGACCTGGTGCTGGTCAAACCCGGCGAACGCTTCCCGGTGGACGGCGAAGTGGTGGAAGGCCAGAGCCATGCCGATGAAGCCCTGATCAGCGGCGAGAGCCTGCCGGTGCCCAAACAACCGGGCGACAGCGTCACGGGCGGCGCCATCAACGGCGAAGGCCGTTTGCTGGTACGCACCCGGGCCATCGGCGCCGAGAGCGTACTGGCGCGAATCATCCGCCTGGTGGAAGACGCCCAGGCCGCCAAGGCGCCGATCCAGAAACTGGTAGATAAAGTCAGCCAGGTGTTCGTCCCGGCCGTGCTGGTACTGGCGTTGATCACGCTGGTGGGCTGGTGGCTGTACGGCGCCTCGCTAGAAACCGCGATCATCAATGCGGTGGCGGTGCTGGTGATCGCCTGCCCCTGCGCCCTGGGCCTGGCCACACCGACGGCGATCATGGCCGGCACCGGCGTCGCGGCGCGCTACGGCATCCTGATCAAGGACGCCGAAGCCCTGGAGCGTGCCCATGAGGTGAGCGCCGTGGTGTTCGATAAAACCGGCACCCTCACCTCCGGTGCGCCGAACATTGCGCACCTGGTGGCGGTGGACGGCAATGACGCCGCGATCCTGCAACAGGCTGGCGCGCTGCAACGCGGCAGCGAACACCCGCTGGCCAAGGCCGTGCTGGATACCTGCCGCGAACGGGGGCTGGTGGTCGCCGATGTAACGGCCAGCCAATCCCTGACCGGACGGGGCATCGCCGGCACCCTCGACGGCCGGCAGCTGGCCCTCGGTAATCGTCGCCTACTGGAAGAAAGCGGCCTCAGCGCCGGCGACCTGGCCACCCACGCCAGCGACTGGGAAGCCGAAGGTCGCACCTTGTCCTGGCTGATCGAGCAAGGCGCGCAACCCCGCGTGTTGGGGCTGTTCGCCTTTGGTGACACGCTCAAGCCGGGCGCGCTGGAGGCGGTGAACCGACTTAAAGCCCAACACATCAGCAGCCACCTGCTGACCGGCGACAATCGCGGCAGCGCCCGCGTGGTCGCCCAGGCCCTGGGCATCGACGATGTTCACGCCGAAGTGCTACCCGCCGACAAAGCCGCCACCGTCGCCGCGTTGAAAAAAACCGGCGTGGTCGCCATGGTCGGTGACGGTATCAACGACGCACCCGCCCTGGCCGCCGCCGATATCGGCATCGCCATGGGCGGTGGCACCGACGTGGCCATGCACGCGGCCGGCATCACCCTGATGCGCGGTGATCCACGCCTGGTGCCCGCCGCGTTGGAGATCAGCCGCAAGACCTACGCAAAAATCCGCCAGAACCTGTTCTGGGCCTTTGTGTATAACTTGATCGGTATTCCGCTGGCGGCCTTTGGCCTGCTCAACCCGGTACTGGCCGGCGCGGCCATGGCCTTGTCCAGCGTCAGCGTGGTGAGCAATGCGTTACTGTTGAAGACTTGGAAACCCAAGGACCTGGAGGATCAGCGCCCATGAACATCGGCCAAGCCGCTCGCGCCAGCGGGCTGAGTGCCAAGATGATTCGCTACTACGAATCCATCGGCCTGCTCAAAGCTGCCCACCGTACCGACAGCGGCTATCGCGTGTACGGCCCGGACGAGGTGCACACCCTGGCGTTTATCAAACGCTCGCGGGACCTGGGGTTTTCACTGGAAGAGGTCGGCAAACTGCTGGCCCTGTGGCAGGACCGGCAAAGGGCCAGCGCCGATGTGAAAGCCTTGGCGCGCCAGCACATCGAGGAGTTGAACCAGAAGATCCTGGAGCTGGGGCAACTGCGCGATACGCTGCAGGACCTGGTGGAACACTGCCAGGGCGATCACCGGCCCGATTGCCCGATTCTCAAGGAGTTGGCATCAGGCAATTGCTGCTGACACCCCACCTGTAGGAGCCGGCTTGCCGGCGATGGCGACCTCAAGCCTTGCATTGAATCAAGGGCCTCATCGCCGGCAAGCCGGCTCCTACAGGGGGAACATTCCGAGTCAGTCGGAGTGTTTGTCATTGCATCCAAGGCGGCGGCGGTGGCTCGTCCGGCACCTTGCTCGGTGGCGCTTCATCCGCCGCGCGGATCGCCTGGCGACGCTCTTCGTCCAGCCGTGCCGCTTCAATCTCGCGCATCACACCGCCCACGTCCGCCAGCTCTTCCGGCTCATCAAACTCCCCGGTCAATACGCTGGCCGGGTGCAAGGTGCCGGCTTCGTAGAGCGCCCACATCTCCTTGGCGTACTTGGTCTTCTTCAACTCCGGAGCAAAGCGCCCGAAGTAGGAAGCCATGTTGCCCACGTCCCGCTCCAACATGTTGAACGCGTGGTTGTTGCCCGCCGCATCCACCGCCTGGGGCAGGTCGATGATCACCGGGCCCGTCGGCGTGAGCAGTACGTTGAACTCGGACAAGTCACCGTGCACCAGGCCGGTACACAGCATCAGCACGATCTGGGAGATCAGGAAGGCGTGGTATTCACGCGCCTGGTCCGGCTCCAGCACCACGTCGTTCAGGCGCGGCGCCGCATCGCCGTACTCGTCGGCCACCAACTCCATCAACAGCACGCCTTCGAGGAAGTCGAACGGCTGGGGCACGCGAACGCCCGCACCGGCCAGGCGGAACAACGCCGCCACTTCAGCGTTCTGCCAGGCATCTTCGGCTTCTTTCTTGCCGAACTTGGACCCCTTGGCCATGGCCCGGGCCTGACGACTGTTACGGACCTTCCGGCCCTCCTGGTATTCGGACGCTTGACGAAAACTTCGTTTGTTCGCCTCCTTGTAAACCTTGGCGCAACGCAATTCGTTGCCGCAGCGCACCACATAAACAGCTGCTTCTTTACCACTCATGAGTGGGCGCAGCACTTCGTCGACCAGACCGTCTTCGATCAGGGGTTCAATGCGTTTAGGAGTCTTCATCAGCTTTTATTGTGGGTCCTTTATTACCAAATACGCGTATGGCACTCGTTATACGGCAATCGGCTCGCCGGTGGGAGAGGCTACCGACCGTTGATCACTTAAGAATGCATCCAATATGCCAATTTCAGCGCTCAATGATCGCCGTAACCCCCTGCCCGCCTGCCGCACAGATGGAAATCAGCCCACGCCCCTTGCCCGCCGCGTCCAGCAACTTGGCCAGGTTGGCGACAATACGCCCGCCCGTGGCCGCAAACGGGTGCCCCGCCGCCAAGGAACTGCCCTTCACATTCAGCCGGCTGCGGTCGATGGACCCCAAGGGCGCGTCAAGCCCCAGGTGCGTCTTGCAGTAGTCGGCATCTTCCCAGGCCTTGAGCGTGCACAAAACCTGGGCAGCGAAGGCCTCGTGGATCTCGTAGTAATCGAAGTCCTGCAACGTCAGTCCATTCCTCGCCAGCAGACGCGGCACCGCATACACCGGCGCCATCAACAGGCCTTCCGCGCCGTTGACGAAATCCACCGCCGCCGCTTCACCGTCGCGCCAGTAGGCCAGGATCGGCAGGCCACGTTCCTTGGCCCAGGCTTCGCTGCCCAGCAGCACCAATGAGGCGCCATCCGTCAGTGGCGTGGAGTTGCCCGCCGTGAGCGTGCCCTTTTCACTGCGCTCGAACACCGGCTTGAGGCTGGCGAGTTTTTCCAGGGTCAGGTCGGGGCGCAGGTTGTTGTCGCGGGTCAGGCCCAGGAACGGCGTGAGCAAATCGTTGTGCCAGCCTTCGGCGTAGGCGGCGGCCATTTTCTGATGGCTTTCCAGGGCCAACTGGTCCTGTTCGGCGCGGGGAATCTGCCAAGTCTGCGCCATCAACTCGCAATGCTCACCCATGGACAACCCGGTGCGCGGTTCGCCGTTGCGTGGCAGCTCGGGCTTGAGGTGATGGGGACGAAGTTGTAACAGGAGTTTTAATTTATCCCCCAACGATTTGCTGCGGTTGGCCTGCAGCAGGAGCTTGCGCAGCCCTTCATTCACGCCGATTGGCGCATCGGAGGTGGTGTCCACGCCACCGGCGATGCCGCATTCGATCTGGCCGAGGGCAATCTTGTTAGCCACCAGCAACGCCGCTTCCAGCCCCGTGCCACAGGCCTGCTGAATGTCATAGGCCGGGGTTTGCGGCGACAGGCGCGAGCCGAGCACGCATTCGCGAGTAAGGTTGAAGTCCCGGGAGTGCTTGAGCACCGCGCCGGCAGCCACTTCGCCCAGGCGCAGGCCGTGCAGGTTGTAGCGTTCGATCAGGCCTTCAAGGGCTGCGGTCAGCATCGCCTGGTTGCTCGCCGTGGCGTACGGGCCATTGGAGCGAGCGAAAGGAATGCGGTTACCGCCAATGATCGCTACACGGCGCAATTGAGTCATGGAAAGCTCCCTGTGGGTTGTGGGTGTAATCATCCAGCCTAGCCTAGGCTGATCGAACGACTACCGCCCCGGGGTGGTCAACCCTTTGAACCCCAGCTTTCGGAGAGCGTTCCATGTCTGACCGTTATATCGACTTCGCCAACTCAAGCCTCGGTCATCGCCTGGTCGCTGCCCTTGGCCTGCCGTCACCGGTACGCCTGGAACGCTGGCAAGCCGGGCGCCTGCGCCCAGTTGAAGGTGCGCTGTTACTGGGCGGCGGTGAGCTGACGGCCAAGGTACAGGCGTTCGCCCACAAGCTGACCGACGCGACCTACACCTACGGCACCGAGACCTCGACGTGGATTCCCGGGCATGGTCCCAAGCTCAAGGCGGTGGTGTTCGACGCCAGCGACCTGCAACACACCGATCAGCTCAAGCAATTGCGCGAGTTCTTTCAGCCCCTTCTGAAGAACCTGGATAACAGCGCGCACCTGGTGATTCTCGGCCGCGCTCCGGAAACCCTCAGCGATCCTTTTGCCGCCAGCGCCCAACGTGCCCTCGAGGGGTTCAGCCGCTCACTCGCCAAGGAGCTGCGCAACGGCGGCGTGCTGCAATTGCTCTACGTCGGCGAGGGTGCCGAGGACCAACTGGAGGGCGCCCTGCGCTTCTTCCTTTCACCGAAAAGCGCCTACATCTCCGGCCAGGTCATTCGCCTGGCAGCGTGTGCCACCCCGGTCGAAGATTGGACGCGCCCCCTCGCCGGGCGCAAGGCGCTGGTCACGGGCGCTGCCCGGGGCATCGGTGCGTCCATCGCTGAAACCCTGGCCCGCGATGGCGCTGACGTCATTCTGCTCGACGTGCCCCAGGCCAAGGCTGACCTCGAAGCCCTCGCCGCGCGCCTGGGCGCACGCACGGTGGTGCTGGATATCTGCGCTGAAGATGCCGCCACGCGGTTGGTGGAACACCTGCCCGACGGCCTCGACATCCTGGTACATAACGCAGGTATCACCCGCGACAAGACCCTGGCCAACATGACCCCGGAATACTGGGACGCCGTGCTGGCCGTCAACCTCAACGCCCCGCAGGTGCTGACCCAGGCATTGCTCGACAGCGGCACCTTGCACGACAACGCCCGCGTGGTGTTGCTGGCCTCCATTAGCGGCATTGCCGGCAACCGTGGGCAAACTAACTATGCCGCGAGCAAGGCCGGCTTGATCGGGCTGGCCCAAGCCTGGGCGCCGCTGCTTCAAGCGCGGGGTATCAGCATCAATGCCGTCGCGCCCGGTTTTATCGAAACCCAGATGACCGCACATATCCCCTTCGCCTTGCGTGAAGCCGGGCGGCGCATGAGTTCGCTGGGCCAGGGCGGCCTGCCCCAGGACGTCGCCGAAGCCGTCGCCTGGCTCGGTCAGCCGGGCAGCGGCGCGGTCAGCGGGCAAGCGTTGCGGGTGTGTGGGCAAAGTCTTTTGGGAGCATAAACATGGATTGGCACACCTTAGGCAGCACACCCTTCTTGCCGCCGTTGTATTGGCGGGCGGCGCTCAAGCGCAAGATCACCGGCAGCACCTTGCCCGAACAGGGCTTGCGCTGCCGGGTGCGCATCAACCCCAATGACGTGGCGGCGTACCGCAAGGTCTGTGGTTTCGCCGACAGCCCGATCTTGCCGGCGACTTATCCGCATATCCTGGCGTTCGGCCTGCAGATGCAGTTGCTCACGGCGAAGGATTTTCCCTTTCCGTTACTGGGGTTGGTTCACCTGAGCAACCGCATCCGCATTCACCGCCCCTTGGGTGGCGTCAGTGAACTGACGATCAGCGTACAGGCCTGCAACCTCCAGCCCCACAGCAAAGGGGCGACCTTTGACTTACTGACCACCGCAGAGGATTCCCTAGGGCTGTTGTGGGAGGCCGAAAGCCGCATGCTGTGTCGGGGCGTCAAGCTCGAAGGCGAAGCGCTGGATAATCCGTTGCCCACGCCCACCCAAGTCAGCGAACTGACGCGCTGGAAAGCCCCTGCCGATATCGGTCGCCGTTACGCGCGGGTCTCAGGCGACTACAACCCGATCCACCTCAGCGCCCTCACCGCCAAGCTGTTCGGGTTCCCACAAGCCATCGCCCACGGGTTGTGGAACAAAGCGCATACCCTGGCTGCGCTGGGTGAACATTTGCCCGCTGCCAATATTGAACTGCATGTCGAGTTCAACAAGCCCGTGCGCTTGCCCAGTGAAGTCACCCTGTATTGCAGTGCCCCAGGTTCCAGCGGCGAGTTGCTGTTGAAAGGTACGGGCGATCTACAACACATGGTAGGCAAGTGGCAGCCGATCGCGTAAAAATCACCGATTAATTGTATATATACATCCTAAGTTATAGCGGGCTTTTTTAAGCCCGCTATTTTATTTATGTCATTGATTTTTAAAATATATATATCTAGATACATCTACCCTTTATCGCTTTGGTATTAGTCATTAAGCCCTGGCTTGAACCCAGTATATAAATCGTTAATACCAAGTTGAGCATTGTGAGAAAGAGTGCCCGGGACTGTTATAGCCACACGGACAAACGCATCGCTATCCAAGAAATAACGAGCGTTTGAAAACAACCCAAGGTTGTACAGGTGCAAGGAACTCAATCATGAACACTCAAACTCAAGTGGTGATCTGGAAAACAAGTACCGCGCTGGCCCTGGCAGTCGCATTGGCGCTCGGAGGCTGCAGCAGCGGTGGTGGTGGGCATCACAGTGGTGGTTCGGCTTCAACCGACTCGGCAGCCGGTGGCGGTACGGGCGGTGGTACAGGTGGCGGGACCGGTGGTGGCACTGGCGGCGGAACAGGTGGCGGAACAGGCGGTGGCACCGGTGGCGGTACCACCACACCGCTGGTGACCGCGACCGTGGTCGACACCCTGGGTGACACCGTGACCGGCGTCGGTGGCGCCGTCAAAAGCCTGGGCACCACCCTTGGCAGCTTGCCGATTGTCGGCGCAACCACGGGCGGCCTGGTGACCGCCACTGGCACCGCGGTCGGCAGCATCGGCGACGGCCTGTCCACAGGACTCGGTACCATTGGCACCGACAGCAATGCACTGGGCAAAACACTGGCCGGTGTCGGCAAAGGCGTAGCCGATCTGGGCGATGGCGTCAGCACCACAGGCGGCAACGTGGCCACCCTGCTGGGGAACGTACCGGTCGTTGCCGGCGCAGCCCCTGTTGTTGGTGGCGTGGTCGACAAGGTCGGCAATGTCGTGACCATGCTCGGCGACACCTTGAGCACGGCGAGCACCACCGGCCCTCTGGGTTCGGTCACCAATACCGTCGGCGGCAAGGTGTTGGTACCGGTGGTCTCACTGGTGGAAAAAACCACCGGCCAAGTGGGCACCGCGACCGGCCTGGATACGCCAGTCGGCGGCCTGTTGAAGAAAGTCGGCAGCACCGTCGACGGCTTGGGCGATAAAGTCGCCGACGCTGGCGGCACTGGCAACCCTGTGACCGGCATCGTGGGTAACGTACTCAATGGCGTAGGCACCGTGGTGGATAAAGCCAGCGGCTATGTCGACCCAGCCACCGGCACCGGCTCCGGCAGTGGTAGCGGCGGCGGCACGGGCGGCACCGGTAACCTCGGCCTGCCAGAACTGATTGGCGGCATTATCGCAGGCGCCGGCAACGGCCTCGATGCAGGCAGCACCAACGGTGTGGTCAGCGCAGCGGGCGCTACCGGTGGCAAAGCCGGCGGCACCGTGGCGTCCCTGGGCACTCTGCTGGGTGGCAGTGGCGTACCGAACACCGCAGCGGGCGCACCGGTTGGGCAAGTGACTCAGGTGCTCGGAAATGCCCTTAACCCTGTGACCAACGGCGTCACCAGCCTGACCCAAAACGTCGGCGGCGCAACCGGCCTGGGTGCACCGATCAACGGCCTGGTCACCAACGTAGGCGGCGCAGTCAGCAACCTGGGCGGTGCCCTCAGCGGCGCCAACGCCAACCCGGTCACCAACGCCTTGGGCGGCACTGTCAGCGCGGTCGGTGGCACCGTAGCGTCCATCGGTGGCCTGGTCACCGGAGGCACCAACGCCGGTGGTGGTTTGCTCGGTGGCGGCCTGAACCTGGGGGGTAGCGCATCTGCCTCCGCAGGGGCCAGTGCCGGCGCCAACGCCAACGCCAACGGTGGTCTGCTGGGCGGCCTGCTCGGTGGCCTGACCGGCAAAAAATAGAATTGCACCTGGCCGATTAGACGGCCTCCCCTACAGCGCCTACGCTTGGTTGAGACGAGAGACCTTATAAGCCTCTCGTCTTTTTTATGGGCAAATGAAATGTCCCGGAAGTACCCGAACCGCGCCCCCAGAGCCCGGCGGGAATCTGCGAAACGCTGCTGCTTTGACCATGGAGTGTCCTATGCGCGCCTTGACGCCGTTGTTGTTGCTCACCCTCAGTACCTACGCCTGCGCCGATACCCTACCCAGCTTCCTCAATAGCAACGACACCATCCGCAACCTGCCCGTGCCCAACCTGCCCGCCGACGCCTATCGTCCGGTCGCCCCGCAAACCCAACTGCCGACACCCGCCGCCACCGAAGCCCAACCCTTGTTGATGGACACCAAAGTGACCATTCGCAAACTGCAGATCGACGGCGGTACGATTTACCCGCTCAAGGAATTGGCCCAGGTCTTCGAGCCGCTGACTGGCCACGAGACCAACCTGGCCCAGTTGATCGAAGCCACGCGCGGTATCACCCGGCGCTATCAACAGGATGGCTACCTGCTGTCCTACGCGTTCCTGCCAGAACAGAGCTTCGACGACGGCCTGGTGCACGTGGTGGTGGTGGAGGGTTATATCCGCGACTACCAACTGCAAGGCGACGTCGGCCCGGTCTCGTCCTACATCGACAAACTGGCAGAAAAACTCAAGGCCGAACGCCCACTGACCCGCAAGACCTTCGAGCGCTACACCACCTTGATGAGCACCATTCCGGGCGTGACACTGCAAGCCCAAGTACCGCCACCCAGCACCACTGGCGGCGGCACGCATATGCAAATCACCGCCAGCCGCAAGCCGTTCACCACCAGCATGAGCCTCACCGAAGCCAGCCGGGGCGGCACCCAGGCGCTGCTCAGCGCCACCAGCAATTCGCAAACATCCATGGGCGAGCAACTGAGTGTCAGTGGCCTGTTCCCACCCGGGAACGACAAAGAGCATTACTACCGTGCGGCGTATAGCCAATTCATCAATGCCGAAGGCACGCAACTGGTGTTGTCGGGCGAACGCTATCGCGCCGACCCGCGTACCAACGTGCAACTGGGCGACGGCCTGGAGCTGAAGCCGCATCAGGAAATCGATCGTTACTCCATCGGTTTCACCCACCCCTTTATCGCCTCGCCCAGCGAGTCGTTGAGCCTGGGCACGCGCCTGTACGCCGTCGACCAGACCACCCGCTACAAACTGGAAGGTTTCCCGCAACGCTTTGACCTGAAAACCGACCTGCGCGCCGTCGCGGTTGAAGGCGACTGGCGTACGGCTGACACCACCCAACTGCGCATCCTCAGCGCCGGGTTGTATCAGGGCATCAACGGCATGGGCGCCAAGACCCACTCGGACTTCGGCGGCCTCACGCCAGACCTCGACTTCTTCCGCGTGCGCCTGTCCGGGGTGCAGAGCAACAAGCTGTTCGATAACTGGCAAGGCGTACTGTCGGCGGCCGCTTACTGGACCAATGACACCCTGCCCGACAGCGAGCGCGCCACCTTTGGCGGGCAAAACTTCGGCCGTGGCTACCCCGATGACCAGGGGTCAGGCGACAAGGGCTGGGGCTTGGCGTACGAGGTCAATTACAGTTACAACCGCGCCGGCGACTGGGTGAGGATCCTGCAGCCGTACGTCGTGTTTGACCGCGCCAAGACTTGGTACAACGACCTGCCCATCCAGGGCAACGACATGTCATCAGCAGCGTTGGGCCTGCGTTTTGGCGACGCCAAGTACTACAACATCGCGCTGGAGGCGGCCAAGCCAATGTCGGAAGTGGCGTTCGACAACTATGACCGGCGGCCACGGTATTCGCTGAGTTTCAGCTACCAGCTTTGAAGGCCGACGTCGGGGCCGGGGTATAACACCGGTCCTTGTAGTGAGCGGGCTCGCCCCGCGCCAGCCCCACCACCGATCTCATGCCATCAATAAAACCGCGTCGACTGGTTTTTTTGGGGGGGGGAGTTGCCGCCTCGGCGCGGGGCAAGCCCGCTCACTACGATCAGAGGCGGGGTTTGGGCAGGGGGAACAGGCTGTTCAAGGTGTCGATCAGGCGCACCAGGTAGATCGGTTTGCGGAACAGGTCCAGCACCTGCAGCCGCAGCATGTCGCTGACGTCGTCCATTTCGGCATGGCCCGACATCACGATGACCGGCAGATGTGAACGCGAGGTGTGTTCGCGCAGGCGCTTGATCAGGGAGATGCCACTCTCCTCGGGCATGCGCAGGTCGGTAATGACCAGGGCGATATCCGGATTGAGGGTCAGCTCCTGCAAAGCGAAGGTGACAGAAGTGGCGGTGAAGCACACGAATCCCTCATTTTCGAGGGATTCGGCAAGTTCGATCAGGGCGTCCTCTTCATCGTCCACCAATAGGATTTGCTGGCGGCGAGACGACGACGGTGTCATAGACGATACCCAGTGATTAATATTCGCCAACAAAGCGTTGCATGCAACTTAGTTAAAAATCAACTGCCACTACCCGCCGGTAACGCATTTGATACAGAAGTGAAGACGTTTTTGATTTTATCACCGAGCCCAGAACCTGCACCGATAATAACCAACGCGACGATAGCCACGATAATCACATACTCAATGGCCGACGCCCCATCCCTGCGCCTGAAGAACAGCTGGGTCTGGACATACGCCTTCAAGATCAAGTCAAGAATCATAATACTTCTCCCTAATGCGCCGCAGAGCGCCGGTACAGCTGGGTTGCACGATGATTGCCGTGTGCCATTAGAGCATTGTCAACAAACCCCAGCCTCACAACTGTAAGAACGAATTAATCACAAAGTATTAGTCGTAAAGTTGGCGTCATAAAACCGTGTTTTTCATGAAAGCTTTTTTAGTTCAGAGAAATTTTGCGGCGGGTAATGGCATTTCGTCCTAGCTGAACTACCTTCCAATAGCGAAATAGTTAGATGTTCATAGCAGCCAGTGTTGCGGATTAACCCGTTTGGATTAGCGGGCAGCGGTGCAACGGGATAAGGAGAGCCGTCATGAACAGTCGTTTCAGCATGATCCTGGCCGGCGTGCTTTTAATTGGAGCCTTGATCGCCGGCTATTGGGGGCTGGCGCTGAGCCGCGCACCGGAACCTGTTGCAGCACCTGTCATTTCCGTCGAAAACAGCGTCGCCGCCATCGAAGACAAAACCCGCCAGCCGGTGGTGGTGCTAGTGCATGACGTGCCCCCCTTCGTCCCCCTCGCCGCGACCGACCTGGTCATTGAAAACCTGCGCACCGTGCCCGCTGGCAGCCTCACCCGCCTCGACCAGGCTATCGGTCGCATCCCTTTGCGCACCCTGGGCGCCGGCAACTGGTTGAGCGAAGAAAACTTCAGCGCCGGCGGCCCGCTGGCCCGCATGATCCGCCCGGATGAACGCGCCCTGGCAGTGGCGGTGGACGAGGTGATCGGCGCCGCCGGCCAACTGAGCCCCGGCGACTTCGTCGATATCCTGCTGTTCCTGCGCCAGGAGCCCGGCAACACCGAGCAGTCGGCACAGGTGGTAATCCCGGCCATGCGCCTGCTCAGTGTCGGCGACCAAGTGGGCCTGGCCAATGACGGCAAACCCGCCACCATACCGCCCTCAACGCCCGAGGAAAAAGCCCAGGCCGCCCAACGCAGGGCCGGCGCGCGCACCGTGGTGCTGGCGGTTCCCGAACCCTTATTGAGCCGCCTGATGCTGGCGTCCCAGGCAGGCATTTTGCGCCTGGCCGTACGCAGCGCCGACGAACAACTGCTGAGCCGCTACTGGGCCGGCGAAAACGACTCGGTGGAAAAAGTGCAAAGCGCCGACCGCGATCTCTACCAATTCACCCAGTTGGCCATGGCGCCCCCGCCGAAAAGAACCGCACCGGTGGCAGCCGTCCAAGGCGGCCAACGCCGTGGCATTGAAGTGATCCGTGGTGCGCAAGCCGCCGAACAAACGCCCTGATTGAACAAGGAAGCCTTGAATGAGCCATCGCTACGCTCAAATGGCCTTGGTCCTGATGCTGTCGAGCCTGCCCGTGGGCTTGGCCTTCGCCGCGTCGGGTAGCTGCAGCGCCCTGGGCCAGTTGCCCGCCGTGGTTGAAGTGGGAGAAGGGTTGCAACAGGAGCTGCAATCGCCGGTCGCCATTACTCGACTGGCCATCGGCGACCCCAGGATTGCCGATGTGCGGATCAACGGCGACCGTAACTTCCTGCTCACCGGCGTGGGCGCCGGGACAACCAGCCTGATGGTCTGGACCGGCTGCTCGACCACGCCGCGCCAGAGCATGGTGTTCGTCAAAGGCAAGGCCACCGCAGCCCTGACGAGCCTGTCGCTGCCGCCGTCCGAAGACCCGACATTACCCAGCCAGGTGCAGACCGATATCCGCTTCGTCGAAGTCAGTCGCACCAAGCTCAAGGAGGCCAGCACCTCGTTGTTCGGCCAGGGCGGCAACTTCCTGTTCGGCAGCCCGGGCAACGGTTCCATTCCCGCCACCACCGCCAACAGTTTCCGTGGGCAGGCGGTGAACAACGGTTTCTTCAACATCGGTTTTGGTGGCGGGCGGATCTCGGCCATGATCAATGCCCTGGAACAAAGCGGCTTCGCCTACACCCTGTCACGTCCCAGCCTGGTAGCCCTCAGTGGGCAGAGCGCGACCTTCCTCGCCGGTGGCGAAGTGCCGATCCCGGTCCCCAGCAGTGGCAGCGACAGCATCTCCATCGAGTACAAGGAGTTCGGCATCCGCCTGACACTCACGCCCACCGTCATCGACCGTAACCGCATCACCCTCAAGGTAGCGCCCGAAGTCAGCGAGCTGGACTACAGCAACGCGGTGCAGATCGAAGGCATCCAGGTGCCCGCCCTCACCGTGCGCCGTACCGACACCAGCGTGTCCCTGGCCGATGGCGAAAGCTTCGTGATCAGCGGCCTGATCAGCAGCACCAACCGCTCCACCATCAGCAAGTTCCCAGGACTGGGTGACATCCCGATCCTGGGGGCGTTTTTCCGCGACTCCAATATCAGCCGTGAAGAAAAAGAGCTGTTGATGATCGTCACGCCGCACTTGGTACAACCGTTGGCGGCCAACGCCCAATTGCCCTCGTTGCCCGGCGAGAAACTGCGCAACTACGACCCGAACTGGTATCGGCTGTTCTTTCTGGAAAACGGCAACTTCGACCGTCGCAGTGGACTTTCCCAATGAGCGATAGCCTGAGCCAGACGTTTCTGGCAATCACACGCAACACCACCGACCTGGAATGGCTGCAGGGTGCCCTTGCACCGTTGGGCCAGGTGGTCAGCGCCGGTGGCGGCAGCCTGGATGAACTGCTGGCGCTGGTGGACGTGACCTTTGCCAACCTGGTGTTCGTGGGCCTGGACCGCGAGCACGTGGTGGCCCAGAGCGCGTTGATCGAAGGCGCGCTGGAAGCCAAGCCGATGCTGGCGATCGTGGCGCTCGGCGACGGCATGGACAACCAGCTCGTGCTCAATGCCATGCGCGCCGGGGCGCGGGATTTTGTCGCCTACGGCTCACGCTCCAGCGAAGTGGCCGGGCTGGTGCGGCGCCTGAGCAAGCGCCTGCCACCTGCCACGCCGAACACCCAGCTCGGCGGCCTCACCGTGCTCTACGGCACCCAGGGCAACGCCGACGGCGCCTTGCTGGCCAGCCACCTGGCCATGGTCGTGCAGAAGAGCGGGCAACACACGCTGTTGCTCGACCTGGGCCTGCCACGGGGCGACAGCCTGGCGCTACTGGGCCTGGAAAGTACCTTCAACTTCGGCGACGCCCTGCGCCACCTGCGCCGCCTCGACACCACCCTGATCAACAGCGCCTTCGCGGCCAGCGAAGACGGCTTGCGCATCCTCGCCTATGCCCCCAGCGATGAGCCCCTGGAGCTGACCAGCGCCGCCGAGCTGTACATGCTGCTCAGCGCCCTGCGCCAGCACTTTCAGCACATCGTGGTGAACCTCACCGGCCAGCCCGACAGCGAGGCGCTGCGTACCTTTGTCAGCCATTGCGACAAGCTGCTGTGGTGCACCGACCAGAGCGTGCTCGACTGCCGGCGCAACCTGGCGGTGCTCAATCAATGGCGCGAAAAAGGCATGCGCCTGGACCACGCCAAGCTGCTGGTCGACCGCTACATCAAGGGCTGCGCCCCGGACACCGAGGCCCTCGGCAAAAGCTTCGGCCTGGAGGTGATTGCCGTGCTGCCGTTCAGCCCGGAGGTGCGCCTGAATGCCAAGAACCAGGGCCAGACCCTGTTCACCTTGTCGCCCCGCGAGAACCTGACCCACGCCCTGAAAGCCCTGGGCGAACGCCTGGCCAAACGCTCCGAAGGCCTGGCAAAACCGTCGATGAGCTGGTTCGAGCGCCTGATGGGAAGTGGTCGATGAACGGCGAAAAACTCTTCGGCGCCCCCGCCCGAGGCGTAGCGGGCCACAGCGATCACGACGGCCTGAAACTGGTGCTGCATCGCTACATCATCGATGCCATCGAAGAGTCGGGCAAAAACCTGCTGGAAGGCTCGCGTCAATCCCTCGCGCAGTTCGTGATCGACAAAGTGTCCGAGTACATCACGCGCATGCACCTGGCGATTTCCCGTTACGAAATGGAGCGGCTGGCCGAAGAGATTGTCGACGAGCTCACCGGCTTTGGTCCCTTGGAAGTGCTGCTGCGCGACACCTCGGTGACCGAAATCCTGGTCAACGGCCCGCACCGGGTGTTCATCGAGCGCGACGGTTTACTGCATCAGAGCGACCTGCGCTTTATCGACGCTCACCATGTGGAGCGGGTGATGCAGCGTATCCTCGCACCGCTGGGCCGGCGCCTGGATGAATCCTCGCCGATGGTGGACGCCCGCCTGCCCGATGGCAGCCGGGTCAACGCAATCATCCCGCCGATTGCCCTGGACGGCCCCTGCCTGTCGATTCGTAAGTTCCGCAAAGACATGCTCAAGAGCAGCGACCTGGTGGCGATGCAGACCATCGACCAAAGCATCTTCGAGTTCTTCCAGGAGGCGGTGGGCAAGCGCTGCAACGTTTTGATCAGCGGTGGTACGGGCACCGGCAAGACCACCTTGCTCAACATCCTCAGCCAGTTGATCAACCCTCACGAGCGCCTGGTGACCATCGAAGACGTGGCCGAACTGCAACTGGGCCACCCCCACGTGGTGCGCCTGGAAACCCGCCCGCCGAATGCCGAGGGCCACGGTGAAGTCAAGGCCAGTGACCTGATCCGCAACGCCCTGCGGATGCGCCCCGACCGCATCATCCTCGGCGAAATCCGTGGCGTGGAAGTGCTCGATGTGATGACCGCAATGAACACCGGTCACGACGGTTCCATGAGCACCGTGCACGCCAACAATGCCCAGGACGCATTGCTGCGCCTAGAGACCCTGGTGGGCCTGACCGGTCGCGTGGTGGCGGAAAAAACCCTGCGGCAGATGATCTGCGCGGCGCTGGACGTGGTGATCCAGCTGACCCGCCTGCCCGACGGCCGCCGCTGCGTGAGTGAGGTGGTGGAAGTGGTCGGGGTGCGCGACGACGTCTACGTCATCAATACCCTGTTCCGTCTCGACCGGCGCACCGGCTTCGGCTTCCTGCGTGAGGCGATCAACCCTGCGGGCGACAAGCTGCGCCACGAATCGGCATTGCCGCTGCCATAGTCAGAGGGAGAGAGGACGGATGACCGGGCCCATTCTGCTGCTAATCTGCATCATCCTGATCGGCCTGTCGTATCGCCTGTTTCAAAACGGCTTGCGCCAGGCCGGCAACGACCGCGTGCTGGAACGCCTCACCGACGGCCAGCCGGTGCAGGAAGCCCCGAATACCACCTGGAACGCACTGGAGCGCATGTTCCAACGCGCCGGCCTGGGCAAACCCACTGACCGCCTGTGGCTGTGGCTCACCGGTTGGGCATTGTGCGCCCTGCTCGGCTATTACCTCGCCCATTGGCTGGGGGCGCTGGCGATGCTGGTGTTACCGCCCCTGGCAATGCGCCTGTACATCGCCTGGCGCTATCAACGGCGCGTGCAGCGCATGATCGAGCAATTGCCGCAGTTGCTGGACCACAGCGTGCGCAGCCTCAAGTCCGGGCGCACCTTGGCAGACGCGGTACTGGGCGGTATCGAAAACACCGAAAACCCGCTCAAGTACGCGATGAGCCGCATCCAGCGCAACGTGCAGATGGGTGTGAGCCTGCCGGATTCCGTCAGCGACTTTGCCGAGTTCTACGAGCAGGACGAGTTCCGTCTGTTTGCCCTGGGCTTGAAGGTCAATCATCGCTACGGCGGCAACGCCAGCGAGCTGCTGGAAAACCTGATCAAGATGATCCGCGAGCGCGAGCAAGGCAGCCGCCAGCTCAAGGCCATGACCGGCGAAACGCGCATGACCGCCTATGTGCTGGCGGGTCTGCCGGTGCTCATGGTCGGCTACTTCCTGATCATCAACCCCGGCTACCTGATGACCATGTGGAACGACGAAACCGGGCGCTATTTACTGTTCGGTGCCTTAGCGATGGACGTGACGGGCACCTTCGTCATGTGGCGCATGTTGCGGAGTATTTGAGATGGCGTTATTGGCCAGTGCCCTGTTGCTGCTCGCCGCCGTGGTGTTGATCACCGGCCACTGGCTGGAACAACGCCGGCGCCAGCGCCTGGTCACCCAGCGCCTGCAGGGCCAACTGAGCCGCGAAGACCGCTTCGGCAGCCTGCTGCGCCAATTGGGTGCCAGCCCCCTTGCCCAGCGCTCGGTGAGCCTGGACAACGAGACCCAGACCCTGCTCAACCGCATCGGCTGGCGCAAGGCCAACCAGCGCTCGCTGTTTGCTGCCTTCCAGATTGGCGTGCCCATCGTGTTGCTGGCGGTCTCAGTGGTCGGCCAGCGTTTGCTGTTTCCCCATGCCGAATCGCCGTGGATCGCGCCTGTTATCGCCTTGGGCATTGGCTACCTGTTGCCCAAGCGCATCCTGGCGGCGGCGGCGAAAGCCCGTCAGCAACGCATCGCCCGGGAGATATCTACGTTCATCCCGTTGCTGCGCATCCTCTTCGAGTCGGGCATGGCGGTCGAGCAGTCGTTGCGCGTGCTGGGCACCGAGGCCCAGCGCTTGTTGCCGGACCTTACCCAGGAACTGCGCCTGATCCTGGCGCGGGTCGACTCCGGCCTGGAGTTGGGCGAAGAACTGGGCAAGACCGCACGACTGCTGGCCGTGGATGAGTTCACCGACACCTGCGTGATCCTGCAGCAACTGATCCAGCAAGGCGGCGGCGCGATGAAATCGTTGCTGGCGCTCAAGCAATTGCTCGATGACCGGCGCCTGACCCGCTTGCAGGAATACATCTCGAAGATGTCGGCCAAGATGTCCGTGGTGATGATGGTTTTCTTGTTCCCGGCCCTGCTGACGGTGCTGGGCGGCCCGGCCTTCATCGCCATCGCCCGCGCCCTGAATAACTTTTAAGGAGCCTTTGATGAAACTACTGATCGGCGCACTGAGCCTGTTAATGCTCGGCGGCTGTGCCACCAACGGCCAGACACCCTGGGCCGTGCTGAGCGGTTCGAGCAGTTGCTCCAAGCCCAGCGCCGAGCAGGAGCTGGCGCTGAACCTGGCCGATGACATGGCCAACGAAGGCAAGCTGCACGCCAGCCTGGCCAACCTGCAGAGCCTGCCCGATGCGCTGCCCCAGGTGCGCCTGCGCAAGGCCCGGGCTGCGCGCCTGCTGGGCCGCAGCGAGGCCGAGCCGATGTACCGCAGCCTGGTGGGCACTTGCCTGGCCGCCGAAGGCGAGCATGGTCTGGGCCAGCTGGCGTCGGCCAGGGGCAACAACGACCAGGCCCTGGCCCACATGCAGCGTGCCGCGCAGTTGGCGCCTACCAACGAAAAAATCCGCAATGACCTGGGGGTCGTGTACCTCGATCAGTTGCGCCTGGAGGAGGCCCGCTTCGAATTCCTCACGGCCATGGAGCTCAAGCAGAGCGACCAACTGGCGGCCGTCAACATGGTGACTTTGCTGATCTACCAGGATAACTGGGGGCAAGCCGCGCAACTCGTCAGCCAACTGAGCCTGAGCCCGGAACAGGTGAACAATGCACAGGTTCGGGCCCAGAGGCTCAAGGCGTCGAGCAAGGCAGTAGCGCGTAAACCCAAGGACCAAGTGGCTGCCGTCAGCGATGCGCTGCCGGCCACCGTGAAATAGGGAGTTGATGATGAAAGCCCACTACCTCGCCTGCCTCGCCTTGCTGCCGCTGATGGCCCAGGCCATCGAGCCCGGCCCCTCGTCCCCGCAGCAGGCCGAAACCGAAAACTGGCTGACCTTGCAGCTCAGCGGCCGCGTCGCCTCGACCACCCCGCAAACCGCCTCCCCGACCGAGCGCGACCAGGCGTTCAAGCGCTGGCTGGACAACAAGCACACGATTCCGGAGTTCTTTGATCCGGACGCGGGGGGCCAATCGGGAGGGGGCGCTAAAAAATGATGAGGTGAGGGAGCTGGCTCCCTCACCCTCAATGGCTCAGGTCAGTGAGCGGTGACCCGCTGGCGCATTGCCGAATTACTCGGTGACAGCGCCAATGCCAGCTGCGTGCGGTTATGCATGTGCGTCAGGCGCAGCACCTGGGACACGTAGAGTTTCACCGTGTTTTCGGTGATCCCCAGCTCGCAGGCGATCTGGTAGTTGGTCTGGCCCTTGCCCACCAGCCTGGCGACGTCCAGTTGCCGGGGTGACAACTGGTTGAAGATCGTCGGAATTTCCAGCGGCCCGGTATCGTCTGCCGAAATATCGCCATCGGTGTCCTGGGCCGGGCTGCGCCGCACTTTGTCGAGGTCCTGGTACAGGTCGTTGATGGACTCGGACAGGTACTGCAACTTCTGGTTCAAGTGCCCCAGTTGCAACTCCTTCTGCCGCTCCTCCAGAGCCGCCTCCTGGCGCTGCAAGCCTTCGAGCAGTTCGTCGAGGTTGATCGGCTTTTGGTAGTAATCGGAGATGCCCGCCCGCAAGGCCTTGATCACGTCCTGCTTGTCGGCGCGACCGGTGAGCATGATTGCCTCGAACGCGCGCTGCTTGCCGGCAACCCGCTGCAGCGCCTGCACCAGCTCGATACCGTCCATGTCCGGCATGTGCAGGTCGCACAGCACCAGGCCGATCTCAGTGTCCTCGCTGAAGCGCTTCAAGGCGTGCCGGCTGGACTCGCAAGGAACGCAGCGATAACCACTGCTTTCAAGAAACTCACAAAGCTCTTCGACGATCAACGGCTGGTCGTCGACCACGAGCACTTTCACTGCTGACGTAAGCTTGTTCACGCGCTACTCCATGCCTGGCAAGCCAAAAGTTTGACCTATCCCTTCTGACGAAGAATCCTATACATCGATGTAATAAACGTAGACCTACTTTCCGACTATGTACATAGCGATAGAGGCCTTCTGCGACTAATGGATCCAAAACCAGTACAAGGCAAAACCTGTCAGTAAATAGGGTGCAAACGGCTGCTTTGTTGGCGCCTGATCGGGCCCGGGCCCAACGCGTGCGCTAAGCCTTTGACCCACAAAGGCCCATGCGCCCATTGTCACAGCGGCCCCGATCAGCGACCACAACAAATAGTCGGGGCTGGTCGCCAGCGCCAGGGCGGCCAGCAGCTTCACATCACCGGCGCCAAAGCGCCCCAGCACATAGCCCGGCAGGCCCAGCAGCAGCGCCAGGGCAAAGGCCCAGCCGCCCTCACCGGCGGGTGCGCCGATCCAGGTGACGCCCATCCACAGCAGGTAGATCAGCGCGAGCAGGCCGGCGCCCAGCGTCAACCCGTTGGCGATTTGTCGCTGACGCAGGTCCTGCACTGAGCACAGCACCAACCAGAACAGGATTACCAAGCCTTGGGTCACGTAAAAAACATCCCTTTTTGCTGATTGATTCTATGCTGATATCAAGTAGTAGCCGTCAGGGTAGACGCGGTCATGCAAACAAGCCTCCCCCGCAAGCAAAAAGGTGCCGCGGCGATAGAGTTCGCCCTGGTCTTCGTGATCTTTTTTGCCGTCTTCTACGGACTGGTCAGCTATAGCCTACCGTTGCTGCTGATGCAGTCATTCCACCAGGCGGCCGCCGAAGGTGTACGCCGCAGCGTGTCACTAGACCCTTCCACCGTCGGCTATTCAGGCCTGGTGACACAACGCGCCCAGGCCGCCACCCTGGCGCAACTGAACTGGATTCCCGCTTCGTTCAAATTTCTCCCCAGCTACGTGAATGCGACCTACGTCGGCACCACCCTGACGGTGACGATCAGTTACCCCTCCTCCAGCCTCAAGTCCGTGCTGCCGGTGCTGGTGTTGCCGGGCATAGGCGCAGTGCCCAAATTGCCGACTTACCTCTCCGCCACGTCGAGCCTTCAGTTTTGACGCCGGGGGATAAGCTGCTTGGGCGTTTGCTGGGTCGCAGCAGCTCGCTGCCTTTCGATGCAACGACCCCCGCGTTCAATGGCCTGCAACTGCAACTGGACGCTCAGGGCCATGTGCTGAGCATCAGCGGCACCTTGCGCACGCAGCTCGCCCAACACCTGCTCCCCGACGCCACGCCGCCTCTGCACAGTTTGTTGCGCGCCAACAGCGCGCTGAGCATCGAAGGCCAGCCGAGCGACTGGCAACGCCATGGCCTGGACCTCGACTTCCAGGGCATCGCCGGCCAGACCCTGCACACCCGTGGCTGGATCGAGCCCGATGGCGAGCACTGGACCCTGCGCCTGCTGGACGTCAGCGACCTGTTGGCCGGCCGCCAGCTGGCCCAGCACCGCGAACAGAACCATCAGTTGGCCTGCCAGATGAGCGAACAACTGCGGGTGTGTACCCTCAGCCGCCTGCCGGAAGTGCTCAACGAACACTTGGCCAGCGTGGCCCAGCGCTGGCGCATCCCGTGCATTGCCCTGGCGCTGCTCGACGATGGCGACCAGGGTTGGCGCATCTACGGCCAGTACGCCGCCCATGACGCCCCTGCGTTGTGGCAGACCGCGCAGCGCCTGGGCACCAGCCTGGACAGCGTCAACGGCAATGCCCCACTGAGCCTGGACATCGCCCGGGGCCACAACGACAACCCGCGCCTGCACAGAGTGTTCGGCAATGCCGACGGCTTTCTGGTGCCTTACCGTGACGGCCAGGGCGTTGCCGCCTGGTTGCTGTGCGGGTTCTACAACAGCCAATCCCAGACCAGCGAACGGGACTGGCTGAACCTCACCGCCGCCCTCGCCGCCCCCCTGCTGAGCCGTTTGCGTGAACAGCGTCATCATCAGCAACTGGAGCGCGTCGAAGCCCTGCAAGGTTTGCTCGGCACCGGTTGGTGGGAGCTGTTGCCGGCCACCCAGGAGATTCAACTGGCCCCGCAACTGCTGCGCAGCCTGAGCCTCGACGACGGCCCCACTCGCCAGCCCCTCGACTTATGGCTGGAACTGATCCACCCCGCCGACCGCCAGGAACTCGGCAGTCGCCTGCATGACCTGCAAGCCTTGGGCAAACCCTTGCTCACCAGCGTGCGCCTGCAACGCAGCGATACCGAGCACCCCATCTGGTACCGCGTGCAGGGCCAAGTGCTGGGGGTGGGCGACAGCCGCCGCTGGATCGGCTTCATGCTCGACATCAGCGACATCAAGAACCAGCAACTGCACGCTGCTGCGGCCCATGCGCGTCTGGATAACCTGATCGCCAGCTCCCCCGCCGTGATCTATGTGCAGCGCTACGTCAACGGGGCGCTGCAACCGGTGTTCTTCAGCGACAGCCTGCTGCCGCTGCTGGGCTGGACGCTGGCCGAGTGCGACGGGGCCGCGCTGGCATTGCTGATCCACCCCGAAGACCGCGAGCTGTATTTCGAACGCACCCGCCAGTTGCTGCGCGAAGGCACAGTGCGCAGTCGCTACCGGGTCCGCGACAAACAAGGTCACTACCACTGGCTGCTCGACGAAGCCAAGTTGCTGCGCGACGACCTCGGCCTGCCGGTGGAAGCGGTCGGCCTGTGGCTGGACGTCACCGAGGCGACCCTGGCGGCCGAGCAGGTCAAGCAGAGCGAGGAGCGCTACCGCATCCTCGTGGAAGACTCCCCGGCGATGATCTGCCGCTACCGGCCCGACCTGACGCTGACCTTCGGCAACACGCCCCTGGCCAATTACCTGGAATGCCTGCCCGCGCAACTGCCGGGGGTGAACCTGGGGGAATGGCTGTCGACCGAACAGCGCCACGCCTTTGTGCAGCGCATCGGCCAGCTGACCCCGGAATTCCCCGTGAGCACCGCCGAAATCAGCCTGCAATTGCCGGGACGCGAGCACGCCTGGTGGGTGTGGTCGGACCGTGGGGTATTCGATGACAGCGGCGCGCTGGTAGAAGTCCAGGCCGTCGGCCGGGACAACACCGAAGTGCGCCGCTCCCAGCAACAACTGACGCAAAGCGCCAAGATGGCCACCCTCGGCGAAATGGCCACCGGCCTGGCCCACGAGATCAACCAACCGTTGAACGTGATGCGCATGGCCATCGTCAACGTGCTCAAGCGCTTGAGCAACGGCGACGCCCAGATCGACTACCTCACCGAAAAGCTCCAGCGCATTGATGCCCAGGTACAACGGGCCGCGAAGGTGGTGGACCATATGCGTGTGTTCGGCCGGCGCTCGGAAATCGAACAGCAGCCCTTTGACCCGGCGCAGGCCGTGGAAGGCACGCTGTCGCTGCTGAGTGAAGGCTTGCGCGGCAAGGGCGTGGAGGTGCGCCTGACGCCTGCGGACTTCTCAGTGAAGGTCATCGGTTACGCGGACCAACTTGAACAGGTGCTGATCAACCTGATGGTCAACGCCCGCGATGCGCTGCTGAGCCAGCGGGAAAAAAATCCCGGTTTGAACCCGTGGATTGCCGTGCACACTGAACATGACAGCCGCCATGTGCGCATCTGGGTCGAGGACAACGGCGGCGGCATCGACCCGCGCCTGCTGGAGCGAATTTTCGAACCGTTCTTTACCACCAAGCCGATTGGCGTGGGCACCGGATTGGGCTTGTCGGTGAGCTACGGCATCGTGGAAAACATGGGCGGGCGCCTGAGTGTCAGCAACGGTGAGCACGGCGCACGGTTCTGTGTGGAGCTGCCGATCATCACCGCCTAGATCACCAGGTAAGCGCGGCCCATGTGGCAGGTGAGGTTGGCCCCCACTTCGGCGTTGCCCAGGCTGATGCCCAAGGCCGAAAGCAGGGTGTTGACGATGGGGTCTAGTATCGGCGCCAGCACGTTCTGTATCAGCCCCACGACGGACGAGATGATGGTGGTCAACGCATTGGCGACCGTCGCATTGCCACTGTTGGGCGTACTGCCGGTCGGCGGTACGTAAGTCACCTGCAGGCCCGACAACGTGGCGCCCAGGCTGTTGATGATATTGGCGGTACCGGGTGGGCTCTGGTAGGTCGGCGTCGCGTTCATTTCAGCCACGGGTAAAAACAGCAAGGGGCTGGTTTGCTGGCCGATGGTGGACAGCGCCCTCAAGTTCAAGCCGCCGCCCACCCCGGCCGTACGCGGGCCGCAGATCAAGGTCAGCACGATGCAATAGTGCTCGCCAAAATCGATCAGCCTGACCGGCTGTACATTGACCGGCGCCGAGGACGAAAACGCCGATACCGGGTCCACATAGCCCACGCCCAAGGTGGCGACGGCGGTAGTGGCCTGCACCGTCAACGACTTGGTGGCCGGCGTGGCACAACTGAAATCCGTCACGTGGCTCTCGGCGCTGGCGGCCTCGATATAGATGGACAGGGACTGGGTGATATCCACGTCTGTGACATTGCACGCCACCAGGCACAGGACGCCCCCGACCACCGCAGGAATATTCAGGTTCAGCAGGCCGCCTACCACCTTCGACACGGGCGTGGCGAGACCGGTCAGGATCGAGGCCACCCCCGACACCAACTTGAGCACCGGCGCCTGCACCACCACCAGGGTGCGCACTTGTGCCGTGCGCACGAAGATCTGATCGGTCGGCGGCGTCTTGGCCAGCCCGGCCTTGGCCAGTGCGGGGTTGCCAATCGCCGAGAGTTGCGGCGGTTCGATCACCTTGGTCTGGATCGAGACATTGCCCACCAGGGGGATATTGAGTTGAACCGCCGCGCTCACCGCGCTCTTGCTGCTGGACAGTTGCGCCACCGCCTCCAGCAGTTGGAACAGCTGCACTGTGGAGTTCAGCGCAGCAATCGGCGTGCCGGTGGCCACGTTCAGCAAACTGCCCACAGTCAGCAGTTGGGTATTGGGGGCGATGGCTTCCAGCGCCAGCACGTTGTTGATGACCGCCGTGGCCGCGGCGCCGTTCTTTTGCAGCAACATCACCGTCGCATGGATCAGGTCGGTGGCCGAGGCCTTGGTCGCCAGCAGCGCGGTGTAGTCACCTGCGGTCACGTTCAGGCGGATAGCCAACTGGTCCAGGTAACCGAGCAGGTTGACGTTGGTGGACACGATCCCGTTCCAGCCCGCCGCCGTCAGCGACAGGCTGCCACCGAGCAAATTGCCAAAGGTGAAGTTAAGCAACGGCGATTTCGTGGAGTCGACCGTGGCCAGGCTGCTGCGGATGGTCAGTTGCGCGACAGGCGGTGCCTGGGCCGCCACGGCGGTAGCACTCAGGACGGTCTGCGCATTGAATGCTTTACCGTGGAAAAGGTTCAGGATGCCATTGGCGATGCTGGTCATCACCGTGCGCGAGGCCACCACGCGGATCGCGTCGTTCTTGGTGGCATCGGCGGTAAATACGCGCAGGTTGCTGGCGTTGGTGGCGAGGGTGCCGCAGGTCACCACCAGCGTGCGGCTGTTATCGCCGGCCACCAGCGTGAAACCGTTGCGCTTGGCATTTTGCACGGCATAGGCATTGGCGGTGGTGCTGCTGCCGCATTGCCCGCCCAGGCCTGCTGCCTCCAGCGCCGAGGTGTCGGCAATGGACTGCACCTTGCGTTTTTCGAGGTACAACCGCCCGCTGTCGACCGCCAGCAGCATGAATATCAAGGCAAGCGCCAAGGTACCCGCCGCCATCAGGCCGATCGCACCACGTTGCCTGGAACGAAGTCGGGGAGACATCGAGCACTCCTTTGGCGCTTACTCTCCGTAGGTGCAATGAAGTGTAGTCAAGGCTGGGCAGGGGTGATGACGATTTTGCAGACGCCAAAGCCCCCTGTAGGAGCTGGCTTGCCAGCGATAGCCCACCCCGGTCTACCTGAAAGACCGAGGTGCCCGCATCGCAGGCAAGCCAGCGCCCACACAAGCCGGCGCCTTCAAGGGATCTGCAGGTTTTAGTGGGGTGGGTAACTGGAGAGGATCCGGCTCACCGTGGTGCGAATGGCGTTGCTGCGGTCCTGAGGGTTCGGCGTGCTGCTCATCATCTGCTCGTCGCTGCCACGCCACACCAGCTTGCCGTCCTTGCCGTCGAGCAGGTCGATCTGGATGGTTGCCACCTTGTAGGTGATGTTGCGCGTTTCGTTGTACATCGGGCCGCCCCAGTAGCCGTTCCACGGGCCGCCCCAGGCGCCGCCGTAGTTGGTGGTGACCTGTTGCTGGCGGTCTTCAACGATCAGGTAGGCCTGCACGTTCACGTCAGCCTTGGTGCCAGGTGCAGCGGGGCGCAGGCCGCGCTGGTCAAGCTGCTCGCCCACGGCCTCGCGGATGCGTTGTTCGGTGAGGTCACTCTTGATTCGCGGGTCATCCGGGCGATATTGCAGCGCAGGGTCTTTCCAGGCCCAGCTGCGGTAGGCGCCGAAGTCGCGGCTGGCGTCAAAGTCGTGGTTAACCTGGCTGGTCTGGCAGCCGCCCAGCAATACAACGACAGCAAGTGCAGCAATGCGACGAAGCATGGTTGTTCTCCAAAAAACGAGGCGTTCTTGAGATGAGAATAGCGGTTAACTGGGCGGGTAGGCCGTCATCGCCTTTTGCACCGCTTCGCGCAGGGAATCGGCGCGTTCGCTGAGGCTGCCCTGGCTGGTGGTTTCCGCGCTGGTGCTCCATACCGGCTGGCCGTTGCGTGCATCGAACAGGTTGACCCGCACCACCGCCACCGTCACTTCATAGGTGCGCACCACCGGCACCGAGTTGTACATGCCGTAGCCATTGCCATAGCGGTTATAGCCGCCGTACCCATAGCCATAGTCGTCCTGGACTTGCTTGAGGCGTTTCTCCAGGCGCACGTCGGCGCTGACCAACAGGTCCGGCGCACGTTTGTCATGCAGGGGGCGCAGGCCGCGCTGGTCCAGAGCGCCGCTGACCGCCTCGGCAATCTGCGCCGAGTCGGCCCAGGCCGAGCCCGCCGGCAGCTGGCCGTTAAGCCAGGCCCAATTGCGGTAGGCGCCGTAGTCACGCACCGGCGCAGGATACGCGCTGGCATCGAAGGTATTCGCCGCCTGGGCCGGCGCCGGGGGAATCGGCGCCGAAGCAGCGACATAGGGGTTGGGGCTGGAACAGGCGCCCAACCCCAGGGACAACAGGATCAAACAGAGACGGCGCATTTCGACCTCCGCAGACTGGGCCGCTTAAACCGGACGGCAGATCCAGTGCAAATAACGCCCAAGTCCGGCAAAGCTTGGGTGACGACGGTGAGCGAGTTCCATCTCCAAAAGGTCCTGCAAATCGGCGCGGGCCTGGAATTCCACCGGCATATAGTCGTGGAACACCCGCACGCCGCTTTGGCTTTCGACCTGCCAAAGCCCTTCGAGTTGCGCCGCCAGCTCACGTGGATCGAGCGGTTGTTGCGGCGTGAGGCTCTGCTTCTCGCCGGCCATATCGTTCTTGCGCATTTTGCGGAAGTGGCCTTTGAGCAGGTTGCGATAAATCAACGCATCACGGTTATAGAACGCCAGCGACAGCCAGCCCCCGGGCACCGTGAGTTGGTGCAGCACCGGCAGGATCGCGTGGGGTTCGGCCAGCCACTCCAGCACGGCGTGGCACAGCACCAGGTCGTAGGGTTCGGTGAGTTGGCCGAGCAGGTCTTGCCAGGGTGCGTGGATAAAGGTGGCGGTCTGCCCGGCGTCGGCGAACCGTTGGCGCGCGCCTTCGAGCATCGGTTCGGCGGGCTCGGCCAGGGTCACCTGGTGGCCCTGCTGGGCCAGCCACAATGACATGTGGCCCAGGCCCGCGCCGATATCCAGCACACGCAACGGGCGTCTTGGCAATGCCTCGGTCAGGTCGGCTTGCAGCACTGCAAGGCGGATAGCCCCCTTGGCGCCGCCATAGATCTTCTCGGCAAAACGCGTGGCCAACTGGTCGAAATGCCGATCACTCATGGGAGAACCGCCGCTCGCTGTCGGCCAACTTGGCGCGCACCACCTCATTCATGTCCAGGCCCAACTCACTGCACAGCAACAGCAGGTACAGCACGATATCGCCAACTTCCTGACCGGCGTGGGCCAGTTTGTCAGCGGGCAACTGGCGCGACTGGTCTTCGGTCAGCCACTGGAAAATCTCCACCAGCTCGGCCATTTCCACACTGGCGGCCATGGCCAGGTTTTTCGGGCTGTGGAATGGCTTCCAGTCGTTGTTATCGCGGATGCGGTGCAGGCGTTCGGTGAGGTGTTCGAGGTTCATGCGGGGGCTCCTGAAGGTGTATAGCTTCGGGGGGATGAGCTTTGAAGGCAAGTGAACCTTTAGGCCGCCATCGCGGGCAAGCCCGCTCCCACATTTTGACCGTGTGAACCCAATCAACTGTGGGAGCTGGCTTGCCTGCGATAGCGATCTAATCGACGACGCTGAACTCCAGCCGGGCAGTTTGGCCAGCCTCATCCAGCACACTCAGTTGATAACGCCCCAATTGCTCGAAACTGGCGTTGATAAAATCCTGGTTAGCACTGTCCCCCAACGGCGCGCCATTGAGGAACCACCAACGCCGCCCACTGCCCCCCAGCGCGGAAAGCTTCAGGCGCAACGCCTGTTGGCTGCCCGCCGGCAACCGTAGTTGGTCGCCCTCACGCACGCCAACGATCGACAGCGGTGAAGACGCCGCCAGCGCAGGCGGTGGGCAATCGGGATCAGCGGCCGGAATACGGGCTTCGCGACGTTCGATCCTGGGCAGCCAAGGTTCCAACGGCGCGGGCCAGAGGGCGATATTTTTGAGCGACGCGCCTGGACAACGGGCATCAACCCGCAAGCCCTTGGCATTGACCCAGACACTTTCCATCAACCCCACACTCAGCGGTTGATCCAGCGCCTGCAGGGTCGGCGGTGTGGTGTTGTCCAGCGTCCAGGCAAAGCGTTGGCGGCGGCAGTTGGGGTCGGAGCGGCTCATGGGCTGGCCCAGCGGCCAACAGATCGCCGCCACGCCCACATTGGCCGGCACCGGCTTCACCGGGGCACTGATGCCACGCTGGCTGTCGCGGTTGGTCAGCACGTCGTGTACCTGCAGCATCAACGGCGCGGCCGAGGCCAGGCCGAATTGGCCAGGCACCGGCGTGCCGTCCGGACGGCCGATCCATACACCGATCAAGTAACGCGGCCCCACGCCAATCGCCCAGGCATCCCTGAAGCCATAGCTGGTGCCTGTTTTCCACGCCAGCACCGGGCGCTGCACCAGTTCGGCACGGGGATCGCGGTCGGGCCGGGCCTGGCCACTGAGGATGCGCCGCACAATCCATGCCGCCCCCGGTGAGAGCATCGGGCGCTCGCGCAGGACATCGTCGGGCTGCAAACGAATCGTCGCGCTCTTGCCGTCCCGCGCAAAGGCACTGTAGCCACTCACCAGGTCTTCCAGGCGGCTGCCGGCACCGCCGAGGATCAGCGCCAGGTTGGGCTCGGCCAGCGCCGGCAAGGCCAACGGCACGCCACCGATGCGCATCTGCGCGGCAAACCGCTTCGGCCCGTAGGCTTCCAGCAACTGCACGGCCGGCAGGTTCAGCGAACTGGACAATGCCGTACTCGCCGGCACCGCACCGCTGAAGCCCATGGAGAAGTTGCCCGGCCGGTAATCGCCATAGCGCCGGGGCACGTCCTGTAACAGGGATTCGGAGTGGATCAGCCCGTCGTCCAGGGCCATGCCGTAAAGGAATGGCTTCAAGGTCGACCCAGGTGAGCGCAAGGCGCTGACCATGTCCACATGGCCAAAGCGCTTGGCGTCGTTGATATCCACCGAGCCCAGATAGGCGCGCACGGCCATGCTCTCTTCTTCCACCACCAGGATCGCGGCCGAAGTGTGCTCCGGTAAACGCGCGCGCCAGCCCAGCAGCAGGTCTTCAAGACGGCGTTGCAGGGTGGCGTCCAGGGTGGTGCGGATCAACGGCGGGCTGTCGGGGCGGTTCAAGCGTCGAGCCAGCAAAGGCGCCAGGCTCGGCTCCAGGCGCGGCGCGAGCAGCAGCGGTTCTTCCAGGGCTTCGTCGACGGCCGACTGCGGCCACACCTGGAATTCGGCGAGACGGCGCAGCACTTTGTCGCGGGCTTCCTGGGCGCGCTGGGGGTGACGGTCCGGGCGCAGGCGGCTGGGGCCTTGGGGCAATACGGCGAGCAAGGCGGCTTCGGCGTGGGTCAGTTGGGCCGGGGACTTGCCCAGGTAAGCCCAACTGGCCGCGGCCACGCCCTGCAAGGTGCCGCCGAACGGTGCACGATTGAGGTACAGGTTGAGGATCTCGTCCTTGGACAGGTGCCATTCCAACTGCGCGGTACGCCACAACTGGCGCAACTTGCCGTGAAAGGTGCGCGAATGCGGATCCAGCAGCCGCGCCACCTGCATCGACAACGTACTGCCGCCCGACACCACCCGCGCGCCGGTGAGGTTCTGCCACGTCGCCCGCACCAGCGCCAGCGGGTTTACCCCGGGGTGCTGGTAGAACCAGCGGTCTTCGTAGGTCAGCAGCGCATCGAGGTAGTAAGGCGAGACTTCACGGCTTTGAATCGGGTAGCGCCATACGCCGTTGGCATCGGCGAAGCGCCATAACGGTGTGCCATCCTCGGCCAACACCACCCGGGCCAGGTCATCCTTGGGCAGGGGCAAGGGCCAGATGCGGTCGGCGAGCCATAGCAGGGCAACCAGCAGCAATACACTGCCCACCGCCCAACGCAAAACCTGTAGGAGCCGGCTTGCCGGCGATAGCGATAGCGGTGGCGTTGAGACAGTTAGCAGATGTGTCACCGATCCACCGCCATCGCCGCGGTGCGACGTTTCGACAAGCCCGCTCCCACATTGAACCGAGTACACCCGTGATAAAGGAAACCCATGTTTAAACCGTCAAACCTCTATGCTGGTAGGGAACTAGCCTGTCGCATTAACAACCAAAGGCACAGATACGCCCACCTTCTCATCAGGACACACATATGCAGGTAGAAAGCTTCTTCGAATGGTTGGGCCAGGCGCTCGGCTCCGTCATCCGTTTTATCGTCGACGGGCTCAGCGGTTTGTTCGGTGCCTTGACCCACGCTGGCGGCAACTTTATCGAAGGCCTGTCGCGTACGTTGGGTATGGACACCTCGATCATCAGCATCCTTACACTGATCATCGGCCTGATGCTGCTGTACTCGGCCGTGCGCGCGTTCATGCGGGCGTCGATCATCATGGGGATCATCTGGTTGATGCTGGGGTTGTGGCTGCTGAGCTGGGTGGTGCACTAATCTCAAAACACCGCAATCCCCCTGTGGGAGCGGGCTTGCTCGCGAAAGCGGAGTGTCAGTCAGCTAATCTCATACTGACACACCGTCTTCGCGAGCAAGCCCGCTCCCACATTAAGACCCATTTCAAATAGAGATCTTCATCGCCCTTTGATCACCAAGTCGGCCGGGGTTTCACCCACCGCCTGCCAGTTCGGCCGGTACATCGACTCCACCTGCGGCGGCGGCACCCGGTAAGTACCTGGCGTTACAGCCCGTGCCAGGTACAGCAGGTGGGTCGTGCCGGACTCTTCCAACTTCAGCGCCGCCACGTAGCGGTCATCGCGGAACTCCTGGTGCTTGGGGGCCGCATTCTGCATCGACTCGCGCCATTCCTTCACTTGGCTGCTGGCGTTTTCCAGGCTGGCGGCGCTTTGGGCGAGGTTCTGGTTTTCCAGCTCAAGGCCCGCCGGCAGCAGGTCTACCACCAAAGCATCCGGCACGCGCTGTTTGGCGCTCACCGCTAAATGCACCAGCACCAGGTCACCGCTGTTGAGGTTGCGCAGGTTCAACGGCTGGCCATTCATGCCCAGGTATTCGCGACGGATGCTCAAGTTATCCCCACCCGCAGTCGGAGGCACTTGTGGATAACCCGAGATCGTCAGTTGTTGATACACCGGTGCTTCGCCTTTATTGCTCAAGCTCAGGTCGCCGGACAACAACTTGCCTTCCAGCTCCAGGGTCGATTGCTGGTTATTCAGCTCATGCACACCGCCGCTGCCGTCAAGCGTCACGCTCCAATTCGCGTCCGGCTTGGCAAACCCCAGGCGCCCGGCGAGGAACAGCGAGTTGCGCTCCTGGGTCGACAGGTACGGGCTGGCCGCCAGCAAATCCGAGAGCGTAAACAGGCGCTCCTCACGCTTGCCCTTGGCCAGGTCGTTCTCCTCCAGCAGCGCCAGGATCATCGCCTGGTCGCGCAAGGGGCTGCCGTAGTCGGCGAGCCATTCCTTGGCGTTGCGCTGCACCCCCAACCCGGCGAGCAAGGCTTGGTCGGCCCGTGGCTGATCACCCATTTTCTGCAGGGCAATCGACAGCTGTACCAGCGGCAAGCCTGAGCGTGCATCGCTGCGCCGTTCGAACAGGCTGCGCAATGCGCCCAGCGGCGCCTGCTGGCTGCGCGCCAGGACCATGCCGGCGTAAGCTTGCACGGCAAAGCGGGTGTGGTCGGCGTTGTCGCTGTAGTCGACTTCGATCAGGTTGCGTTCCTGCACATAACGCAGCAAGCGTTCGCTGGCCTTCTTCAAGGCCTCGGGCGGCACGGCAAAGCCCTGGTCGCGAGCGCGCAGCAAGAAGTCAGTGACATAGGCGGTCAACCAATATTCTTCTTCGCCATCGGCGCCCCACAAACCGAAGCTGCCGTTGTAGCGCTGCATACCCAGCAGGCGCTCAATGCCCAGCTCAATCTTGCGTTTGCGTTCAGTGTCCGACTCGCCTTTGATCGCCAGTTGCTTGAGCAACGCATTATCGGCATACAGCGAGGGGTACAAACCGCTGGCAGTCTGCTCCAGGCAGCCATAGGGGTACGCCTTGAGTGCACTGATCTGCGCGCCGAGGTTCAGCGGCGGCCGGCTCGAAAGGCTCAGCAGCGCCTCACGACCCGACGCATCGAATTGATCCAGGGTGCCGGCTGGCAGGTTCCAAGGCTGATCCTTGAGCACCGCACGGTAGTGCTTGAGCAACGCCGGATACGCCGGGCGCACGCCCAAGGTCCATTCGCGGCTGAACGGCGGCAGGTTTTCACCCGGCAGGTCCAGGCCATTCACACTGACCTTGACTTTGCCCTGCCCCAACCCGCCCCACGCCTTGACCGGGATGCGCAGCGTGGTGCGCTGGCCTTGTTTCAACTCCACGGTCTGCGCAGCACTGTTGACCAGCTCCAGCTGCCCTTCAGTCGTCAGTTGCACATCGAGCTTCTGTGCCTTGCCCGACAGGTTGGACAGGTCCAGCGCCAGGGTGGTCTGGTCGCCACCGGCCAGGAAACGTGGGGCCGACAGCTCGGCAATCAGCGGGGCGGCAATCACCGTCTTGGCTTCGGCCATGCCGTAGCGATCGTCGCTCCAGGCCTGGGCCATCAGGCGCAGTTCGCCGTTGAAGTCGGGGATGTTGACGCTGACTTCACCCTCGCCCTTGTCATTCAACGTCACCGGCGCGCTTTGCAGGGCGACGATGGTCACACTGGTGTCCGGGCGCTTGCCGCCCTTGGCCAAGGCGGCATCGCCGCCGAACGCCAGGCTGGCCAAACGGCCCTGGCCGGCTTCGATCAACTGGCCATAGATGTCGAACTGGTCCACGCCATAAGCCTTGCGGCCGAACAGGCTGGAATACGGGTCCGGTGTCGGGTATTCGGTGATGTTGAGGATGCCCACGTCCACCGCCGCCACCAGCACATGCACCTGTTTCGGCACGCTGCCATCGGCATTCCTGGCGGCGACCTTCACCGTCAGCGGTTGTTTGGGGCGCATTTTTTCTGGCGCGGTGAGGGTCACGCCGAGCTTGCGCTGGGTGCGGTCCAACGGCAGGTGCAGCAGGCCAACGGCACGTTTCGGCGTGATATTGGCCTTGCGCTCACCGGGGCGGATGACCAGAGCACTCACATACAGGTCATGGCGCGACCATTTCGGGTCAAGCTTCACGGCAAAGCTTTTGCCTTCGGCCGGCACATCGATTTCCTGCCACCACAGCGGTCCTTCGGCAGACTCCACCAGCAGGTAGCCTTTGCCCGCCGCGGGCGGGGTGACGGTGACGTTGGCGGTATCGCCGTCGCCATAGGCAGGCTTGTCCAGCGCCAGCTTGACCTGGTCGGGGCGTACGGCGCCGCCTTCGGTGTTGTCCTGGGCCTGGTAGCCGGCCCAGAAGCGCAGGCTGCTGATCAGCCCGGTCTGCGGGTCTTCGACCTCTACACGGTACGGGCCCCACTCCACCTGGAAGCTGACCTTGGCGGTGTCGCCGGCCTTGATGTTCAGGGTCTGCTCATCAAGGTTGAGGAATTTCTCGTTGAAGTGGTAACTCCAGCCATCGTTGTCGGAGTAGTTCCAGTAGTAGTCGCGGCGCTCGCGCACCAGGCGCACCTTGAGGTTTTGTGCGGCGAGTTTCTGCCCCTCCTGGTTGGCCACCAGCACTTCGAATTCCGCCGGGCCATCGCCATTGGTTTCCTTGCCGTCAAACAGCCCACGCAGGCCCGGCAGTTGCTCGGCCGGCCAGATAGGCTGCACCAGGCGCCGGGTGATCGGCCGACCGCCCGACTCTTGCAAGCTGGCCTGTACGATCAATTGCAACGGCGATTTGACGTGGGCCCACTTGCTTTCCAGGGTCAGGTCTTCCTGGCCCTTGGCGTCGAGCACGCTTTCGTCCAGTTCGAAATCCTGGCTCAGTTCCTCTTCGGTGATGGAGCCGAACTGGTAACCCGGCAGCGCCTTGACCGCCTCGCGCAACGGCCGCACGTAAACCTGGCCGCTGACCCGGTTACCCGAGGCCGGCGCACCGTAGAGGTAGCGACCGTTGACATGAATCACCGGGTTGTCCGCCGGGCTCAAGGCGGTGTCACTCCCCTTGAGTTCCAATGCCAGGCGTTCGGGCAGGAAGTCTTCAACGAGGAATTCATACAACTGCGGTTTGCCGTCGCCCAGGTCGAACACCAGTTGCCAGCGCCCGGTCGGCGCTTCGCCCGCCAGTTGCAGTTGGTATTGATAGAGGCCGGAGGCATCGGAGTCCCACACGAACTTGCGGCTCACCTGCTCATCCGGGCGGCGCACTTCGACGCTCACCGGTTGCGGCTTGACGGCATTGCCGTCCTTGTCACGCAGCAAGGCGTTGAGCAGTACCGTTTCGCCGGGGCGATACAGGTCACGCGGCCCGAACACAAAGAACTGCAAGGGGTGGGAGGGCTGGCCGCCGATGTCGAACTCGGCGAGGTCCAGGGCAGCACTGTCGAGGCGCAGCATGCTGGTCTGCTCGCCCTGCTTGGCCAGCAGCACGCGCGCTTTTTTCGGCAACGGCAACTCGGCGTGGCCGCCTTTCTCGGTTTTGCCCTGGCCGAGTACACGGCCTTCGGAATCGAGCACTTCGAGGTCAACGCCATCCAATGCCTTGCCGCCTTCCAACGCCTGGGTGAACACATCCAGGCGATTGGCGTAGCGGTGCACCGACAGGCCGATGTCACTCAAGGTGAACAGCGTGGCCGGCTGGGAATAGTTGTAGGTGCCGGAAGCGCGCATCACCGCCAGGTAGACACCCGGCTCCTGCAGTTGCTTGAGGCCGGCGATCGGCAGCAGCAGGGTTTCGCGCGTGTTGCGGGCCGGGTTCAGGTCGAAACGCCCGCCATAGACCAAGTCGGCCATCGGCAGCAGTTCACGGGCTTCATAACTTTGCAGGCTGGTGTTGCGCCCCCACTGCGCCAGGAACATCGGCAGGGAGCCGGGTTTGACGCGGAAGAATTCGACATCGATCTTGTCGACGTTCAGCGCGATCACCGGCAGGCCTTCGGCCAGGCGGGTCGGCAGCAGGGTGCCACGGCTGGCGAAGCCGACGGTGGCTTGCAGGTCACGGGTTTCCAGGCGGTCGTTGTAATCGGCGGCAAGGGTGTTGCCGTTGACCGCCTTGAGCCCGGCATCGACCGTGAGCACCAGTTTGCGCTGGGGCTCCAGGTGGCGCAGGCGCAGTTCCATGAGATTGTCGGAGACTTCCCAGGCGCCGTCGACCTTGCCGGACTTGCTGTCCACCAGATGGAGTTTGTCGGCGAATTTCTGATCGGGATCCAGGGGAATGGAAAAGCTCACGGAAAGGGTGCTGGCGCCGTCGAGCTGTACTTCGGACACGTCCACCACGCTCAACTCACGCCCGGCGTAGCGCTGCTTCAGCGCCGCCACATCCACCGCCGCCTTGACGGGCGTGGGCGCAACGGTTACCGCCGCAGGCGCGGTCGGGGCAGCCGGTTTATCGGAAGAATCGCAGGCGCTCAGCAGGGCCAGCGCGCAGGCCAGGAACAATCCTTTGTTAAGCATGAGGCACTCGTAGTGAGAGGGTCCGAGGGATGAACTATATATCAGCCCGTGGGCGGCCGATGTGGTGCTGGTCACATTGACCGACGGAGGGTGATTTGGTTCTTTGCAAGACGTAAAGCCAAGCCAAATCCCACAAGTAGTGAGGAGACCTGTGGGAGCTGGCTTGCCTGCGATGACGGTCTTTCAGCCACATTTTTACTGGCTGGCCCACCGCCATCGCCGGCAAGCCGGCTCCTACATTGGTTCTGCGGTGTGATGGAGGGGCGGTTACAATGCTGCTCCACCGAGGAGCCTTGATGACTGCCCTGCTGAACGACTGGCGCCACCGCCCTACCCATCGCCGCGTCTGGGCCCTGGCCGCGCCGATGATCCTGTCGAACATCTCGGTGCCGTTGGTGGCGCTGGTGGACAGCATGGTCATCGGCCACCTGCCCCATGCCCATCAGCTGGGTGCGGTGGCGGTCGGCGCCAGCCTGTATACCTTCCTCGCCTGGGCCATGGGCTTCCTGCGAATGGGCTCCACCGGTTTTGCCGCCCAGGCCGCCGGGCGCAATGACGGCGCGGCGCTGCGGCAGATCCTGCTGCAAGGCCTGATTCTGGCGCTGGGGCTGGCGATGCTGTTGGGCACGGTGGGCATTCCCTTGAGCCACCTGGCACTGGAATGGATGCAGCCCTCCCCCGAACTCAACGCGCTTACCCGCGAATTCTTCCACACCCGCCTGTTCGGCCTGCCCGCCGCGCTGGCCAGCTATGCGTTGGTCGGCTGGTTCCTCGGCACGCAAAACGCCCGCGCACCGTTGGCGATTCTGCTGACCACCAACCTGGTGAATATCGCCCTGAACCTGTGGTTCGTCCTGGGACTGGACTGGGGCGTCGTCGGCTCGGCGCGTGCGTCGGTCGTGGCCGAATGGACCGGCGCCCTGCTCGGCCTGGCCCTCACGCAAAAGGCGCTGCGCGCCTACCCGGGGCATATCGCCTGGGCAGCGTTGAAAGTCTGGGAGAGTTGGCGCCCGCTGCTGGCGGTGAACCGCGACATCTTTATCCGCAGCCTGGCGCTGCAGTCGGTGTTTTTCATGATCACGGTGCAGGGCGCACGCTTGGGCGATGCCACCGTGGCGGCCAACGCGCTGCTGCTTAATGGCCTGCTGCTGACCGCCCACGCGCTGGACGGGCTGGCCCATGCCGTCGAAGCCTTGTGTGGCCACGCCATCGGCGCCCATGACCGCCAATCCCTGCGCCGTTCACTGGTAGTGGCCGGGGGTTGGTCGTTGATCGCCAGCCTCGGGTTTGCCTTGCTGTTCACCTTCGCCGGGCACCTGTTTATCGCTATGCAGACCGATATCCCCAGCGTGCGCGAAACGGCTGACATTTACCTGCCGTATCTAGCGGTGCTGCCGTTGATTGCGGTGTGGAGCTACCTGCTGGACGGCCTGTTCATTGGCGCGACCCGCGCGCGGGAGATGCGCAATGGCATGTTGCTCACCGTGGCCCTGACGCTGCCATTCGCCTTGGCGTTGCAGGGCTTGGGCAACCACGGGCTGTGGATCACCTTCCTGTTGTTCATGGCCCTGCGCAGTCTTACTTTGTGGGCGATTGCGTGGCGCTTGAACCGGCAGGATCAGTGGCTTGGATAAACGCCGTAACGCGGTCCAGTACCGGCGCCAGCCAGCGTAACGGCCGGGAGATTGAAGCCACCAACGTCGCGTGGCTGGTCTTGGTGAAATAAGACACTTGGACTGGCACACCTGCGGCGCGCAACTTGCTCGCCAGGCCACCGGTGTTACGCGTTGGGTTGACCAGCTTGTCATCGGTTGACGCGAGCAACAGCGCAGGCGGCGTGCCGGCGCTCACATGGTTGATCGGCTGGGAGTCGGGCGGCGAGTTCGGGAAGAAGAACACCGGCCGCACGTCCCGGTTCTCAATCGGCAGGAAGTCATACGGCCCGGCCAGGCCGATCCAGCCTTTGAACACCGAAGGCGACAAGCCCACTTCATTCAGCCAGCGTGCATCCAGCGCCAGCATCGAGGCGTTGTAGGCGCCAGAGCTGTGGCCCATCACGTAGAGCTGTGCTGGGTCGGCGCCGAACTCAGCGATGTGCTTGCAGGTCCAGGCCACCGCTTGGGCGCCGTCCTGGAGAAAGGCGGGGTAACGCACTTGCGGGTAGAGCCGGTAGTCGGCGATGACGACGACGATGCCGCGTGAGGCCAGGGCTTCACCGACGAAACCGTAGTCGTCCTTTGAGCCGCTGTTCCAACTGCCGCCATAGAAAAACACCACGACCGGGGCATTGGAGATCGCCGGGACGGGTCGGTAGATATCGAGTGTCTGCCGAGGATCAGCGCCGTAGGCGATGGCGGAGGTTTTGGTGAAGGTACTGGAGGGGGTGAGTGTATTGAGCACATTGATGGGGGAGCAGGCCGCAAGGAATGCGGTGAGTGCCAGGGTGAATGCTTGCAGGCGTTTGCTCGACATCTTTCAACCCTCACACAGAAGGTACTACCAAGATGGAGATCCAAATGTGGGAGCTGGCTTGCCAGCTCCCACAATTTAGATTTATGTCAGCTCAGATTATGAGGACAGGTACGACGAACGGGTCAGGCCCAGGCGTAGCGCGTCGAGGAACTGGGTACGCTCACTCGCACTGATCTTCGCGCTCGCACACTTGTCACGGTAGTGCGTCATCAACTCCTCCGGCGACAAGTGCACGTAGCGCAGCATGTCTTCGATGGTGTCGTGGGTCTCGATCCCGGCGCTGTACACCGAGCCATCTTCACGCTGGTAGATGTTCACCGAGTCGGTGTCACCAAACAGGTTGTGCATGTCGCCCAGAATCTCCTGGTAAGCCCCTACCAGGAAGATACCCAGCAAGTAGTCCTCGCCTTCGTTCAACGCGTGCACCGGCAGGCTGGTCTCGATGGACTGCTCGTCGACGTACTGCTTGATCTTGCCGTCGGAGTCGCAGGTCAGGTCTTGCAGTACGGCACGGCGCAGTGGCTCTTCGTCGAGGCGGTGCAGCGGCAGGATCGGCAATACCTGGCCGATGGCCCAGGTGTCCGGCAGGCTCTGGAACACCGAGAAGTTGCAGATGTACTTGTCGGCCAGCTTGTCGTTGAGCTCGTCCAGCACCTGGCGGTGCGAGCGCTGGCGGGCTTTCAACGAGTTGTGCAGGCGGCGGCACACAGCGAAGTAGCACTGTTCGGCCAGGGCTTTTTCCGCCAGGGTCAGCTTGCCATCGGCGTACTGCGCGGCCACGTCGCTCATGTAGTGGGTGGCGCGCCAGTAGGTTTCGGTGACCATCTCGATGTCGGTCGGGCCGAGCAGGTCTACCAGCCATTGCACGGTTTCCGGCAAGGCTTCCTTGTTCTCGATTTCCGGCACGTCGTCGTTGTGTTTCTCGACGTCGGTGACTTGCACCACCAGCATGGCGTGGTGGGCGGTCAGGGAACGGCCGCTTTCGGAGAAGATGTTCGGGTGCGGCAGGCTCTGCGCGTCGCAGAATTCCTTGAGCATACCCACGACTACGCCGGCGTAGTCGTCCATGTCGTAGTTGATGGAGCTGGCGTTACGCGAGTGCGTACCGTCGTAGTCCACACCCAGGCCGCCGCCGACGTCGATGTGATCCACCGGCAGGCCGAGGTTGCGCAGTTCCCCGTAGTAACGGATGGCTTCCTTGAACCCGTGCTGGTAGTCCGCCAGGTTGGCGATCTGCGAGCCCATGTGGAAGTGCAGCAGGCGAATGCCCTGGTCCAGGCCTGCGGCGCGGAAGCGCTCGACCACGGACAACAGTTGCGCCGCCGACAGGCCGAACTTGGACTTCTCGCCACCGGTGTCTGCCCACTTGCTCGACGCCAGCGACGACAAACGCACGCGCAGGCCCACCTGTGGCTTGACCTTGAGGCTCGCCGCCTCTTCGATCACCAGGCCGACTTCGGATTCTTTCTCGATCACGATGAACACGTTGTGGCCCAGCTTCTGGCCCATCAGCGCCAGGCGAATGAACTCACGGTCCTTGTAGCCGTTGCACACGATGGTGCCGCCCTTCGGCGCCAGGGCCAGCACGGCCAGCAGCTCGGGCTTGGAGCCGGCTTCCAGGCCAATGGAAACGTTCTGGGTAGCGATGATGTTCTCGATCACCGCTTCTTGCTGGTTCACCTTGATCGGGTACAGCGCGGTGTACTTGCTCTGGTATTCCAGGCGCTCGATGTTCGCATCGAAGGCGCCGGTCAGCTGGCGTACACGGTCTTGCAGGATGTCGGGGAAGCGCACCAGCAGCGGCAACGACAGGCCGCTCTTGCGCAGCTCGTCGACTTGCTCGTACAGGTCGACGGGCGTGCTGTTCGGGCCGTTCGGACGGACTTCAACGCGACCGGCATCATTGATCGCGAAATACCCGGCCCCCCAATGGCGAATCCCGTAAACACTGCGGCTGTCCGCAACTGTCCATTGGCTGCCATCGTCTTTGCGTGTGCGTCGTACGGACATCGAAGTCCCCTATAAATGAAGTCGAAGGCACCGCCCCTCTCTGAGGCTGGCGCAGTCTAAAGAATGAAAATGACGATTTGCCTGCGTGGAAGGTAGGACCCCACACGCAGGACAGAGTTTAGACACAGGTCGGGAAGAGGCTTTCAGCCGCCGGACTTCTTGGCCTTGTACCCGAGCTTGATCAGCTCGGCCAACAGCAACTCGACGTGATCGCCCTGGATCTCGATGACGCCGTCTTTCAACGCACCACCGGTGCCACAGCGCTTTTTCAGCGACGTGGCCAGTTCTTTCAGGGCATCCTCGGCCAACGGCACGCCGGTGATGGTGGTCACCGTCTTGCCGCCACGGCCCTTGCTCTCGCGTCGCACGCGGGCAATACCGTCGCCTTGGGGGATCAGGGTCTGTTTACAGGTACACGAATCCACGGGCTGACGACAGTCCGGGCAGTGTCGACCTGCGTCGGTGGAAAATACCAGGCCACCAAGGGCGGCGAAGGATGCGGCTTTTTTGGCCACCGGCAATCCTCTTGGGAGGACAAAGACTGATCGGCCCCTGCGAAGAGGCGACCGACCGCGAAGCCCCACTCAGGCAGGGGCAGCGCTACCGTACCACCCGGCTCCCACAGTTATTACGGGGTGGCGCTGGGTGGTTCGGGTGAAAAGTCGCGCAGTGTAACGGCAAAAAGCCCAGTTGCTAAGAGCCAAATGGCGCCAATTTATGCAACTTTAGCGACGTGAAGCCAGATAACGCCGCAACCCCTCTTGAGCGTCCGGGCAATAAGGCTTGTGTTCGGCCTCCTGCAGGACAATTTCAAGGGGTAGAAAGCGCGCTTCCATGACTTCTTCGGGCTGCAGGCGCAGGGGGCCATCCCAGACCGCCGAGTAGGATTTGCACCACAGCCGGCTGTCGCCATCCTCAAAATAGAAATGGTCGTGCTCGGTCAACACCACCCCGCCGACGCCCAGCTCTTCTTCAAGCTCACGGGCTGCCGAATCGGCGTAGCTCTCGCCGGCCGCCACCATCCCGCCCGCCGCCGTGTCCCAGAACCCGGGGTACATGGCTTTGCTCAGGGTGCGCCGATGCACACACAGCTCACCGGCTGAATTGAACAGGAAGATAAAGGTGCAACGGCCGATCAGGCCGCGCTGGCGCAGGTCGGCGCGAACCAGGGCGCCGAGCAGGTGGTCCTGCTCGTCGACCCAGCAGATCAGTTCAGCATCGGAGGCTGCACGGTGTGCGGCCTCTTTTTGAGTGGCGTCCATCATCAACCCTGGTTGAGGAGCTGACGCAAATCGATCACTGCCGCGTTGGCCCGGGAAATGTAGTTAGCCATGACCAGCGAGTGGTTCGCCAGCACGCCGAAACCACTGCCGTTAAGAATCATGGGGCTCCACACCGGCTCCTGCGAGGCTTCCAGCTCACGAATGATCTGGCGCACGCTGACGGTGGCATTCTTCTTGGCCAGTACATCGGCAAAGTCCACTTCAATGGCACGCAGCAAGTGAGACAAGGCCCACGCCTGGCCACGGGCCTCGTAGAACACGTTGTCGATCTGCATCCATGGGGTTTCGACCACTTCTTCATCGACCTGCGGCACTTCACCCGGGGCCAGGGCCTCGGTTTTCAGCGCCGTGTTCAACTTGACGCGGCCCACGCTGGCCGACAGGCGTTGCGACAGCGAACCCAGGCGCGTGGCGACATCACCCAGCCAGTTGTTCAGGTTGTCGGCACGCGCATAGAACAATGCGCCCTTCTGGTTCGGGTCCGACAAACGCGCTTCGTAGCGGCTCAGGGAGTTGATGCCTTCCTGGTATTCCGACTCGCTGGATGGCAGAACCCAGCTCTTGTTGTCGAAGTTGAAACGCGGCTCGGCCTTCGCCAGGTCAGCGTCTTCAGCCGACTGCGACTGCGAACGGGCGAAGTCTTTGCGCAGGGCGCGGGTCAGGTCGCGCACCTGCACCAGCACCCCGTATTCCCAGCTCGGCATGTTGTCCATCCACAGGCCCGGCGGGAAGCGGTCGTTGGAAATGTAGCCACCGGGTTTGTTCAGCAAGGTGCCGACCACGGTCTTGAGGGTTTCGACGGTGGTGAAACCCACCACCATCTGCTTACCGTCCTTCTCGGCGGCCAGCTGGGCGTTCTGCTGGACCGGGAACAGCGCCGGTTCTTCGCTCCAGTACCAACCCAGGGCGCCGGTCACCAACAGGTACAAACCCAACACACTGAGCAAGGCCTTGCTCATCAGCAGGTTGCGAAAATAGCTGCGGTTGGCCGACTTGGGCTCGGGGGCGGGGCCTTTGGCAGTGCCTTCGCGGTTTTTCCAGTCCAGCATGGCGATATCCTTTCAATCACTTGAGTTCATGCACGTCAATGGTCCGGGTGCGTTCACACACTCGGACCACAACCCTACCCCATCGTGCCCATCGGTGCGGCGGTTTTAAACGAAAGTGGCATGGGGAAGAGGTTCGACTATAAAGGATGCACGCTTTTTACGCAGCGCGACCATGAGGTCAAAAACTGAATCACACAGACACGTACTTAATTGACGTATGACACTCATGTAACAGAAAAGAGGTGCTAGCATAGAGCCATCAGTCGACCTCAGCATGCACCCTAACTAGTAGTCAGGATATGACCGAGCCAGAAGACCCCAGCCGTGAGCGTCTCAAGCACCATTTTGCCCAGCGGGTAATTCATCAGGCACGTCAAATTCTTGAGATCTGGCAGCGCCTGCAACGCAGTGAATGGTCGAGCGCAGACCTGTCCGAACTCAGCGAAGCCAACCTGCGCCTGCTGCGCTTTGCCGAGCGCTTCGAACAACCGGAACACGGCCAGTTGGCGCGGCATATTGGCGAGTCCCTCAAGGCGGTGGATGAAAACCGCGGCCGCCTGAGCAGCCAGTTGATCACCGAACTCAACCGCTTGATGCAGCGCCTGTCCCGCACCGGCCTGCGCCAGGGCGACCAGCTGGAACAGACCTTCCTGCCGCCGATGCGCAAACCGATCTACGTGATGCTGGCCGATCACGACCGCGCCGAGCGCCTGGCCAAGCAACTGGAATTCTTTGGCATGAGCGCCCATTCCCTGGACAGCGTGGCGGCGTTCCGCGCGTCCATGGCCGAGCGCCTGCCTTCGGCGATTGTCATGGACGTGGACTTCTGCGGCGCCGGCCTGGGCCTCACACTGGCCGCCGAAGCTCAGGAAGGCCTGGAGCAGAAGCTGCCGCTGCTGTTCTTCAGTCTGCACGAAACCGACACCCCAACCCGCCTGGCCGCCGTGCGCGCCGGGGGACAGGAGTTCCTCACCGGCACGCTGGAAGCCTCAAGCCTGCTGGAAAAAATCGAAGTGCTGACCTGCGTCGCCCAGTACGAACCCTACAAAGTACTGATCATCGACGACTCCCGGGCCCAGGCATTGCACACCGAGCGCCTGCTCAACAGCGCCGGCATTGTCACCCGCACCTTGATCGAGCCGATCCAGGCCATGGCCGAGCTGGCGGACTTCCAGCCCGACCTGATCATCCTCGACATGTATATGCCCGCCTGTACCGGCACCGAACTGGCCAAGGTGATCCGCCACAATGACCGTTATGTCAGCGTGCCGATCATCTACCTGTCGGCCGAGGACGACCTGGACAAGCAACTGGACGCCATGAGCGAAGGCGGCGACGACTTCCTCACCAAGCCGATCAAGCCGCGCCACCTGATCACCACCGTGCGCAACCGCGCCGCCCGTGCGCGCAACCTGAAAGCACGGATGGTGCGCGACAGCCTGACGGGCTTGTACAACCATACCCATATCCTGCAATTGCTCGAAGACTGCAGCTTCCGCGCACGCCGCGAGAATAAGCCGCTGAGCTTTGCCATGCTCGACATCGACCACTTCAAGCGGGTCAACGACAGCCACGGCCACCCCATGGGCGACCGCGTGATCAAGAGCCTGGCGCTGTTTCTCAAGCAGCGTTTGCGCAAGACCGACTATATCGGGCGCTACGGCGGTGAGGAGTTCGCCATCGTGATGCCCGACACCGACCTGGAATCGGCCTGCAAGGTGCTGGATGAAATTCGCGGGCGCTTTGCCGAAATCCACTACCCCGCCCAGCCGCAGGATTTGTGGTGCACCTTCAGTGCAGGCCTGGTGGAGCTGTGCGACGGCTCCGACAGCCTGATGATGGCGGCCCAGGCCGACGAGGCGCTGTACCGCGCCAAGGATGCCGGACGTAACCGCGTGCAAGCCGCACGCACGTCAAAGCAAAGTGCCACCTTTTCACCGGAATCCACTGATTCCGTCATAACCCTGTAATGAAAACGCAATAACTTCAGGCACTTATCTTTTGCTGTCGGTTGAAACCACGCATGCGCCTGAAGCTGCTGACCAATCTCAATACCCTCCTTCTAGTGGCCGTGTGCCTGGCACTTGGGGCGACACTCTGGTGGTCGCAACGGGCGCTGGAGCGGCCGTACCTGCTGATGGAACGCTACCTGGGCCTGTCCCAGAATTTTCAGAATCACGCCGCGCGCAACATCGACGACTACCTGGCCAGCGGTGACGCCCTGCGCTTGAGCAGTGCCAGTCAAAGCCTGGAAAACCTGTTGCAGCACCTGGACGATTTGCCGGCCGACCTGGCGCAAAGCCTGCGCCCTAGCCTGGTGGACCTCGATGGCTTCAGCAAAACCGACCTGCTGGCCGCCGGCAAGCTGGCGGGCGACCCGCAAGCCTTGTTGTTGCAGGCCGAACGTGAACTGGGGGCGAACCTGGAGCAACTGAGCCAGTACGCCATCGGCGTGAATACACCTGAAGCGGCGCGCTATCTGCCGCCGCTGTTGGCGGCCTCCCAGCATGTGGGCAAGTTGTCCCTGGCCCGCGACAAGCTGGTGAGCAGCGGGCGTGCCGAACTGGCCGATGACGTGGAACGCGAGATCACCAGCATCCGTGCCCAGGCCGACCTGCTGGCGCAGCTACCGCTGCTGGGGGTGACCGCCGCCGCCGAATCAAGCAGCGATGATTTCTCGGCCATGATGGGCCTGGAAAACAGCGAAAAAACCGTCGCCCAAGACACCGGCGTCGACCTCAAGCGTGAACTCAACAGCCTGTTGACCCGCTACCCTGCCGAACTCAAGCGCACCCGCGACCAGATCCAGCAACGGGCTGACCTGGCCACCGCCACGCACCTGAAAATCAAGGCCGTACAAGAAGCCATTGCCGGCCTGGAGCCCGTGGTGCGTGCCCAACACGGCAAGATCCAGGGCGAAGTGCGCCTGATGCAGGGTGTGATGATCGGCCTGATCCTGCTGATCGCACTGTTGATCGACACCCTGCAACGCCGCCTGGCCCGCGTGCTGACTAACCTGGCCCCAGCCCTGTCGACCTGGGCCGAAGGCGACTTCAGCCAGCCAATCGCCCTGGGCAAGACCAATCGCGAACTGCACGATATCGAAGCGTCGCTTAACCGCTTGCGTGCCTACCTGGTGGACCTGGTGGGCACCATTCGCGGCAATGCCGAAGAAGTCGCCGGCAGCAGCCACGCACTGGCCGAACTGAGCAGCGGCCTGCATGACGGTGCCGAACGCCAGGCCGGGGACACAGCACAGATCCGTGATTCCCTAGGGGAACTGGAAGCGACCATCCAACAGGTGGCCGGGGATGCCAGCCAGGCAGCCGATGCCAGCCGCAGCGCCGGCCAGGCGGTGGAACAAGGCCAGCGCGTCATCGGCCTGAGCCTGACCGGGTTGCATGCCCTGGTGGGTGAAGTGCAGCAAAATGCGCAGATGATCGAGAAACTGGCTGAAGAATCCGCCACCATCGGCGGTGTGCTGACGGTGATCCGCTCGATTGCCGACCAGACCAACCTGCTGGCCCTCAACGCCGCCATCGAAGCCGCACGCGCCGGTGAGGCCGGCCGTGGTTTCGCCGTGGTGGCCGACGAAGTGCGCTCCCTGGCCCAGCGTACCGCTGGCGCCACCGCCGAAATCCAGACCCTGATCGCCGGCCTGCAAAGCGCCGCCCACCAATCGGTGGAAGGCATGCGCGCCCAGGTTGAACACGCCGAAGCCACGGCCCAGCAGGCTCAGGCGGCCGACGGCGCGCTGGATGAAATCGTCGGCGCGATCCAGACCATCTCTGAAACCGCCGTGCGCATCGCCGATGTGACCGCGCAGCAGAGTGGTGCCGTCAGCGAGATCCGTGACAACAGTGAGCGAATTCACCAGTTGGGTGAGGACAACCTGCTGCGTATCGGGCAAGGGCGTAGCCAGGGTGAGCATTTGCTGGTGTTGGGTGGGCATCTCAACACGGCAGTCAAAGCCTTCCGCGTGTGACGCGATCCCGAATCAAATAGAGATCAACCTGTGGGAGCTGGCTTGCCTGCGATAGCGGTGGGTCAGGCAACCTATCCGGCGCTGACAGACCGCTATCGCAGGCAAGCCAGCTCCCACATTGATCTGCGTCTACCTCACCACCGTGTTTCCAATGACCGGATACGAGGCCACAGTCACAAATTTCGCGCTATCCTCGCTAATCGTGCTGCCTACTGCATAGAACTGGACAGTCACAAAGGCTTTGCGGCATAGTCGCCGGGTTCTGCCGTACCCACATCAATAACAAGGAACAGCCGATGGCGACCTTTCTGGTTCTACACGGACCCAACCTGAACCTGCTCGGCACCCGTGAACCGGGCGTCTACGGGGCAGTCACCCTGGAACAGATCAACCTCGATCTGGAACGCAGGGCCCGTGAAGCCGGCCACCATCTGCTCTACCTGCAAAGCAATGCCGAGTACGAATTGATTGATCGCATCCATGCTGCGCGTGGCGAAGGCGTGGACTTTATCCTGATCAATCCCGCCGCTTTTACGCATACAAGTGTTGCATTACGTGACGCGCTGCTGGCGGTGAGCATCCCATTCATCGAAGTGCATTTGTCGAACGTGCACAAACGCGAAGCTTTCCGCCATCACTCCTACTTCTCCGACGTTGCGGTAGGTGTGATCTGCGGCCTTGGCGCCAGCGGTTACCGACTGGCCCTGGAGGCCGCCCTGGAACAACTTGAACAACCGGCCAAGCGCCCCTGACCGACCCTTGGGAGTTGATGATTCATGGATATCCGTAAAGTTAAGAAACTGATCGAACTGCTGGAAGAATCCGGTATCGACGAGCTGGAAATCAAGGAAGGCGAAGAGTCCGTACGGATCAGCCGTCACAGCAAGACCCCGGCTCAACAGTTCTACGCACCGCAAATGCAAGCACCGGCGCCAGCCGCTGCTGCTCCGGCCGCCGCGCCTGCTGCCGCCGCTGCACCTGCCGCCCCGGCCGCGCCTGCGCTGAACGGTTTCGTGGTCAAGTCGCCAATGGTCGGTACCTTCTACCGCACTCCGGCTCCGACCTCGCCAGCCTTCGTTGAAGTCGGCGCAACCGTGAAAGTGGGCGACACCATCTGCATCGTTGAAGCGATGAAGATGATGAACCACATCACTGCTGAAAAAGCCGGCGTCATCGAATCCATCCTGGTAGAAAACGGTCAGCCGGTTGAGTACGACCAGCCGCTGTTCACCATCGTTTGAACCGCGGAGTGCCTTCGATGTTGAAACCTGCGAAGAAACTGGAAAAAGTCCTGATCGCCAACCGCGGTGAGATCGCCCTGCGAATCCTGCGCGCCTGTAAGGAACAAGGCATCAAGACCGTCGCTGTTTACTCGACGGCCGACTCGGAACTGATGCACGTGAAACTGGCGGACGAAAGCATCTGCATCGGCCCGCCACTGGCCACGAACTCGTACCTGAAAGTCCCAAGCATCATCGCCGCAGCAGAAGTGACCGGCGCTACCGCTATCCACCCAGGCTACGGTTTCCTCGCGGAAAACGCCGACTTCGTCGACCAGGTGGAAAAATCCGGCTTCACGTTCATCGGCCCCAAAGCCGAGACCATTCGCCTGATGGGCGACAAGGTCTCCGCCAAGGAAGCCATGATCGCGGCCGGCGTGCCAACCGTTCCTGGTTCCGACGGCCCACTGCCTGAAGACGAGGAAACCGCTCTGCGCATTGGTCGCGAAGTGGGTTACCCGGTGATCATCAAGGCCGCCGGTGGCGGTGGTGGTCGCGGCATGCGCGTGGTGCACAAGGAAGAAGACCTGATCGAAGCCGCCAAGCAGACCCGCTCTGAAGCAGGCGCCTGGTTCAACAACCCGATGGTCTACCTGGAAAAATACCTGACCAACCCACGTCACGTGGAAGTGCAGGTATTGTCCGACGGCCAGGGCCACGCCATTCACCTGGGTGACCGCGATTGCTCGCTGCAACGTCGCCACCAGAAGGTACTGGAGGAAGCCCCGGCACCAGGTTTGGACGAAAAAGCCCGCGAAGAAGTGTTGGCTCGCTGCGTCAAGGCGTGCATCGACATCAACTACCGTGGCGCCGGTACCTTCGAGTTCCTCTACGAGAACGGCCGCTTCTACTTCATCGAGATGAACACTCGTGTGCAGGTAGAGCACCCGGTTTCGGAGATGGTCACCGGTATCGACATCGTCAAGGAGATGCTGAGCATCGCCGCTGGCAACCCGCTGTCCTTCACCCAGGACGACGTGAAGATCCACGGCCACTCCCTGGAGTGCCGGATCAACGCCGAAGACCCGAAAACCTTTATCCCAAGCCCTGGCCTGGTCAAGCACTTCCACGCGCCCGGCGGCAACGGCGTACGTGTGGATTCTCACCTGTACAGCGGCTACAAGGTTCCGTCCAACTACGACTCGCTGATCGGCAAGCTGATCACCTGGGGCGCCACCCGCGACGAGGCCATGGCCCGTATGCGTAACGCCCTGGACGAAATCGTGGTCGACGGCATCAAGACCAACATCCCGCTGCACCGGGACCTGGTTCGCGATGAAGGCTTCTGCGAAGGGGGTGTGAACATTCACTACCTGGAACACAAGCTGGCTAACCAGTAAGTGCTCTGAAACAACAAAGCCGCCTCCGGGCGGCTTTGTTGTTTCACCTGTAGTGAGCGGGCTTGCCCCGCTCACTACAAAAGCCTTGCTCGCCACAGCATCATGCTCTCGCGTAAACTTGCGCCCTTTCGCAGCCCCACTGCGCTGCACATTCAATTTTTTCAAAGGTGCCCGCCATGCCTTGGCTGCAAGTCCGTCTCGCCATCAGCCCAGAACAAGCCGAAACCTATGAAGACGCTTTCCTCGAAGTCGGCGCTGTATCGGTAACCTTCATGGACGCCGAAGACCAGCCGATCTTCGAGCCGGAACTCAACACCACCCCGCTGTGGTCCCACACCCACTTGCTGGCCCTGTTCGAGGACGGCACCGATGCCGCCAGCGTACTGGCCCATATGGAACTGCTGACCGGCGGCCCGTTGCCCGAGCATCACAGCGAAGTCATCGAAGACCAGGATTGGGAACGCAGCTGGATGGACAACTTCCAGCCCATGCGTTTCGGCCAGCGCCTGTGGATCGTACCGAGCTGGCACGCTGCGCCGGAACCGGATGCCGTCAACCTGCTGCTGGACCCGGGCCTGGCGTTCGGCACCGGCACTCACCCCACCACCGCATTGTGCCTGGAGTGGCTGGACGGCCAGGACCTGACCGACAGCCACGTGCTGGACTTCGGCTGCGGTTCGGGGATTCTCGCGATTGCCGCGTTGTTGCTGGGCGCCAAAGAGGCGGTCGGCACCGACATCGACGTGCAGGCCCTGGAAGCCTCCCGCGATAACGCCGGGCGCAACCACATCCCTGAAGGCAAATTCCCGCTGTACCTGCCGGAGCAATTGCCGCAGGTGCAGGCCGACGTGCTGGTGGCCAACATCCTCGCCGGCCCGCTGGTGTCCCTGGCCCCGCAACTGTCGAGCCTGGTCAAGCCGGGCGGGCGCCTGGCACTGTCGGGCATCCTTGCCGAGCAAGGCGAAGACGTCGCCGCGGCCTACGCCAAGGATTTCGAGCTGGACCCGATCGCCAACCGTGATGGCTGGGTACGCATCAGCGGTCGTCGGCGCTAGAATGAGCGCTTGCCTGAATCGGATGGCCGCATGACCGACAGTTTCGTCACCCAGTGCCCGCATTGCCAGACCCGCTTTCGCGTCAGCCACGCCCAGTTGAGCGTGGCCCGTGGCGTGGTGCGCTGCGGCTCGTGCCTGCAAGTGTTCAACGCGGTTCGCCAGTTGCTGGAACAGCGCGCCGGCGCATCGACCCCGGAAACACCAAAGCCGGTTGACGCCGCACCTGTTGCCGAGATCGCGCCTGAGCCTGCCCCTCAGGCACCGCGAGCCATCAGCCAGAAGCAGTGGACGGCCGAAGAGCTGGACCTGGACAACCTGGACCTGGACGAAGAACTGGCCAAGCTGGAACGCCGCGAGATTCAGCACACCCTGCCCGTTGGCGCAGACCGGCGTCAGTCGGGCGCCGATCGTCGGCAAAAGGAAGAACCCCTCAGCGCCAGCCGCGACTCGGTCAAGGCCGAAGAAGAGAAATGGGCTGCCAGCCTGTTCAGCGAACCGCCCGAAGAGCGCGCCGCCCCCCCCGCGCTCGAACCTGAACCGGCCAAGGCACCTGCGGCCAAGCAGCGCACCGAACCGTCCATGTCGCTGCACATCGATGACCTCGACGATGAGCCTACCCTGCGCTCAACCGTGGATGACGAAGACATCGACCCGCCCTTCAGCCCCGTCGCCCACGACGAGGACGACGCCGAGCCCGAAGAGCACCCCCAGCCCCGTCGCAAGCAGCGGGCACGCAGCCCCGCCAGCGCTCACGACGACGTGCTGCAGGACCTAGAAGACGACCCCCTGCACCTGTACGCGCAAAAACGCCCGTCGGGCTGGGGCCGCCGCCTGATCTGGCTGCTGCTGGTGCTGATCGCTGCTGGCGGCCTCGCTGGCCAGTACATCGCCTATCAATTCGACGACCTGGCTCGTCAGGACGCCTATCGCCCGTGGTTCCAGGAACTGTGCCCGAAAGTGGGCTGTACGGTGCCGTCACGGGTGGACATTGCCCATATCAAGAGCAGCAACCTGGTGGTGCGCAGCCACCCCGACTTTGCCGGGGCGCTGGTAGTGGACGCCATCATCTATAACCGCGCCACGTTCTCCCAGCCGTTCCCGCTGCTGGAGCTGCGCTTTGCCGACCTGAACGGCAACCTGATTGCCAGTCGTCGCTTCAAGCCTGCCGAATACCTCAACGGTGAACTGGCCGGCGTGAGCGAAATGCCATCGCAGACACCGATCCACATCTCCCTCGATATCCTGGATCCAGGCAACAAAGCCGTGAATTACAGCCTGAGCTTCCACTCGCCCGAGTGAACCGGTTCATGCACGAAGGTTTGACGGCGGCATCTTGACTTTGCCGCGCTCGACCAAACCGACGGCGATAAAGAAATAACTGTTCAGATTTTATCCAATTCAGCCTTTATCCAGTCATCGAGAGCGGGTATCATGCCAACCCTTTTTCGAACTCTAATGATCCGGCCCCACAACAGGGAAGTCCTATGTCGGCGGTACGCATCGGCCCATACACATTGCAAAACGGCTTGATCCTCGCCCCGATGGCGGGTGTCACCGACCAGCCCTTTCGTCAGCTGTGCAAGCGTTTGGGCGCAGGTCTTGTAGTCTCGGAAATGGTCACCAGCGACATGAGCCTGTGGAACACCCGCAAATCGCGCATGCGCATGATCCACGAAGGTGATCCCGAGCCCCGCTCGGTGCAGATCGCCGGTGGTGATGCACAGATGCTGGCGGATGCGGCCCGGGCCAACGTGGAGCTGGGCGCACAGATCATCGATATCAACATGGGCTGCCCGGCCAAGAAGGTCTGCAACAAGGCCGCCGGTTCCGCCCTGTTGAAAGATGAGCAGTTGGTTGCCGAGATCCTGCAGGCCGTTGTCGCCGCAGTCGATGTACCGGTCACCCTGAAGATCCGTACCGGCTGGGACCGGGACAACAAGAACGGCCTGACGGTGGCGAAGATCGCCGAACAGGCAGGAATTACAGCGCTGGCAGTGCATGGCCGCACCCGCGCCGACCTTTACACCGGTGAAGCCGAGTACGACACCATCGCCGCGATCAAGCAGGCGGTGTCGATGCCGGTCTTTGCCAATGGCGATATCGACTCCGCCGAAAAAGCCCGGCGCGTACTCGACGCAACCGGTGCGGATGGTTTGTTGATAGGCCGGGCCGCCCAGGGGCGGCCGTGGATTTTCCGTGAGATCGAGCATTTTCTGCGTACCGGCGACGTCTTGCCGGCACCGGAGCTGATCGAGGTGGAACGTATTCTGCTAGAGCATCTGGCCGCCCTGCACGCCTTCTATGGGGACGTGATGGGAGTACGCATTGCTCGCAAGCATGTCGGCTGGTATCTCGCAACCCTGCCGGGCGCCAGGGAGTTTCGCGCCCACTTCAATCGTTTGGATGATACGGAAGCACAGTGCGCCAACGTTCGTGAGTTCTTCAGCGAGCGTTACAAGAGCCTGGGGACAGGGGACGGAGAGGGGGTGGCCGCATGACGATGATGACCGAGACTTTAGTGAGTGGAACAACACCCGTGAGCGACAACGTCAATTTGAAACAGCACCTCAACACGCCGAGCGAAGAAGGCCAGACCCTTCGCGGGAGTGTCGAGAAGGCGCTGCACAATTATTTCGCCCACCTTGAGGGCGCTTCCGTCACGGACGTGTACAACCTGGTGCTCTCCGAAGTCGAGGCGCCGCTGCTCGAAAGCGTGTTGAACTACGTCAAGGGCAACCAGACCAAAGCCAGTGAGCTGCTGGGCCTCAACCGTGGCACCTTGCGCAAAAAGCTCAAACAATACGATTTGCTGTAAGCATTCAATCAAACCAGAAAGGCGCCCGCGTAAAAAACGGTCGCCTTTTTTGCTGACTCCTTTGCTTTTGATGGAAATTGAAATGACCGACCAGACTACCCGCCTGCCGATCCGCCGCGCCTTGATCAGCGTTTCCGACAAGACCGGCATCCTCGAATTTGCCCGGGAGCTGGAAGCCCTTGGCGTGGAAATCCTCTCCACAGGCGGGACCTTCAAACTGCTGCAGGACAATGGCGTGGCCGCAGTAGAAGTGGCGGACTACACCGGTTTCGCAGAAATGATGGACGGTCGGGTCAAGACCCTGCACCCGAAAATCCACGGCGGCATCCTTGGCCGTCGCGGCACCGACGACGCCATCATGGCCGAGCACGGCATCAAGCCGATCGACCTGGTGGCCGTGAACCTGTACCCATTCGAAGCCACCATCAACAAGCCAGGCTGCGACCTGCCGACGGCCATCGAGAACATCGATATCGGCGGCCCGACCATGGTTCGCTCGGCAGCCAAGAACCACAAAGATGTGGCCATCGTGGTCAACGCCAGCGACTACGCCAACGTGCTGGAAAGCCTGAAAGCCGGCGGCCTGACCTACGCCCAGCGTTTCGACCTGATGCTCAAGGCGTTCGAACACACTGCGGCCTACGACGGCATGATCGCCAACTACATGGGCACGGTTAACCAAGCCGCTGAAACCCTGTCGACCGAAGGCCGCAGCCAGTTCCCGCGCACCTTCAACAGCCAGTTCATCAAGGCCCAGGAAATGCGCTACGGCGAGAACCCGCACCAGAGCGCGGCGTTCTACGTTGAGGCCAAGCCCGCCGAAGTGGGCATCGCCACCGCGACCCAACTGCAAGGCAAAGAGCTGTCCTACAACAACGTGGCCGACACCGACGCCGCGCTGGAATGCGTGAAGAGCTTCGTCAAGCCAGCCTGCGTGATCGTCAAGCACGCCAACCCGTGCGGCGTGGCCGTGAGCCCGGACGCCGAAGGCGGTATCCGCCAGGCCTACGAACTGGCCTACGCCACCGACACCGAATCGGCCTTCGGCGGCATCATCGCGTTCAACCGTGAGCTGGACGCCGAGACCGCCAAAGCGATCGTCGACCGTCAGTTCGTTGAAGTGATCATCGCCCCAAGCGTGAGCGAAGAGGCCCGTGCCGTTGTGGCCGCCAAAGCCAACGTGCGCCTGCTGGCCTGTGGCGAGTGGTCGGCTGACCGCGCTGCGGCCTGGGACTACAAACGCGTCAACGGCGGCCTGCTGGTACAGAGCCGCGACATCGGCATGATCGGCAGCCAAGACCTGAAAGTCGTGACCAAACGCGCCCCGACCGAGCAAGAGATCAACGACCTGATCTTCGCCTGGAAAGTGGCCAAATACGTTAAATCCAATGCCATCGTCTACGCCAAGAACCGCCAGACCATCGGTGTCGGCGCGGGCCAGATGAGCCGCGTGAACTCGGCGCGTATCGCCGCGATCAAAGCCGAGCACGCCGGCTTGCAGGTGGTGGGTTCGGTCATGGCCTCCGATGCGTTCTTCCCGTTCCGCGACGGCCTGGACAATGCGGCAAAAGCCGGCGTGACCGCCGTGATCCAGCCAGGCGGCTCGATGCGCGACGCAGAAGTGATTGCTGCTGCAGATGAAGCCGGCATCGCCATGGTCTTCACCGGCATGCGCCACTTCCGTCACTGATCTAACTCGATAGAGATGTGAGAGCGGGCTTGTGTGGGAGCGGGGGGGGGGGGGGGGGGGGGGGGGGGGGGGGGGGGGGGGGGGCCCCCCCCCCCCCCCCCCCCCCCCCCCCCCCCCCCCCCCCCCCCCCCCCCCGCTCCCACATTTAAAAGCGCTCCTGCAGCGCCTACAGAATTTGAGGTTTTTGAAATGAATGTTTTGATCATTGGCAGTGGTGGCCGTGAACACGCCCTGGCCTGGAAAGTTGCCCAGGACCCACGCGTCCAGAAAGTATTCCTTGCCCCGGGCAACGCCGGCACCGCCATTGAAGCCAAGTGCGAAAACGTCGCCATCGACGTCCTGGCCCTCGAACAACTGGCTGACTTTGCCGAGAAAAACGTCTCCCTGACCATCGTTGGTCCGGAAGTCCCGTTGGTTGCCGGCGTCGTGGACCTGTTCCGCAGCCGTGGCCTGGACTGCTTCGGCCCGACCGCAGGCGCTGCCCAACTGGAAGGCTCCAAGGCGTTCACCAAGGACTTCCTGGCGCGTCACAAGATCCCGACTGCCGACTACCAGAACTTCACCGAGATCGAGCCGGCCCTGGCTTACCTGCGTGAAAAAGGTGCGCCGATCGTGATCAAGGCCGACGGCCTGGCGGCCGGTAAAGGCGTGATCGTCGCCATGACCCTGCAGGAAGCCGAGGACGCCGTACGCGACATGCTCGCCGGCAACGCCTTTGGCGATGCGGGTTCGCGCGTGGTGATCGAGGAATTCCTCGACGGCGAAGAAGCCAGCTTCATCGTGATGGTCGACGGCAAGAACGTGCTGCCGATGGCCACCAGCCAGGACCACAAACGCGTCGGCGACGGCGACACCGGCCCGAACACCGGCGGCATGGGTGCTTACTCCCCTGCCCCAGTCGTGACCAGCGACGTGCACAAGCGCGTGATGGACCTGGTGATCTGGCCAACCGTGCGCGGCATGGCCGACGAAGGCAATGTGTACACCGGTTTCCTGTACGCCGGCCTGATGATCGACAAGGCTGGCAACCCGAAAGTCATCGAGTTCAACTGCCGCTTCGGCGACCCGGAAACCCAACCGGTAATGCTGCGCCTGCAATCGAGCCTGGTGCTGCTGGTGGAAGCCGCTCTCGCCCAGGCGCTGGACAAGGTCGAAGCGCAGTGGGACCCACGTCCGAGCGTCGGCATCGTGCTGGCCGCCGGCGGTTACCCGGCCGACTACGCCAAGGGCGATGTAATTGAAGGCCTGGACGCGGCTGCTAAGCTGGAAGGCAAGGTGTTCCATGCGGGCACCGCGCTCAAGGATGGCCAGGTGGTGACCGCCGGTGGCCGCGTGTTGTGCGCCACCGCGATGGGCGCCAGTGTCGACGCCGCGCAGCAACAGGCGTACAAACTGGCCGCAGCCATCGATTGGAACGGCTGCTTCTACCGCAAGGACATCGGCTACCGCGCCATTGCCCGTGAACGTGGCGAGAACAGCTGAACAGCTACACTTGAGTAGCTATCCGTTCGGTTAGGCAAGGGCCTCTGGCCCTTGCCGTACACATGTCGCCCCGCGCATAGTTAACCCGTGCATCAACCTACGAAGGGATTTCGCCGTGCGCTGGCTCAGGATCGCCATAGGTTTCACAGTCAGTCTGCTGACACTGCTCTGCTTGTTCCCGGCCCAGGCCGCCGCACAAGGCAGTGGTTGGGCAGTATTGCTTGATGAACAGGCCGACCTGCAACTGAGCGACATCCGTTCCGCCCGCTACACCAACCAATTCAGCCCCATCGAACTGGACCGCATTACCGCCGCGGAACCGGACGGCGCGTTGTGGGTACGTTTCAAACTGCAACCTGGCAAGCACGAGCAAGTGCTGCGGGTGTTCGCCCCGGACCTGTCCCACCTGAGCCTCTACGTGCTCGACGGCGACACCCTGGTGGAACAGCAAAGCACCGGCACCCGCCAGCCCCAGGCGGAACGCCCGCTGCCCAGCAGCGACTTCATGTTACCGATGCCCCAGAGCCAAAGGCCCCTCGAGGTCTACCTGCGCCTGGTCTCGGAGCACGAACTGCGCCCCTACATCACCCTGGAGCCCGCCGTACTGGCCGCTGCCGACCAGAACCAAACGCTGATCTACGGGCTGCTGTTCGGCGTCCTGTTGATGTTGATCCTGCACAACCTCACACGCTTCGCCTATCACCGCTCGCGCAGCAGCCTGTGGCTGGCGGCGTGCGAAGTGCTGTTGATGCTCAGCCTGGCGCTGCTGCTCAACCTGGTAGGCCCATGGCTGCCGAACTGGCACGCCGTGCAAACCCCAGGCGCCTACCTGGCCTTGTTGCTCACCGCACCGTGCGGGTTGATGTTCGCCTACCGCTTCTTCATGCCCCTGGGCCCTCATCCGCTGAACAAGCTGTTGATGGCCGACATCCTGTTTATCGTGCTGTGTGGCCTGCTGCTGTTGTTCGTCAACACCCTGCCACTGAACATCATCACCTATGCGCTGGTCGCCCTGGCCGGCTTGAGCATGCTGTTTGTGTCGGCCTATCACTGGCAAAAAGGCTACCGCCCGGCGCGGCTGTTCGTGGCGGCGATGGTGGTGTTCAACATCGGCACGCTGATCATCCTGCCTGCGCTGCTCGGCCTTACGCTTGTCGCGCCGCAAGGCTTGATCGTGACCCTGCTCAGCTTCATCTGCCTCAGTGGCCTGCTGATGAGCCTGGCCCTGGGCGAACGCCAGCGCGCGATTGTCGAGGCGCGCTTCAGCCTCAGCCGTGACCTGGCCGCGAGCAATGCCGAGATCGCCGCCAAAGCCGAGTTCCTGGCGAAGATCAGCCACGAGATCCGCACGCCCATGAACGGCGTGCTGGGCATGACCGAGCTGCTGCTGGGCACGCCGCTGTCGGTGAAGCAGCGCGACTACGTGCAGACCATCCACAGCGCCGGCAACGAGCTGCTGACCCTGATCAACGAGATCCTCGACATCTCCAAGCTGGAATCCGGGCAGATCGAATTGGACGACGTGCAGTTCGACCTCAACGCGCTGATCGAAGATTGCCTGAGCATCTTCCGCGCCAAGGCCGAGCAGCAGAACGTCGAACTCATCAGCTTTATCCAGCCCCAGGTGCCCCGTGTCATCAGTGGCGACCCGACGCGCCTGCGCCAGGCGCTGTTGAGCCTGCTGGAAAACGCCCTGCAAAAAACCGATGAAGGCGAAGTGCTGATCGTTGTCGCCCTTGATGAACGCAGCACCAAGCCACGCCTGCGCATCGCCGTGCAGGACAGCGGCCTGCCGATGGAAACCGCCGAGCGCGAAGCGCTGTTACACAGTGAACTGCACAGCAAGAATTTCCTGTCGGCCACACGCCTGAGCGGTCACCTGGGCCTGGTGATCGCCCGTCAGCTGATCCTGTTGATGAACGGCGAGTTCGGCATCAAGAGCGGCAGCCACCAGGGCAGCACACTGTGGCTGACCCTGCCGCTGGACCCGGAACGCCTGGAGCACCCCACTTCCGACCTCGACGGCCCGCTCAAGGGTGCGCGCGTACTGGTGGTGGACGACAACGACACCTGCCGCAAGGTGCTGGTGCAGCAGTGCTCTGCCTGGGGCCTCAACGTCAGTGCCGTCCCCTCGGGCAAGGAAGCCTTGGCGCTGTTGCGCACCAAGGCGCACCTGCGCGACTACTTCGACGTGGTGTTGCTGGACCAGAACATGCCCGGCATGACCGGCATGCAACTGGCGGCGAAGATCAAGGAAGACCCGAGCCTGAACCACGACATCCTGTTGATCATGCTCACCGGCATCAGCAACGCGCCGAGCAAGATCATCGCGCGCAACTGCGGGATCAAGCGCATCCTCGCCAAACCGGTGGCCGGCTATACCCTCAAGACCACCCTGGCCGACGAACTGACCCAGCGCAGCAAAGGCAGCGTGCCCGTGCGCCCGGTGCTCAGCGCACCGGCAGCCGTCACCGTGCCCAGCGATTTCCGCATCCTGGTGGCCGAAGACAACAGCATTTCCACCAAGGTGATCCGTGGCATGCTCGGCAAGCTCAACCTCAACCCGGACACCGCCAGCAACGGCGAGGAAGCGTTGGAAGCGATGAAGGCCCAGCGTTACGACCTGGTGTTGATGGACTGTGAAATGCCGATCCTCGATGGCTTCTCGGCCACCCAACAGCTGCGCGCCTGGGAAGTCAGCCACCAGCGTATCCGCACCCCGGTGGTGGCTCTGACGGCGCACATCCTCTCGGAACACAAAGAACGCGCACGCCAGGCCGGGATGGACGGGCACATGGCCAAGCCGGTGGAACTGTCGCAGCTGCGCGAGTTGGTGGAGTTCTGGGTCGCGCAGCGCCAGCAGCGCCCCGAACACGCCCCCTCTTAACCTGAAACACAACCCCCATGTGGGAGCGGGCTTGCTCGCGAATGCGGTGGATCAGTTAAAAACGCATTGACTGACACACCGCATTCGCGAGCAAGCCCGCTCCCACATTTGATCGGTGTCGCCTGATAGACTCTCCACACTTATCCCCAACGAGCCGCCCCCATGCTCCACGTGTTATTCAGCGTCTACCTGAAAATGCTGGTGCTCTACAGCCCGTTCTTCGTGCTGTCCTGTTTTATCAGCCTCACCCGTGGTTACTCCAGCAAGGAGCGCCGGCGCCTGGCCTGGAAAGTCGCGTTGGCCACCCTGGTGTCGAGCGTGTTGCTCTACCTGTTCGGCCGGGTCATTTTCAGCGTGTTCGGGATCACCGTGGACGCGTTCCGTATCGGCGCCGGCAGCGTGCTGTTCATCTCGGCCCTGGGCATGGCCCAAGGCAAGTCAGCGGTACAAACCGACAACGTGCAGCAAGACGTGACCATCGTACCGCTGACCATCCCCCTTACCGTCGGCCCCGGCACCATCGGTGCACTGCTGGTGATGGGCGTGAGCCAGCCCCACTGGGATGACAAGATCACCGCCATCCTCAGCATCGCGCTCGCCAGCTTCACTGTGGGTGTAGTGCTGTACCTGTCCAACCGCATCGAACGCATTCTTGGCGACCAGGGCTTGCAGATCGTCAGCCGGCTGATGGGCCTGTTCGTATGCGCCCTGGCCGCGCAAATTATCTTTACCGGGGTTCGCGGCTACCTGGTGCCCTAGATCCGGTATTGGGCGATTGCCAACTGCACCTTGTCGCCCGCACTCTCGCGCATCAGCCGGAGGGTTTTTTCATTGACCACCGAGGTATTCAGCACCAGGCAGGTCTGCCCGCTGAAGGCCTCGAACGAGGAACTGTCCCACTCCAAAAAGGGCAGGCCCACCTGTTTGCTCACGCCGTGGGAACTGTACGTCACCAGCACCATCGTCACTTCCCCTGCGGTTTCGGCACACGACGCCAGGCCGAAATCGCCGCCCTGCTGCACCGTGCTGTTACGCTTGAACAACTCGAACGAGGCCGGTTGCTGCTTCAGCGCTTCCAGCGCGTCAGCCGCCAATTTGGGCAGTGCTGCCAACAGCGGCCCGGCCAGAGAGGTCGAAGCCAGCAGCGCCGCAATCATGTTCAGGGCCGCCAGTTGCACCGTCAGGCCCTTGCCGGAACTCGAGACGCGCTCGAAGCGGCTTCGCACCGGCAGCCAGCCCAGGCTGATCATCACCTTGATAAATTCATCGTACCAATGCTCTGTACCGCGATGGACCTTCAACACATCGCTGACGTAGCTGCTGGCAAGCAGGTAGCTCTTGCGGATGTACTCGCGGTTGAGGGCAGACATGCCCTCGACAAACGAGATCACCCCATTGTTCACCACGGCTGCATTGCTATCGTCCTCGGTATCCAGCGCCATGGAAGCACTGGCTCCCGGTGCGCCGGGCAGTTTGTAGGCGGCAATCAGTTTGCGCCGCTTCGCACTGAAGGTCCTTTTGTGATGTCGCTCCATTTTCCATTCTCCACAAGCGCCCCACATGGGGCTTGTGTTCACACTAGTCCAGCGGCGGCCGGGCTTTCCACGCAACAAACATCCCTTGCCTGCGCACCTGAAACAGCATCGTCCAGCAATCCCGTGGCGTTCGCGCACGCCTTCCGGCTTTCATCGCGCAAAAAAAGAAAAAGCCCCGAATGACAGCAGGAAAATCCCTCAACCATTCGGAGCTTTCTGGCAGTGGCCGGAGCGTTTCAGGACACCGGTTTTTCACCATACCAACGCGGGGTGTACACCCACTCACCGCCACCGGCACGTGGAAACACGCAGGTGGTGGAGGAACCGATCAGCACCATGGTGCGCATGTCCACCTGTTCCGGGGTCAGCTGCCCCAGCGTGGTGACACGCAGGGTCTGGCCCGGGCGACCGATATCACGGCCCAGCACCACGGGCGTTTCAGGCGTGCGGTGCAGCGCGACGATTTCCAGGGCGCGACCTAATTGCCACGGGCGCGAACGGGAGATGGGGTTGTAGAACGCCAGCGCCAGGTCGGCCTGGGACGCCAAATCCAAACGCTTTTCGATGATCGCCCATGGCTTGAGGTTGTCCGACAGTGACATCACGCAAAAGTCATGACCCAACGGCGCACCGGCCTGTGCAGCCGTGGCCAGGGACGCCGAAACACCCGGCAGGATTTCCAGGTCGACCTGGTGCCAGGCCGGGTCGCTGGATTCATGCAACGCCTCGATCACCGCAGCGGCCATGGCGAATACGCCGGGGTCGCCGGACGACACCACCACCACCGAACGGCCCTGGGCCGCCAGCTCGAAGGCGTGACGCGCACGCTGCATTTCTTCACGGTTATCGGTGCAGTGTTGCACCTGATCGTCACGGAACGGCCCGGCCATGCGCACATAGGTTTCGTAGCCCAGCACATCGGTGCAGCGCGCCAGTTCAGCCTTGACGGCCGGCACCATCAACTCGGCGGCGCCAGGGCCCAGGCCAATCACCGCAAGACGACCACGCACGCGACCGACTCGGGACAGGTCCAGCGGTTGCTCGGCAACATCAATGACGATATCGGCGTCTTGGCTGACGCTGGCAAAACGCAGCGGCACACCCAGTGCCAACGCCGCTTCATGCAACGACGCATCGGCCATCTGCGTATCGCTCGCCAATAGGCACGCCAGGGATTGCACCGCGATACCCGCGTCATGCAGCACCGCCCGCACGCGCTCTGCCAGTTGCGCGCCTGGCTTGCAGGTCACGCTCACATTCTTTGGATAGATCAGCAACTCGTTGGCCGCAGGCATGCGCTCGGCACTGCCCACATGGATCGCCAAACGTGCCTGTTGATCCTGAGGCAGGTTCGCCTGGTCCAGCCACGGCGCGGCGCCTTCGATCCGCACGCTTTCGCCGGCCAACAGGTCCGAGACAAACCGCTTGCCCAGTTCCAGGTCGGCCAGTTCATAACCACTCGGCGGATTGAGCAGGCAGGTGCCGAAACGCAGCTCGCCACTGGTGGTGATTGCTGCGGCCACGTTCAACGCTGCAGCGATCTCCCGCGCCATGACGTTCACACCGCCCAAGCCACCGAGCAACGGCACCACGGCGCTGCCGTCTTCGGCCACAGCCAGCACGGCAGGCTCTTCGCCTTTTTCCAGCAACAGCGGCGCCAGGGTACGAATCACGATGCCGGCCGCGCACAGCGCAATCAACGGCGTGCCTTGCTGATAAAGCTGGCGCAGGGTCGCACCGAATTCGCCATAGACCTGGTCTGCGCCCTCGACACGGCCCGCCAGGCCATGGATCAGTGCGCCCGGGTAAACCTGCTGGATCTCGCGCGCAGTGGCCAGGCTGCGCTGGCCCAAAATAACAATCGCCGGGCTCATCAACCTTGCCACCGTTCACCGGGCACGATGATCAGCGAGAAGTAAGGCGACGACGACGGATCGACCTGATCCAGCGGCACGATCTTCTGATTGGCCATGGTGGCGCGCTCCACATACAGCGCACGCCCGGCCAGGCCGAGCTCTTCCAGCACTTGGCGCACCTTGGGAAAGTTGCGCCCGAGCTTCATGATCACCGCCGCATCGGCGTCTGCCAGGCGGCGCTTGAGGTCGTCATGGGGCAGCACGCCCGAGAGCACCGACAGGCTCTGGTTGCGGTACACCAGCGGCGCACCCAGCACCGAAGCGCCGCCGAGCATCGAGCACACGCCCGGAATGACCTGCGCTTCATAGCGCTCGGCGAGGCGGTCGTGCAGGTACATGTAGGAGCCGTAGAAGAACGGGTCACCTTCACAGATCACCGCCACGTCGCGGCCGGCGTCCAGGTGCGCTGCCACGTCGACGCTGGCCGCGTCGTAGAAATCGCTGATCACTTGCTCATAGGACATCGGCGCGGGCAGCACTTCGGTGGTCACCGGGTACACCAGCGGCATCAGGGTCTGCTGGGGCACCAGGTGATCCTCGATGATGCCGAAGGCGTTGCCCTTCTTGCCCTTGGCCACGAAGTACGCCACCACCGGCGACTCACGCAGCAGGCGCAGGGCCTTGAGGGTGATCAGTTCCGGGTCGCCAGGGCCCACGCCCAGGCCGATCAAACGTCCGCGTGCCTGCATTATTCGACCTCCGTGGCCAGGGCATTCACCGCAGCGGCGGCCATGGCACTACCGCCCAGGCGGCCCTGCATGATCACGAACGGCACGCCACGGCTGTCGGCCGCCAGCATCGCCTTGGATTCAGCGGCGCCGACAAACCCGACCGGGAAGCCGAGGATCAACGCCGGTTTCGGTGCGCCGGCGTCGAGCATTTCCAGCAGGTAGAACAAGGCGGTTGGCGCGTTGCCGATCACTACCACGCTGCCTTCCAGGTACGGGCGCCACAGTTCCAGGGCGGCGGCGGAGCGGGTGTTGCCCAGCTCACGCGCCAGCTCCGGCACGCTGTCGTCGCGCAGGGTGCAGATCACCGCGTTGTTGGCGGGCAGGCGCGCACGGGTCACGCCTTCGGAGACCATCCGCGCATCGCACAGGATCGGCGCGCCGGCCGCCAGCGCATCGCGCCCGGCCTTGCCTGCGCCTTCGGAGAATTGCAGGCCGTCGATGGCCTCGACCATGCCGCAGGCATGGATCACCCGCACCGCGAGTTTTTCCAAATCGGCCGGGATACGGTCCAACTTGGCTTCCGCGCGAATAATGGCGAAGGAGTTGCGATAGATCTCCTGACCGTCGCGGATGTAATCAATCATCGGTGTTGCTCCGTGGGCGGGCGCGCAGCAAGGCGCCCGTCGCTTCAATAGAAAGGGTGCGCGCGTGCAGCCGGCCAAAGCCTGGGTAGGCGGCATCGCGAAAATAGAGGTCGTAGTGGCCAGGGCTCACGGCCAGCAGAGTCACCGGCGCGGTGTGTGCGGCGGCGCAGGAACGGAGGCAGCCAGACAGGTGCACGTCGTGCCCGGTGTCCAGGGCGGCGAGTTGCATGGCGTCAGCCTTGGTGTCGGCCTGTGCCTTGCCGCAGCCGCTGGAGCCAGTGCAGGCGGTCATGCGCGCCAGAGGTTGGTCGACTGAACAGAGGAAGCCCAGTTGCGCCAGGCGTTCGGTCACGGCCTGCGGTTTTTCGACATTGGGCAGCAGCACGCCCTGCCAAGGGGTGAAGCGCAGGGTGCCGTCGCCGTATTCGCTGGCCAGTTGTGCGGCGCCGTTGAGCATCGTCGAATCCAGGCGGCCCAAGGGCGCGATGGTCGCGACGTAGAACAGATTCTTTTGCGCTTGTGGATAAGTGCCGAGGTGCAGCGAAGCGCTGCTGGACGGGCGTTTGAAGCCATCCGGCGGCAGCAACGGCAGATTGAGGAGGCTCAATAACTTATCCACAGCCAGATGACGCATGCGGGTTTGCTCGGGCGTGGCGAGGTCGAGAAACGCTTCCAGCACAGCCACCACCAGAGCATGCCCTTGATCTAACGGCACGGCGGCCACCGGCGCATCCAGCCCCGGGCAACCGGCCAGGCCAAACGCGAGCAGCGTGTGGCCATCGCGCACGAACGCCGACAGCCACAGGTCATGGTGATGTTCGAGCATCGCCAGGGCTTCGCCGCCATCCAGTTGCACGGCGAACTTGGCCGACAGCTCGTGAAAACGCGGGTGGTTCTGCAGGGTATTCAGGATCTGTTCGGCCAGCGGGCGCGTGTCGAACAGCATCTGCGGGTCGATGCCGGCGCTGGGGCTGAGCATCAGGTTGCGCACATCGTCGCCGGCGGCGTTATTGGGCCCCAGGCCTGCGGCCAACAGCATCGCGATCAAGGCGTCTTCTTCGGCGCCAATCCCGCGGATCTGCAAGTTGGCGCGGTTGGTGGCCTCGATCACCCCGCCCGCATAGGCCTGCGCCGCGTCCGCCACCGCGTGGGCTTGGGCGGCGGTGATGGAACCACCGGCCAATTTGATCCGGCAAATGCCGCCGTCCAATGCCTGGACAATACGCAGCAACCCCGGACAAGCCGAGGGGCGCAAGGTATTTACAGCGGGCGTCTGGTTCACGGGGCTACCGGTTGACGGGTAAAGGCGCGGTATTATGCCTGCTTTGTCCGGCGGCATGAAAAGCCTGCCCGTCGGATGTCGTTCAAGGAATTCATATGTCGCCCTGGCTGACGGTTGTAGGCATCGGTGAAGACGGCTTCAAGGGCCTGGGCAGGAATGCCCGGCATGCCCTGCTGCGCGCCACGCGGATTATAGGTGCTCAGCGCCAGTTGGACCTGTTGCCGGTGTGTATTCGCGGCGAGCGTGAGGTGTGGCCGAGCCCTTTCTCCCTGGAACCGGTACTGGCGCGGCGCGGGGAACCGGTGTGCGTGCTGGCCAGCGGCGATCCGATGTTCTATGGCGTGGGCGCGAGCCTGGCGCGGCAGGTGGCGGCGGATGAGTTGCTGATCTTGCCGGCGCCGTCGTCGGTATCGCTGGCAGCGGCGCGGTTGGGTTGGCCGTTGCAGGACGTGGTGACGTTGTCTGTGGTGGCTCGGCCGTTGGCGGCGCTGAATGCGCACCTGGCCAGTGGCGTGCGGTCGTTGGTGTTGAGCAATGACGGTCGCAGCCCGGCGTTGATTGCCGCTTTGTTGGCTTCGTGCGGATTTGGGCCGAGCCGCATTTCTGTGTTTGAACACCTGGGCGGCGCGAATGAGCGGCGTCTCGATGGGCAGGCTGCAGGTTGGCAACACGCTTGCGTCGCCGATTTGAACCTGGTTGCGATCGACTGCGTGGCTGACCCGCAGGTTGTGCGCCTGTCACGTCTGGCCGGTTTGCCGGATTCGGCCTTCAAACACGACGGCCAACTGACCAAACGCGACGTACGCGCCATGACCCTCGCCCGCCTCGCGCCAATGCCCGGCGAATTGCTGTGGGATGTGGGCGCGGGCAGTGGCTCCATCGGCATTGAATGGATGCGCACTCACCCCAGTTGCCGCGCAGTGGCGATTGAAGCCGATGAAGGTCGCCAAGGTTTGATCGAACACAACCGCGATGCGCTGGGTGTGCCTGGGCTGCAGCTGGTTCGCGGTAAGGCACCGGACGCGCTGCAAGGTTTGGAAGCACCGGATGCCATCTTCATCGGCGGCGGCGTCACCCGCGACGGCGTGCTCGACACCTGCTGGCAACAGCTGCGACCAGGCGGACGGTTGGTTGCCAATGCTGTAACCCTGCAAAGTGAAATGTCCTTGATGGAATGGCGCGCCCGGCATGGCGGCGAACTGACTCGCATCCACGTGGCCCAGGCGCAGCCGCTGGGGGAGTTTGATACGTGGCGGCAGGCGTTGCCGATCACCTTGCTGGACGTGGTCAAGCCGCTATGAAGCGCATTCTCTTGCTGGGTGGCGTGACTGAGGCCTTGGCCATTGCGCGCACTTTGGGCCCGGAACATATCTACAGCCTGGCCGGCGCTGGGCGCGTGCCGACCGATCTGAACTGCCAAGTGCGGGTCGGTGGTTATGGTGGCGCCGAGGGCTTGGCGCGGTTTGTTCGGGATGAGGGAATTGGCCTGATTCTCGATGCGACTCATCCGTATGCGGCGCAGATCAGCCGCAATGCGGCCGAAGCTGCGCAGCTGGGTGGCGTGCCTTGTTGGGCATTGCGACGCCCGGCGTGGCAGCCGCAGGCAGGAGATGATTGGCGAGAGGTCAGTGATTGGGCTTCGTTGATCGAATCGCTCAAACCTTTCAAGCGCCCGCTGTTCACGCTGGGGCGCGAGCCGTTGCAGCACCTCGACGAAATCCCCGTCGAACAGTTTTGGACGCTGCGCGCACTGGATGTGTACCCGGGGAACGAGCGGTGTGAAGTGATCGGCGCGCGCGGGCCGTTTCTGATCGAGGACGAGCGTGCGTTGTTTGAGCGACGCGGCATTGATGTGTTGATCAGCAAGAACAGCGGCAGCACCGCGACGGAGCCGAAGCTGGAAGTGGCGCGAGAGCTTGGAATACCGGTGCTTGTCTTGAAGCGGCCGGTGTTGGCAGCGGTGGATCGGGAGTTCACCAACGTGGCTGCGGTGCTGCAGGCAATCACCACGCTGTAAACACCACTGATCCCCTGTGGGAGCGGGCTTGCCCGCGATAGCGTCCTGTCAGCCAACTCATCTATAACTGATGTACCGCAATCGCGGGCAAGCCCGCTCCCACATTTAGAGCTGCGTTGCCTTTGAGACCGGCAACCTCTCAGTTCCCGTCTATCCTGAAACCAGCAGCTGCGACACCAAACCACACCGTCCCTTTTTACTTATCCCCTACGATCAGGCTAAATACCCGCCTGATCGTTTAACCCTACGGATTGTCCGCCATGGCCCGTCAACGCTTTGCAATTGTGTGGATCGCCTGCTTTGCAGTGCTGTTCAACGCCTTTGCCATGCCGATGGCCGGGGCGATGCAGCAGTCCCAGGACCCGGTGCAGCAATTGCTGTGGGGCAGTTTCTGCTCCTCCAATGGGGCGAGTTTCAAGACGATTGCCCTGGGCAAGCTGGAGATCCCGGCGCCGCAGCAGGACGACCACTCCACCATGCAGCATTGCTGGTGTTGCTCGGGCTCGGCGCCGTTGGTGGCGCTGCCGGGGCATGTGCCGCAGTTGTACCTCACCCAATTCAACACCTCACAGAGCTTGCCGCCGCCCCGGCTGCTAAGCCCGACCCCGCGCCAGCAATGGCCAAGCCTCAACCCGCGCGCCTCTCCAACGGTCTGATTTCTTCGCAAGTGAACTGCGTTTAGAACCGTTCTGGAGAACTGCCATGCTCAAATCTTCCCTGCTTCTGGCTGCGATGTTGTTGCCGGTGTTCAGTGCTGCCAATGCCGATGACTACAAGGCCGGCGACCTGGTGGTCAGCGAACCCTGGTCCCAGGAGTTGCCGCCCAACGCGCCCACCGTCGCGGCGTATTTCGTGATTCACAACACCGGCGCAACGCCGGACCGCCTGCTCAGCGTCGAGACGCCGGTGGCGGACAAGGCCGAGCTGCACGAACACGTCATGCAAGGCGACCTGATGAAGATGCAGCAAGTGCCCAGCGTCGCCGTGCCGGCCAAGGGTGACCTGACCTTCGCACCCATGGCGTATCACGTGATGCTGCTGGGCCTCAAAGACCGCAGCCTGTTGGCCGACGGCAAACAATTCCCGCTGACCCTGACCTTCGAAAAAGCCGGCAAGGTCGAGGTGGAAGTGTCGGTACAGAAAGTACCCCCGATGGCCGGCCACGCGCACAAGCACCCGCAATAGGCTGAGATTCGATGGGCGCCCCCCGCGCCAGGTTCTCTCCACACGCCCGTGTAAGACGCGGCGGGTGGATCAGCCTGTTCGCCATGCTGATGATCTTTATCGGTCCGCTGATTTCCCAAGCGATGCCGATGGATCATCACGCCGGTATGTCGATGAGCATGTCCATGGACATGCCGATGGACCACGCCGGTTCCCATCACCCCAAAGCCCCTGACGAACACCACGCCCTCTGGTCCAAGTGCGGCTATTGCGACTTGCTCTACAGTTGCCCCGCGCTGCCCGGCGGCACGTCAATGTTCACCCTGGGCAGCCCGCCGCCCGCCAACGCCCTCACCCCCGCAACGCGCCTGGGCCATGCCCGGCAGAGCGTCTTCCCCGGCGCCCGCAGTCGCGCCCCGCCCATCAACGCGTAAGCACTTCACAGCGTTACTTCACCCCGGCCGACTTTAGACAGACAGCCGCAGGCTGCTGGCCGTGTTGTTTACGATTGATTGATGGAATTTGTCATGTCCAGGTTTTCTGCTGACACCCGTTTGGGAAGCACTCCCGTGGTCGCCGTTCTGTGCGGCGCCCTTTTGGCACCACAGGTGTATGCCGACGAACACGAACTGAGCCCTACCGTGATCACGGCGATCGCCCCCAGCTCACCGCTCACCGTGGTCACCCACCCGAAAGACCCGCGCCAGCCGGTGCCCGCCAGCGATGGCGGCGACTACCTCAAAACCATCCCCGGCTTTGCCCTGGTGCGCAACGGCGGCACCAATGGCGACCCGGTACTGCGCGGCATGTTCGGTTCACGCCTGAACATCCTCACCAACGGCAGCATGATGCTCGGCGCCTGCCCAGGCCGGATGGATGCGCCCACCTCGTACATTTCCCCGGAAACCTACGACAAGCTCACCGTGATCAAAGGCCCGCAAACCGTGTTGTGGGGCCCCGGTGCGTCAGCTGGCACCATCCTGTTCGAGCGTGAGCCGGAGCAGTTCGGCGAGTTGGGCACGCGCCTCAACACCAGTGTGCTGGCCGGTTCCAACGGGCGCTTCGACAAGGTGATCGATGCCGCGGCCGGCGGCCCGTTGGGTTATGTGCGCGTGATCGGCAACCAGGCCCATGCCGACGATTACAAGGACGGCAACAACGACACCGTCGCCTCGCGCTATGACAAATGGAACGGCGACGTCGCCGTCGGCTTCACCCCCGACGCCGACACCTTGCTGGAACTCACCGCCGGCCGTGGCGATGGCGAAGCCCGTTACGCCGGGCGCGGCATGGACGGCTCGCAGTTCCTGCGCGAGAGCCTCGGGCTGCGCTTTGAGAAGTCCAACCTCGGCGAGGTGCTGGATAAGGTCGAAGCCCAGGTCTACTACAACTACGCCGACCACGTGATGGACAACTACAGCCTGCGCGTTCCGTCCGGCACCGGGATGATGGCGGGGCCGATGGCGTCCAACGTCGACCGGCGCACCCTCGGCGCTCGCATCAAGGCCACCTGGCGCTGGGCCGATGTGCAGCTGATCGGCGGCCTGGATGCCCAGACCAACGAACACCGCCAGCGCAGCAGCATGGGCATCGACACCTACAAGGATCTGCCCCGGGTCAAGGACGCCAACTTCCACAACTACGGCGTGTTCGGCGAACTCACCTGGTACGCCGCCGACCGCGAACGCCTGATCACCGGCGCCCGACTGGACCGCGCCTCGGCCAAGGACTTCCGGCAGACCACCGGTTCCGGCATGAGCACCCGCCCCAACCCGACGGCCGACAACACCCGCGCCGACACCCTGCCCTCGGGCTTCGTGCGCTATGAGCACGACCTGGCCGACAGCCCTACCACGCTCTACGCGGGCCTGGGCCACTCGGAGCGCTTCCCGGATTACTGGGAGCTGTTTTCGCCCAACACGGGCGCGGTCGGTTCGGTGAATGCGTTCGATGGCGTGAAACCGGAAAAAACCACCCAACTCGACTTTGGCGCGCAATACAAAGCCGAAGCGCTTGAAGCCTGGGCTTCGGGCTATATCGGCCGTGTGCAGGACTTCATCCTGTTCGACTACCGGCCCGGGATGATGGGCACCTCCTCCCAGGCGCGCAATGTCGACGCTCGCATCATGGGCGGCGAACTGGGCGCGGCGTACAAGCTGACGCGCCACTGGAAAGCCGACGCCACCCTCGCCTACGCCTGGGGCAAGAACAGCAGCGACGGCAAGGCCCTGCCGCAAATCCCACCGCTGGACGCGCGCCTGGGCCTCACCTACAGCGAAGACGACTGGAGCGCCGGCGCCTTGTGGCGGGTGGTCGCGGCGCAACACCGCATTGATCAGAACAAGGGCAACGTGGTCGGCAAGGACTTCGACAAGAGTGCGGGGTTTGGTGTGTTCTCGCTGAACGCGGCGTACCGCATCAATAAACATTTCAAGGTCAGCACCGGCGTCGACAACCTGTTCGGCAAGGCCTATGCCGAGCACTTGAACCTGGCCGGCAACGCCGGGTTCGGCTACCCGGCCAGTGACCCGCAAGCCATCAAAGAGCCAGGGCGCACGCTCTGGACCAAGGTGGATATGAGCTTCTAAGAGCATCGCAGGCAAGCCAGCTCCCACCTTTGATTTGTGAATACATTCAAAGGTGGGAGCTGGCTTGCCCGCGATGGCGGCATAACTGACAACAATTTTTAAAGCCTTGCGGAGCACCCTGATGACCACTCAAAAAGTTTCCTTCTACAACCTGGCCTGGCGCTGGCATTTCTACGCTGGGCTGTTCGTTGCCCCCTTCATGGTGCTGCTGGCCCTGACCGGCATCATCTACCTGTTCAAACCCCAGCTCGACCCGCTGATGTACGGCGACCTGCTTAAGGTCCAAACCGCTGAACATGCCCTGACCGCCGACGAGCAACTGGCACGCGCCAAAGCGGCCTACCCCAATGCCGCCATCAGCAAATACCTGCCACCCGCCGACGCCACCGCCAGCGCGCAGTTCGTGATGCACAAGGAAGGCCGCGAAGTGACAGTGTTCGTCGACCCTTATCGCGGCACGGTACTCGGCGAGCAGGATTCGAAGTACAACCTGCAAGCCATCGCCCGAGCCCTGCACGGCGAGTTGATGATCGGCACCGTTGGCGATCGTCTGGTGGAGCTCGCTGCCGGCTGGGGTGTGATGCTGGTGGTGTCGGGCGTGTACCTGTGGTGGCCGCGTGGCAAGTCTTCGGCAGGCGTGCTGTGGCCTCGTTTCAGTAGCCGCGGCCGCGTGTTCTGGCGTGACCTGCACGCCGTCGCCGGCTTCTGGGGAGCCGCGTTCCTGCTGGTGATGCTGCTCAGTGGCATGACCTGGACCGGCTTCTGGGGCAAGCAATACGCCGACCTGTGGAACACCTTCCCGGCGGCGATGTGGAACAACGTGCCGCAGTCCGACCAGCAGGCGCGCATCCTCAATACTGCCAGCCAACAGACCGTGCCGTGGGCCCTGGAAAACACGCCGATGCCGATGTCCGGCGACCACGCCGAGCACATGAACCACGGCGCCATGCACTCAGGTCCGGCCGCGCCGACCGTGCGCCTGCAACAGGTGGTCGACCTGGCCAACGCACGCAAGGTCGAGCCGGGCTACAGCATCACCTTCCCGACCACCGCCACCGGTGTGTTCACCGTCGCGGTGTTCGCCAACGACCCACGCAACGACGCCACCCTGCACGTGGACCAGTACACCGGCAAGGTGCTGGCCGATGTGCGCTGGGAGCACTACAACACGGTCGCCCGTGCAACGGAAACCGGCGTGATGCTGCACGAAGGCAAGATGTTCGGCTGGGTCAATCAGCTGATCGTGCTGTTGATTTGCCTGATGATTCTGCTCAGCGCGGTCAGCGGGGTGGTGATCTGGTGGAAGCGTCGCCCGGCCGGCGGCTTGGGTGTTCCACCGCTGCGCCATGACCTGCCGAAATGGAAAACCGCGATGGTGATCATGCTGGCGCTGGCGATTGTTTTCCCGCTGGTGGGCGCCTCGTTGATCGTGGTGTGGGCACTGGATCGCCTAGTGCTGTCACGCTTCTTCGGCCAACATGAATCTGCCTCAGGTTCTGCATGAACCCTGCGAGATGCCCATGGCAGAGGCCTTCTGTAGCCTTGCGCGACTTTTGTCCCGCAGCCAATAAGTGTTAACTTATAACACTTTCTGCGTTATCGTTGCTCGCCGCGCCTCGCGGCGAGCATCCCTCCAAGAAGACTGATCGACCGATGAACAAGTACCTTGCGTCCGGCGTGTGCCTGCTCGCCCTGCATAACAGCGCCCAGGCCCTGACCCTGCCCGTCAGCCCCATCACCGCGCCGGCCGTCGATGAAGAACGCATCGACCTGGACACCCCGACCACCGCCGGTTCACGCCTGAACCTCACGGCACGGCAAACCCCGGGCAGCGTCGAAAGCCAGACCGGTGAAAAGATCCGCGAGCGCGGCGATGCCAGCGTGCAGGACGCCATCTCCCGCGCCACCGGTATCACCCGCACCGGCACGCCGGGCGACGGCGGCACATCGTTGCAGGCCCGCGGGTTTACCGGGCAAAGCTCGGTGCTGCAGCTGTACGACGGCCAGCGCATGTTCGACGGCGCCGGCACCTCCACCTTCCCGGTGGACACCTGGTCGGTGGAACGGGTGGACGTGCTGCGCGGCCCCGCCTCGGTGATGTACGGCCAGGGCGCCACCGGTGCGGTGATCAATACCATCGCGAAAAAGCCGTTTGAAGGCGAGATCGAAAACCACGTCCGCCTGGGCTACGGCTCCTACGATCGCCAACAGCAAGCCCTCGACAGTGGCGGCTCGCTGACCGACACCCTGAGCTATCGCCTGAACGTCAACCGCCTGCGCAGCAACGGCTTCATCGACCGGGGCGACTCGTCCAGCGACTTCGTCAGCGGTGCCCTGCGCTGGCAACCGGCCGACAATTTGAGCTTTACCCTGGCCCACGACTACGGCGACCAGACCCCGCAGAACGACTACGGCACGCCGCTGATCAACGGCCAGTTGCACAAAGGCCTGCGGGACAAGAACTACAACGTCAGCGACGCCATCCAGCACTACAACGACCAGTGGACGCGCCTGACCAGCGAGTGGCAGATCAACGACAACGTCACCGCCACCAACGAGCTGTCGTACCTGAAAAACCAGCGTCGCTGGCAGAACGCCGAGAGCTACAACTACGTCGACGGCGGCCTGGTGCGACAGAGCTACCTGGGCATCAAGCACAACCAGGAACAGGTCGGCGACCGCCAGACTTTCACCTTTAAACACACCCTGTTCGGCCTCGACAGCCAGACCGTGGTCGGTGCCGAATACAACCGCATCCGCTTCCGCCTGGCGAGCAACGCGCCGTTCGATGACGCCACCACCAGCGGCCAGCCGGTGGACATCAACCACCCGGTGCCACAGCCTTTCGAAAGCGCCGACCCGTTCATCCCGCAGTCGGTCAGCACCACCAAACAGCTGGCGGGCTTTGCCGAGAACCGCCTGCAACTCACCGACAAGCTGTCGCTGATCACCGGTGTGCGCCGTGACTATCTGCACATCGACAATCAGGACCTGACTCCCGAGCACAACGACGCCAACAAGACCCTCACCGGCAACAACTGGAAGGCCGGCCTGGTCTATGCGCTCACCCCCGACACCTCGGTCTACGGCCAGTACGCCACCAGCACCGACGGCGTCGGCAGCCTGATCACCCTGAGCCCGAGCCAGCAGCAATTCGGCCTGTCCACTGCCAAACAGGCCGAGGTCGGCCTCAAGCAATCCTTCTGGGACCAGCGCGGAGAATGGACCCTGGCGGCCTATCACATCGTGAAGAAGAAACTGCTGGTGAGCATCCCCGGCACGAACCTCAAGGAACAGGTCGGCCAGCAATCGTCCAACGGCCTGGAAGCCAGCCTCGACCTGCAACTGCCAGACGCCTGGCAACTGCAAGCCAACGCGGCCATCGTGCGCGCGCAATACGATGACTTCTCCGAAGTGGTCGACGGCCAGTCGGTGTCGCGCAACGGCAACCGCCCCACCGACGTGCCGCGCCGCACCGCCAACCTGTGGTTGAGCAAGGCCGTGACCGACGACGTGCGCGCCGGCGCCGGCGTGCGCTACGTGGATTCGCGTTTCGCCGACACCGCCAACACCAATGAAATACCGAGCTACACCGTGGTCGACGCGACGGTGTCGTGGAAGGCCCTGCGCAACACCACCCTGGGCCTGCAATTGAACAACCTGTTCAACCGCACCTACGCCGTCAGCCAATACAACGAAGGCCAGCAGTGGATCCTGGGCGAGCCGCGCTCCTTCTTCGTCACGGCGGATTACACCTTCTAACTGAATACACACAAACCCAATGTGGGAGCTGGCTTGCCTGCGATGGCGGTCTCTGCGGCAAAGAAGTCTTGCCTGACACACCGCAATTGCAGGCAAGCCAGCTCCCACATTTTTGAACGGTGTTTACCCAGAGCGCATTGATGACTTCTCTCACCCTCACCCGCCTCACCTGGACACCCCAGGCTCACGGCCACTGTCGGCACTCGTTCCACTTGTGTGACGCCAGCCTGCAGGTCGGCGAAGGTGAGTTCGTGGGATTGATCGGCCCCAATGGCAGCGGCAAGACCAGCCTGCTGCGCTGCGCCTATCGGTTCACCAGGCCGGATCAGGGTGACGTGTCGCTCGCCCACCAGAACGTTTGGAAACACAGCGCCAAATGGTGCGCGCAACGCGTCGCCGTGGTGCTGCAGGAATTCCCCGATGCCTTCGGCCTGCGGGTGGACGAGGTGGTCGCCATGGGCCGTACGCCACACAAAGGGCTGTTCGACAGCGACACGCTGCGGGATCAACAGCTGATCCAACAGGCGCTGGAATCCGTCGGCATGCGGGGCTTCGAAGACCATGCCTTTGCGACCCTCTCGGGCGGTGAAAAACAACGCGTGATCCTCGCCCGCGCCCTCGCCCAGCAGCCGCAGTTGCTGATCCTCGACGAACCCACCAACCACCTCGACCCGCGCTATCAGCTGGAACTGCTGCGGCTGGTCAAGCGCCTGAACATCGGCACGCTCGCCAGTATCCACGACCTGAACCTGGCCGCCGCGTTCTGCGACCGCCTGTACGTGATCAACCACGGGCGCATCGTCGCCAGCGGCACGCCCCACGAAGTACTGACCGTCGAACTGCTGCGCGACGTATTCGGCGTCGAGGCACTGATCGACACCCACCCCTTGTCCGGCTACCCCCGAATCACCTGGATAACCCAACCATGACCCTGCGCACCCTGCTCGCCGTTGCCCTGTTGTTCGGCGCTTCGCACGCCGTTGCCGAAGCCACTCACTACCCGGTGACCATCAAGAGTTGCAACCGTGACGTGACCTTCCAGGAAGCGCCGAAACACGCGGTCAGCCACGACATCAACATGACCCAGATGATGCTCGCCCTGGGCCTCAAGTCGCACATGGCCGGCTACAGCGGCGTGACCGGCTGGAAGTCGGTCACCCCCGAAATGGCCGAGATTCTCGACGGCCTGCCGGAGTTGGCGAGCAAATACCCGTCGGTGGAAACCCTGCTCAACGCCAACGTGGATTTCTTCTTCGCCGGCTGGGATTACGGCATGCGCGTGGGCGGTGACCTCACCCCCAGTACCCTGCAACCGCTGGGCATCAACGTGTACGAGCTGACCGAGTCCTGCGCGTTCGTGATGAAGCGCCCAGCCGCCACGCTGGACGACACCTATAACGACCTGCGCAACCTGGGCAAGATCTTCGACGTGCAAGACCGCGCCAACGCGCTGATCGCACAGATGCAGGCGCAGGTGGCCAACGTGCAAAGCGACCTGCCTGCCGACAAGCCACGCGTCTTCCTGTATGACAGCGGAGAAGACCGCGCCATGACCTCCGGCCGCCTGGGCATGCCCCAGGCGCTGATCGAGGCGGCGGGTGGGCGCAATATTCTCGATGACATCGACGCCAGCTGGACCCGGGTCAACTGGGAAACCGTGGTGGAACGCAACCCTCAGGTGATCGTGATCGTCGACTACAGCGAAATCACTGCCGAGCAGAAGGAGCAGTTCCTGCTCAACAACCCGGCGCTGCAAGCGGTGGACGCGATCAGGAACCAGCGGTTTATCGTGATCCCTTACGTGCAGGCCACGCCAGGCATCGACAACGTGCTGGCGGTGGAAACCCTGGCCAAGGGGTTTCACGGCGAATGATCACCCGTCGCTACGCCTTGTTGCTCGCCACGCTGGCTGCGGTGCTGCTGGTGTCTTGTGTGATCTCCCTGGGCTTCGGCCCGGCGCGGGTGCCAGTGGAAGTGGTGTGGCGCATCGTGCTGTTCAAAGCCTTTGGCGTGGGTGAGGTGAACTGGCCGGCCGGGCAGGAACATATTGTGTGGTTGATCCGCGTGCCACGCATGTTGCTGGGTGCGCTGGTGGGGGCCGGGCTGGCCTTGATCGGTGCCGTGTTGCAGGCGGTCACGCGCAACCCGCTGGCTGACCCGCACCTGCTGGGCGTCACCTCCGGCGCCACCCTCGGCGCGGTGATCGTGGTGCTGCATGTAGGTGAAATTGTCGGCCTGCTGACCCTGCCCATCGCCGCCTTTATCGGCGCGCTGCTGAGCATGCTGGTGGTGCTGGCGGTGGCCAGTCGCAATGGGCGGCTGGAGAGCGATCGCCTGCTGCTGTGCGGCGTGGCGGTGTCTTTCGTGATGATGGCGGCGGCCAACCTGCTGCTGTTCATGGGCGACCATCGCGCCGCGTCGGCGGTGATGTTCTGGATGCTGGGCGGCCTGGGCCTGGCACGCTGGGAGCTGTTGGCGATTCCTGCCGTTACCGTGCTGATGGGCTTGCTGGTGTTGGCAGGCATGGCCCGGCCGTTGAACGCGCTGATGGCCGGCGAACAGACAGCCGTGACCCTGGGCCTGAACGCGCGCAACGTGCGCTTGAAGGTGTTCCTGGTGGCGTCCTTGATGACCGGTGTGCTGGTGTCCATCAGCGGCTCTATCGGCTTCGTCGGGCTGATGGTGCCGCACATCGCCCGGCGCCTGATCGGCGCCGAGCATCGCCGGTTACTGCCGGTGTGTGCGCTGCTGGGCAGCCTGTTCCTAGTGTGGGTGGACGTGGCCGCACGCACCTTGATCGCCCCCGAGGATTTGCCGATTGGCGTGGCCACGGCGGCGATTGGCGGATTGTTTTTTATCGGTTTGATGCGCAAACGTTAGACCGATGACTCACAACTCATCCCGATCCGGCCGGTAGGTCGTGTTGCCTGGCAGCCTCAGGTCGCTGCCCACCAGGGTGCGCAGGGTCCAGAAACTGCCACGGCGCAGCACCCGGAACTGACCGAGTCGCGCCAGTTCCGACAGCGCGTGTGAAGGCGTCGGTGCGAAGCCCGTGTAACCCCCTTCAGCGGTCCACTTACCATTTACAGCCAACAAGTTGGCTTCATCCTGGCCGAACGTCGGGGTGTAGCTCAACAAGGCCCCGTCACGGGCCGTCAGGTAAAAGCCGGTGATGGGTAACCTGCGTTTTTTCAGTTCATACAGGTAAAACCCCAGCTCGCGCCATGAAACGAAATACTCAGCGTAGGAACGTTCAACGCCTACGCTCACCTGGTCCAGGCCCGCGTGAAACAGCAGATGCGCGGCACTGACCTGATAGCCGTCCGGCCAAACAGAATCAGGCTTGAACAGGCTCACGGCGACCGTTGATGGGAATCCGTTATCAGGCGTTGGCAGTATCGGCACATGATTGCTGGCCACGGTTTTCTCCAGCAACGCACCGATTGCCGGTTGACCGGCATAGCGCCCCGCCCGGTCGTGCACGAAACCGGCGGCATCATCGCGATGAACATGCACGGGGCCCAATGCCCATGAGGTCTGGTCAGCCGGCAACACGCCCTGTGAGCGACCCGGCTGCCACTGCGCATCCACTACACCCACACCCGGCCAATTGTCACTGGGCACCAGGATGCGCAACTCTCCAGCCGCCGCCGTACGCCGGATGTACTCACGGGGGCTGAGCAGGCGCAGTTTCAACTTGAGGTCGTCCTGATAGTCGACAAAGCGGTCATTACGCACGGTGAACTTCAGCAAGGCGCCATCGGCGCACGACAAATAAACAGGAAACGCCGCGCGGCTCGCCATCGCGCGTACCTGATACATCGCCGATATCAACCGCGACGGGGAGATCAGCCCCCGATAAATGGAGTCCAGCGTCATGATCTCGCCGACGGGTTGAATGTCGCCCCATTGCAACCCACACAGATACAGCCCGGCCATTTGATAGCGATAGGGATAACCGGCATCGGCAAAAACCCGACGATGAGCCAGGTCCGACCCACTGTCGGTGACGGGCAACGTGGTCACAAAATGCCCGTTGACGGTGGATTGGAGCACATAGCCAAACTGTGCTTCATCCCTCGACCCGGCATGTTCATGGGCATAGCGCGCCGCATCATCGGCACGGCTGTGCAGCGGACTTAATGCAGGGTCGACCCTCGCCTCAAGGTAGCGCCGGCCACGCAGGTCCACGCCGGCAAACGGGCGCCAACTGTCAACCGGTCCAGGCATCCCCCACATCGCACTGCCAGTCACTACCTGCAATTCGAACGCTTGGCTCAAACGGTTCACATACGCGTCAGGGGCCAACTCCCCCTTGCGTATCTGCTGTTCAAGCGACCCGCTCAGCCAGTCGTTACGATTACGCGGTCGTGTGACGAGCACGGCTGCCGAAATGGGCGTGTATTTCAATTCCGGGCGCGGCTTCAAGCGGATCAAGGCACCGTCGGGCGCCAGCAAGTAGTGGCTGTGACGCGCTAGAGCAGCGGACAGCGACTGCGCCAACACACGTGTGGAAAACATATTGCCGTACACCGCCGACTGGGCCGGCGCGAGCAGAAACGGCCATTGCGTCGCCGGCCGTGAGTGGTAGCTGGCAACCACCGTTGTGCGAGGTGGGTACAGGCCACGTGTGACCATTTCATCAGGGAAGATGCTTTTGACATCGAATACTTCATCCGACACCCGAAGCGGTTCAGTGGCAACGAACCCGCCATCGTCACGACGCAGGATAATGCCGCCATAGGATCGGTCGAGGCTCGGCAAGACACGACGACGGATATACCGCGCCGCGTCATCCATCGACACAAACGCCGGGCTGAGCCGGCGCCGCTGCAGGTTTTCATAAGGGACCCACAGCCCATTCACATCGCCGGCGATGCTCCAGCAATCACTGGGCTGGATGACCTGCAAGCGGCCGGAAGCTGCTACCTGTCGTACAAACTGAATCGGTTGCAGCGTGCCAATGTCCAGCTTGGCCCGCACGGTCTCAAGAGGGTCCGCATCGCTGCGCGCCTCGAACATGGCAAAGGTGGAAGGTGACTGGTAGCGCAACAGGGCCCCCTCCGGTGTGGCTATAAACACCGGGGCGCCGTAGGGCGGCTGCATCGACTGGAGACGCGCCTGCACAATGGCCTCACTCAAGTCCTCGGGTTCGATAAACACCCGTTTCAACCAGGCTGCCGAGCCATTGCCGACAAACTGGTTGGCGTAATACAGGCTGTGGCAATCGAAACCGTCGGGCAATGTCGTGCCATACAGGCTGGCGAGAGACAGCAGCGGCGATTGGCGGGTGACCGGGATCAACTCGCTGGCAACGTATTCTTCCCGGCGTTCGTGCTTGAGAATGAACGCAAAGTAGAGGCTGGCATACGGTTGTGCATAGTCCTGTGGGTCACGTCGAAAAAGATCGCTGGCAGCGTCGTTGGCGTTGCCGAATAGAGGCCCGTGGCTCACCGTCGCCGGGCGTTGGAACTGCAACGTGCGCACCCCCGGGCCCCAGTCCAGCTCGACAAAGTCGGCCGGCCCCCACAACGCGTTGCCGATGACCACCCGCAACGTGCCCGCCTCGGCGAGGGTGCGCACCACATCCGCGGGTTTGATCACACCGTCGGCAAAGCGTTTTCCAATCGCACTCTCGCCATTGGCCGTTTCAGGCACCCATTGCTTGCGCCAATCCGAGGTCGTGATAGACGGGCTGTAGAGGATCAGGCTGTCCTGGGATCCCGACAGGTAGCCGGGAAGCCCGGACGCCAGGAGGTCGGCGACGTCTGCTGGGTGGAACATTTGCCCTCCCAGTTCAGCCTCCTGGCGGGTCCACTTGAGGCGGGCAACAAGTACCGGGTCAGTGGTCGACAGCGCAGCACGCGTGCCATAGCGCGCATGCAGGCGATAACCCGCGTTCAGGATAATGGGCGAGTGCTGGCGATCAACCGGGTAAAGGCCTTCAAAAGCAAAGGGCCTCGGCCCCGTGGGCACGGGCTGCGTCACCACAAAGCGGCCATCGGGTCGTTGGAGAATCATCCCGCCGAGTACCTGCTCGCGACGCCCATTGAGGGTGCCATGGACAAAGCGGGCTGCGTCGTCGGCCGACAAAAAAGCAATACTCAGGGGCGGCAGCGGGAACTGCGAATAGGGGACCCACTGCGCATCCACCACGCCACTGCGGTCCCACAGCGCACTGGTTTTCTCCACGCTCAGTTCACCCGCCTCTGCCACTTTTCGGACAAAGTCGCGGGTCAGCAATGAACCGTCCAGGAGTGCGGCTTGCCAGCCGTTATCGATCACCTGACCGTCTGGCGCATAGGCAAACAACTGGGACTCAAGCGCCGAGCCGGAAAAGCGATAGCGCAAGAGGGCGTCGTCCCGTAGCCGGATATACAACGACGCGCCCAGCGTGGATTGCGCGCCCTGGCTGTACTGACGAAACCGCACAATGTGCTGCGCAAGCTCCAGTGGGCTGATGAAGTTTTTGAACAGCCAGCTTTCCAGCGTCGGGTATTGGGCGGGTAATGGCCTTGAATTAATGCAAATCCCATGCAGGTGATAGCCAACAGGCAACGGGGGCAACTCGCTCGCCAGCCCCTCGATGGGATCCGGATCGCGCGCCACATACTCCGAAAGCGTATCGGACTGCAGAATCAATACCTGTTGCCGAATGTTGGGTTTACGCCGCATCTGTATCGTGGCCTGCGCCAACGCCTGCTGCGTGTCTGCAAATACCGGCCAGGGCTTGTAAGGCTCCCAATTGGCCGGAACCTGGCCCACCGAACCACCCCAGTAAGGGCTGGATATCAGAAAGGTCAACCGCCCGACTGAGGCGACTTTCTTGTAATACCCTTCAATGGTCCCGTCAAAGGCATGCGGCGATTCGAACGGCCCTCGAGTGGTAATCCAGTGAGCAAAGCCAAGCGCCGCCGGGGTTTCATCAAACTGGTATTTGATCAGCGTGCCGTCCGGCCCAGAGAGGTAAGCCTCCCTGAATTTTGGCCGGTTCTGGTGGTTGAAGATGATGTCCGGCTCTGAGTAAAACCCCTGGTAAGCCGTGATCTGGTGCGCGCTCCACGCAGGATTTTCACGCGCAACCCACGCCGTCGTATTGGGGTGCGTGTGCCAGCTTGCGACAATGTGGTACCCCTCCGGGTCCAGGTAAGCCGTGTTGGCCGGGTTGCTGTCCAGCAAGAGACTGAAATTGAACGTGGTGGGCCGGTCCGAAATCGGCTCGCTGCCAACAAAAAGACCGTCCGCCAAACGCCGCAGAATGACGCTGCCGAACTCCACCTGCAAATTGAGCCCCACGCGCCCATGGAGATAGCGTGCCACCTCATCGGCACTGGAAAAGGCCGGGCTGAGGGTGCCCAGTTTGGCGTGGCCTTGGGGGAGGGTCGCGCGCGCGTTGCGAAGCTTGTATTCATCCATGATGAGTGCCTGCTGATCAAGAGTTGATAAATCAGGCCTGCCTCCACAGGGCAGGCACTGAACGTTTCATCATCTTGTAAGCGGCGCACCGACTGGGGGCGCTACATAAAGCAAGGGCCGTAGACAGATGCCACCTACGCTTGAGCGGTCTTGCGCAACTCCATCAACAACCTGACCCCCACTTGCCCGCGAGGCTGCCAGAACCCATCTGGCTCAAGGATGTACAGCTTGCCGGAGTTAGCCAGCGTGGTAATCGCGTGGCTGGGCTTGTCGGCAAGGTGGTACGGCCAGTCTTCACGCAGCAGCTTGCCTTCAGCCTCCAGATAGCTGGGTAAGTACATCAACAGCGCCCCATTACGTGGCGTGAAGTAATAACGAGCACCCTTCACGTTATCGGTCTTGAACATCTCAACAAAAAACCGTATTTCCTTTCGCGCCATGAAGTTACTGGCGAGCGCCTCCTCATGCCTGTCCGCAAGTTGCTCGAGGGTGTCGTCCACCTTGTACAACTGCTGTATCCCCATCAGTCGGTAGCCTGCAGGATATTTGGGCGACACCTTCGGCTCTCGCTGGTTTACGACGCCCCTCAGAAGACGATTGAACGCCGATGTGGACATACGCGCCCCCACTTCCACAGTCGGCCCACTGTCATCCACGGGATCAGTCACCAGAAACGTGCTGGCAGTACTGCTTTCGATCAGGGCGGCCATCCAAGCCTTACCCGGCGTTGGACTTACGCCGCGCCATAGGTAGCGGGCCGCATCGTCGGCATGGGAAAACAGCGGTCCCAAGGCAATTCGTTCATCTTCGCGCGGGGTGTAGACACGGGCGTCGTACGCCGTCCAGCGTTGCGATACCCGCCCTTGTGTTGCCCATATCTCCCCAGTGACCAATACCTCAAGCGTTCCATGGCGAGCAACGTCGCGGATATAGTCAGCAGCGTTATAGGGTCCGTTGAGCTTTTTCACATAAGCCTGCAAACCGGTGTAAGTCGTCCAGTCGACAATCAAGCCCGAAGCACTGTATTTGAGCAAGGCGCTGTCGGCGCACGACAGGTACAGCGGCAGGAATGTATCGACGCCCTCCGCTACTTGGCGCACGGCAGTCAATGCGGCAAGCAACAGTGTCGGATTGACGAAGCTGCGATAGATCGGCGACGCACCCAGCTCATCCGGTTGACGCGCTGGCGCACAGACATAGAGCCCTTGCACGCTGCACCCAAGCGGTAACTGTCCGCGCAGCCATACACGGGCCTTGGGAAATTGCAGGTCTTCACCCTTGACCGGCAGGGTTGCCATCCAGTGTCCGTTAGCGGCCTTGAGGATAAAGCCGAAGGTCAACGCGCTGCGATCACCGGCCTGCCCATGAATATGACGGGCCACGTCGTCAATATGGCTGAACACCGGTCCGCAGGCGCGATCAGCCAACGCATAATTGTTCTCCTCAGGCTCGACGTAGCCGTGAGCAATGCGCCACCCCAAGGATAACGCTTGCGCGCTGCCCCAAACGTCACTGCCCTGGATCACCTGCATCGACGCTGCTTTAAGTACCTGATTAACATACTCGGTTGGGGTTGTGCTGCCGTCGCGCAGTTGCTGCTCTGCCAGGTTGCTGTGCGGGTCGTGGGGCGTTTGGCCAGAGGGCACCAGGTTCTGTTGCAGCGTCTGACGATCAAGGGCAATACGAGCTTTCTGCTGCGGGCTCAGCACGTCTGTGCCGATGTCACTGCAACTGAAACCAATCAACGAGCCGTCGAGCCCGAGCAGGTATTCATGGCTCCACAGATGAGTGCTAGCAAATGCCTTGGCCAATACCTCGGTGGAAAACATGCTGCGGTACACGGCCAATTCTTCAGTATCAAGCAGGAACGCAGGCAGCGTGTCGCACCGTGAACGATAGCGCGCTACCAGTTTCATACTGGGCGCCAGCCGGTCCTGCAACACGTCGTCGGATGGCAGAATCCACTGGGGGTCGAAGTTTTCCGAAGGCACAAGCATCGGCTCAGTCGCCACGAATAGGCCGTCCACACGCCTCAGAATCAGCCCTCCAAATACGTCTTCACGCTGGACGCCCAACCGCGCCTGCGCGTAGCGGACAGCGTCAGCCTGGCTGAAAAACGCCGGGCTGAGCGCTCGACGATTGAAATCCGCATAGGGCAGCCAGTCCACGCTGAGTTTTCCGGTTTCATCCCAGCAGTCATTGCCGATGATCACCGTCAGCCAGCTCTGGGTACACACCTGGGTGACGAAACCCTGGGCGGTCAATTGGCCGCTGGCCAACAACGTATGCACATCTTCAAAATTGCCGGACGCTTGTTTCACCGCGTCGAACAGCCGGGTCGATACCGGGCTCTGGTACTTGAGCAACGCGTTATCCAGGGTCGAGATATACACCGGTAACGTAATCAGGCTGCCTGCTGACCGCCAGCGCCTGGCAGCCTCAAACCCACTGTACAAATCGGCGGAGGAGAGAAAATGCCTAGCCAGCCATTGCTGATCACTTGGCAATAATTCCGGCATCCAGCGCCGCGCATAAAACAAACCGTGCAACCCGAATCCGGACGGGTACACATAGGCTCCCGCGTCATCGTTCACGAACAGGCTCGCCAAGCTGAACAGGGGGATTCCCTGCTCACCCGGGACAGTCTCGGACACTAGGTATTCATCTTTCTGCGCATGCTTGAGCACGAACGCAAAGCAGGTTTGCGCCGAACCATAACCACGGGAAACACGAGAGTGCGCATGCCGGGCGGCCTCGTCCGCGCTGCTGAATACAGCCCCGTACCCGACCTGCTCAGGAGCCTGGTGGTCCTGGATGGCAGGAAAGGCACGCCAGTGCTCTGTCACCACACCGGCAGTGCCCCACAAAGGGCTGCCCAGCACGATACGCAACCCTGTGGTCGCCAACGTCCGAACCATCGCTTCAGGCGGGACCTCACCACGCCCGCGCCGCTGCTCCATCACGCTACCCTGGGTGCCCGGCTCAAGTGACTTGAGCAGCGCCAACTCGGCTTCTGAACCGCTCAAGTCATAGGCGATCAAGGCGTTTTCGGCGCACGACAGGTAAGCCACCGAGACCTTGTGGCGGTTGCCGATCAGACTGCGCAAATCCGCGTCGGTGAACAGTTGCCAGTCGACATACGCTTGATCGCGCGACCATCCGTAGCGGCTCATGCGCGACCGCTCCAACAACGCTGCCGCTTTGCAGGACGCATATTGCCCATGCAGTGTGTAGGAGGTCGGCACGATGAGGGTGCCACTGTGATCGACAGGCAACAGCGAGTCAGCGGCGAACCTGCCGCCGGCACGGCAAGGCCAAGGCAGCGTGGCGACATATCGTTGATCGGCCGTCTGCAGGATGACCCCACAGAACTCTACGTCACGCTGGTTGCCGACCTGGTCATGGGCGAAACGTGCAGCATCGTCGGCGCTGAGGAAGGGCGGGCTCAACACCGGTGATGGATAACGCGCATGCGGTCGCCATAACGCCCGCACCACACCTTCGACGTCCCACATCGTACCGGTGCGCAGCACAAATAACTCACCAGCCGCCGCCACTTTCAATACGAACTGTTGGGGGGTGAGTTGGCCTGCAATCAATGCCGCGAGTTGGCCGTTGTCAGTGACAGTGCCCGTCGGGGCTATGCCATAGAGTTGGTTTTCTTGAGGAGTGCCAGAGAACGTGTATTTGAGCCGGGCGCCGTCTCGGGTATTGAGGTAGAGCACCCGCAACGGGCTATTCACCAGACGAGACCGCGCAATCGCGGCGGCGAGGTCGCCCGATGAAATGAAACTCTCTAACAGCCAATGCTGCACGATCTTCAAGCCCAGCGGTGGGCGCGGTGAAAAGCAAACGCCGTACAGATCATAGCCAGCCGGAAGTTCATCCATGACCTGCTGCGTGGAAAAGACCGGCAGGCCAGGGCGCAGCGCCGCTGGCCGAGTGACCACATAGGCCTCGGCCTGTTGGGACTTGATAATAAATGCGAGCGGGTTGCCACTCGTTGACTGCTGGTCCTGGCCGTATTGCGCTGCAGCTTGCGCGTCAGCAAACACCCAGCTATACGCAGGAGCAATGGCGCCGGCGGCCACAAAGGATTGATACGGTGCCCACACACCCGGAACTCTGCCGAGAGAGTTGCCCCACACCGAGCTCGACTCGAGCACATGGAATTCGCCCAACCGCACCAGCTTCCTGACCATTTCGACGCAAGTACCGTCGAAACCATCCAGTTGAGGCTTGATCGCAAACAGGCGTAAGCCTTCCTTCAGAAAAGCGCTGAAATTGCGCTCGGCCTCAGAGCCGCTGCGAACATATTTGATCAGCGAATTGAACGGGCTGGCGTAATAAAGCGCAGCAATCGTTTGGTGCGCAGCGGTGATACTCACGGTATACGCATAATTAGGGACGGCGGTGTACAGGAGCGCTTCGTCATCCAGGGACAGTTCACCCTGGACATTCGTGCGCAGAGGCAACTTGCGCTTCACCTGCTCGATCTGATTTGCCAGGGCGACGAAAAAACCAACCACACGATAGCCTGACGGCAAGACTAGGTTGGTCGAAATCGCCCCGTCATACGCTAGTCCCAACTGCGTACTCAACGCCGACTCACGCAGAGGCGCAGTGGAGACAAATCGCCCATCATCACGTTCCAGAACAAGACCGAGTTGATCCTCGTCGCGGCTGGAAATGCGTTCGTGCAGATAGCGGGCGGCGTCATCGGCCGTGATGAACGCCGGGCTCATGGTTTTCATCAACTGCTCGAAAGGCGGTTCTTCCGGTTGGAACCGCCCGATTTCACGCCACTCGGTGCCCGCCTGTACGATATCCAACTCGCCAATGGCTGCCAGGCGCTCGACGAATTGGCGCGGCGTCATTGTGCGTGCTTTCAATTGTGCTTCAACGCGGGCGCCCCCCGTTCCCAACAAACCCGCTTCGCCGTCCGTAGCTGAAAAACGATAAGCCAGCAACGCGCCATCATCGCTGCGCATCACCAGGCTCAGGCGTTGATCTCGGTCGTATAGCTCGGGGGCCACGCGTAGTTGTTCAGCAGCAGCGGCCAACAACGTAGGCGTAAAAAAATACGGATGCTGCCAGGTTTCGGGGGGTGGGGGGCGGCAATAGATCGCGTTGATACGAAAATTCGACGCAAGCCGAACACCACCGTCCGCGCGTTGCGGGAATAGTTGGGCCGGTGGAGTGAGTACGCCGCGCTCCCAGCCTTGGGTGGGAACGAGATACTCGTCTTTTTTGCCAACCGCCTTTAACTGGTAGCCGAACACCACTGCCGCGTTCGCTGGCAACAGGTGCTGGAACCCCTGCTCGGGCAAGACTTTTCTGAACAACGGTTGCATCGCGCCGGAGCTCAATACCGTGCCCTGCTTCCAGCTTTTGTCGACGCGCCCACGCGCGTCCCCCCAGGCGCGGTTGGCCACGATCACCCAGAGTTCACCCGCCTCGGCCATCAGTGGGATGTAGTCGTCAAACACATCGAGCGTGCTGCGCTGATCAGGTGAGATACGCTGCAGAAATTCGCGCTCGTTCTTCGTGCCACTGGTCACGTATTTGATCAGCGATCCGTCTGGCCCGCACAGATAATGCGCTGCGGCGAGTTGACGAAACTGGATGATTATTTCGATATCGTAGAACGAGAACATGCCACGCACGATGACACGCTGATCTTCGGTGAGGCGAGTGTTCCTAAATTTTTCGTCATTGGCCGGATGGGAGTGATAGAACGCGTGACAGCTATAACCGGGAGGCAGAATCAGCTTGCCGTCATCGCCAATGTCTATCACATCGCTAGGGGCGAAGCCGCCTACTTCACCCATGATTGGCGATGAGGCATAAAAGCGACCACCCTTTTGCAGAATTGCGCCGCCGTATTCGACATCGTGTTTGTCGATGCGCTTGTGTGCCCAGAAAGCCGCGTCATCGGCACTGATAAAAGGGCCTTCGAGGGCAAGCTTTTCTTCCAGCGAAGGCGCGGGCGTATCGGATGAGTACAGGTCGTCCCCGTTCATCATGTGCTCCAGTGAGGGTGGTGGCTGAGGTTTCCTTCATCCTCGGTCGATCACAGCCCGTAGGTGCGCTACATAATATTGGCAAGCACCACAACGGCACATCGGCGTGCACGCTCCCCCTCATCAGGCGCCACATTGGTGCGTGACATTACCTGTGAATTCCTGTGGTGATCCGCCCCAGCAAGGCTTTTTCAACTTCGGCACAGCCCTTGCTATCTCCTGTTCTAACAGTCATCCAAGAAAAAATCGGTCACGGAGATCGCACCATGAAGCGTCGCAGCTTGATCAAGGCTTTCACTCTTTCGGCATCCATTGCCGCCATGGGCATGACCTGGACCGTGCAGGCCGCCGAGACCATCAAGGTCGGCATCCTGCACTCGTTGTCCGGGACCATGGCCATCTCCGAAACGTCGCTCAAAGACATGGCGCTGATGACCATCGACGAGATCAACGCCAAGGGCGGGGTGAACGGCAAGATGCTCGAACCGGTAGTCGTGGACCCCGCGTCCAACTGGCCGCTGTTCGCCGAGAAAGGCCGGCAGTTGCTGACCCAGGACAAGGTGGCCGTGGTGTTCGGTTGCTGGACCTCGGTGTCGCGCAAGTCCGTGCTGCCGGTGTTTGAAGAACTCAACGGCCTGCTGTTCTACCCGGTGCAGTACGAAGGCGAAGAGATGTCGCCGAACGTGTTCTACACCGGTGCCGCGCCGAACCAGCAAGCCATCCCCGCCGTGGAATACCTGATGAGCGAAGAAGGCGGCGGCGCCAAGCGCTTCTTCCTGCTGGGTACCGACTACGTGTACCCGCGCACCACCAACAAGATCCTGCGTTCGTTCCTGCACTCCAAAGGCGTAGCGGATAAGGACATCGAAGAGGTCTACACCCCGTTCGGCCACGCCGATTACCAGACCATTGTCGCCAACATCAAGAAGTTCTCCGCTGGCGGCAAGACCGCTGTGATCTCCACGGTGAACGGCGACTCCAACGTGCCGTTCTACAAAGAGTTGGCCAACCAAGGACTGAAGGCCACCGACGTACCGGTGGTGGCGTTCTCGGTGGGTGAAGAAGAGCTGCGCGGCATCGACACCAAGCCGCTGGTGGGCAACCTTGCCGCCTGGAACTACTTCCAGTCGGTGGAGAATCCGGTGAACAAGAAATTCGTCGCCGACTGGAAGGCCTATGCCAAGGCCCACAACCTGCCGGGCGCAGACAAGGCCGTGACCAACGACCCGATGGAAGCCACCTACGTGGGCATCCACATGTGGGCGCAAGCGGCAGAGAAAGCCAAGTCCACCGACGTCGACAAAGTGCGTGAAGCCCTGGCCGGCCAGACCTTCGCCGCGCCGTCCGGCTTCACCCTGACCATGGACAAGACCAACCACCACCTGCACAAGCCGGTGATGATCGGCGAGATCCAGGCTGACGGGCAGTTCTCGGTGGTGTGGCAGACCGACAAGCCAATCCGCGCCCAGCCGTGGAGCCCGTACATCCCGGGCAATGACAAGAAGCCGGATTACGCGGTGAAAAGTAACTAAAGCCCGACTCGGTCAAAAACTGTGGGAGCGGGCTTGCTCGCGAATGCGGTGGATCAGCAAGAAATGCATTGACTGACACACCGCATTCGCGAGCAAGCCCGCTCCCACAGTTTGAACCGTGCATGATCAGGACACTTTGTTATGCCCACTGCCCTGTACCGCTTCATCCTCACGGCCCTGCTTGTGCTGCCCTTCGCAGCACACGCCAGCGACGCCGAAGACTTCCTCGCCGCCAACCCCAGCCAACAAGCCAAACTGCTCCAGGACTGGGCTGCCCAGCCGGATCCCGCGCGCATCGAGCTGGTGGACGCTCTGCAACAAGGCCAACTCACGGTCAACGGTGAAACCAAAACCGTGCGCCTGAACAACCGACTGCGCAGCCTGATCGACAACGTACAAGCCAGCCAGCAATTGCTCGCCGCCGACCCCAAGGTGCGCCTGGCCGCCGCAGTAACCCTGCAAAAAAGCGCACAGCCCGCGCAGCTCAAATTCCTCGACCAGCAGGTCGCCGCCGAGACAAACGAGGACGTGCACACCGCCCTCAGCCTGGCCCTGGCCAACCTGCAACTGGTCGACCCTGACCCCGTGGTGCGCCTCGCCGCCGTGCGTCTGCTCGGCAGCACCGGCGACCCGCTGGCGCGCACGCGCCTTGAAGCGCTGCTCGCCCCTGGCGTCGAAGCCAACGCCGCCGTGCACACCGCCGCCGAGACCAGCCTGGCCCAGGTCAAGCGCAAACTGATGTTCGGCGAAATCCTCGGCCAGGCCTTCAGCGGCATGTCCCTGGGTTCGATCCTGCTGCTGGCGGCCCTGGGCCTGGCGATCACCTTCGGCCTGCTCGGCGTGATCAACATGGCCCATGGCGAGATGCTGATGCTCGGCGCCTACTCCACCTATGGGGTGCAGTTGTTGATGCAGCGCTATGTGCCTGCCGCCATCGAGTTCTACCCACTGATCGCACTGCCGGTGGCGTTTTTTGTCACGGCCGCCATCGGCATGGCGTTGGAACGCACGGTGATTCGCCACCTGTATGGCCGGCCGCTGGAAACCCTGCTGGCCACCTGGGGCATCAGCCTGATGCTGATCCAGTTGGTGCGCCTGGTGTTCGGTGCGCAGAACGTCGAAGTGTCCAACCCCGAATGGCTGTCCGGTGGCATCCAGGTGCTGCCCAACCTGGTGCTGCCGTACAACCGCATTGTGATCATCGCCTTCGCACTGTGCGTGGTGGTGCTGACCTGGCTGCTGCTGAACAAGACGCGCCTGGGCCTGAACGTGCGGGCCGTGACCCAGAACCGCAACATGGCCGCCTGCTGCGGCGTGCCCACCGGCCGCGTGGACATGCTCGCGTTCGGCCTGGGTTCCGGTATCGCGGGCTTGGGCGGCGTGGCGCTGAGCCAGATCGGCAACGTCGGCCCGGACCTGGGCCAGAGCTACATCATTGACTCGTTTCTCGTCGTGGTGCTTGGCGGTGTCGGCCAGTTGGCGGGTAGCGTCATGGCCGCCTTCGGGCTGGGCATCGCCAACAAGATTTTGGAACCGCAGATCGGCGCCGTGCTCGGCAAGATCCTGATCCTCGCGCTGATCATTCTGTTTATCCAGAAACGCCCGCAGGGACTCTTCGCACTGAAAGGACGGGTGATCGACTGATGAACCAGCCATTGATGCTCACGGCCACGCAAAAGGCCGGCCCCAAGGTGACGATTGTGGTGGGCGTGATGATTCTCGCCGTGCTGCTGGCCCTGCCGCTGTTGTCGTTGTTGCCCGCAGAAAATACCCTGCATGTCTCGGCCTACACCCTGACCCTGGTGGGCAAGATCCTCTGCTACGCCATTGTCGCCCTGGCCCTGGACCTGGTGTGGGGCTACGCCGGCATGCTGTCCCTCGGCCACGGCCTGTTCTTCGCCCTTGGCGGCTATGCGATGGGCATGTACCTGATGCGCCAGGCCTCCGGCGATGAGCTGCCGGCGTTCATGACCTTCCTCTCCTGGACCGAACTGCCGTGGTACTGGGTGGGCACCGAACACTTCCTCTGGGCGATGTGCCTGGTGGTGTTGGCGCCGGGTCTGCTGGCGCTGGTGTTCGGCTTCTTCGCCTTCCGCTCGCGGATCAAGGGCGTGTATTTCTCCATCATGACCCAGGCCCTGACCTTTGCCGGGATGCTGCTGTTCTTTCGCAACGAGACCGGTTTTGGCGGCAACAACGGCTTCACCAACTTTCGCAGCATCCTCGGCTTTGGCATCACTGAACCGGGCACGCGGGCAGTGCTGTTCGTGGCCACGGTGTTGCTGCTGGTGGCGAGCCTGTTCATCGGCTGGCGCCTGGCGCGCAGCAAGTTCGGTCGGGTGCTGACCGCCCTGCGTGACGCAGAAAACCGCCTGATGTTCTGCGGCTACGACCCACGCGGTTTCAAGCTGTTCGTGTGGGTATTGAGCGCGGTGCTGTGCGGCTTGGCCGGGGCGCTATACGTGCCGCAGGTGGGCATCATCAACCCCAGCGAAATGTCGCCGACCAACTCCATCGAAGCCGCCGTGTGGGTAGCCCTAGGCGGGCGCGGCACCTTGATCGGCCCGCTGCTTGGCGCCGGCGTGGTCAATGGCATGAAGAGCTGGTTCACCGTGGCCTTCCCGGAATACTGGCTGTTCTTCCTCGGGGCGCTGTTCATCATCGTCACCCTGTACCTGCCCAAGGGCGTGATCGGGCTGCTGAAGAAGTGAGAAACGTGATGCTCGAACCTATTCTCGACGCCGGCACCGGCCGCGATGCCATCGGTATCGGCCAGGCGGCAGGCCCAGGCCTGAACACCCGGCACGGCACCATCCTGAGCCTGGAAGACATCAGCGTCAGCTTCGACGGCTTCAAGGCGCTCAACAACTTGAACCTGTACATCGGCGTGGGTGAGTTGCGCTGCATCATCGGCCCCAACGGCGCAGGCAAGACCACGCTGATGGACGTGATCACCGGCAAGACCCGCCCCAGCCATGGCACGGCCTGGTTTGGCGAACACCTTGACCTGACCCGCCTGAGCGAAGTGCAGATCGCCCAGGCCGGCATCGGCCGCAAGTTCCAGAAACCCACGGTGTTCGAAGCCCTGAGCGTGTTCGAGAACCTGGAACTGGCGCAGAAGACCGATAAATCGGTGTGGGCCAGCCTGCGCGCACGCTTGAGCGGCGAACAGAAAGACCGTATCGAGGAAGTGCTCGACACCATCCGCCTCACCGCCTCGGCGCAGCGCCCGGCCGGGTTGCTGTCCCATGGCCAGAAGCAGTTCCTGGAAATCGGCATGCTGCTGATGCAAGACCCGCAGCTGTTGCTGCTGGACGAACCAGTGGCGGGCATGACCGACGCCGAAACCGAGTTCACCGCCGAACTGTTCAAGCGCCTGGCGGGCAAGCACTCGTTGATGGTGGTGGAGCACGACATGGGCTTTGTCGGCTCGATTGCCGACCACGTCACCGTGTTGCACCAGGGCAGCGTGCTGGCCGAAGGCTCGCTGGAACAGGTGCAGGACAACGAACGGGTGATCGAGGTTTACCTCGGCCGCTAACCCGGACACGGACTGCTTTATGTGGGAGCTGACTTGCCTGCGATAACGATGTTGACTGACACACCGCCATCGCAGGCAAGCCAGCTCCCACAGTTGATCCGGTTCCAATCAGGGAACCGAGGAGAATGTGAAAATGCTGCAAGTCGACAAGCTGCACCAGTATTACGGCGGTAGCCACATCCTGCGCGGGCTGTCTTTTGACGTGAAGGTCGGCGAAGTCACCTGCCTGCTCGGGCGTAACGGCGTGGGCAAGACCACCTTGCTCAAATGCCTGATGGGCCTGCTGCCGTCCAAGGAAGGCGCAGTGACCTGGGAAGGCAAGGCCATCACCGGCTTCAAGCCGCACCAGCGTGTGCACGCCGGCATCGCCTACGTGCCCCAGGGCCGGGAGATTTTCGGGCGCCTGACCGTGGAAGAAAACCTGCTGATGGGCCTGGCACGGTTCCCCGGCTCCGAGGCCAAGGAAGTGCCGGCGTTTATCTACGAGCTGTTCCCGGTGCTGCTGCAGATGAAGCATCGCCGTGGCGGCGACCTGTCGGGCGGCCAGCAACAGCAACTGGCGATCGGCCGCGCTTTGGCCAGCCGACCGCGCCTGCTGATCCTCGACGAACCCACCGAAGGCATCCAGCCGTCGGTAATCAAGGAGATCGGCGCGGTGATCAAGAAGCTCGCGGCCCGTGGCGACATGGCGATCCTGCTGGTGGAGCAGTTCTACGACTTTGCCGCCGAATTGGCCGACCAATACCTGGTGATGTCCCGTGGTGAAATCGTGCAGCAGGGCCTGGGTGAAAATATGGAAGCCGAGGGTGTACGCGGGCTCGTAACGATCTAATCTGTAGCGTCCTGACGATAAGCACACACCATGAACCTGCCCGTTACCCCTGCCCTGTTCACCCCCAGTTGGCACGCCGAGCTGGAGCTCGGTTATGCGCGTTTCGGCGACACCACGCGCCCGGTGATGCGCCGCCACCTTGGGCCGCTGCGGGTGCAAAAGCACCTCTACGCCGAAGGCCCCGAGGTGTGCCAGCACATCATCGTGCACCCGCCCGGCGGCATTGCCGGCGGTGACCGCCTGGACATCAGCGCCCACATCGGCGCGGGGGCCTGGGCGCAGTTGACCAGCCCTGGCGCGGCCAAATGGTACCGCGCCAACAGCCCGGCCTATCAGCAACTGGACCTCACCGTGGAAGCCGGTGCCACCCTGGAGTGGCTGCCCCAGGAAACCATCGTGTTCAGCGCCGCCCAGGCCGAACTCACGACGCGCATTGAGCTGCAAGGCGACGCCCGGCTGTTTTACTGGGACGTGGTCGCCCTCGGCCGCCCTGCCAGTGGCGAGCGTTTCGACCTCGGCCACGTTCAATCGCACCTGGATATCCGCCGCGACGGCCAGTTGCTCTGGCATGAGCGCCAGCGCATTGTAGGCGCCGACGGTCTGCTCGACTCGCCCATCGGCCTGGATGGCCAACCGGTGTTCGCGACGTTGTTGCTGACCGCTGAGATCGAGCCTGAATTACTTGAGCAATGCCGCGCCCTGCCCCATGGGGTGCGCGGTGACTTGACGCAATTGCCGGGTTTGCTGGTTGCCCGTTGCCTGGCCAGTGAAGCGCTGCATGCACGGGCCTGGTTGATTGATTTATGGCGCCTGTTGCGTCCGGCCGTCCTCGGCCGAGAAGCGATTTCACCGAGAATCTGGAGCACATGAAGATCAAAATGTGGAACCTGCTTCCTGTGGGAGCTGGCTTTCACAGTGGATCTCCAGTGTTTTTATGAATGTTGTTTGAAGGACCTTGAACCATGGACCTGACCCCACGGGAAAAAGACAAACTGCTGATCTTCACCGCCGGCCTCGTCGCCGAACGCCGCCTCGCGCGGGGTGTGAAGCTCAACTACCCGGAAACCATCGCCTACATTTCCGCCGCCTTGATGGAAGGCGCCCGCGACGGCCGTACCGTGGCCGACCTGATGCACTACGGCACCACTCTGCTGAGCCGCGAGCAAGTGATGGAGGGCATCCCGGAAATGATCCCGGACATCCAGGTGGAGGCCACATTTCCCGACGGCACCAAGCTGGTCACCGTCCACCAGCCGATCGCCTGAGGTGCGAGCATGATTCGTGATGCAACCGAGCAGGACCTGGCGCAGATCCGCGACATCTACAACGACGCGGTGCTCAACACCACGGCGATCTGGAACGAGCAACCGGTGGACCTCGCCAACCGCCAGGCGTGGTTTAACGCGCGCCGGGCCCAGGCCTACCCGATCCTGGTCGCCATCGAAAACGATGAAGTGACTGGCTACGCGTCGTTTGGCGACTGGCGCCCATTTGAGGGTTTTCGCTACAGCGTCGAACACTCGGTGTACGTGCGCAACGACCAGCGCGGCAAGGGCCTCGGCCCGCGCCTGATGGAAGCGCTGATCGAACGCGCCCGCGCCTGTGGCAAACACGTGATGGTCGCCGCCATCGAAAGCGGCAACCAGGCCTCGATCCGCCTGCACGAACGCCAGGGCTTTATCACCACCGGGCAAATGCCCCAGGTGGGCATCAAGTTCGGCCGCTGGCTGGACCTGACCTTCATGCAACTGACCTTGAACCCGGGCGCACAACCGCCCAAGGAGTGACGTCGATGAGCGCCGCACAACTGCGTCGAGTCAATGCTGAAAGTTTTGCCCACTACCGCCTGGGCTTGATCGAGCTGTTGCTGGACGCGGTAAAGCATGGCGCCTCGGTGGGTTTCATGGCCGACATCGATGAGGCCCAGGCCCGCGATTACTTCACCGGCGTGCACACCCAACTGCAAGACGCCAGCCTGCTGCTGTGGGTGGTGGTGCGCGATGAACAAGTGATCGCTAGCGTGCAATTGGCGCTCTGCCAGAAAGCCAACGGATTGAACCGCGCCGAAGTGCAAAAGCTGATGGTACACAGCCAGGCACGTCGCCACGGCCTGGGCCAGCAATTGATGAACACACTGGAACTCGCCGCGCGCCAGCACCAGCGCGGCTTGCTGTACCTGGACACCGAAGCCGGCTCGCCGGCCGAAGCCTTCTACCAGTCGCTGCGCTACACCAAGATCGGTGAGCTGCCCGACTACTGCCAAAGCCCGGACGGGCGTGCACACCCAACCGCCATCTACTTCAAGACCTTGGGGCAACCTTCATGATTCCTGGTGAATACCTGATCCAGCCCGGTGAGATCGAACTCAATGCGGGCCGCCGCACCCTCACTCTGAGCGTGGCCAACAGCGGCGACCGACCGATCCAGGTGGGTTCGCATTATCATTTTTTCGAGACCAATGACGCGCTGACGTTTGACCGTGCGGCCAGCCGGGGCATGCGCCTGAATATTCCGGCGGGGACGGCGGTGCGGTTTGAGCCGGGGCAGAGTCGGGAGGTGGAGTTGGTCGATTTGAGCGGGGGCCGGCGAGTATTTGGGTTTGCCGGCCGAGTCATGGGCGACCTGTAGGGCCCCATCGCAGGCAAGCCAGCGCCCACATGGGAACGCATTCCAAATGTGGGAGCTGGCTTGCCTGCGATAACGATTTCATATTCAACACAACTTTTCAGGGCACTCTCACATGAAAATCACCCGCCAAGCCTACGCCGACATGTACGGCCCCACCGTCGGTGACAAGGTCCGCCTGGCCGACACCGAGCTGTTCGTCGAAGTCGAACAGGACTTCACGATCTACGGCGAAGAAGTGAAATTCGGCGGCGGCAAAGTCATCCGCGACGGCCAGGGCCAGAGCCAGTTGCTCGCCCATGAGGTAGTCGACACCCTGATCACCAACGCGCTGATTATCGATCATTGGGGCATCGTCAAAGCCGACGTCGGCCTCAAGAACGGCCGCATCCACGCCATCGGCAAGGCCGGCAACCCGGATGTGCAACCCGGCGTGACCATGGCCATCGGCGCCAGCACCGAAGTGATTGCCGGCGAAGGCATGATCCTCACCGCCGGCGGCATCGACACCCACGTGCACTTCATCTGCCCGCAGCAAATCGAAGAAGCGCTGACCAGCGGCGTGACCACCATGATCGGCGGCGGCACCGGCCCGGCCACGGGCACCAACGCCACCACTTGCACCTCCGGGCCGTGGCACTTGGCACGCATGCTCCAGGCCAGCGACTCGTTCCCGATGAACATCGGTTTCACCGGCAAGGGCAATGCCAGTTTGCCGGAGCCGTTGATCGAGCAGGTCAAGGCCGGGGCCATCGGCCTGAAGCTGCACGAAGACTGGGGCACCACGCCTGCGAGCATCGACAACTGCCTGAGCGTGGCCGACGAGTACGACGTGCAGGTGGCGATCCACAGCGATACCCTCAACGAATCGGGCTTTGTCGAAACCACCTTGGCCGCGCTCAAGGGCCGCACCATCCACACCTACCACACCGAAGGTGCCGGTGGCGGCCATGCGCCGGACATCATCAAGGCCTGTGGCTTTCCCAACGTGCTGCCCAGTTCCACCAACCCAACCCGCCCGTTCACCCGCAACACCATCGACGAACACCTGGACATGCTGATGGTCTGCCACCACCTGGACCCGAGCATTGCCGAAGACGTGGCCTTCGCTGAAAGCCGCATCCGCCGCGAAACCATTGCCGCCGAAGACATCCTGCATGACCTCGGCGCGTTCTCCATGATCAGCTCCGACAGCCAGGCCATGGGTCGCGTTGGCGAGGTGATCACGCGCACCTGGCAAACCGCCGACAAGATGAAAAAGCAGCGCGGCCCGCTGCCTGGCGACGGCTCCGGCAACGACAACTTCCGCGCCAAGCGCTACATCGCCAAGTACACCATCAACCCGGCGATCACCCACGGCGTGAGCCACATCGTGGGCTCCATTGAAGTGGGCAAATGGGCCGACCTGGTGCTGTGGCGCCCGGCGTTTTTTGGCATCAAGCCGACCCTGATTCTCAAGGGTGGCGCGATTGCTTCAAGCCTGATGGGTGACATCAACGGCTCGATCCCGACGCCGCAACCGGTGCACTACCGCCCGATGTTCGCCAGCTTCGGCAGCCCGCTGCACGCCACCAGCCTGACCTTTATCAGCCAGGCCGCCCAGGACGCCGGAGTGCCCGAAGCCCTGGGCTTGAAGAAGCAGATCGCCGTGGTCAAGGGCTGCCGCGAGGTGCAAAAAACCGACTTGATCCACAACGACTACCTGCCGGACATCGAGGTCGACCCACAGACTTATCAGGTCAAGGCCGACGGTGTGTTGCTGTGGTGCGAGCCGGCGGATGTGCTGCCGATGGCCCAGCGGTATTTCCTGTTCTAGCGTACTTCATTGCCTGCCCGGTTCTCAGGCGGACCGGGCAACGGGTGCTCCTGGAGTTCGGTGCGGGTCAGGGTTTCAATCAAGCCAGCCTCGGCAATCCCCAGTTGGCTCTGCAGTGCCTGGGCCTGGGTATCATAGGCGTCCCGGGACAGTTGCCCGGCCTCCACCTGCTCCAATAACGCCGCCAGTTGCTCGTGATACGGCTTGCTTTGCGCCTCGAACTGCGGGCGGTACTTATGGGCCACGTAGTCCTTCCAAAAGTCCCTGGACAATAAGCTCTGGAACTCTTCAGGCGAGTTATTCAACCCCAGGATGCGCGCGCGCGTGGCATCCAGCACCGGCTGACTGACCTTGCCCATGGCAATGAACCGCGCCTGATCCGGCTGGCCCGGCAAATCAAGCTGCTGCTCTCCCTTCAACCCGTAGCGATAGGCGAGGCGCACCTCCACTTCTTCAAGTTGCTGGATCCTCGACTGCTTCTGCACCCGTGTCAGATCAGGGTCATGGTTGATGGCCGCCGTGCGCTGGGCAATGTCTTCCAAGGCGGTCTTTTCCACTTCATCCAGACGGAACAGGCCACGGGCCAACTGCAACAGGGCAGGCCCCTGCGTCGCCTCGGTCGCCCCGGCCTTGGCACGGTAGACCATCTGCATGATTTCCAGGTTGCTGAACGACAGCGCGGCGCGGTCACAACACGCAGCGCGCCCCGCCCAAGTGAACATCTCCTCGCGCAAGGCTTCGGACTCGGTGTTGGGTTCGGTGATGCTGTCGATCACCTCCCACACCCGCCGTTGCAGGTCAGCAGGGTCGGCAGATGCGTTCATGTCGGCCAGCATCTGGAAAAAACCCGGGCTGCATGGATCGTCGTGCAGGAGGCTCCACTGCCGGGCCCGAGCGGCCACCTGGTCGGGGTTCAGGCCTCGGGTCCAGCGCTCGAACGGCACGCCCAATGGCCTGGCCACCACTGGAGAACGCAGGCCCAGGGCGGTAGCGACGAGCCTCGGCGGCCGACCTGTCTGAACAAGCTCCTCCTCCAGCAACCGAGCGTTATAGACACGCACCTGTTGCAACGTGGCTTCGGTGAAGGGGTTGTTGTTGACGTTGGTGATCGTGGACAAGCGTGCAGCGTGAGGCAGTTGCTCCTCTAAGGGGTCGATGAGGTCAACCGGCAGCGTGGTCAATTGGTTATTGGCCAGGTTGATATCGTCCAGCAAGGCCTGGCTGCCCAGCCCCACAGGCCAGTGGGGAAGGTCGGTGCCACTGAGGTGGACCGAGCGGATGTCGGGGATGCGGCTGAAGTCCGGGGCCATGCCCAGGGGGTTGTTATCCATCCACAGTGCCCTGAGGGTCGTGCGCTCAGACAGGATCCGCGTGGTTTCAGGGGTCAGGCGAATTGAGTTGTTGTCCAGGAACAACCGCGTCAGGCCATGCATTTCACCCACTGCTGGCGGCAGTTCACGTAACGCATTGTTCGACATATCCAACCAGCGCAAACCACGAAAGCCGCCGAGAAATCCTTCCGGGGAGGCGCTCAACTGCATGCGTGTGAGCCGCAATGAACCGACATGGCTGAAGTCCGCATCCAGGTCCGGCAGGCTGGACAACGTCAGGTCACTGAGGTCCATTTCCAAACCGATGGGTGTGCTGTCGGCGGCAAACTTCATCGGGGTTTCCTGGCGCCAGCATGCCAGGATGCGGGTACGGGCCATGACGCGGTCGTCACGTTGGGCAAGGTTATCCATTACCTGGTTCATGCGAACGTAGCGCTGACGCGCACCACCACCGGAAAACACCCAACTGTCCAGTTGCGCCTTGAGGTCGCTGTATTCCTGGAACTGGCGAGACAACTGCACCTCGACGTCTGCCCCCAGGTTCCAGATGTGCTGCCGGCATCGGCCAATATCGTAATTAGGGTTCATCTGCCGCACTTGGGCGATTGAGGGAGATTCCACCGAGAAACTGTCCCCGCGACCGTTGAGCAACAGCTCGGGATGGCTCTGGGACAAGCGTCGCCAATAATCGTCCAGCGCCTGTTCCGCCTGGGCGGATAAATGATTGCCCCTGATCGACGTGACCTGGTTGATCTTGATCATTTGCTCAGCGTACTCGGCCGGCGGCTCCAGGTGCTCGGGCGGGATCGTACGCAGGTGGTTGTCCTCCAGGTTGAGTTCGCGCAGGCCACTCTGATCCCGCAACCCGGTGGGCCAGTGCTCCAGTTCGGTGTTCCTGAGGAACACGTACCTCAAGTGCGGCATGTTGCTCAAATCCGGGGCTAGGCCGAGGGGGTTCTGCGACAGGTCCAGCCACTCCATCCGATTGAGGCGCCCCAGTTGCTCCACAGCCTGAGGCGTCAAGCGAATCCGATTCTTGCGCAACTGCAACTGAGTCAGTTGATTCATCTGCTCCAGGCCTTCGGGCAGTTCGCTGAGGGCTGCTTCGCGGATACTCAGGCGCTTGAGCTGCCTGAAGTTATTCAGGAAGGTCTGGGCGTCGCGGTTCCACGGCGTGTTGGCCAACTCCAGCGCTTCGACATGGCTGAAATCCGCCGTGAGCGCAGGCAGGTTGAGCGGATGGCCAGGGACGATGCTGAGGGTGCTGGTCTGGCGACGCCAGCAACGCTTGATCGCATCGGCGAACGTCTTGACGAACCCGCCCTGGCGATCGAAGGCGGTGAAGCTGACCGGCGGGGCGTTGTCACGCACCCAGTGCTTGAGGTCACGCTCCAGGGTGGCGTATTCGTCCTCCAGGCGCGACAACCCGCTGCGCACCTCGGCCCCCAGTGAGTGCAGCAAGGTCTGGGTCTGGTCCGCGGTATAGTCCGGGAACAGCCGGCGCACGCGTTCGGCCGGTGAGCGCAGGGCGTTGGCGGCCGTGTCCATCAGCTGCCGTACACCACGTCCGCCGCCGAGCAAGCGCATCGAAGGGTCGTAGGCCGGCTTGCGCAGCGGCTGCTCGAGCAACGCCGTGCGCAGGTTCGCGCGCGAATCGGTACCCAGGGCTTGCAGGCGCGGGGTGTCGGCGGTGGCCAGCGATTCGACGAACAGCCCTTCCCAGGCGCGGGTCAGGCGCAACTCCTGGACCTGCCATTGGGCCTGCTCCAGCACGTTGTGCGGCAACTCGCCAGCGCTGCGAAAACGCTGCAACGCGTCGTCATTGAGGGTTTGAGCATGTGCTCGGCCATCGCGTTCGGCAGGCTGGGGAACTGCCCCTGGAGCCGCATGGCATCGGGGTTGGCGCTGAAATTGCGCGCCTTATAGTGCTCCTCCACCAGCGCGCTTTCAAAGGATTGGGCCTGCGCACCGAGGTAGTGGCGCAGTTGGCGTGCGCGCTCGGGCAATGACTCACTCGCCTGGCCGGGAAACTCGCTTAACGCCGGATCATCCGCTTGAAAGTAACCCAGGACCTCTTGCAACAACTCCCCACGCGCTTGCGCCCCCTCGGCAAGCACTATCGCCTGACGAGGCTGGCCGGGCAGTACCGGATCACTCCAGAGCTGAGTGCCATCGCGTTCGAGCACCACGTACGATCCGCCCGGCAGCATGCCCCGGCGGCGCAACAGATCCATTTGCAGCATCGGGTCGGCCTTGGCGTACAGCAAGGCACTCTCCGACCTCAGTTGCGCAATAAAGTCCGCCACCTCGTCCGCGGCCTTGAAACGCTGCAACGTGTCAGCCAGCGCCAGGGGCACCGGCTCCTGATCCAGATGCCCGGCGCGCAAGGCATCGGCTTCGATGCCGCTGGCCTCACAGGCCTGGCGCAGGCGCTCGGCGCTCAGGCCTTGCGCCGGCTGCCCCAGGCGGCGCTGGGTCGTCGGGGCATCCCAGGTCAACGGGTGTTCAAGCTCATGCTGCCAGGCACCCTCATGGTTATGCGCCAGGCGCGGCGCGTAGGCCTGCGGACGGGTCGGGTGCTGGATACGATATTCAGCGGCTTGCGCGTCGTAGGCCACGGCAAAGTGGTCGCCCTCCAGCGGCAACACGCTTTGCCCTTGATGGGCATACAGGCCCAGTACGTCCGGCTTGGCATCCGGCGCCAACTGCACCGGCAGTTTGTAGGGGGCAAGATCGGCCTTCCACAGTTTCTGCTGGCCGTCGGGCAGTCTCACAGGCTCAAGTTTCTCGATCACCGCCGGAGTGTTTAACGCTTTGCGCACCTCCCGGCCCCCTGCCGCCATCACACCGATAAACACCAGGTTTTCGGCCACGTCGGTCAAGTGTCCCAACGCCGCCTCGCGGTCGCCCTCATGCCACTCCACCACGCCTTCGAAGGCGTCGTACAACAGCTGCGCAGCCATCACCGCCATCATCACCTCCCCGAGCCCCGGCACAAACATCGACACCAGGTTCAGCGCCAGCAGCCCGGCACTCTCCAGGGCGGCGATCTTCCTGGCGCGCACCGCCACGTCCACATCCGCAGTGGGCACCGCATGGGCCCGGGCATCGGCGATCAGCTTGTCGCGCAGCGTGTCGAAGTTATCCCCCCAGAGCTCGACGTTGGCTTGCCACAGCTCGCGCTTGGCGATGACCTGGATGTAAAAGTTAGGATCCTTGATCGGTTCACGTGCAGTTGGCGCAGGGGGCAGTTGTTTTGGGCCGATGAGCAGCGAGAGGATTGGCGAGACGAACGGCAATAGGTGTTGCCCGGTGCGCACGGTGCCGTAGGGGTCACGGGGCTGATCGGACGCGTCCTCGGTGAGGCGCCGCAGGTAGGTCGGCTGGTCGGCGTAGGCGATAGTGTTCTTGAGAAATCCTTGATAGGCCGTCAGCCCCGCGCCCACCTTGGCGTCCTCCATCAATTGGCGGGTCAGCTCCGCCTGCAGGTCTTGAAGGCTGGCGTATTTTTTCAGCGGGTGCAGCGGGTCGTGAGGGATGTACACCAGCACCTCGTCAGCGTGCTGGTGTTTGTCCACGGCAACGAACGCGGTACAGCCCGACAGACGAAGGCCCATCAGGCTCAGGTCGTTGAACCAGACCGGTTTGCCGTGACTGCGGATCTCCTGGTCACCCGTGATCACCGCACCGATCACCGCATAGTCCTCCGGCCCGATGTCCTGCTTGAGCAATGCGGTGTAGGCGGCCGCTTGAAGGGCGTCTTTCTGGGCCTGGATCACCAGGCCGCGCAGGCCGCTGGCGTTGTGGAAAAACGCCGTCAGCCGCGCCTGGTACTGCGCACCGATGTCCAGGCGCCGGCACAGGTCCAGGAAGCTTTCGATGCTGATCCCCACGGCCGCACTGGCGTCATGTTCAGCCGGCCCGCTTTTGAACCGTGACGCAGAGGCAAAGGCACCGGGGGCGCATTCGCTCTCTTCGAAATTGTGCAACGCCGCTTGCAGCAGGCTCAGGGTCAACACCGAAAAACTACCGACGCGGAGACCAAACGCGCCCAGTTCCACAGGCTTGCGCAAGTCCACGTAGGTGTTGTCCAGGTCAGGCTCGATCGCGAACTGCGCCTTGAGTGCCGCGGCCAGTAACGGCTTGGCAAACGCCTCGGCACTGGGCAGGTCGGTCATGGCCTGGTCAAGGGCATTTTGCGAGTGCGCGCAGGCACTGGTGTAGTGCTGCAACTGACGACGTTCGCTGCCGTCGAGGCCGTCGAGCCAATCGACTTCATGGGTGGGCGCGCCCTTGAAGGCGTCGCGGGTGGCGGCCGACGCCTGGGTCAACCAGGTGGGCACTTTTTGCTTGATCACCTCGTAGGCCGCGGTTTGCGGCTCGAGGCTGGGTGTATCGATGGGCATGGGTGACTGCTCACTGCTTCAAAGGAAGCATCAGCAGACCATGCCCGGCAGCCTTCGCTGCGGTAGGTAGTTAGCTCGTCAGGCGGGTGCCGACAGGACGTTCGGCCGCGGTGTCGCTCCGATCAAGGCAGCCGCGCTGGATAGCCAGCGCGGGGCCGTTATTTTCAGAAGTGTTCCCGCGGATTGAACGCGGCTTTTTTCGCCAGTTCCTGCCACAACGCGATGGTCTCGTCGTCGGCCTGCTTGGGCATCACAGCCTTGAGCTGGATGTACAGGAACCCACGCTCGCCGGCCTTGTTCAGCAAGCCATGGCCCTTGGCACGCATGCGCTGGCCGTTCTGGCTACCCGCCGGCACCTTGAGGTTGATCTTGCCGGTCAGGGTCGGTACAGCCACTTCCGCGCCCAGCGCCAGTTCCCAAGGAGCCAGTGGCAGGTTGATGACCAGGTTTTCGCCTTCGACTTCAAACTTCGAATGCGGGGCAAACTTGATGATCAGGTACAGGTCGCCATTGGCGCCGCCACCGATTCCCGGGGCACCCTGTGCCTTGAGGCGGATGCGCTCACCGTCGGCCACGCCGGCGGGGATCTTCACGTTCAGGCTCTTGGTGGTGTTGGTCACGTGACGGCCCGAGGCGTCGTACTGCGGCACCTGGAAGCTGATCTGCTTGGACTCTGCCGACAGCGTCTCCTCCAGGGTCACGGTCAGTTGCATCTCCACGTCCTGGCCCTTGCGCCCGGCAGGACGGCGCTGGCCACCACCGAAGGCATCGCCACGGGAGCCGAAGATCGAACTGAAGAAGTCCGAGAAGTCCTCACCGCCGCCGCCGCCAAAACCGCCACGGCTCTGCCAGCCCGGTGGCCCCTGGAACGGCTGGCCATGCTGGCCGTATTTGCGCAGCTCGTCGTACTCGGCGCGCTTGTCGGCGCTCTTGAGCGCTTCGTAGGCTTCGGACGCGTCCTTGAACTTGGCTTCAGCGTCTTTTTCCTTGCTCACGTCCGGGTGGTATTTGCGCGCGAGCTTGCGGTACGCGGCCTTGATTTCCTTGTCGTCAGCCGTCGGCTCGACACCCAGAATCTTGTAGTAGTCTTTGAAATCCATCGGCGGTTCACCATCCTTAATCGAGATCGCACAGCCCGGGGCACAACGTGCGCTGCATTGCACCTGTTGAGTGATGTGGCCTGGGGGTACGTCAAAGTGTTATCGGCGCTTGCCGTATGTACCCGATGTGGGGGCAAATCGCGCAGTTTCAAGCGCGATTTAACGGATGGTCGGCCTACGCATCCGTCCTCGACTGGCATACACTGCGCGGCCGTTTTTCAACCGGAACCTGATTGTCATGGAAAACCCATCCCCAGCCCGTGCCTGCGGTATCGACTTTGGCACGTCCAACTCCACCGTCGGCTGGATCCGCCCCGGCATGGAAACACTCCTGGCGCTGGAGGACGACAAGATCACCTTGCCGTCGGTGGTGTTCTTCAACTTCGAAGAGCGCCGCCCGGTGTACGGTCGCCTGGCACTGCACGAGTACCTGGAAAACTACGAAGGCCGCCTGATGCGCTCGCTCAAGAGCCTGTTGGGTTCCAAGCTGATCAAGCACGACACCAGCGTGTTGGGCACGGCGATGCCGTTCACCGACTTGCTGGCGCTGTTCATCGGCCAGCTCAAGAGCCGTGCTGAAGCCAACGCTGGCCGTGAGTTCGAAGAAGTGGTGCTGGGCCGCCCGGTGTTTTTCGTCGATGACGACCCGCTGGCTGACCAGGAAGCCGAGAACACCCTGGTGGACGTAGCGCGCAAGATCGGTTTCAAGGACATTTCATTCCAATATGAGCCGATTGCGGCCGCCTTCGACTACGAGTCCACCATCGAGAAAGAAGAGCTGGTACTGATCGTCGATATCGGCGGCGGTACTTCGGACTTCTCCCTGGTACGCCTGTCGCCGGACCGTCGCCACAACGACAATCGCCACGATGACATCCTCGCCACCGGCGGCGTGCACATCGGCGGGACCGACTTCGACAAGCAGCTCTCCCTCAACGGCATGATGCCGTTGTTCGGCTACGGCAGCCGCATGAAGAGTGGCGCCTACATGCCCACCAGCCACCACATGAACCTGGCCACCTGGCACACCATCAACTCGGTGTACTCGCAGAAATCCCAGCTGGCCCTGGGCAGCATGCGCTACGACATCGAAGACACCGGCGGCATCGACCGCCTGTTCAAGTTGATCGAACAGCGCGCCGGGCACTGGTTGGCGATGGAAGTGGAAGAGACCAAGATCCAGCTGACCCATGAAGATAGCCGCCATGTGCCGCTCGACCGTATCGAAGCGGGCTTGAGCGTGGACTTGAGCCGGGCGCTGTTCGAATCGTCGATTGACGGCCTGCTGGAGCGCGTGCGTGGCAGCGTGACGCAACTGCTCAACGACGCTTCGGTGAGCGTGGCGCAGGTGGACACAGTGTTCTTTACCGGCGGTTCCAGCGGAATCCCGGCGCTGCGCCACAGCATTTCGGCGATGCTGCCGAATGCGCGGCATGTGGAAGGCAATATCTTTGGCAGTATCGGCAGTGGCCTGGCGATTGAGGCCAGCAAGCGGTACGGCTACTGAGTTTTAACTGAAAGACCGTGGCGCGTCCTTCGTGAGCAAGCCCGCTCCCACACTGACTGTGTTTACACATTTAGACTTGTGAACACAGTCAGTGTGGGAGCGGGCTTGCTCGCGAAGAGGACAGCCCAGTCACTACAAGGCTTAAACCATCCCACCGAGCTTCAGCTCGCTCTTGAGGTACGCATAATAAATCGGCCCCGCCACCACCCCCGGCAGGCCGAATGCTGCCTCGAAAACCAGCATCGCCAACAGCAATTCCCACGACTTGGCACTGATCTGCCCGCCCACAATGCGCGCGTTGAGGAAGTACTCGATCTTGTGGATCACGATCAGATAGCCCAACGCCGCCACCGCCACCCAGATCGACAGCGACAGCGCCACGATAGTGATCAGTGTGTTGGACATCAGGTTGCCGATCACCGGCAACAGGCCGAGCAAGAAGGTCAGCACGATCAGGGTCTTGGTCAGCGGCAGGTGAATCCCGCACAACGGCAGCACCACGGCCAGAAAGACGGCGGTGAAAGCGGTGTTCAGCGCAGCAATCTTGATCTGGGCGAAGACAATGTTGCGAAAGGCCTGGACCAGCAGGTGCAAGCGATCGAACAGTGCGGCAGCCAGGGGTTTGCGCTTGGTCAGGTCGGGTACGCGCTGCAGGGCGATGATCGCGCCGAGCACCATGCCGATCAGCAGGGTGACGAACATGTGGGCAGCATCCTTACCCACAAGCTGCAATTCGCTCAGGTGCTTGCTCAGCCAGTCGCCGATGGCCACGCGGAACTCGGCGGCGCTGGCCGGCAGGTAGGCGTCAACGAAGGGCGGCAGTTGGCCCCGTGCGCGGTCGACCACGCCCATGAATTTGTCGAGGGAAGCCCCGGGGTTTTCCGCCTCGTGGAGCAGGAAGCTGATGGCACCGGCAAAGATCAGAGTCAGCACGCTGACGATCAAGGTGCCGAGCAAGGCCACCGCCAGCCAACGCGCACGCCGGCCTTCAATCAGCCGTTGCAGTTGGGGGGTGAGCATATTGACCAGTTCAAAAACCAGCAGGCCGGCCAGCAGGCTGGGCAGCAACTTGAGCGGCAGTACCAGCAGCAGTCCGCCGAAAATGATGATGTAGCTGGCCAGCAATATCACGTGACGCTGAGAAAACGTTGGCATACAGCCTCAAAACGAACGGCTTTAAAGGATTGGCAGTCTGCCAGCCTTGAAGGAATCAAGCGAGAACTCTGAATACTGCGAACACCGACAGTGTGGGAGCGGGCTTGCTCGCGAATGCGATGGACCAGACATTGACGTGCTGAATGACACACCGCATTCGCGAGCAAGCCCGCTCCCACAGGAGACTTGTGCTGTCAGCTACCTTTGAGACACGTGCTCATGAATGTCTTGCGTGCATCGCCAGTCAGCGCCTTGGTTTTCGCCGACGCATTGCAGTCTTTCATCTTCTGCTGTTGCGGCGTCAGGGTCTTGGCGTCGTTGGCGGCCGGGGCCGCCTTCAGGCAGGTGCTCATGAAGGCTTTGCGCTCATCGCCTTTCAAGGCCTTGGTGGTGGCGTCGGCGTTGCAGGTGGTCATCTTATTTTGCTGGGCGGTCGCGGCAAAACCTTGGGAACACAGCAGCAGGCCCATCATCAACAGCGGAATACGCAGCATCTTCATGGAGTTTTCTCCCTGTTACCGCACCGAAGGGGCGCGGCCTACCCAGCAGTGTAGTCAAAGCCTGTTACATCTTCAGCGGGCGCGGATATTCGACCGACGGTACTGCTCGGGGGTGCAGCCAGCGTGGCGTTGGAACATCGCGATAAACGCCGACGCGGTGCTGTAGCCCAGGTCAAACGCCACATGTTGCACGCTGCGTTCGCTGCCCAGGGCGTCAATCGCCGCCAGGTAACGCAGGCGCTGGCGCCACTCGCCAAAACTCATGCCCACCTCCCGCACGAATTGCCGGGCCAGGGTGCGCTCGCTCACGTGCACTTGCTCGGCCCATTGCGCCAGGGGGCGGTTGTCCCCCGGGTCGGCCTGCATGCCCTCCAGCACACCCAGCACGCCAGGGTGGCGGGCGTAGGGCAGGAAACAATCGTGGACCGGCGCCTGCTTGAGCTGGTCTACCAGCACCTGGGCCAGGCGAACATCAGCCTCGGTCTGCGGGATGTTGACGTCGCGACGTGCAAAATCACTGAGGATGGCCTTGAGAATCTCGCTGACCGCCAAGGTGCACGGCACCTGTGGCAGGTGCTCGCACAGCTCCGGCGCCAGGCCCACGGAGCGGTAGACAATCGCCTGGGCGTTATAGGAACTGTGTTCGGTATCCGGTGGGATCCACACCGCGTACTGCGGCGGCGACATAAACCGGCTGCCGGCCACCTCCATGCGCATAACGCCGCTGGCTGAATAGTCCAGCGACCCCCAGAAATGCCGGTGCGGGGTGCACTCGGTGTCGGGGGCAAACTCGGAATAGCGGAAGTAGACCGGGCTCGGCAAGCTGGGGAAATCCGCGAGGCGGACGGTGTGTCTGGGCATGTTGTCTGGATGCAGAGGTCAGTTGGCTGGATCGCAGTATAGGCTGCGATCCAGACAAGGGATAATCCTGCCTCACCAACCTATCTGGTTTCTTTCGATGCAATACGCGTATCCCCTGCTGGCCATCTTTATCTGGGCCGGCAACACCGTGGTCAACAAGCTCGCCGTGGGCTCGATTTTCCCCGCCGAGATCGGCTTTTACCGCTGGCTGCTGGCGGCGCTGCTGTTCACGCCGTTCATGCTCAAGCCGGTGATTGCAAACTGGGCGCAGATCCGGCCGAACCTGGGCAAGATTTTCATCCTCGGCGTGCTGGGCATGGCGGTGTACCAAAGCCTGGCCTACTACGCAGCGACGGTCACCACGGCGACCAACATGGGCATCATCCTGTCGCTGATGCCCTTGATGGCGCTGACGGCGGCGATCATCAGCCTCGGCCAGCGCCTCACCTTTGGCGCGCTGACCGGTGCGGTGCTGTCCTTCGCCGGCGTGGTGGTGGTGGTCTCGGCCGGTAGCCTGGGTGCGCTGCTGCAACACGGGGTCAACCTGGGGGACGCCATGATGCTGGTCGCCACCCTCGCCTACGCGGTCTACAGCACCTTGCTGAAAAAGTGGCACCTGCGCCTGCCGCCCCTGGTGCTGCTGTACTTGCAGATACTGGTGGCCGTGGTGGTGCTGTTTCCGCTGTTCCTGTTCTCGACAAAAGCAGGCCTGGGTTGGGCGAACATCCCGCTGGTGCTGTACGCCTGTCTGCTGGCCTCGATGCTGGCGCCGTTGGCGTGGATGCACTCGGTGAAGACGCTCGGGCCGAGCCGCACCACGCTGTTTTTCAACCTGCTGCCGCTGATCACCGCGCTGATTGCGGCGGTGGTGTTGAAGGAAGAGTTGGCGATGTATCACCTGGTCGGCGGTTTGCTGACGTTGGGTGGGGTGATTTTGTCGGAGCGGTGGACGACGCCGGTGCGTGCTGACTGAACGCGCTCCCACAATTAGGTCGAGTCCACCCGCTACACCCCGGCAGCCTTGAGCCTTTGGGCATGCTCGACAAACAACCGAATCGGCTCAGCGCCCTTGCCCACCAAGCCCATCGATTGGTTGACGATGTCGAAGTGATCCAGCGCGTAGTCATCGCCAATCACCAACCCCAGGTGTGAGCTGTAGCGCCCCACCATGCCGTCACACTGGCCCTTCTCCCGCACGAAGCTGCGGGCAAACAAGCGGCAGCTGCGGTTCGTGCCGTCGAGCAGGTTGCGCCCGCGATCGGTCTTGCCCGGCTGCAAGGTGCCGGACCACGAGTAGTAACGCACGCCATTGACCTCTTCAGCGCCCTGCCCGCCCCAGGTCTGCGGCAAACCTTGTGGGAACTGGCGGTTGAACAGCGCCACGCCCACGCTGGTCAGGGACAGGTGGGAGGCGTGCAAGTCAGCCTTGAAACGTGGCCCCCGATAACCGGTCTCCAACAGGCTCATCACCCCGGCCACCAGGTGAAACAGCGCACTCATGAGGCGCCCTTTCACGCTGTCGGCGGGGTAATGGGTGTGGATATGGTCTGCCAGTTCCGACCCATGGTTGGGCCCGGCCACCGAGGTGACCGACGCCACCCATTCCGGGCGCTTGGCCGCCGCGTAACGCGCGGTGAGCGAGCCCTGGCTGTGACCGATCAGGTTGACCTTGTCGGCACCGGTTTCGCGGCGGATCCGTTCGATCTGCACCAGCAATTGCTCGCCGCGCACCTCATTGGAGTCCAGCGGCGCCACCTGCACCGGGAAGACCTGTGCGCCACCTTTGCGCAGCGCAGGGACGATGCCGTACCAGTAGGGAAACCACCCCAGGCGCACAAACCCCAGCATGCCGGGCACCAGCACCAGGGGATAACGCGTGGCAAGGGAGTGCGGCATGGCGCAGAGGTCCTGATAGGGAAGGCGATGAACCCATCCTAGACCAGCGTTTCATAAATCGACATGACCACCCGGTGACAGACTCATGACACCTTAAAAGCGCCCGGCAACATCATGCAGTTGGCGTTCGGCCTCGGCGCATGCGCGCTGGAACACGCTTTTGTCCGACTCTTCACCTTCGGCGGCGATCACGCTGACGTCATCAATCCCGATGTAGCCCAGCACCGTACGCAGGTGCGGGTCGGCATGGTTCATCCACTCGAACTCGCCACCCGGGCCGAAGCCGCTGCCGCCACGGCAGGTGATGATCAGCGCCTTCTTGCCTTTGAGCAGCGCGTGATATTGCGCGTTGCCGTGGCTGTCCTGGGTGATGTCGAAGGTCAGGCCCATGCGCACGATCTGATCGATCCAGGCCTTGAGGCCGCTGGGCACGCCGAAGTTGTACAGGGGCATCGCGATCACCAGCAGATCATGCTCGATCAACTCGCCCACCAGTTCGTCACTCAATTGCAGGTCGGCCTTCATCACCTTTGGCAACGCCTGCGGTTCGGGGTAGAAATTGGCGGCCACGAAGGCTTCGGTCACATGGGGGATAAACGCCCGGCCGACTTCGCGACGGGTCACCTGTGCATCCGGGTTGGCCGCCTGCCAGGCCTCCAAGAACGACTCGGCCAGGCGCCGCGAATGGGAGCGCTCACCACGGGGACTGGCGTGAATCACTAGCATTTTTTTCATCTGTATTACCTTCACGAGTTAGACTCAGGCGACCTGATTGGCCGCCACGCTTGCTCGCAAATCTAGTGATGGCAGCACGAGCCGACAAATGAGCAATAGTTAATCTGGATGAATTCATCTCATCCATGGAGCCCGCATGTTTGCCTCACTGCCCCTCACCGCCCTGCGCACCTTTGAATCGGCAGCGCGACTATTGAGCTTCAAGGCGGCCGCCCTGGAACTGTCGGTGACGCCCACGGCGGTGTCCCACCAGATACGCAGCCTGGAAACCTGGCTGGGCGTGCCGCTGTTCGAGCGCCTGCCGCGCCAGGTGCGCCTCACCGAAGGCGGTGAGCGGCTGTTTCGCAGCGTGCACGGCGCCTTGCTGGACGTCGCCCATAGCCTCGACACGTTGCGCCCGCAACGCAGTGCCGGACAGCTCACCGTCTCCACCACCCCGGCGTTTGCCGCGTTGTGGCTGGTGCCCCGGCTGGGGCGTTTTTATGCCGCCCACCCCGACATCAGCCTGCGCCTGGATACCCAGTGCGACGTGGTCGACCTGCAACAGGACGCCAGCGTCGACCTGGTGATTCGCTACAGCCTCGGCGACTACCCGCACCTGTACGGCGAGTGCCTGTTCGATGAGCGCTTTGCGGTGTACGGCGCCCCCGAACAGGTCGCACGGGCGAGCAGCCAGGTGCCGACGCTGATCAGCGTGCGTTGGCATAACTCCGAGCTGTACGCCCTGGGCTGGCAGGCCTGGTGCGAGAAGGCCGGCGAAACGTGGCTGGCCCACACGAGCTTGCTGCGCGAATACGACGAGGAGCACTACGCCTTGCAGGCGGCGATTGCCGGCCAGGGATTGGTACTGGCAAGCAACATCCTGGTGTCGGAAAGCGTTGCCACCGGTTTGCTGGTGCCCTACAAGCCGCAGATCCATGTGGACGGCGCCGGTTACAGCGCCCTGTGTGTACCGGGACGTGAGCGTCATCCGCCGGTGCGTGCGTTTTTCCAGTGGGTGCAACAGGAGGCAAAGCTGTCCGGCCATGCCCTTTGAAATCCGATAAAACTTTTTGCTTCAGCCAACACTCACAACTTGGAGCGATCACGCCAGCAGAGCGTGGCGTAAAACCGGATTAGCACCAGGAGATTGAGATGACTGAAGCACACTTGACCGACGTGGCCACCCTGCGCAGCCGCGCCCGCCAGCACGTCGAAAACGGCGCCGTCACTGAAGGCTATGACGCCGACCGCGAAGAAATCATCCGCTTGCTCAACGAGTCGCTGGCCACTGAGCTGGTCTGCGTGTTGCGCTACAAGCGCCACTACTTCATGGCCAACGGACTCAAGGCCAGCGTGGCCGCCAGCGAGTTCCTGGAACACGCCACCCAGGAAGCCGAGCACGCCGACAAACTGGCCGAACGCATCGTGCAACTGGGCGGCGAGCCGGAGTTCAACCCTGACCTGCTGTCGAAGCACTCCCACGCGCAGTACGTTGCGGGCAAGAACCTCAAGGAAATGGTCTACGAAGACCTGGTGGCTGAGCGCATCGCGGTGGACAGCTACCGTGAAATCATTCAGTACATCGGCGACAAAGACCCGACCACCCGCCGCCTGTTCGAAGAAATCCTGGCCCAGGAAGAAGAGCACGCCGACGACATGGCGGACATTCTGCAAGACCTGTAAACCGCAACACCTCTGAACCCACTGTGGGAGCGGGCTTGCCCGCGATAGCTATGCAACAGTCAACGTATAGGTTGTCTGTTACGGCGCTATCGCAGGCAAGCCAGCTCCCACATTTTTGGTTTCGGTTTCGTCAGTTAGCCCTTCACCGTCTTAGGCGCCTTGCCTTCTTTCATCTGCTGCAACAGCGGTGCGCACTGGTTAGGCACATCACCACTCGGCGCGACCAGCGCCAGCAGCCCGGCCGCAGGCCCGACGATCACACCCAGCGCCACCATCCCCGCACCACGCAGCATCAGCGGTACGGCTTTCACACCAGCATTGGGCTTGATGAACGGCCCGTTGACGTACAGCGGCGAACGCAACGAGAACATGCGAAAGCCCTTGGACTCCGGCGTGATGGTCAGGTCCAGTTGTTCGGTGGCCATGTTCGCGGTGCCGTCGACGTAGATGATCGCGTTCTCGGTATCGAACACGAACAGGCGAGTGGTCGCCAGGCCGGTCTTGATGCCGAAGTCCGCCGCCGCGCAGTTGATCTTCACTTCCTTGTCACCAAACAGGCGACCGACCACGTAGTTGCCCACGTTGAGCCCGGCAATTTCCATCAGGCCACGGCTGATGGCGCCGTCATTGACCAGCATCTTGAGGTTACCGTCGGAGCTGCCCAGCAACGCCGCCACGGAGTTGCCACGTCCGGCGATGTCCGCGTCGCCATTGAGTTCACCAAAGCTGGTTTTCATCGGTTCGAACGTCGGGAACAGTTGCTTGAGCTTGAAGTTGCGCGCAGTGAGTTTGGCGCGACCTTCCATGGGCGTGGTACGGCCGTTCAAGCGAATCTGCGCATCCAGCTTGCCACCGGCCACGCCAAAGCGCAGGGGCTCCAGGCTCAGCTCGCCATCGTTGAGCACCAGATGCGTATAGAGGTCAGTGAAAGGCAACTCGGCACTCTGCACGATGCGCTTGCCGGTGAATTCCACATCGGCATCCATGTCGCGCCAGCGCTCGGTACGGAACTCTTCCACCGGCAGCACTTTGGTCGCGGGCTGTTTGCTTTCGCCACCACGGGCCTTTTGCTTGGCGTTGGAATCGGCGCCGATCAGCGGAGCCAGGTCGGTCATCAGCAGTTGGTTGGACACCAGCGCGCCCGTGAGCTTGGGCCGTGGCTGACTGGCGACGTAGCCCAGGTTGCCATGGATATCGCTGTTGCCGATCTTGCCGTTGAAGTTTTCGTAGGTGAATGAGGCGCCGCTGGCTTCATGCAGCTTGGCGATCAAGTGGCCGTCGGTGGAATACGCCGGCGAATCCGGCAAGGTGACGCCCGTGAGCGGGTAAAGGTTGCCCAGGCTGCTGCCGGAGAGTTTCAGGCGCAGGTCGAGGGCGCCGAGGTTGAGGGGGTCGGTCAACGTACCGGCCACGGCGATGCTGGTGTCGGCGATTTTCACCTGGGCCTGCAAGGGGAACGGTTTGGCCGCGTCCTGCAAGGCGAGCAGGCCGCCGATCTTGCCAGTGCCGTCGAGTTTCTGGCCGTGGTACTGGCCTTTGACCTTGAGGCCGAACGCATAGTCCTGGGGGCTTGATCCTTTTTCCTGGGCCTTCTTGGCATCGGCAGCGCCGACGATTTCACCAAAGGGAATCGGTTTGCCCAGCAGATCGATGGTGACGTCCAATTGCGTCTTGAGGGTCTGGTCGTCGAGGGTTACATGGCCTTTATCGAAGCCGATGGCACCGATGTCCACCACCCAGCTTGACGGTTCGGCATTCGGGTCCTTGGGGTCGAACGTGAAGGTCCAGTTGGCGCGGCCATCGGCCAGGCGCTGCAGGTCGGCGCTCGGTTCAGTGAGGTCGATGCGCGGAATTACCACGCGCTGCGCCAACAACGCCAGCGGCGAGATGCGCAATTCCACGCGCTTGAGGGTGACCATCTGCGGTTTCTTCGACCAGTCGGGGTTGCCCAGTGTCAGGTCCTCGGCAATCACATGCGGCCACGGCACCCAGGCACGCCAGCCGCCTTGATCCGGCTCACGCGCCCACACCACCGCCAGGTTGCCATTGATGGCAAACGGTCGATGCAGCTCTTCGGAGACTTTGGCATTGAGCGGCGGCTTGATGCGGTTCCAATCGAAAAACACCAGGACCAACACCACCACGGCGATTAACAGAGCGAAGCTGGCGCAGCTCCAGACAACGATTTTACGCGTGCGCGTCATTGCACATGACTCCTGAATACGACTAGCTGAACTACAGCTCATAAGGCTACGACTGGCAAACGGCGCGGGGGTTTAACCGGATCATCGTTTTAGTCGCAAAAAGCCAGTTTTCTGATCGAACGGACAGTTTCCAGCATCGACAACGCACCATTGTTACCCAGGGCCGTGTCGAAAATACCCACCACGGTGCAAAACCGCGGGCTTGAGAGGCGCGTTCTAGAGCCTCTGCCGGGAACAATCAATTCTGTTGATTATTACCATTGTGTTTATGAACTTTTATATCGACTTATCGAGAGTAGCATTAGCCCTGTACCCACTTTATCGCCCTCCCAAGGAGCAACCATCATGAAACGCCAAGTACTCGCTACCGTCCTGCTGTCTGTCCTGGCTTCCAGTGCCTTTGCCCTGCCAGCCGCCGAACAGGCCACCCCACAGAACAAAGCGCAAGCCGTTCAGTCCAGCCAGACCCTGGCTCGCAGCGGTTCGCAAGAAGAAGAGAACCGCGACTACGCCAAAGGCGTTGCTGAAAACGGTTCGGAACAAGCCAACAAACGCGCCTACACCGAAGGTGTTGCTGAAGGTGGCCGTGATCGCCTGGAACAGAAAGGCCTGGTTGAAGGCGGTGCTGAACAAGCCAACAAACGCGCTTACACCGACGGTGTTGCCGAAGGTGGTGCAGACCGCCTGCAAGAACTGCATCAAGCTCAGAGCTAAGCCCGTGGTGGCCCAGAAAAAAGCCCGATCTGCCGATCGGGCTTTTGCTTTTATATAGATCGCGCCTCGCACCACCCCCGCCAAGTTCGACGCCAGCAAAGCGGTTTTGCTAGAGTGCGTCGCTGTACTTGCCGACAAAGCCCGCTCGCCATGCTGCCCCGCGCCGAACAGAAGCAACAGACCCGCCTCGCCTTGATGGACGCAGCCCGCCATCTGATGGAGTGTGGCCGTGGGTTTGGCAGCCTGAGCCTGCGCGAAGTGGCGAAGACTGCGGGCATCGTGCCCACCGGGTTCTACCGCCACTTTGACGACATGGACCAGCTCGGGCTGGTGCTGGTCAGTGAAGTCGGCCAGACCTTCCGCGCGACGATTCGCCTGGTACGTCACAACGAATTCGTGATGGGCGGGATCATCGATGCGTCCGTGCGGATCTTCCTCGATGTAGTGTCGGCCAACCGCTCCCAGTTCCTGTTCCTCGCCCGCGAACAGTACGGTGGCAGCCTTGCCGTGCGCCAAGCCATTGGTGCGTTGCGCGAAGACATCACCCGCGACCTGGCGGCCGACCTCACGCTGATGCCCAAGCTCCAGCATCTGGATGCCGAAGGCTTGCATGTGATGGCCGACCTGATCGTCAAGAGCGTGTTCGCCACCCTGCCCGATATCATCGACCCACCGGCCCAGGCGCTACCGGCCCACCTCACGCCCCAGGCAAAAATCACCCAGCAATTGCGCTTCATCTTCATTGGCCTCAAGCACTGGCAAGGCCTGGGCAGCACCGAGTAAGCCGGTCATCCCGACGTGTGAAAGCGTTTGGCGGTGGTGTAGTGCTTGTTCCAGTAACTATTGCTCAACGAATCGATACGCACGTTCTTGCCCGTACGTGGCGAATGAATGAACTTGCCCTGCCCGATGTAAAGGCCGACATGGCTGACCTGACCGCGCCCGTTACCCTTGAAAAACACCGCGTCCCCGGGCTTGAGCGCCCCACGCTTGATGGTCTGTGCCGTTGAACGGTGCATGGCCGCCGTCGTGCGTGGGATCTGGATATTGGCTTGCGTCTTGAACAAATAGACCAGCAAGCTGCTGCAATCGAAACCCTGCTCCGCCGAGGTCCCGCCCCATTTATACGGCGTACCCAACAACTCGTGGGCACGATCGATGACGTCGTCAATGGAGGTGGGTTTTATGCCCTGCAGTGAAGCGCCGAACGCGGTGCGGGGTTGAACATTGGCCGAGGCCGAAGCCGTGAAGAAAGACAGACTGACAATGACTAAACACAAAATTGATCGAAACATGATGAACGTCGCAGTGGATTAAACACGGCGCACAGCCTAAAGAACCCCCGCCTAACGCCATGAACGGAATATCCCCATACCGCGTAGGACAAATCCGTAAAAACACCAGCTCGAAATAGATGAAAGAAACTTCATGCAGCGCAGAGCCGTTCTCAACGCAAAACGCCCAGATCCGGTGCTATAAATCCAGGCACGCACCATTTTGAAACACTCAACGAATCGCCTGACGCCCTATTGGGTGGCACGTCCGTGCCTGCCTACAGGGAAATCCCACTCCCCGGCGTGATTGGCAAGGCCCTTGCTCTAGCTCTTTCATCGCTCTTAGCTGGAAGCTTCCTGATGCTGGTGATCCACCGCCGAATCGCCCCCCAAGCCCTCTGGGCCGCTGAACTGCTGCTGAATTTCGAAGCCCGCAGCAAAAGCCGCCTGCGCTGTTTCAGTGCCGATGGCGAAGACGTCGGCCTGTTCCTGGAGCGCGGCCAGCCGCCGCTGCACGATGGCGAATTCCTACAAGCCGAAGACGGACGTGTCGTACGCGTGCGCGCACGCCCTGAACAACTGCTGCACGTCACCTGCAGCAGCGCCTTTGAGCTGACCCGCGCCGCCTATCACCTGGGCAACCGGCACGTGGCGCTGCAAGTCGGCGACGGCTGGCTGCGCCTGCTCGACGATTACGTACTCAAGGCCATGCTCGAACAACTGGGCGCCACCACCGAAACCATCGAAGCACCGTTCCAGCCGGAACACGGCGCCTATGGCGGTGGCCATCACCATTCACGCCATGGCGATGAAGACTTCAACTACCCGCCCAAGCTGCACCAGTTCGGCGTACGCCTATGAACCCAGCGTGGGCGCTACTGCGCCTGGCCAGCCCGCAATTGCCGATTGGCGGTTACAGCTATTCCCAGGGCCTGGAGATGGCGGTGGAGAATGGCCGCGTCAGCGATGCGGCCAGCGCCCGACGCTGGATCAGCGACCAGTTGCTGCTCAACCTGGCCCGTTTCGAAGCACCGTTGCTGCTCGCCCATTGCTGTGCCGCCGCCGAGCAGGACTGGCCGCGCCTGACGCAGGTGTGCGAGGAACACCGCGCCAGTCGTGAGACCCGCGAGTTGTATCAAGAGAGTCGCCAGATGGGCTACTCCCTGCAGCAGCTGTTAAACGGTTTGCCCGAACTCGACACCGCCGCACGCCGCGTTCTTGAACAACAGGCCGAACCGCACTTGGCGCTCGGCTGGGCCCTGGCCGCCCGCGCCTGGCACATCAGCCCCGAAGACGCCTTGGCCGCGTGGCTGTGGAGCTGGCTGGAAAACCAGTTGGCCGTATTGATGAAAACCCTGCCCCTGGGGCAACAAGCGGCTCAGCGCCTGACCAGTGAGCTGCTGCCCTTATTGCAGCAAGCCCAGCAGGACGCGGGTCGCATCGATCTGAACCACATCGGCAGCGCCGCATTCGGCCTGTCCCTGGCGTGCATGGCCCATGAGCGCCAGTACAGCCGCCTGTTTCGTTCCTAGAGCCCCATTACCTTGGAGAAGCACATGAACACACAACCCCTGCGCGTCGGCATCGGCGGCCCGGTGGGCTCCGGCAAGACCGCGCTGACCCTGGCCCTGTGCCTGGCCCTGCGCGATCGCTACAACCTGGCCGTGGTCACCAACGACATCTATACCCGTGAAGACGCCGACTTCCTGGTGCGCAACCAGGCCCTGGCGCCCGAGCGCATCATCGGCGTGGAAACCGGTGGCTGCCCGCACACCGCGATCCGCGAGGATGCGTCGATCAACCTGGAGGCGGTGGACCAGCTCAACCGGCGCTTTCCCGGCCTGGACCTGATCCTGGTGGAGTCCGGTGGCGACAACCTGTCGGCCACCTTCAGCCCGGAGCTGTCGGACCTGACCATCTACGTGATTGATGTGTCGGCCGGCGACAAGCTGCCACGCAAGGGCGGCCCGGGCATCTGCAAATCCGACTTGCTGGTGATCAATAAGATCGACCTGGCGCCGTTGGTCGGTGCATCGCTGGAGCTGATGAACAGCGACACCACGCGCATGCGCAACGGCAAGCCGTTTGTGTTCAGCAACCAGAAAACCGGTGTCGGCCTGGATGACATCGTCGCCTTTATCGAACGTCAGGGCCTGCTGACTGCGGCCTGATCCCACCCTGAAAGGAGCCTGCTCATGGGTCTCAACAAACTTCTCGCAACCGCCGCCCTGCTGCTCGTCCCCGCCCTCGCCTTCGCTCACCCCGGGCATGGCGATAACGGGCTGGTGGCCGGCATCAGCCACCCGCTGGGCGGTATTGATCACTTGCTGGCCATGGTCGCTGTCGGCCTGTGGGCCGCGCAGCAAAAAGGCAATGCGCGCTGGGCCCTGCCGTGTGCGTTCGTCGGCACCATGCTGGTCGGCGGCCTGCTGGGCTTTGAAGGCCTGGAACTGCCGGCCCTGGAAAGCGGGATCGCCGCCTCGGTACTCGCCCTGGGCCTGGCAGTGGCCTTGGCCGTTCGTCCGCCGTTGTTCGTGGCGGTGGGGGCGACGGCATTGTTTGCCTTGTTCCACGGCGTAGCCCATGGCCTTGAACTGCCGGACATGTCCAGCCCTTGGGCGTATGCGGCCGGGTTTGTCGGCGCGACCGCCGTGTTGCACGCTGCCGGTTATGCCGTGGTGCGCTTCCTGCCAGCAGCGGCGGCGCCGTTGGTACGGGTGGCTGGGGCGGCTTCGGCGGCGACTGGGGTTTGGTTGCTGGCGGGCTGATTTGCGGCGTTAACAAGGGCCTCTTCGCGAGCAAGCCCGCTCCCACATTCTGACCGTATTTCAAGGATGTATTCGGTCAGAATGTGGGAGCGGGCTTGCTCGCGAAAGCGCCCGCACAAACACCCTATATCTCAACCCTGCTACCATGCGCGCCTACACCCCTGCCGTGACGACGCCAGCCAATGCCCACCGCTCCAAACTCCGCCTTGAACGCCGTGCTCACGCACTTCCACAGCCTGATCGTGCCGCTCTGGCAGGGCCCGGGCTGGAATGCCGACCTGGCCTTGCCCTATGAGGCACTGGACGCCGATCATCAGCCGCTGCCCCCGCAACGCTACCGCGCCATGGCCTGCGCCCGGCAGCTGTACCTGTTCGCCAGCCTGATCGGCGAACCCGGCGCCGAGTTTGCCGAGGAGCGCGCCGCTGCGCTGTTCCGGTCCTTGCAACGGCATTTCCACGATGCCGAGCACGGCGGCTGGTTCTACAGCATCGACCCGGCCGGCAAGCCGCTGGACAAGCGCAAAGACCTCTACACCCACGCCTTCATCATCTTCGCCTGTGCCCACTACTGGGCCAAAGTGCGCGAGCCGCTGGTGGAGTCGGTGCTCAACGCCGCCCTGGAAGTGGTTGCGCAGCGCTTTGCCACCGGCGACGGCCTGTACGAAGCGGTGCTGGAACGCAATTGGTCGTCCCTCAAGTCCGGCCCGCTGCAGAACCCGTTGATGCACCTGGCCGAAGGTTTCCTCGCCACCCTCGCGGTGCGCGACGATGCCGACGTGCAAGCGGCGTTGCTGGCCTTGGCGACGGCCATGCAGCAGCGTTTCATCGACCGCCAACATGGCGTGATGATGGAAAAACCGCTGGGCGCTGTGGATAACTGGTTTGAACCTGGCCACCAGTTCGAGTGGTTCTTTTTGTTGGAATCGTCCGACGTGCTGCGCGGCACGCCGCTGCATGCGTCATTGACCCGCGCGTTTGCCTACGCCGAGCAAAAAGGTGTGGATAACGTGACAGGGGCCGTCAGCGGCATGCTGGCCCTGGACGGCACCGTGCGCGACGGCACGCAGCGTATCTGGGCCCAGGCCGAGTATTTGCGGGCACTGACCTTGCGGCCGAACAGCGAAGCGGTGCTGCAGCGTCAGTTACGCGCGCTGCAACTGCGGTTCTTGCATGAAAAGGGTTGGAATGAGTGCCTGAATGATCAGGGGCTTGTCAGCCGGCGGGATATGCCGTCGACCACACCTTATCATTTGGCGACCTGTTATCAGGGGTTGATCCAGCATTTCGGGTGACTTCCAGGGCCTCTTCGCGAGCAAGCCCGCTCCCACATTTTGACCGAGTACATCCTTGGAATGCGGTCGAATGTGGGAGCGGGCTTGCTCGCGAAGGCGTCAACTCCGTTTGACTGACCTCACGCAATCCACTTGCGATCCCCGGTAAAGCTGATGGTCAACCAGCGCGCCGCATCCGGTTTCCCCAGCCCTGTGGATATCTCTTCGCGCAGCCCATCCAGGGTCGCGACGTTGTCCACCGGGTAATCCGCCGGCAACACCACATGAATCTCGATAAACCGCGCCCGCCCGTGCTTTTGCACGTAAGACACGTAGTCGTCGAAACCATACTTGGCCTGGGCCGCTTCCATCACTTCGCGCACCTTGTCATCCAACTGGTCCGGGGCAATCCCCAGCACCTCGCGCAAGGCCGGGCGCAGGATCTTCAGCGCCGGCGCCAGCATGCTCAGGGCCAGCAGGATCAGGATCAACGGGTCGACGTACACCGCCCACTCGCCGTAGCCCTGGGACTTGAGCAACAGTGCCGCTAAAAAGCTGATCAGCAAGCCTATCGACAGCATCGCGTCCACCAGCCAGCTGATGTTATCGAACTGGATCAGCGAAGACTTGAGTGTGCGATTGCGATAGCGCACGTAGAAGAAGTAGGCGAATTCCACGACGGTGAAGACCGCCGCATAAATGATCACCAGCCCCAACTCGATTTCGCGCCCGCCATTGATAATGCCGAACACGCCGTTGAGGAATGCATAGATGGCGATCAACAACAGGAAACTGCCTTCGATCAGCAACACCATGGGTTCCAGGTGCCAATAGCCGAACTGGAAGCGCTCGTTGCTTTTCTTGGCGATCAGCTTGGCCGTGATCAGCATCAACACCTTGATGGCGGTGGCGATCAGCGAGAAAAAGCCGTCGAACAGAATGGACTGGGCGCCAGAGACCACACCCGTGACAATCCCGGCGATCGCGACGGCGAACATCAGGATCGTTGATTGCTTGAGCAGTGCCTGCTCACCTCGGTTACTCACATTTCCTCCCGTCAAAACCTTAAATCCGCACAGTGCGGAGGGGTTTTCAGGAGGGGAGTGTACCTTATGGCCTGTTTTTGACCGATATGACGCCATCGCAGGCAAGCCAGCTCCCACATTTGAATGTATTCACAAATCCAAGTGTGGGAGCTGGCTTGCCTGCGATGGGCGCGGCGCGGTCTTAAGCCTTGGCCCCACGCTCAATCGCAAACCCAGCCCAGGTCTGGCTCACCGGCATCAGCTCCAACCGGTTGATGTTCACATGCGCCGGGGTGTTCATGACCCAGAAGATCGTGTCGGCAATGTCCTGCGGCTGGATCGGCTCGGCGCCGGCGTAAGTCGCGTCGTAACGCGCCTGGTCACCGCCAAAGCGCACCAGCGAGAACTCGCTCTCACACAACCCTGGCTCGATGTTGGTCACGCGCACGCCGGTGCCTTGCAGGTCGCAACGCAGGTTTAGCGAAAACTGCTTCACGAACGCCTTGGAGCCGCCATACACGTGACTGCCCGGGTACGGGTAGTTGCCGGCGATGGAACCCAGGTTGATGATGCCCGCGCCACGGCCGTGCGCGATCAGGCGTGGCAGCAACAGGTTGGTGGTGGTCAGCAGGCCCTTGATGTTGGTGTCGACCATGGTTTCCCAATCGTCGAGGTTGCACTTGGGCGCAGGGTCGGTGCCCACGGCCAGGCCGGCGTTGTTGATCAGCCCGCGAAGCTTGGCGAACGACGGCGGCAGGTTGGCGATGGCGTCCTCCATGCCCTTGCGGTCACGCACGTCCACCACCAGGCCGTGGACTTCGGTTTGCTTGGACAGCTCTTCGACCAGCGCATTGAGGCGGTCGGCACGACGGCCAGTGAGCACCAGTTTCCAGCCGGCTTCGGCAAAACGGCGGGCGCAGGCCTCGCCAAAACCGGAAGTTGCGCCAGTAATAAACAGCGTGTCGGACATGGTGTTCTCCTTGCGGGCATCGGGAAAAAATCAGCCAGCAGAATGCCCTTACGCCGCCGTGGCGGCAACCGCTATGCGTATAACTTCATGCAAGCCTGATCATTTATTAACCATATCTCGAAAAGCCTTATAAACCGTGGCCTGCAGCCATATGCACGCAGGTTATCCACAACTGCGCCCACAGTCTTTGGGGGCAAGTGCAAAAAGCCTCAGGCCCCTGTGTGCGGGGCTTGCAGGCGGTTTTAGAAAGTTTTTGCTTGACCTGGGCGGGGCCGTATGTAGGCCCATCTCGCGAAGGGAAAACCGAGCGATGGCTCCAGGCCAGTCATTCCGGCCTCTGCGGAGGTCTTTCCAGAGTTTAATCACAGACTTATCCACAGGCTGAGTGGACATAAATCGGTCATATACCTGTGTCTTTAAACAGGTTGACAAAGCCCTCGAAGGGCCACGAAAAAACCGCTGTTCAAAAAACAACCGCCGCGCTACAGGCCACGTATTCAGTGGCTTTCAGCCAGCTACTCCCACGTTACCCACAGCCGGTTCCACAGCGGATGGGGACAAGTCAAAACTGTGACAAAACAGGGATTTGCGGCGGCTATATGTCGCGCTTTGGAGGGGAGCCAGATTTGTTTTCCACAATTTGGCATCGGCCTTGTGAACACCACAAAACAAATGTGGGAGCGGGCTTGCTCGCGAAAGCGGTGGGTCAGTTACAGATGCACTGACTGACACACCGCTTTCGCGAGCAAGCCCGCTCCCACAGGGGCCTGCGTCAAATTTTAATCTAGTGACCGCCGAGGTAGGCGTTGCGCACTTCCTCGTTGACCAACAGCTCTTTACCGGTGCCGGTCAGGCGGATCTCCCCGTTGACCATCACATACGCCCGGTCCGACAGGCGCAGCGCATGGTTGGCATTCTGCTCCACCAGGAAGATGGTCATGCCGGTGGCCGCCAGCTCGCGCAGGGTGGCGAAGATCTGCTTCACCACAATCGGCGCCAGGCCCAGGCTCGGTTCGTCCAGCAACAGCAGCTTGGGCCGGCTCATCAGCGCACGGGCAATGGCAAGCATTTGCTGCTCGCCACCGGACATGGTCATGGCCCGCTGGTTACGCCGCTCCTTGAGCCGTGGGAACAGCTCGAACATGCGCTGCATGTCTTCTTGGGCGAACTTGTCACCAATGGGGATGGTGCCCATCAGCAGGTTTTCCTCGACGGTCATGTCGGGGAACACCCGCCGCCCTTCCGGCGATTGCGCAATGCCGTTGGAGGCGATGTAGTGGGACGACTTGTGGGTGATGTCGACGCCGTTGTAGATGATCTGCCCCGACTCCGCCCGTGGCTGGCCGAAGATCGACATCAGCAGCGTGGATTTACCCGCGCCGTTGGAGCCGATCAGGCTCACGGTTTCGCCTTCGTTGATGTGCAGCGAGACTTTTTTCAGGGCCTGGATCGGGCCGTAGAACACGTCCAGGTCCTTCATTTCGAGGATAGGCCCGTTCATACAAGCTCCTCTTCGTCGGCGCCCAGGTAGGCCGCAATCACTTTCGGGTCGTTGCGGATCGCGTCCGGCCCGCCTTCGGCGATCACGTTGCCGTGGTCCAGCACCACGATGTGGTCGGAAATACTCATCACCATGCCCATGTCGTGTTCGATCAGCACCACCGTGAGGTCGTGTTCGTCGCGCAACAGGCGAATCATCGCGCTGAGGGCTTCGGTTTCCTGAGGATTGAGGCCCGCTGCCGGTTCGTCCAGGCAGATGATCTGCGGCCGGGTGCACATGGCGCGGGCGATTTCCAGGCGGCGCTGCTGGCCGTAGGAAAGCTCACCGGCCAGGCGGTTGGCGCAGTCCACCAGGTCCACCACTTCCAGCCAGTAGAAGGCGTGGTCGAGGGCGTCGCTTTCAGCCTTGCGGTAGCCCTTGGTATTGAGAATGCCCGCCAGCATGTTGCGGTTAACCCACATGTGCTGGGCCACCAGCAGGTTTTCCAGCACCGACATTTCCTTGAACAGGCGAATGTTCTGGAAGGTCCGGGCCAGGCCCGCGCGGTTCACCAGGTGGGTGCCGCCGAACATCTTGTAGTAGACGCGGCTGAGGAAGCTTTTCGGCGAAACAAAGTCGACAGGCTGGAAACGCTCGCCGAGCAACTGGATCACATTGGTCTGCTTGCCACGCACGTTGAGTTCGATCTTGCCGCCGCTGGCTTTGTAAAAGCCGGTGAGGCAGTTGAACACCGTGGTCTTGCCGGCGCCGTTGGGGCCGATCAGGGCGAAGATTGAGTTGCGTTCGACCTTGAGGCTCACATCGCTCAAGGCCTTGATGCCACCGAAGTGCATCATCAAATGCTCAACGGAAAGGACGACTTCCTTGCTCATGGCGCCACTCCTTTACGTGGGGTCACACCGGTACGGCTGATGCGGATCAAGCCGCGCGGTCGCCAGATCATCATCACCACCATCAACACGCCAAACAGCAGCACGCGGTATTCGGAGAAGCTGCGCAGCAGTTCCGGCGCGACGGTCAGGACGAACGCCGCGATCACCACGCCCACCGTCGACCCCATGCCACCCAACACCACGATGGCCAGGATCAGCGCCGACTCGAAGAAGGTGAACGACGACGGGTTGACGAAGCCTTGATAGCTGGCAAAAAACACCCCGGCCAAACCGGCAGTGGAGGCGCCGATGGTAAAAGCCGAGAGCTTGACCAGCACGTGGTTCAGGCCCATGGAACGGCAGGCGATTTCATCTTCGCGCAAGGCTTCCCAGGCGCGGCCCACCGGCATACGGGTCAGGCGGTGCTTGATGTACAGCACGGCCAGCACCACCAGAAACAGCACGATGTAGATGAACATGAACTTGATGTTGGGGTTGTAATCGATGCCGAAGAACTCGTGGAAGGGAATCCCGCCGTCCTTCGCCTTGCGCCCGAACTCCAGGCCGAGGAAGGTCGGCGACGGCACCGGCATGCCGTTCGGGCCACCGGTGAACGACAGCCAGTTGTTGAGCACCAGGCGGATGATTTCACCAAAGCCCAGGGTCACGATCGCCAGGTAGTCGCCGTGCATGCGCAACACCGGGAACCCGAGTATGCACCCTGCCAGCGCCGCACAGATTGCCGCCAGCGGCAGCACCGTCCAGAAGCCGAGGCCCAGGTATTGGTAGCCCAGCGCCAGGCCGTAGGCGCCGATGGCGTAGAACGCCACGTAACCCAGGTCGAGCAAGCCGGCCAGGCCGACCACGATGTTCAGGCCCAGGCCCAGCAACACGTAGATCAGCCCGAGGATCACCACGGTCAGCAGGTACTTGTTGGCGAAGATCGGGAACACGATGGCGATCACGATCAGCGCCGGGATGATCCAGCGCAGCCGCGACTTGTAGTCCGGTGGCAGCACATGCACGCCGGAGCCACTGCTCTCGAAGCCTTGCAGGATCTTCAGGCCCTTGGGGGTTTGCAGGAACAGGCTCAGGGCGAAGCGGCCGGCCATCACGATGGCGACCAGCGAGGCCACGCGGGCCGGTTCCAGGTTGAAGCTGTAGCCGTCGAGGACCACGCCGACGATCGGGCCGAACACAATCAGCGAAATCAGCCCGGCGAGGATCGTGTCGACCACACTTTTCTTGATATCAATCGATTTGGCAGCAGACATGTTTACACCTTCGCCACGAGTGGGCGACCGAGCAGGCCCTGGGGACGGAAAATCAGAATCACCACCAGCAGGGAGAAACTGAACACGTCTTTGTAGTCAGAGTTGATCAACCCCGAGAACAACGACTCGGAAATACCCAGGATGATCCCGCCAAGCATGGCCCCAGGCAGGGAGCCGATGCCGCCGAGTACCGCTGCGGTAAATGCCTTGATGCCGATGATGAAGCCGGCATAGAAGTCGAAGGTGCCGTAGTTCAAGGTGATCAATACGCCGGCCAGGGCGGCCATGGCGGCACCGATGACAAACACGTAGGAAATCACGCGGTCGGTGTTGATGCCGAGGATGGAAGCCATCTTGCGGTCTTGCTGGGTGGCGCGGCACATGCGGCCGAGCTTGGTGTATTTGATGACATAGGTCAGCAGGGCCATGCCTGCGAAGGCTGCGACCAGGATGAAGACCTTGGTGTACGTCAACTGAACAAAGCCTGTGCCGAAGTCGACACGCCAGGCCCCGGCCAGCAGGGTGGGAATACCTTGTTGCTTGGCGCCCTGGGCGATCTGGGCGTAGTTCTGCAGGATCAGGGAGATGCCGATGGCGCTGATCAGCGGTGCCAGTCGGGTGGAATTGCGCAGCGGTTTGTAGGCGACACGCTCGATGACCCAACCGTAAACGCCGGTGACGACCACGGTGAAGATCAAGGTGCCGAGAATGAGCAGCGGGAAGGATTCGATGCCGAAGTAAGCCAGCAGTGCCAGACTGATCGCCGCGAGGTAAGCGGAAATCATATAAACCTCGCCATGGGCGAAGTTGATCATGCCAATGATGCCATAGACCATTGTGTAGCCGATGGCGATCAGGCCATAGACCGACCCGAGGGTCAGGCCGTTGACCAGTTGCTGCAGGAAAATACCATCCATAACGCAATCTCACGCGGTGAGCACCTGCACACCGGTGGGTGTGCGGCGCTTCTGGAGGAAAAGACAGATTTGTGGCCGGGCTCAAACAACCACAGTCCATGTGGGAGCTGGCTTGCCTGCGATGCAGACACCGCGGTGCTTCAGGTGTACTGCTGTGATGCAATCGCAGGCAAGCCAGCTCCCACAGGGATGGAGGGTGTTCAAGCTGTCGCGTTGATTACTTCTGTTTTTCCAGCTGGTGGTATTTGCCGTCTTTATCCCACTGGTAAACCACGTAGTCGGAGATTTTCAGGTCGCCCTTGCCATCCCAGGCTTTTTCACCCATGACGGTTTTCACCGGGTGAGCCTTGAGCCACTTGGCCGCGTCTTCGCCCTTGTTGGATTTGGCGCCGTTGAAGCCAGCAGCCAGGGCCTGGATCGAAGCGTAGGCGTACAGGGTGTAGCCTTCAGGTTCTACGCCGGCTTTGCGGAATTGCTCCACAACGGCCTTGCTGTCTGGCAGCAGGCGTGGGTCGGCGCCGAAGGTCATGTACACGCCGTCTACGTATTGCGCGCCGCCAGCGGTGGCGACCAGTTCGTCGGTCACGACACCGTCATCCGACATGAACTTGACGTCTTTGAGGCCCGCTTCACGGATCTGGCGAACCAGAGGACCGGCTTCCGGGTGCAGACCGCCGAAGTACACGACGTCAGCGCCGGTGGAGCGGATCTTGGTGACCAGGGCGCTGAAGTCTTTCTCGCCACGGGTCAGGCCTTCTTCCAGCACAGGTTTCACGCCGCGCTTGGTCAACTGGGCAGCGGTGGCGTCAGCCAGGCCTTTGCCGTAGGTGTCTTTGTCGTTGATGACCGCGACTTTCTTGCCCTTGAGCACGTCGACGATGTAGTCGCCGGCCACGATGCCTTGCTGGTCGTCACGCCCGCACATACGGAACACCGCGCCCAGGCCACGCTCGGTCACCTGCGGGTTGGTGGAACCCGGGGTGATCATGATGATGCCTGCTTCGTCGTAGACCTCGGACGCCGGGATGGTGTTGGAGGAGCAGAAGTGCCCGACCACGCCGATCACTTTGTCCTGGTCGGCCAGACGGTTGGCCACGGCCACGGCTTGCTTGGGTTCGCAGGCATCGTCGCCGGCTACCAGCTTGATCTGCTCGCCGTTGACGCCACCGGCCTTGTTGATCACATCGGCTGCCGCTTGGGCACCCTTCATGTACTGCTCACCGAAAGCTGCGTTGGCGCCCGTCATCGGGCCCGCTACGCCAATCTTCACATCAGCTTGAACAAACGTAGAAACACCCAGTGCCGCTGTCACGGCGAGGGCCAGAAAACCTTTCTTGTAAAACGTCTGGGACATGAGTGGTGCTCCGAGGTTTTTGTTTATTGGCACTACGAGTTCACTGCAAACTTTCACGAGAAAGCCCAGAGCAAGGCGCGTGCCATTACGTTTTTATTAATCAAAAAGACACGGTGTCATTGTTATTACAGGCGTTTCGACTCCTTTTGCCAGGACGTGCAACCGTCTAGCATCAAGAGGTGCAACCAATGGATCCAAAAAGTACAACCCTGACGGGTCGCACCTGCAACCAGGCGTATAAACGACAGTTCCTGCACCTGTAACAATGTGCGTAACGGAACTGCACATTTACAGTGCGTGATTGCTACGACTTGCACCAATACAGATTAGTAGCCCGCTAAGAAAATGCAGGCTTCTGAGCGGTATTTCGCTGATCAGATCACGATCCGCAGGCATTGCCCGGCGTGATACAGCGAGAATCCGGCTTCATACAGGCAACTGCGCAGGCCCACCCCGGCCAGGGGACGCATCGGCGCGAAGGGAATCGGCAAGGCCTGGGGATTCTGGTGACACAGGTAATCGGCAAACGCCTTGCCGACCACGCTGCCGGTGGTCACGCCACGCCCGTTATAGCCCGTTACTGCCACCAGGCCCGGCGCTGGCTCGAACAGGCGCATCAGGTGGTCCGGCGTGAAGGCGATGCAGCCGGTCCAGGTGCACTCCCACTGCACCGATTTGAGATACGGGAAGTAATGCTGCTGCACCCGATCGGCCCACGCCTTGAGGAACCACGCTGGTTTCTGATTGCCGTTGCCCAGGCTGCCGAGCAACAGGCGCCCGTCGGCATCGCGGCGGATGCTGCTCAACACCTGACGCGTGTCCCACGACCCCTGGCCACCCGGCAGGATCTGCTGGGCCGCGTCGTCCGTGAGCGGGGCTGACGCCACCTGGTAGTAATAGCCGGGGAAAAAATTGCGCCGCAGTTCGGTCCATTCGCCTTCGGTGTAGGCATTCGAGGCGATCACCACCTGCGCCGCCTGTACCGAACCCTGGGCGGTCTGCACCGACCAGTGCGCGCCCTGGCGCTCAAGCTGGGTGACCGGGGAATGGTCGAACAACTGCCCGCCCAGGCCGACGGCCGCATTCGCCAGACCGGTGGTGTAAGCCATCGGGTTCAGGGTGCCGGCCCGTCGGTCGAGCAAGGCAGCGGCGATCTTTTTGGTACCCGTGGCCTGCTCGCAGGCCTGGCCGGTGAGCAATTCCACCGGCGCGCCCCGGCGCTTCCATTGTTCTTCACGGCTGCGCAGGTCCGCCTCGCCCCGGGCGTTGTGCGCCATGTGCAAGGTGCCTTCACGGCGCAGTTGGCAATCAATGGTGTATTTGTCGATGAGGCTGAACACCAGGGACGGTGCCGCGCCGAGCATGCGGTTGAGCTGGCTGCCCACCGCTTCGCCGAAACCGGCTTCGATGTCGTCTGGCGGGATCCACAGGCCGGCGTTGACCAGCCCGACGTTGCGCCCCGAACCGCCGTGACCGGTGCGATGGGCCTCCAGCACGGCAACGCTTTTGCCCTGTTCCAGCAAGTGAATGGCCGCCGACAAACCGGTGATGCCGGCGCCGATCACGCACACATCCACCTTGACCTCGCCCTTGAGCGCGGCGCGATCCGGCCGGCCAGGGGTGAGTTGTTCCCACAAACACGTTTCGCGCAATGCCATTGCCAGACTCCAATGAGACCTAACAAACAACCATTATTCTGAATTGCAAACCCAATCAACTGTGGGAGCTGGCTTGCCTGCGATGGCGGCGGCGACTGATACACCGCTATCGCAGGCAAGCCAGCTCCCACATTTTTAACCGCGTTTCGACAGTGGATCAGTCGAAAGTGATGCCCTGTGCCAGCGGCAACTCCAGCGAGTAGTTCACGGTGTTGGTCTGGCGACGCATGTACCCGCGCCACGCATCCGAACCCGACTCACGCCCGCCACCGGTTTCTTTCTCGCCCCCAAACGCGCCGCCGATTTCCGCGCCGCTCGGGCCGATGTTGACGTTGGCGATGCCGCAGTCGCTGCCCACGGCCGACATGAACTGCTCGGCCTCGCGCACATCGGTGGTGAAGATGCACGACGACAAGCCTTGGGGCACGGCGTTGTTCAGGCGCAGGGCTTCAGGGAAATCCTTGTAGCCGATCACATAGAGGATCGGCGCGAACGTCTCGGTGCACACCACGTCGCTCTGCTCGGGCATTTCCACGATGGCCGGCGACACGTAGTAGGCGTTGGGGAATTTGTCTTCCAGCTGGCGCTTGCCGCCGAACACCTTGCCGCCTTCGCTCAAGGCTTGTTCCAGGGCGTCCTGCATGTTGTCGAAGCCGTGCTTGTCGATCAGCGGGCCGATCAGGTTGCCTTCCAGTGGGTGGCCGATGCGCACTTTGGAATAGGCAGCCTTGAGGCGGGTGACGATTTCTTCTTTCACCGACTCATGGGCGATCAGGCGGCGCAGGGTGGTGCAGCGCTGGCCAGCGGTGCCGACGGCGCTGAACAGGATGGCACGCACGGCCATGTCCAGGTCGGCGCTTGGGCCGAGGATCATGGCGTTGTTGCCGCCCAGCTCCAGGATGCTGCGGGCAAAGCGCGCGGCGACTTTGGGGGCCACTTCGCGACCCATGCGGGTGCTGCCGGTGGCGCTGATCAGGGCCACGCGCGGGTCATCCACCAGCGCGGCGCCGGCGTCGCGGCCGCCGATGATCACTTGGCTGAGGTACTGCGGGGCATCGTTGAAATTCTTCAGCACGCGCTCGAACAACGCCTGGCAGGCCAGAGCGGTGAGCGGGGTCTTTTCCGAGGGTTTCCAGATCACCGCGTTGCCGCAGACCAGCGCCAGGGTGGTGTTCCACGCCCACACGGCCACCGGGAAGTTGAACGCACTGATCACGCCGACCACGCCCAGCGGGTGCCAGGTTTCACGCATGTGGTGGCCCGGGCGCTCGGAGGCGATGGTCAAGCCGTACAACTGGCGCGACAGGCCGACGGCGAAGTCGCAGATGTCGATCATTTCCTGCACTTCACCCAGGCCTTCCTGGGTGATCTTGCCGGCTTCCCAGGACACCAACTCGCCCAGGTCAGCCTTGTACTCGCGCAACACATCACCGAACTGACGCACCAGCTCGCCGCGACGCGGTGCCGGCACTTTGCGCCAGGCCTCGAATGCATGCTCGGCGCGACTGACCTGTTGCTCCACCTCGGCGGCACCTTCCCACTGCACGCTGCCGATGCGGCTGCCATCAATCGGCGAATGCACGGGCTGTTTGCCCGCCTGGTACAGCGCCGGGTTCACCCCGAGACGATCAAGCAATGCGGCAACCATGGGTCACTCCTTCAATCTCAAACAGAAAATTCGCGCCGCGGCACACACGGCGATCCAGACCTTATTTGTAGCTGGCCCAAGACTTGCCAACAAACGACGATTAGGCGAGATATCATTCCGTTTATTCATGCAAAGCCTAAAAAGAGGCACGCCGTGCTGAACAAAAGACATTTGCCCTCGATCACCGCCCTGCAGTGCTTCGAAGCCGCCACCCGCCACTTGAGCTTCACCCGCGCCGCCGAGGAACTGAACCTCACCCAGAGCGCGGTGAGCAAGCAAGTGGCGCAGCTTGAAGAACTCTTGCAACACCTGCTGTTCCGCCGCGTGCGCCGGCGCTTGCAGATGACCCCGGCGGGTGACCTGTACCTGGTGGAAGTGCGCAAGATTCTGACGCAGGTGGAAATGTCCACCCACTACCTGCGCTCTTATGGCGGCGAGACCGAAGTGCTGCGGGTGTCCACGCCCTACACCTTTGGTGCGCGCTGGCTGGTGCCGCGCCTCAAGGGCTGGCGGCTGCGTCACCCGCAGATCCACCTGGACCTGTGCAACGAGCAGGAGCCCGATGAGCTGCTGCAAGGCAAGGCCGACATGGCCTTCTACTTCGGCCAGGGCTCACGACCTGGCACCGAGAGCCTGAAGCTGTTCAGCGAAGAGCTGGTGCCGGTGTGTGCACCGGAAAGCCTGCCGGCGCGGCCTTTTACTGACCCCACGCAATTGAGCGACCTGGTCCTGCTGCAAAATGCCTCGCGGCCGCAAGGCTGGCACGACTGGTTCGCCAGCCAGGGTTACCAGACCGAGCACAGCTACCACGGGCCGCGTTTCGACACCTTTTATATGTGCATTCGTGCGGCGCAAGTGGGTTGTGGCGTGGCGTTGTTGCCGCGGTTTCTGGTGGAGGAGGAGCTGGCGGACGGCAAGCTGGTGATTCCCTGGCAGCATGCAATGCCGAGCCAGGATGCGTATTACCTGGCCTACCCGGAGCATTCGGCTGAGGTGCCCAAGGTGAGGGAGTTTGTGAAGTGGATGATGGAGCAGGTGATTTAGTGCCTGGAATACCGCCATCGCAGGCAAGCCCGCTCCCACATTTGGAATGCATTTCATCTGTGGGAGCTGGCTTGCCTGCGATGAGGCCAGTGACTGCACTGAAAAAATCACTGGCAAACCACCCCTCGCCTATGCGCCACTAGCGCCATTCCTTAATTGTGCGTAAAGGCCGGCGCCCATCGCCGACCCGTCTGGAGATTCCCGTTATGAGCGAGAGTGTGTTTGCCGATCGCATCGTGCAGAACCTGCTCGACACCGACTTCTACAAGCTGACCATGATGCAGGCGGTGCTGCACAACTACCCGAACGTGGAAGTTGAATGGGAGTTTCGTTGCCGTAACAGTGAAGACCTGCGCCCGTACCTGGCGGAGATCCGCTACCAGATCGAGCGCCTCGCCGAGCTGAGCCTGAGCCCCGACCAGTTGGGTTTCCTGGAGCGCATCAGCTTCATGAAGCCGGATTTTTTGCGTTTTCTGGGGCTGTTCCGCTTCAACCTGCGCTACGTGCAGACCGGCATCGAGAACGGCGAATTATTCATTCGCCTGCGCGGGCCATGGCTGCATGTGATCCTGTTTGAAGTGCCGATGCTGGCCATCGTCAGCGAAGTGCGCAACCGCTACCGCTACCAGACCGTAATCCTCGAACAGGCCCGCGAGCAGCTGTATCGCAAGTTCGACTGGCTCACCGCCAACGCCAGCAGCGAAGAGCTGTCCGAGTTGCAAGTGGCCGACTTCGGCACCCGCCGCCGCTTCTCGTACCGCGTGCAGGAAGAAGTGGTCAATGTGCTCAAGCATGACTTCCCCGGACGCTTCGTCGGCACCAGCAACGTGCACCTGGCCCGCGAGCTAAACATGAAACCGCTCGGCACCATGGCCCACGAATGGATCATGGCCCACCAGCAACTGGGGCCGCGTCTGATCGACAGCCAGATCGCCGCCCTCGATTGCTGGGTGCGTGAATACCGTGGCCTGCTGGGCATCGCGTTGACCGATTGCATCACCACCGATGCCTTCCTGGGCGATTTCGATCTGTACTTCGCCAAGCTGTTCGACGGCCTGCGCCACGACTCCGGCGACCCGGTGCAATGGGCCGAAAAAGCCATCGCCCATTACCACAAGCTCGGCATCGAGCCGATGAGCAAGACCCTGGTGTTCTCCGACAGCCTGTCGCTGCCCAAGGCCCTGGAAATATTCCGGGCGCTGCGCGGTCGCATCAATGTGAGCTTCGGCATCGGCACCAACCTGACCTGCGACATCCCGGGCGTGGAACCGATGAGCATCGTGCTTAAAATGACCGCCTGCAATGGTCAGCCCGTGGCGAAGATCTCCGATGAAGCGGGCAAGACCCACTGCACCGATCCAAATTTTGTCGCCTATTTGCGGCACGTTTTCAAAGTACCTGCCCTTTCCAGCAAGGAGTGAATCATGCAAGCCGTACAGCGTGAGATTGCGCAGCAGCTCAAGGTTCAAGCACCGTTCAAAGACCAGGCCGCCCTTGAGGCCGAAGTTTCCCGTCGCATCACCTTCATCCAGGATTGCTTGCGCAATTCCGGGCTCAAGACCCTGGTGCTGGGCATCAGCGGCGGTGTGGACTCCCTGACCGCAGGCCTGTTGGCCCAGCGCGCGATGAAAGAGCTGCGCGAAAACACTGGCGATGCGGCCTACCGCTTTATCGCGGTGCGCCTGCCTTACGAAACTCAGTTCGATGAAATCGATGCCACCGCCTCAGTGGACTTTATCGAGCCCGACGAACGCCATACCGTGAACATCGGCCCGGCGGTGAAGGCGCTGGCCAATGAAGTGGCGGCGTTTGAAGGCAAGGCGGCGGTGTCCCGTGATTTCGTGCTGGGCAACACCAAGGCGCGCATGCGCATGGTGGCGCAGTACACCATCGCCGGCGCGGCTGGTGGCCTGGTGATTGGTACTGACCATGCGGCGGAAGCGGTGATGGGCTTTTTCACCAAGTTTGGCGACGGTGCCTGCGACTTGGCGCCGTTGAGCGGGTTGGTGAAGAATCAGGTGCGAGCCATTGCACGGCATTTTGGCGCGCCGGAATCACTGGTCGAGAAAGTGCCGACGGCGGATTTGGAAGACCTGTCGCCGGGCAAGCCGGACGAAGCGTCACATGGCGTGACCTACGCCGAGATCGATGCGTTCCTGCACGGTGAGCCCGTGCGTGAGGAAGCGTTCAAGATTATCTGCGATACCTACCGCAAGACGGAGCACAAGCGGGTCATGCCGTTTGCGCCGTGAGCTGAGACAGGTAGTTTTGTATTGATTATTTGATCGCCATCGCAGGCAAGCCAGCTCCCACAGTTGACCGAGTTCCAGCATGAGAATGCGGGCGAATGTGGGAGCTGGCTTGCTCGCGAAGAACGATGACGCGGTCTTACTTAACCACCACCGTGCCTTTCATCATCGAGATGTGGCCCGGGAACGAGCAGAAGAACGCATAGTCAGTGCCCGCCTTCAGCTTGGACACATCAAAGCTCACCGAATCTTTCTCGCCAGCACCGATGATCTTGGTGTGGGCGATGATGCGTGCGTCGCCTTCTTTCAGGTAGTTCTTGTCGATGCCTGCGGCCATGCCGTCGCTGGCCACCGGCTGCATGTCGGCGGCCGTGGTCAGTACCCAGTTATGGCCCATGACGTTTTTCGGCAAGCTGCCCGAGTGCTCCAGGTTCACGGTGAAGGTCTTGCAGCTCTTGTCGATGGTGATTTCTTTGGTGTTGAACGACATCTGGTCGGTGGAGTCGACGGTGACCGCGCACTCTGCAGCAAGCAACTGGCCGCTCGCCAGAGTCAGCAGGGAAACAGCAACGAGTTTGGCAAACATGTGAATCTCCAAGGCAGGGTTTAAAAAACGCGTATTGCGACAAGGGTGCCTGAAGCAGGCAGGAATTCTTATGATCTGCATCAACAGATTGTATACAACTTTAGGCTATCAGACTGATCAACACAATCTACCAGCCAAAGTGCGACGACCTGCCTATGATCGGGCCATCACCCATTGGAGCCCGAGCCATGCACCTCAACCAACTGTTCAACGGCCTGCTGGCCGCCTACGCCTGCGGTAAGTGAAGGCCAAGCGCGCTGCTAAGCTGCTACCATGGCAGCCCAAGGCAGCTGCGCGCCGCCACCCTCACCTTCGACCCTAGAGGATCGCCCATGGCCAAACCTAATTACTCCTTCGCCAAACGTCAGAGAGACTTGGCCAAGGAGCAGAAGAAAGAGGAAAAACTGCAACGCAAGAAAGCCGCTGCAGAAGAAGAGGCCAATGGTCTGACCGCCGAAGTTGATGGTGAAGAAACGAACGACGAGACCGAAACACCAAAAGATCCTGCCGAATAACCGATTGCTGCAGGCTCGACAAAACTGATCACAACGATCACTAACTGATCACAACAGACCTGTAGTGAGCGGGCTTGCCCCGCGCCGACGGTGTTTCAAGCACCGTAGTGTGTCAGGCAGAGCGCCGCGCGGGGCGAGCCCGCTCACTACAAAAGTGGCATCACCGTCACCCGCACTTCCGGGTCATGGTTCCCTCCCCCCAGGATCACCCCGCGCAACGGCGACACATCCGAGAAGTCCCGGCCCCAGGCCAGGGTGATGTGTTCCAGCGCCGGCTGAACGTTGTTCGTCGGATCAAAATCCACCCAGCCTGACACCGGGCAATACACCGAGACCCACGCGTGGGACGCATCGGCGCCGATCAGCCGTGGCTGGCCGGGCGGTGGCTGGGTGAGCAGGTAACCACTGATATAACGCGCCGCCAGGCCCCGTGAACGCAGGCACGCGAGCATCAGGTGGGCAAAGTCCTGGCACACACCACGCCGGCGCTCCAGCACTTCCACCAGCGGCGTGGCGACCTGAGTGGCTTCGGCATCAAAGGTGAATTCGCCGAAGATCTTTTCCATCAGCGCCTGCACACCCAGTAACAGCGGGCGGCCGGCCGGGAAGCAGCTCTCGGAGAACTCGACGAAGTTCTTTTTCAAGTGCACGTAGGGCGATTCGAAGCGAAAGCGGCAGGCCTCGATCAACGCTTCGGACATGGGCTGACTGCCGTAGGTGAGGCTGTCGCGGGTCTGTTCCCAGGCCGGCGACAATTGAAAGTCCAGCGCCGGCCGCGCCAGCACTTCCACGGTCAAGCCGGCGTTGACCAGCAACTCATCATGGGGCCGTTCGAACGCCAGACGGGTGATCGGGTTGCCAAACACATCCAGCTCATCACGGCGCGACGACGGCTGCGGGCTGATGTCCAGCTGTTGCGAGCTGCAACGCTGCCAGGCGCAGGGCCGTGGCCAGAGGTGCGCCAACTGCTGGGCCAGGGACACCGGGCTGTCGTAGTGGTAGTGGGTATCGTGGAAAATCTGGTAGCGCGCACTCATTACACCGACACCGTTTGCTGGCTGACATCATCCACATGGGCAAAATGGCGCAACGCCAAACGATCCGACACTTGCCCACTCTCATCGGCCACCGCTTGCAGCAGGTCGGCCAGGCCGTCCAGTGCGGCACGCACGCTGGACTCGCCAAACAACGGGTTCTCCAGGCAGCCCAGGTCGAAACGCGCCAAGCGCTCCACCAACGGGCCCAGGCCGGTTTCCCGGGGCACGCCAAAATCATCATTGAGCCGCCGCAACGTACGGCTGACCAACTTGAGCTGGAACAACACCGCATGGGGGTTCTGCTCGTCCAGCAGCAACAGGTCGAGCACCGGGATCAACTGCGGCACCGCCAGGTAGCGCGAGCGGTAAGTGATGCTGCTGTTGCCCAGTTCCAGCAACCACTCCAGCCCCGCCTGGTCGAACACCGCCACGCCACGCAGGAACGCCGCCAGGCTGCTGCTCAAAAATTGCAGGCGCTCGATGCGCCGGCCCATCATCAAGAAGCGCCAGCCTTCGTCGCGGGTCATGTCGTCCAGGGCAAACCCGGACAGCGCCGCCAGGGACATCACCAGGCGGTTGAGGAAGTCCAGTAACTCGCCAAAGTCCGGGGTTTCGCTTTCCAGCTCCAGGGCTTCGCGTTGCAGTTCCACCAACGCCTGCCAGTTCTCCCGGGACAGCTTGCCGCGCACCTGGGACGCCGCCCACTGCAAACGCTGCAGGTTGGCGCGCAGGCTCGATGGCCAATCATCGCCGAGCAAGGCCGCTTGCAGACGCTCGGGCAACTCGCCCTCGTCCGGCAGCAGGCGCAGGGTTTCACCCAGCTCGATCGCCGCCTGCAAAGCCAGTGGATCGTCGCCATCGACATAGCGCGCCAGCACGATACGCAGCCAACGAGCGCTGTCATCGCAGCGCTCGCAGTAGCGGCCGAACCAGAACAGGTTTTCCACCACGCGCGACGGCAGATAGGGGTCGCGGCGCACCAGGTCATGGGCACCGATGGCGCGCTGGGCACGCCAGTGTTCGCCACCGGCAGCCCGTTCGCCGAGCACCCAGGTGTCTTTGCTGGCGCCACCGCGCTGCATCGACACCACTTCGGCGTCGGCCTCGGCGGCCACGCGGGTCAGGCCACCGGGCAGCACCCGGTAACCCTCGTCGCTGGCCACGGCGTACACGCGCATGCCGATGGCACGGTGTTGCAGGTGGTCATCCACGGTGTGCCACACCGGCGCTTGGGACAGCTGCGCCAGTTCCTGGGCGACATAGGCATAAGGCCGCGCCCGCATGCGATCGGCCAGGGCCTGACGCTGTTCGTCGTTCAAGTCACGACCAAACACCGGGGCAAAGCTCTGCGACGGAAAGGCCGGCTTGATCAACAGCTCCGGCAGCTTTTCCAGCGCTTCAGCCAGCACCGGCGCTTCGCCGCACCACCAGGTGGCGATGGACGGCAGGATCAGCTCTTCACCAAACAGATAGTGGTTGATCTTCGGCAAGAAGCCCAACAGACCGGGGGATTCCAGCACGCCGCTGCCCAGGGCGTTGGCCACCAACACGTTGCCCTGGCGCACCGCGTCGAGCAGGCCGGGCACGCCCAGGGCCGAGTCGGTACGCAGTTCCAGCGGATCGCAGAAATCGTCGTCCAGGCGCCGCATGATCGCGTGCACCCGGCGCAGGCCGCTGAGGGTCTTGAGGAACACGGTGCTGTCGCGCACGGTGAGATCGCCGCCTTCCACCAACGGGTAGCCGAGCTGCCGGGCGAGGTAGAGGTGCTCGAAATAGCTTTCGTTGAATCGCCCAGGCGTGAGCAGCACGATCAACGGCGGCTGGTCATCACCGGGCGCCTGGCGGGCCAGGGTTTCCTGCAGCGTGCGGAAGAACCCGGTGAGGTGCTGCACCTGCAAATCGCGGTAGAGGTCCGGGAACGCACGGGACACGATGGTGCGGTTTTCCAGCGCATAACCGGCACCCGACGGCGCCTGGGTGCGGTCGGCCGTGACCCACCAGCGACCGTCGGGCGTGCGTGCCAGGTCCACCGCGTACAGATGCAGGAACGCGCCGTCGGGGGGCTGGATGCCCTGGCACGGCCACAGGAAATTGTTGTGCCCGAACACCAGCTCAGCGGGCAGCAAACCTTCCTTGATCAGGCGTTGCGGGCCATACAGGTCGGCCAGCACCGCATTGAGCAGGCGTGCACGCTGGGCGATGCCGGCCGACAGCTGCTGCCATTCATCGGCGGCCAGCACATGGGGCAACAAGTCCAGCTCCCATGGGCGATCGGCGCCCTTGGGGTCGGCGTAGACGTTGTAGGTCACGCCGTTTTCCTGGATCTGCCGGGTCAGCAGCGCCTGGCGCTGGGCCAGTTGCGCGGGTGTGCTGCGTTGCAGGTGGTCGAGCAGGCGCTGCCAATGGGCGCGCACCTGGCCACTGTCATCCAGCAGTTCATGATAAGTGCCCGCGGTCAGCGGGTAACGGTCGAGCAAGTCAGACATGGAACGCTCGGCAGAGGCAAGGGGGCTCAGATTAACTCAACAAACACTGCAAATCCCTGTGCGGCCCCGGCTTTTGTAGTGAGCGAGCTTGCCTCGCGCGGGGCAAGCCCGCTCACTACAAAAGCCGGGCAATACCGCTATGGGTGAAAACGCCGTAGATCGAGGGTCATCGGCAACTCATCGTTGATCACCACGGCGGGCACCGGTTGCTTCCCGGGGGTGTGCCCCAAGCGGAAAAACCTCGCCATGCGTCGGCTCTCCGCTTCGTTGGCATTCACCGGCAGGCTGTCGTAATTGCGCCCCCCCGGATGGGCCACGTGATACTGGCAGCCCCCCAGCGAGCGTTGCATCCAGGTGTCGAGCACATCGAACACCAACGGCGCATGCACAGGGATAGTCGGTTGCAGGCAGTTGGCCGGTTGCCAGGCGCGATAGCGCACGCCCGCGACGAACTCACCCACCCGCCCGGTGGCGTGCAGCGGCACCGGGACGCCGTTGCAGGTCAGCAGGTAGCGTTGCGGCGCCAGCCCGGTGAGCTTGACTTGCAGGCGCTCCAGGGATGAATCCACGTAGCGCACCGTGCCACCCACCGCGCCCTCCTCGCCCAGCACATGCCAAGGCTCCAGGGCCTGGCGCAGCTCCAGTTCGATCCCACTGACGGCATAGTCGCCGACCTTGGGAAAGCGGAACTCCAGGTGCGCCGCAAACCATTCGGCACGCAGTGGGTAACCGGCGGCGTTGAGTTCGACGATCACGTCGGCAAAGTCTTGCTCGATAAAATGGGGCAGCAGGAAACGGTCATGCAGCTCTGTGCCCCAGCGCGCCAGCTTCGGTGGCGCATAGGGTTCGCGCCAGAAGCGCGCGACCAGCGCACGCAAGAGCAACTGTTGGGTCAGGCTCATGCGCGCATGGGGCGGCATTTCAAAGGCGCGCAGCTCCAGCAGGCCCAGGCGACCGGTGGCGCCATCCGGCGAGTAGAGTTTGTCGATGCAGAATTCGGCGCGGTGGGTATTGCCCGTCACGTCGATCAGCAGGTTGCGCAGCAGGCGGTCCACCAACCACGGCGGGCAGTCCTCACCCGGGGCCGGCATTTGCGCGAAGGCGATCTCCAGCTCATACAGCGCATCGTTACGGGCCTCATCCACCCGAGGTGCCTGGGACGTCGGGCCGATAAACAGGCCGGAAAACAGGTACGACAAAGAGGGATGGTTATGCCAATAACTGATCAAGCTGCGCAGCAGATCAGGCCGACGCAAGAACGGTGAATCCTTGGGCGTGGCGCCGCCCAGCACGAAGTGGTTGCCGCCACCGGTGCCGGTGTGGCGCCCGTCGATCATGAATTTTTCCGTGGTGAGGCGGGTTTGCCGCGCCTCTTCGTAGAGAAATTCGGTGCGCTCCACCAACTCGTCCCACGTCGCGGACGGCTGCACATTCACTTCGATCACACCCGGGTCCGGGGTCACACGGAAGTTGCTCAGGCGTGTATCGGCCGGCGGCTCGTAGCCCTCCAGCAGCACCGGGCAATGCAGTTCTTCGGCCGTGGCCTCGATGGCGGCCACCAGCTCAAGGTAATCCTCGACGCGCTCCAGGGGCGGCATGAACAGGTACAAGCGCCCTGCCCGGGCTTCGGCGCATAGCGCGGTGCGGGTCAGCCAGTCAGCGGACTGGTCCACCTTCGGCACGCGCTCATCACTCGGCGCGGGTTCGTCGTGGGTTTGCAACTGGGCCGTGGTCGGCAGCTCTGGCAGATCCTGATTGGGGTCGGTGGGATGCACGAACGGGTATTCAGCCGCCGTCACCCACGGCTGCGACGCCAACGGCAGGCGATAGCCCAGCGGCGAGTCACCTGGCACCAGGCGGCAGTGATTGTCCCGCAGGTACCAGCGCCCACTCTGCCAACGGTCATTGGCCGCCGTGCGCGCCAGCGGCAGCACTTGGCCGATGACTTTATCCAGGCCCTGGCTGAACACTTTGCGCAGGCGTTCGCGCTCCAGATCGTCGCTCAGGCGTGGGTCCTGGGCGGTGACGTTTTGCGGCAACGCACCTTCGCGCCACAGGTAGTAGAAGTTGTCCTCATAGGCCGGGAACACAAAGCGCGCCGGCAGCTTCAGGCGCTCGGCGACGCTGGCCAAGAAACGCCCGGCCATCTCGCCATCGGCGCCGTAGTCCTCTTGTTCATCGGCAATCAGCGCGCTGTTGTGCCAGATCGGCACACCGTCGCGGCGCCAGTAGCAGTTGAGCGACCAGCGCGGCAATTGCTCGCCGGGGTACCACTTGCCCTGGCCGAAGTGCACCAGGCCCTTGGGTGCGTAATGCTTGCGCATGCGCTGGAACAGCTCGGCAGACAAGCGTCGCTTGTCTGGCCCAAGGGCGGCGGTGTTCCACTCGGCGCCGTCGGGGTCATCAATGGACACGAAGGTCGGCTCGCCGCCCATGGTCAGGCGCACATCGTCCTTGAGCAGGTCGCCGTCAATCTGCCGGCCAAGGGCCTGGATCGCCAGCCATTGTTCTTCGGTGTAAGGCTTGGTGACGCGCGGCGCCTCCCAAATTCGCTCAACCGACATCTCGTGGGTGAATTCGCACTCGCAGGGCTCCACCAACCCACTGATCGGCGCGGCAGACGAGGGATCAGGACTACAGGCCAACGGGATATGCCCTTCACCGGCGAACAGGCCCGAGGTGGCATCCAGGCCGATCCAGCCGGCACCGGGCAAATATACCTCACACCAGGCGTGCAGGTCGGTGAAGTCCACTTCCGTGCCGGAAGGACCGTCGAGGGCTTTGACGTCGGCGGTGAGCTGGATCAAGTAACCCGAGACAAACCGCGCCGCCAGCCCCAGGTTGCGCAGGATCTGCACCAGCAACCACGCCGAATCACGGCAGGAACCGGAGGCGTTCTCCAGGGTGAATTCCGGGGTTTGCACGCCCGGCTCCATGCGGATCAGGTAGCCAATGTCGGCGGCCAGGCGCTGATTGAGGCCCACCAGGAAATCCACCGCAGGCAAGGGCGTGCGGTCGATACCCGCCAGGTAGGCGGCGAACTTCGGCGTCAACGGCAGGGTTTCCAGGTACGGCGCTAGCTCGCGCTGCTCATCGGCGGCGTAGCTGAAGGGGATTTTTTCGGCGTAGGGCTCCAGGAAAAAGTCGAACGGGTTGAACACCGCCATCTCGGCGACCAGGTCGACTTCGATACGCAGTTCGTCGGTCTTTTCCGGGAACACCAGGCGCGCCAGGTAGTTGCCTTGGGGGTCTTGCTGCCAATTGATGAAATGCTGCTCGGGCAGCACTTTCAGCGCGTAGGACAGAATCCGCGTGCGGCTATGGGCGGCCGGGCGCAACCGCACGATCTGTGGGCCGAGTTCGACAGCGCGGTCATAGCGGTAATGCGTAACGTGGTGCAACGCGACATGAATCGACACGGCGGCCTCCTGCGAGCCAGGGCATGGGAACAAAGCGCGCAAGACTTATGCCAGAGCGGCCGTCATTGCGCTTTATCGTGAGACCCGGTGCAGTACAGCACCAAAACGGCGCCGAGGGCGGTGCCATGGTGCAAGTGACGCACATATTTGTGGCGCGGGTGTGAAGGAGGAGTGGGGAATCTACCCAATCACAGGGATTTTTGGCGGGCAATCACGGCTTCACGCAGGTGACGCACTTCGCGCAGCTTCTGACGCATTTCGCGATGGCGCTGGCTGTTGAGCAGTAGCAGCCCGAGTAACGGGAACAGCAAGCCCAAGCCATACATGAGCCGGTGCGGTTGATCACTGAAGGTTGGCAATACACCCAGAAAGCAGAGCCCCAGTAGCCCCACCAGCGGCCATACCCACTGCGGACGTCCACGGGCAATCATGAAGTTGCAATGCACAATCACCAAGGTGAGTGCTATGCCTCCCAGGAAGGAATACTTGGCGTTCTCCTCCATGGAAAGGCTGGGTAAATAACTGTCGAAAAACTGCGGCACCGCAAACACCAAGGTAAAAATGGAGGCAAATATCGCCCCCATGAAGACCGGAAAATAGGTCGATAGAAAGCTGCGAATACTGGGAAATTCACTCATTGATCAGCTTCCTCATACAACCCCACGGCAATCGTGCGCACGTTCCCTGATACCGCGCTGCCGGTGAACCCGATGGCAGCGCCCAAGGCATCCTTGATTTGCGTCACAGTCGCGTGCTTGACCTCGGTGGGTGTGAACCGTTTTGGCAGCTCGCCCGACAGTTGCTTCAACTTGATCATCTTCGACGTCAGGCGTGGATCGTTGATGCTCAATAACTCCTTCGTGAGTTTGGCACGCTCCTGGCGGTTCAAGCCACGCAGCACCTCTCTCACACTTTTCCCGGTGGTCGCCTTGTTCAGCCGGACCAGTTTGAGCGTCGTCAGCGACGATGCACCCACCCCGACCAACGAGGCGGCATCCAGCGCAATCATGGTGTATTGGTACCACTCTTCGCTGTCGAGCTGATCATTCTTGGCCGGGTTGCGGATTTCATTGACAGTGCGATAGCCACTGGCAAAACACTGCACTGAGCTGGCTGCGGCGGCAGTGTAGCCGAGTGCCACGACTACCGAACTGGCCCCCGCCGAAAACGGAACCGCGACGGAACCACTGAGCACCACAATCCATCCGATCACCGCTCCGGCACACGACAAGGTGGTATTGACCGCTTCGCCCACTAATCGCGATTCGCGTGGGTTGTCTTGCACCTGCTGGGCGAATTGCGTCGGTGCGATGTACTTCTGCGCCTCACGCAGGATCAACCGCTTGGGCGCGATGCTGCAGATGGGTTGGAATTCGCGCAGGGTAACCACGTTGAAATCGGCGTCGATGTACACGACACCCGCGCCGACGATGGCGGGATCGGCGTCGATGGCCGCAAACAGGCGCGGCAGGTTGATCTGGCTTTCAATGCGCTGGCGCGCCATGAATTGGGAGCGGTTGGAGTCCATGCCGATGGAGGCCAGAGGGTTGCCCATAAGTGTTCTTCCTTGAGGATGATGTTGGCCATACTGGCCTCATCGCGGGCAAGCCCGGCTCCCACAATTTAACCGTGTGAATCCGATCAACTGTGGGAGCTGGCTTGCCTGCGATGGCGATTCAATGGGCGCCACCTTAACAAACAGGCTCGCCAGCGAATAGAAAGCAAAACGCCAGCACGAGGCTGGCGTTTTGCTCATTCAGGCTGCGATCAACGCGGCACGACCGGCTTGCGTGCAGGCTTGCCGCCCTTGCCCTTGGCGGCATCGCTGCGCTCCTTGGCGGCCTGCTTGTTGCGGGCCTGGGCCGCGGCCTTGGCTTGTTCGCGCTTGTCCCACGGGTTGCTGCCATCACTGCCACGCGGCGGCAAGCCGGTGTGCTGGGTGAGGATCCTGGTGGTGGTTTCCTTGGCGACCTTGTGGCTGCCAGCCGGCGTCGAGTTCTTGCGACGGGCGCTCTGGTAGCTGTCGGTGTTCGGCTGGTGCAGTGGAATCAACTGGTCCTTGCCCGGCCCGATCAAGTCGGCGCGGCCCATGCGGGTCAGCGCTTCGCGTAGCATCGGCCAGCCTTTCGGGTCGTGGTAGCGCAGGAACGCCTTGTGCAGGCGGCGCTGCTCCTCGCTCTTGACGATGGTCACCGCGTCGCTCTTGTACGTGACCTTGCGCAGCGGGTTCTTACCCGAGTGGTACATCGCAGTGGCGGTGGCCATCGGCGACGGGTAGAACGCCTGCACCTGGTCAGCACGGAAGCCGTTGCCCTTGAGCCACAGCGCCAGGTTCATCATGTCTTCATCGGTGGTGCCCGGGTGGGCCGCGATGAAGTACGGGATCAGGTACTGCTCCTTGCCCGCTTCCTTGGTGTACTTCTCGAACATGCGCTTGAACTTGTCATAGCTGCCAATGCCCGGCTTCATCATCTGGTTGAGCGGACCTTCCTCGGTATGTTCCGGGGCGATCTTCAGGTAGCCACCGACGTGGTGGGTAACCAGCTCTTTGACGTACTCCGGCGACTCCACGGCGAGGTCGTAGCGCAGGCCGGAGGCGATCAGAATCTTCTTCACACCCGGCAACGCACGGGCGCTGCGGTACAACTGGATCAACGACGAGTGGTCGGTGTTCAGGTTCGGGCAGATGCCCGGGAACACGCACGACGGCTTGCGGCACGCGGATTCGATTTCCGGGCTCTTGCAGGCGATGCGGTACATGTTTGCGGTCGGGCCGCCGAGGTCGGAGATCACACCGGTAAAGCCCGGGACCTTGTCGCGGATCTCTTCGATCTCGCGAATGATCGACTCTTCGGAACGGTTCTGGATGATGCGGCCTTCGTGCTCGGTAATGGAGCAGAAGGTGCAGCCGCCGAAACAGCCACGCATGATGTTCACCGAGAAACGGATCATGTCGTAGGCCGGGATCTTCTCCTTGCCATACGCCGGGTGCGGAACCCGGGCGTAGGGCATGCCGAACACGTAGTCCATTTCTTCGGTGGTCATCGGAATGGGCGGCGGGTTGAACCACACATCCACTTCACCGTGCTTCTGCACCAGGGCGCGGGCGTTACCCGGGTTGGTTTCCAGGTGCAGCACGCGGTTGGCGTGGGCATAGAGCACCGCGTCGTTGCGCACTTTCTCGACCGACGGCAGGCGAATCACGGTCTTGTCGCGGGTCATCTTCGGGCTGGCCAAAATCTGCACGACCTTGGCTTCTTCCGGATCGTCCTGCGGCCCCTTTTCCTGCTCGATGGCGCAGGCCTGGGTGTCCTGGGTATTCACGTACGGGTTGATGATCTTGTCGATCTTGCCCGGACGGTCAATACGGGTGGAGTCCACTTCGTACCAGCCCACCGGCGTGTCACGGCGGATGAACGCGGTGCCGCGCACGTCGGTGATGTCTTCAATCTTGTGACCCCACGACAGGCGCTGGGCAACTTCGACAATCGCACGCTCGGCGTTGCCGTACAGCAGGATGTCGGCGGTGGCGTCGATCAGGATCGAGTTGCGCACGCGGTCCTGCCAGTAGTCGTAGTGGGCGATGCGGCGCAGGGAGGCTTCGATGCCACCAAGTACGATCGGTACGTTCTTGTAGGCTTCCTTGCAACGCTGGCTGTACACCAGGCTGGCGCGGTCCGGGCGTTTGCCAGCCATGCCGCCAGGGGTGTAGGCGTCGTCGGAACGGATTTTCTTGTCGGCGGTGTAGCGGTTGATCATCGAGTCCATGTTGCCGGCCGCGACGCCGAAGAACAGGTTCGGCTCGCCGAGCTTCATGAAGTCGTCTTTGGACTGCCAGTTCGGCTGGGCAATGATCCCGACGCGGAAGCCCTGGGACTCCAGCAGCCGGCCGATGATCGCCATGCCGAACGAAGGGTGGTCAACGTAGGCATCACCAGTGACGATGATGATGTCGCAGGAATCCCAGCCAAGCTGATCCATCTCCTCCCTGCTCATGGGCAGGAATGGCGCTGGACCGAAACATTCGGCCCAGTACTTGGGATAGTCAAATAACGGCTTGGCTGTTTGCATGACGGTGACCGGTGTTGAGATGAAAAATCGCGGGCGCGGAATATAGCACAAATTTTGACCAATTCCGACGGCAGCAGTCGGAATTGTGGAGAAGCCATCGCGGGCAAGCCCGCTCCCACATTTGAAGGTAGTTGCAGTCCAAGTGTGGGAGCGGGCTTGCCCGCGATGAGGCCCTTACAGGCGCAGGAGCACTACTCGTCGTCGTCGAAGTTGTAACTGCCCGGCGCGAGGTTCTCGAAGCGGGTGTACTTGCCGATGAACGCCAGGCGGATAAAGCCGATCGGGCCGTTCCGCTGCTTGCCGATGATGATCTCGGCAATGCCTTTGTGTTCGGTCTCGGGGTGATACACCTCGTCGCGGTACACAAACATGATCACGTCGGCGTCCTGCTCGATCGCACCCGATTCCCGCAAGTCGGAGTTCACCGGGCGCTTGTTGGGACGTTGTTCCAGGGAACGGTTGAGCTGGGACAACGCCACTACCGGGCAGTTGAATTCCTTGGCCAGGGCCTTGAGGGACCGGGAAATCTCGGAAATCTCGTTGGTACGGTTGTCACCGCTGGAACCCGGGATCTGCATCAACTGCAGGTAGTCGATCATGATCAGGGCGATGTCGCCGTGCTCACGCACCAGGCGGCGGGTACGCGCGCGCATCTCGGAGGGGCTGATGCCCGCGGTGTCATCGATGAACAGCTTGCGGTCGTTGAGCAGGTTGACCGCCGACGTCAGGCGCGGCCAGTCGTCGTCTTCGAGTTGGCCGGAACGCACCTTGGTCTGGTCGATACGGCCCAGGGACGACAGCATCCGCATGATCAGCGATTCACCTGGCATCTCCAGGGAGTACACCAGCACGGCCTTGTCGCTGCGCAACACGGCGTTTTCCACCAGGTTCATCGCAAAGGTGGTCTTACCCATGGACGGACGGCCGGCGACGATGATCAAGTCGGCGGGCTGCAGGCCGCTGGTCTTCTCGTCGAGGTCGGTGTAGCCGGTGGAAATACCGGTGATGGCCGCATCGGTGTTGAACAGCGTGTCGATACGGTCGATGGCCTTGGTCAACAGCTCGTTGACGCCCACCGGACCGCCGGTTTTCGGGCGGGCTTCGGCGATCTGGAAGATCTGGCGCTCGGCTTCGTCGAGGATCTCTTCGGCGGTTCGGCCTTCGGGGTTGAAGGCACTGTCGGCGATCTCGGTGCTGATGCCGATCAACTGGCGCAGCGTGGCGCGCTGGCGCACGATCTGGGCATAGGCCTTGATGTTGGCGACGGACGGCGTGTTTTTCGCCAGCTCGCCGAGGTAGCCCAGGCCGCCGACCTGGGAGGTCTGGCCTTCCTTGTCCAGCTGTTCGGCCAGGGTCACCACGTCGATGGGCGAGTTCTGGTCGGCCAGCTTGGCGATGGCGCGGAAGATCAGGCGGTGGTCATGGCGATAGAAGTCACCGTCCGAAACTTGATCCAGCACGCGTTCCCAGGCGTTGTTGTCCAGCATCAAGCCACCGAGCACGGCCTGTTCGGCCTCGATGGAATGCGGCGGCACCTTCAGGGCAGCGGTTTGCAGATCGTATTGCTCAGGAGCTGAAATATCGTTCATGGCCACTTGGAATTTGGGGTGTGTAGAAAAACAAAAGGCACGACCTGTAAACAGGATCGTGCCCGATGTTAACCGCCTGGCACGCGAGGTGCCAGTCAGTTAGGTGCGGCTTAAGCTGCTACCACGACAACGCGTACGGTGGCTTCAACTTCGGCGTGCAGGTGCACGGCTACGTCGAATTCGCCTACGTTGCGGATGGTGCCGTTCGGCAGACGAACTTCGCTCTTCTGCACTTCAACGCCGGAGGCGGTCAGTGCATCAGCGATGTCGTGGGTGCCGATCGAACCGAACAGCTTGCCTTCGTCACCAGCGGTGGCAGTGATAGTCACTTCCAGCTCAGCCAGTTGGGCAGCGCGAGTTTCGGCCGACGCTTTTTTGTCTGCTGCTGCTTTTTCCAGCTCAGCACGACGCTCTTCAAACGCAGCCAGGTTGGCAGCGGTTGCAGCGGTGGCTTTGCCGTATGGCAGCAGGTAGTTACGACCGTAGCCGGCCTTAACGTTCACTTTGTCGCCCAGGTTGCCCAGGTTGGCGACTTTTTCCAGAAGGATCAGTTGCATGTGAAAATCCTCTAACTTTTAACCTTCACCGTTCGCGTTATCGGCGTCTTTCGGCGCCAGACGACCGCGAAAATCAATCAGGCCGTCGACAATGGCCAAGACCACGAGTAACGGATAGATCAGCTGCATGAACAGCAACAGCGTGACGTACAACCCCACCAGCCAGAACTTGGCCAGGCGCTTTCGCGCAACCAGCCCATGAATCAAGGCCAGCCCGGCAAACACCAGCGGTACGCTGCAAATCGGCGCCAGCAAGGCCATCTGTGGACCGAAGTTCGGCCCGACAACCATGCACGCCAGCAGCAACATCGCCGGCCCCGCGGGAATTCTGATACTGCGAAACTCGCGACCAAAACCACCCGGGTTATACAACAACGCCTGCCAATAACGCCCAAGAATCAGGCTCAGCACGCTGACGACCTGCAACAATGCCGCAATCAGGCCGGTCAGGACCGGGGCAATCAGTGACGCAAACCGCGCTCGCTCATCTACCGTCAACTGCTGGTAGAGATCCCCGAGGGCCAGCGGCAGGATCTTGACGATCTCTTGTGCCAGCGCCTCGATTTGCGGGCGGAAAGCCGCGCCAAGCATCACTGAATACACCAAACCCAATGCCACGCTGACCAGCAGCGTGCGGACCCAGGACTCACTTGCGCGTAAAACCAACGCAAGGCTCGATGACCCCAGCAGTACCAGAAGTACCCGTGGATCACCGAATTGCAGCCACCAGATCAAGGCCGGCAACAATCCCAGGGCAAGAACGCCAAGGGCGTCCTTCAAACCGCGCCGCAGCAGCACAAGGCAACCTGCGGCAGCACCCAACCAATAAAGCAACGGCAATGCCGCACATCCAGCCACTACCAGAGTGGCCTGCACGCGACCGCGCATGATGAACTCAGCTAAGGCGCGCATGCATTCAATCCCTTACTACTTGTCGACTGCCCGGTCTCAGCGGCCGTGGCTGTCGGTGTAGGCCAGCAGGGCCAGGAAGCGGGCGCGCTTGATAGCGGTGGCCAGCTGACGCTGATAACGAGCTTTGGTACCGGTGATGCGGCTTGGAACGATTTTGCCGGTCTCGGATACGTAGGCTTTCAGAGTGTTGAGATCTTTGTAATCGATCTCTTTCACGTCTTCAGCGGTGAAGCGGCAGAATTTACGACGACGGAAGAAACGTGCCATTTGATAGGCTCCTTAAAAGGTCCGTGGATTACTCGTCAGCGTTATCGCTGTTGTCGCTGTCATCACCATCAACGCCTTCGGCGTCGGAGTGCTCAGGACGGTCGCGACGCTCACGGCGCTCACTGCGGTTTTCTTCAGCCTTGAGCATCTCGGATTGGCCGGTAACGGCTTCTTCGCGACGGATGACCAGGTTACGGATCACTGCATCGTTGTAGCGGAAGTTGTCTTCCAGCTCGGCCAGGGCCTTGCCAGTGCACTCAACGTTCAGCATCACGTAGTGAGCCTTGTGAACATTGTTGATTGCGTAGGCCAGTTGACGACGGCCCCAATCTTCCAGACGGTGGATTTTGCCGCCGTCTTCTTCGATCAGCTTGGTGTAACGCTCAACCATGCCGCCGACTTGCTCGCTTTGATCCGGGTGGACCAAAAAGATGATTTCGTAATGACGCATGAATGCTCCTTACGGGTTGTAGCCTGCCGCTCAAAAACGGTCAGACAAGGAGTGAATGACACTTATGGATCTTGCCGCAGGGAGGCACATAGGTACCTGCCAGGAAGGCAAGGGGCGCAATTGTAGAGAAGGGGGAGAAAGGGCGCAAGGTGATTGGTGATTATTTGAACAATCTACCAATCGTCACAAACCCCATTGCAGGAGCCGGCCTTTGTGGAAGCCGGGCTTGCCCGCGATGCAGGCACCTCGGTCTTTCAGCATTACCGAGGTGATGCTATCGCAGGCAAGCCAGCTCCCACACAAGCCGGCGCCTACAGGGAGGGGATTACTTCTTGGTCTTGGCCTTGGCGCCGCGCTGGCGCTGGGCTTCGAACAGGCACACGCCGGTGGCGACCGACACGTTGAGGCTGCTGACGCTGCCAGCCATCGGCAGGTGCACCAGGTAGTCGCAATGCTCACGGGTCAGGCGGCGCATGCCTTTGCCTTCGGCTCCCATGATCAGGATGGTCGGGCCAGTGAGGTCCTGGTCATAAATGCTGACCTCAGCCTCCCCCGCCGTGCCCACGACCCACAGGCCGCGCTGCTGGAGTTTCTCCAGGGTGCGCGCGAGGTTGGTCACGGCGACCAACGGAATCACTTCCGCCGCGCCGCAGGCCACCTTACGCACCACGGGCGTCAGGGTGGCGGACTTGTCTTTTGGCACGATCACCGCCAGCGCACCGGCAGCATCCGCCGAACGCAAGCAGGCACCGAGGTTGTGCGGGTCGGTCACGCCGTCCAGCACCAGCAACAGCGGCGCACCTTCGGTACGGTCGAGCAGTTCGTCGAGCATGGCCTCACCCCAGACCTGGCTCGGGCTGACGTCCGCCACCACGCCCTGGTGGACGCCTTCGACCCACGCATCCATCTCGCGACGCTCGGCCTGGCCGATGGCAACCTTGTTTTGGGTAGCCAGCTCGACCAGCGCCTGTACGCGCGGTTCGCTGCGACCTTCTGCCAACCACACCTGCTTGACGCGCTTAGGGTGGTGACGCAGCAGTGCTTCTACGGCGTGCACGCCGTAGATTTTTTCCAGACTCATGACTTGGCCTTAGGTTTGCGCGACCCGCCGCTCTTGGCAGGGGCCGAACCCGCTTTTGGCGGGCCTTTACGGTGTTTGCTCGGTTTGCCCGACGGTTTTTCCGACCCGTGGGACTTTCCCCCAGACGCCGCTTTACCACCGCTTTTGGCTTCGTTGAGCAACTGCTGCTTCAACTCACGGCTCTTGCGCACTTCGGCGTTTTTCGCCGCCGCGTCGCTTGGGCGGTAGGCTTCAGGGGCCTTGTCCTTGGCAGAAGAGCGGCGAGCCGGCTTGGCTGGCGCAGGCTCGGTGGCAGCTGCTTTCGCAGGAGCGTCTTTGCCCTTAGCGGCCGGCGTCGCGGTTTTGCTGCCGCGGTTTTTACGGTTGCCAGGCGATTCGGCCGGTTTGTCGGACATGCCGAAGTCGATCTTGCGCTCGTCGAGGTCGACGCGCATGACCTGTACTTCCACCGTATCGCCCAAACGGAAGCTGCGACCGGTGCGCTCGCCCGCCAAGCGGTGATGCACAGGGTCGAAATGGTAGTAGTCACCCGGCAAGGCAGTGACATGCACCAGGCCTTCGACATAGATATCGGTCAATTCGACGAACAGACCAAAGCCGGTCACGGCCGTGATCACGCCCGGGAACGATTCGCCCACGCGGTCTTTCATGAACTCGCACTTGAGCCAGTTCACCACGTCGCGGGTGGCTTCGTCGGCACGGCGCTCGCTCATCGAGCACTGCTCGCCCAACTGCTCCAGGGCCGCTTCGTCGTACGGATAGATCCGCGCCTTCGGAATGGTCATGGCGCCAGCACGCTTGACGTGCGGGGTGTTCTGCTTGGAATGGATCACGCTGCGGATGGCGCGGTGCGTAAGCAGGTCCGGATAACGACGGATCGGCGAGGTGAAGTGGGTGTACGCCTCGTAATTCAGGCCGAAGTGGCCCTGATTATCCGCGCTGTACACCGCCTGGCTCAGGGATCGCAGCATCACGGTCTGGATCACGTGGTAATCCGGACGATCCTTGATGCTGGCCAGCAGAGCCTGGTAATCCTTCGGCGTCGGGCCGTCCTTGCCTTTGTGCAGGGACAGGCCGAGCTCGCCAAGGAACGCACGCAGTTTTTCCAGGCGCTCCGGCGGCGGGCCGTCGTGCACGCGGTACAACGCAGGAATTTCGTGCTTTTTCAGGAACTCAGCGGTGGCCACGTTGGCCGCCAGCATGCATTCCTCGATCAGCTTGTGCGCGTCGTTGCGCGTCGTCGGGGTGATCGCGGCGATCTTGCGCTCGGAACCGAAGACAATCCGGGTTTCCTGGGTTTCAAAATCGATCGCGCCACGGGTATGACGGGCGCCCAGCAGTACCTTGTAGAGCGCATAGAGCTGCTTGAGGTGCGGTACCACGCCGGCGTATTCGCCACGCAAGGCCTTGGCTTCGCTGGTCTTCGGTGTTTCCAGGATGGTGCTGACCTTGTTGTAGGTCAGGCGTGCCTGGGAGTGGATCACCGCTTCGTAGAACTGGTAGTCGGTCATTTCGCCGGTTTTCGAGATAGTCATCTCGCACACCATGGCCAAACGGTCGACTTTCGGGTTCAGGGAGCACAGGCCGTTGGACAATTCCTCCGGCAGCATCGGAATCACGCGCTCGGGGAAGTACACCGAGTTGCCACGCACCTGGGCCTCGGCGTCCAGGGCCGAACCGATCTTCACGTAGCTGGAGACGTCGGCAATCGCCACGTACAACTTCCAGCCACCGGAGAACAGGCGCAGCTTGCCTGGCTTGGCTTCGCAGTAAACGGCATCGTCGAAGTCGCGGGCGTCTTCACCGTCGATGGTGACAAACGGCAGATGGCGCAGGTCGATGCGCTTCTCTTTGTCCTTCTCTTCCACTTCGGGCTTGAGCTTGCGTGCTTCTTTGACGACAGCTTCAGGCCAGACGTGCGGGATATCGTAGGTGCGCAGCGCCACATCGATTTCCATGCCCGGCGCCATGTAGTTGCCGACCACTTCGATCACGTCACCCTGCGGCTGGAAGCGCGGGGTTGGCCAGTGGGTGATCTTCACCTCGACGAACTGGCCGATCTTGGCATTGGCGTTGCGACCCGGGGTGATCAGCACTTCCTGCTGCACCTTGGGGTTATCCGGCACGACAAAGCCGATACCGCCTTCTTCGAAGTAACGCCCCACGATGGTCTCGTGACCACGGGACACCACTTCGACGATCACGCCTTCACGACGACCGCGACGGTCGAGGCCGGAAACGCGCGCCAAAGCACGGTCACCGTCGAACACCAGGCGCATTTGCGCCGGGCTCATGAACAGGTCATCGCTGCCGTCGTCCGGGATCAGGAAGCCAAAGCCATCACGGTGACCGGCGATGCGGCCCAGGATCAGGTCGAGCTTGTCCACGGGCGCGTAGGTGCCACGGCGGGTGTAGATCAGTTGTGCGTCGCGCTCCATGGCGCGCAGGCGGCGGCGCAGCGCTTCGAGTTGGTCTTCGGTGGTCAGACCGAATTCTTCAACCAGTTGCTCGCGGCTAGCAGGCGAACCCCGATCGGCGAGATGCGCCAGGATCAGTTCGCGGCTAGGAATAGGGTTTTCATATTTTTCCGCTTCACGAGCGGCCTCGGGATCGAGGGACTGCCAATCGGCCATTAGAGAGTTTTCACCTTGTCTATATGCGGGTTAGTTTGGCATACGCGTATTGAAACGGGAAATTTCAGGCATCAACAAGCGTTTAAAAGCCCTTTCCAGCCCCCGCGGCGCACCTTGCATGACCATTGGCGAAAAATTCCAGGCTTTTTTCATGGCAGGGGTTTACAGCTCAAAATCCGCTCCGTATAGTGCGCGCCATCGACGACGGCAACGTTGTTGATGCTGCCCAGGTGGTGAAATTGGTAGACACGCCAGCTTCAGGTGCTGGTGATCGCAAGGTCGTGGAAGTTCGAGTCTTCTCCTGGGCACCAATTTCAAACTCAAGGTTATGCCTTGAGTCTCCAGAAACCCGCGAAAGCGGGTTTTTGCGTTTCAGGCCTTTGATTTTTAACGAGATTTTTGATTTATATTTTCGAATCAGGGGTTTACAGATCAAAAAGCCCTCCGTATAGTTCGCTCCATCAACAGCGCAAGCGCTGCTGACAAGCCCAGGTGGTGAAATTGGTAGACACGCCAGCTTCAGGTGCTGGTGACCTTACGGTCGTGGAAGTTCGAGTCTTCTCCTGGGCACCACATTCAGATCAAACCCGCGAAAGCGGGTTTTTTCGTTTCCGGGGTTTGAAAACTTATTCCCCCGATTCCCTCCTCGTCCGCACCTGAGAAACTTTATCGTTTATCCTTGCAACGATTTGTTGCACTCAAGTGAGGAACACCCCGGATGATGATCCGCGATACCCGTCTCAAGACATCCCTTCTGCGTGGCCTGACCATCACTCTGCTCGGCCTGACCCTGCTCTCTCCCACCGCCTACTCCGCCGACAAAGTCTCCCTGACCCTGTACAACGGCCAGCATAAAGAAGTTGGCGACGAACTCGCCAAGGCCTTCGAAGCCAAGACCGGCATTCACGTCAACGTGCGCAAAGGCAGCAGCAACCAGCTGGCCAGCCAAGTCGTGGAAGAAGGCGACCGCTCCCCTGCCGACGTGATCTACACCGAAGAATCGCCGCCTCTGAACAAACTCGGCGAACAAGGCCTGCTGGCCAAGATCGACGCCAGCACCCTCGACATACTGCCCAAGGATTACGTAGGTGCCAATGGCGACTGGATGGGCGTGACCGCACGCACCCGCGTCGTGGCCTTCAACCCGAAATTGATCGCCGAGAAAGACCTGCCCAAGTCCGTAATGGATTTCGCCGGCCCCGAGTGGCAAGGCAAGGTCGGCTTCGTGCCCACCAGCGGCGCCTTCCAGGAGCAGGCCGTGGCGATCATCAAGTTGCACGGTCGTGAAGCGGCCGAAGAATGGCTGACCGGCCTGCGCGCATTCGGCAAGGTGTACAGCAACAACATGGTCGCCCTCAAAGCCGTGGAAAACGGCGAAGTGGCCACCGTGCTGGTGAACAACTACTACTGGTTCGCCCTGAAGAAAGAAAAAACCAACCTGGACTCCCAACTGCACTACTTCACCAACGGCGATGTCGGCGGCCTGATCACCGTGTCGTCCGCCGCCGCGCTCAAATCCAGCAAGCACCCCAAGGAAGCCCAGCAATTGCTGGCGTTCATGGCCAGTGAAGAAGGCCAGCGCGTGATCACCAATACCTCGGCCGAATACCCGTTGCGCAAGGGCATGGAATCCAACCGCGGCCTCAAGCCTTTCAGCGAACTGCAACCACCGAAAGTCACCCCGGCGGACCTTGGCAATGCTGAAGAAGCCCTGGACCTGGAACGTGACGTTGGCTTGAACTGATGACCCCATCGTTGACCGCCCCCACCCTGCGTGGGGGCTTGAGCCCCAGGCGCAAACGCCCGTCGATCTGGCTGCTGCTGCCAGTACTGTTGCTGGTGGGCCTCAGCCTGCTGCCGCTGGTGTATGTCGGGCTCAAAGCGTGGCAAGCCGGCTGGGCGCAGGCCCTGCACCTGTTGTGGCGGCCTTATGTCTTCGGGCTGCTGCGCAACACCCTGGCGCTGATGGTCGGGGTCACAGTGACTTGCGGCGTGATCGGCCTGTCGCTGGCCTGGCTGCTGGAACGCAGCAACCTGCCGGGGCGGCGCATCTGGGGTGTGATTCTGTGCCTGCCGTTTGCGGTGCCGGCGTTTGTCAGCAGCTTTACTTGGGTGTCGCTCAGCGCGAATTTCGAAGGCCTGGGCGGCGCGATCCTGGTGATGAGCCTGTCCAAATACCCGCTGGTGTTTCTGCCGGTGGCGGCGACATTGCGCAATCTTGACCCTTCCCTGGAAGAATCGGCCCGCACCCTGGGACTGAATCGCTGGGGCGTGTTTTTGCGCGTTACGCTGCCACTGCTGTGGCCTTCGCTACTGGCCGGTGCACTGCTGATCGCGCTGCACATGCTGGTGGAATTCGGCGCCCTGTCGATCATCGGCCTGCAGACCTTCACCACGGCGATCTACCAGCAATTTGAACTGGAATTCAGCAATGCCAACGCCGCGATGCTGTCGGCGGTGCTGCTGGTGATGTGCCTGACCCTGCTGTGGCTGGAGTTGCGCGTGCGCGGCAAAGGCCGACACGTGCGCATCGGCCAGGGCGCGGCGCGGCACGCCGAACAAGTAAGGCTGGGCAAGTGGGCGCCGCTAGGGCAACTCTATTGTCTGGTGCTGGCAATCATCGGCAGCGGTATACCGCTGGGGATGCTCGGCTACTGGCTGGCCGTGGGTTCGTCGGCAGCGTTTCCGGCTGCCGAGATCGGTGAGGCGCTGCTGTCATCACTGGCGCTGTCTCTGGGGGGCGCGGCGTTGTGCCTGGTGCTGGCGGTACCTGTCGGGCTGTTGGTGGTGCGCTATAAAGGCCCGTTGGCGATCTGGGCTGAACGCCTGCCTTACTTGCTGCACGCCCTGCCCGGCCTGGTGATTGCGCTGACACTGGTGTATTTCGCCCTGCATTACGTGCCGGCGCTGTATCAGACCTCGGCACTGCTGTTGATCGCTTATGCGCTGCTGTTTTTGCCGCTGGCCCAGGCGCCGATCCGTACGGCGCTGAACAAGGCTGCTCCGCAGCTTGAAGAGGCTGCACGCACGCTGGGGGCTTCATCGTTCAGTGCGTTTTGCCGGGTGACCTTACCGATTATTTTCCCGGCGCTCGGCGCTGCATTTGCATTGGTATTCCTGGATGCGATGAAGGAATTGACCGCGACGTTGCTGCTTAGCCCGACAGGGTTGAATACATTGGCGACAGCGGTGTGGGCGCATACCTCGAATGTAGAGTTTGCGGCGGCGGCGCCTTATGCGGCGCTGTTGATTCTAGTGTCAGGGTTGCCGGTGTATTTGCTCACGACTCGGATGTATCTGAGCCGTTGAGATCGCTTTTGCGAGCAAGCCCGCTCCCGCATTTTGAAATGCATTCCAAATGTGGGAGCGGGCTTGCTCACGAAGGGGCCGGCACTGACGACGCTAAGCCCTGAACTGCCCCAGACTCGCCTTCAACTGCGCCGCCAACCCATCCAGCACCTTGCCACTGGCCGTGGTTTCCACCACCGCCTGCGCCGCCCGCTCGGCCTGGGCATGGATCACCTCGACCCGACCACGCACCGCATGGGCGCCCTGAGCCTGATGTTCGGCCGCACGCGTCGCCAAACCAATCGCCGCATGCACCTGCTCCACCGAAGCCTGCACCGTCTGTTGCAGCCGCACGCTTTCACGCAGCACCAGCAACCCTTCACTGGCCTGGCGCCCGGCCTTGCCGATGGTCTCCACTGCCTCACGCGCACCTTGCTGCAACGCCACGATATGCGCCTGGATGTCGCCGGTGGAGCTTTGGGTCTTGCTCGCCAACGCACGCACCTCGTCTGCCACTACGGCAAAGCCGCGCCCGGTTTCACCAGCGCGCGCCGCTTCGATTGCCGCATTGAGGGCCAGCAGGTTGGTTTGCTCGGCAATGCCATGGATCACCGTCAACACCACTTCAATCTGCTCGCTTTGCTGCGCGAGCCGCTCGATCACTGTGGACCCAGCCTGCACCTGCCCTGCCAACGCTTCGATCAAACTGCCGACTTCCGCCGAAGTGCGTGAGTTCTCATCCGTGGCCTGGCGAATATCCACCACCTGTTGCAACGCCGCCTGCATGGCGTGGCTTTCAGCCTGGGCTTCATCGGCCATTTGCGACAGCGCACGCAAGCTCTCGGCCACTTCATCGCGCTGCAAGCCAGCCGCTGCATCAGCACCGGCATTGCGTAAGGTCAAGGCGCCGATTTCCACGCCGGTGCGCTGGGCCACATCCCCCGCTTCGCGCACGATCGGCTGCAACTTATCCACAAAGCGATTGACGGCCGACGCCATGTCGCCGATTTCGTCTTTGCTGCTAATCTGCACACGCTTGGTCAGGTCGCCCTCGCCCGCCGCCAAGTCATCCATGGCCGCAATGAGCAGCTTCAAACGGTTGACCACACGACGCCCCAGCACGATGGCGATCAACAGCAACACACCAAAACCGACCAACGCCAGGCCCATGCCGATGCGCCAGCGCAAGGTACCAGCGGCGTCCTGTACGGCACTGGTGGTGTTGGCGGTCATCTGGGTGGCAGTGGCTTGCGCAGATTGCAGGCGCGCGCCCATGGCCGCAGCACTGTCGGCCGCTGCGCCCTTGAGGCTGTCACCCACTAACTGGTCGCCGCTGGCGATCAGCGCGGCGAAGCGCTTGTCCAGCGCAGCCAAATCGGCCTCCACCGCCGCAGTGGAAACACCCATGCGCACCTTCCCGATCTCCACGCCGTTGGGGCTGATGGACGCTTCGACGTAGAACACGGAAGGGTCATCTTTCGCCGCATCCAGCACTTTATCCAGGGCGCGGTCGCCCTTGCCCTTTTCCAGCAGCGCCTGGTTGATGGGGTTTTCACGATTGAGGTAGCGGGTCAAATGCTCGCCCGCCGCGTCGTCGTAGACCACGAACAGTACGTTGGGGTTGCGCTGGGCACGCCGAGCAAACTCCGACAGCGTCGGTACATCGCTGTCCCACATGGCCCGGGGCGCCACCGAAGCCAGCAGTTGCGCCATGTCATTGGCAGAGTCTTTCAGGTCTTTTTCCAGGGTCGCACGCAGTTGCTTCTGCTCTTCCTGCAGGCGAGTCGAAAGCCCCGCAGTCAGGCGCTGACGGGTACTGGTCGATAGGCTGTCCAGGCTGGACGTCACTTCCTTGCCAGCTTGCGCCAGCTCGCCAGACAGCTTCTGGCTGTCGATACCCAGGCGATTGCCCAGATCCGCTTCCAACGCAGTGACGGTGCTCCGCGTCAGGGCGACGGCCACCAGCACTTGCACCAAAAGAGCGATACCTAGGGTAACGAACACCGGCCGCAACAGCCGGCTTTGTAACAATGAGAGAACGGCAGACACAGGGAATCCCTCCATCACGGGTGCCATTAATTTGATAGCACCGCGAAAGAAAGAACCATAGCAAGGGTCGTGCCGTTTGCCAGCCAGAAACGACAAAGGGCTCCCGAAGGAGCCCTTTGCTTTCTACATCAACAGCTTATTAAGCGAACGGGTGACGCAGAACGATGGTCTCGTTACGGTCCGGGCCCGTCGAAATAATGTCGATTGGCGCGCCGATCAGCTCTTCCACACGCTTGATGTAAGCGCGAGCGTTGGCTGGCAGCTCTTCCAGGGTCTTGGCGCCCACGGTCGATTCAGTCCAGCCCGGCACTTCTTCGTACACAGGCTGCAGGCCTACGTAGCTGTCAGCGTCGGTCGGCGCCACATCTTTACCTTGTGCATCTTTGTAGCCGGTGCAGATGTTGATGGTTTCCAGGCCGTCGAGTACGTCCAGCTTGGTCAGGCAGATGCCCGAGATGCTGTTCACATCGATAGCGCGACGCAGGATAACCGCGTCGAACCAGCCGCAACGACGAGCACGGCCGGTGGTGGCGCCGAACTCGTGGCCTTGCTTGGCCAGGTGCGCACCGACTTCGTCGAACAGCTCAGTCGGGAACGGACCGGAACCTACGCGCGTGGTGTAAGCCTTGGTGATGCCCAGGATGTAGTCCAGGAACATCGGGCCAACGCCCGAACCGGTGGCAACGCCACCAGCGGTGGTGTTGGAACTGGTCACGTACGGGTAGGTGCCGTGGTCGATGTCCAGCAGGGAGCCTTGGGCGCCTTCGAACATGATGTCCTTGCCGGCGCGACGCAGGTCGTGCAGTTCGGCGGTCACGTCCAGCATCAGCGGCTTGAGCAGCTCAGCGTATTCCTTGCACTCGGCCAGGGTCTTTTCGAACTCGATGGCCGGCTCTTTGTAGTAACCCACCAACATGAAGTTGTGGTAATCCACCAGTTCACGCAGCTTGTCTTCAAAACGCGGCATGTTGAGCAGGTCGCCCACACGCAGGCCACGACGGGCAACCTTGTCTTCGTAGGCCGGGCCGATGCCACGACCGGTGGTGCCGATCTTCAGCTCGCCACGAGCCTTTTCACGGGCCTGGTCCAGCGCAACGTGGAAGGACAGGATCAGCGGGCAGGACGGGCTGATACGCAGGCGCTCGCGCACCGGTACGCCTTTCTCTTCCAGCTTGGTGATCTCGCGCAGCAGGGCGTCAGGTGCAACCACCACGCCGTTGCCGATCAGGCACTGCACGCCTTCGCGCAGTACACCCGACGGGATCAGGTGCAAGACGGTTTTTTCGCCATCGATGACCAGGGTGTGGCCAGCGTTGTGGCCACCTTGGTAGCGCACTACGGCGGCAGCATGTTCGGTCAGCAGATCAACGATCTTGCCTTTGCCCTCATCACCCCATTGGGTGCCCAGGACTACGACATTCTTACCCATAACACTTGTCCTCATTCGCGCAAACTTGGTGCCGGCGATGGCCGGCAGGAAAACTCAAGAAGCCAGTGGCGATACTTGCCAAAGCCCGTTCTGCAGAATCAATTGCTGGTCGCAGTCCGCTTCACGGGCGGCGGCCAATGGCTGCCCAGGCAAGGCCTGGACGACACGCTGACCCTCACTGCGCAACTGGCAAACCCGCTGCCAGAGTGCTGCGTCCGTACTGTCGGGCATCCAGATGCCACCAGACGGTAGCTCGACCTCAGCACGCCCCAGGGTCACCAGGGTTTTCAAATCGGTAGAAAAGCCAGTCGCGGGACGCGCGCGACCGAAGTCAGCGCCGATATCGTCATAACGACCGCCTTGGGCGATGGCTTGGCCAACACCCGGTACAAACACGGCGAATACCACACCGGTGTGGTAGTGGTAGCCGCGCAACTCACCCAGGTCAAAGTACAGCGGCAGGTCCGGGAACCGCGCCGACAACTGCTCGGCAATCGCCAGCACGTCGTCCAGCGCAGCCAATACCGGCGCCGGCGCATTGGCCAGGCGCTCGCGGGCAGCTACCAGCACCTCACGGCCACCGCACAGGTTCACCAGCGCACGCAGCATGTCAGCCAGATCGGCAGGCACGCCAGCGGTCAGGGCGATCACTTCATCGATGGCCTTGCGTTGCAGGGCATCGAACAACTGTTGCTCCACTTCACCGGACAAACCGGCCGCACGGGCCAGGCCACGGTAGATACCGACATGGCCCAGGTCCATGTGCACATCCGGCACGTCAGCCAGTTGCAGCATGGCCAGCATCAAGCTGATCACTTCAACGTCGCTGCTCGGGCTGGCGTCGCCGTACAACTCGGCGCCCAACTGGATCGGGCTGCGGGACGACGACAAGGCACGCGGCTGTGCATGCAGCACACTGCCGGCATAGCACAGGCGGCTCGGGCCTTCACGACGCAGGGTGTGCGCATCGATGCGCGCCACTTGCGGGGTGATGTCAGCACGGAAACCCATTTGCCGGCCCGACTGCGGGTCGATGACCTTGAAGGTGCGCAGATCCAGGTCCTGGCCCGCGCCGGTCAGCAGGGATTCCAGGTACTCGATATGGGGGGTCACGACAAACTCGTAACCCCAGCTCTGGAACAGATCCAACACCTGGCGACGCGCTACTTCGATGCGCGCAGCTTCCGGTGGCAGTACTTCTTCGATGCCATCTGGCAGCAGCCAGCGGTCTACCGTTGCCATTACGCCATTCCCCTATGATCCGGGCGGCCAGCCCTCGGCCGAGCCTTGAGTGAAGCAGAAAATGCCCGGCCCCTGCATAAACAACGCGCAAGAACGACGTGACGAAATGGCCTGCTAGCGGCCTCGTCGGGCACTTTCCTCGAAAAACCTGTGGCGTCTGCGCGGCCAAACAACAATCAAACATGCAGACGCAAAAAAGCCGGGAATTTCCCGGCTGCCGCATCATACACCCGTTTTCTGAAAGGATCACCCCGCCAGGCGTTTTAGCCGCCCGACGGAGTGGGTCCTACACAGTGACGAGCTGATTACTTGGCTTTTTCCAGGTAGCGGAAGAAATCGCTACTTGGGTCCAGCACCATGACGTCGGTTTTATTCGCAAAGCTTTCACGGTAAGCGCGCAGGCTACGGTAGAACGCGTAGAACTCCTGGTCCTGGCCGTAGGCCTTGGCGTAGATCGCCGCGGCTTGAGCATCACCATCACCGCGGGCCTCTTCGGACTCGCGATAGGCTTCTGCCAGCAGTACACGGCGCTGACGGTCGGCATCTGCACGGATACCTTCAGCCAGCTCGTTACCCTTGGCGCGGTGCTCACGTGCCTCACGCTCACGTTCGGTGCTCATACGCTCGAACACGCTGCGGTTCACTTCCTTGGGCAGGTCGATGGCCTTGACCCGAACATCGATCACTTCGATGCCCAGCTCTTTTTCCGCCATGGCGTTCAACGAGCGCGTGATGTCGGCCATCAGCGCGTCGCGTTCACCGGAGACCACCTCGTGCAGGGTGCGCTTACCAAACTGGTCACGCAGGCCCGATTCCAGACGACGCGACAGACGCTCGTCGGCAATCTGCTTGAGGCCGGAAGTCGCGGTGTAGAAACGCTCGGCGTCCTTGACGCGCCACTTGGCGTAGGCGTCAACCATCACGGCTTTCTTTTCCAGGGTCAGGAAGCGTTGTGTCGGTGCATCCAGGGTCATCAGGCGGCCGTCGAACTTGCGCACCTGGTTCACGTAGGGGACCTTCACATGCAAGCCCGGCTGGACATCCGCCTGCACCACACGACCGAATTGCAGCAACACCGCGCGCTCGGTCTGAGACACGATGTAGAAGCAGTTCCAGGCAGCGATGACCACGACGACACCCACAATCAGGGCTGTCAGCGATTTATTGCTCATCAACGACTCTCCCTGGTACGTGTTTGCTGTTGCAGCAAGTCAGCGGCCGCACGGGCGCTCGCTTCATTGGCAGCGGCATTCGAACTGGTGGACGGCGCGCCGGTGCCGCTACGACCCCCTTCGATCATCTTGTCCAGCGGCAGGTACAGCAGGTTGTTCTGCCCACCTTTACTGCCGGTCACGAGAACCTTGCTGGTGTTGCTGAAGACTTCCTGCATGGTGTCCAGGTACAGACGCTCACGGGTAACCTCAGGAGCCTTGCGGTACTCGGCGACCAGTTTGGTGAAGCGATCCGCCTCACCCTTGGCGCGGGAGACCACTTCGTCACGGTAACCATTGGCATCCTCGAGGATACGCTGGGCCTGACCACGAGCTTCCGGCACGACGCCGTTGGCATAGGTTTCAGCCTGGTTTCGCGAACGCTGCTCGTCTTCGCGGGCGCGGATCACGTCATCAAAGGCTTCCTGCACTTCACGCGGTGCCGCTGCGCTCTGTACGTTCACCTGGGTAACGGTGATGCCGGTGCGGTAGGTATCGAGGAACCGTTGCAGGCGCTCCTTGATTTCGCTGGCCATCAATTCACGACCTTCAGTCAGCACCTGGTCCATCGCGGTAGAACCGACGACATGGCGCAGGGCGCTTTCGGTAGCGTGTTGCAGGCTGATTTCCGGCTGATCAACGTTCAGCACGAAGTCCTGCAGGTTGCTGATCTTGTACTGCACGGTCAGCGGGACTTCGACGATGTTCTCGTCTTCGGTCAGCATCTGGCCCTGCTTGGTGTAGGCACGCTCACGCGTGACGTTCTCCATGTACTTCTTGTCGATCGGCGGGAAGTAGATATTCAGGCCCGGCCCGACCGTCTCGTAGTATTTGCCGAAGCGCAGCACCACGGCTTGCTCCTGCTCGTCCACGACGTACACGGCGCTGTACAGCCATACGGCCGCCAGCACGACAAGACCCAGGCCCAACAGGCCATAGCCACCGCCCTTGCCTGTGCGACCGCCGTCGTCACCACCACGTTTTTTTCCACCACCGAACAACCCATTCAGGCTTTCCTGCAGCTTTCGGAAGGCCTCGTCGAGATCTGGTGGCCCCTTGCGGTCGCCATTATTGCGGCGTTTACCACCCCAAGGATCCTGATTATTCGAGTTGCCACCCGGCTCATTCCAAGCCATAGCGCTCTCCATCTGATAAAGCAAAGACGCACCCACGGCGCGCCGACCAATGCTACAGAATGCCTGCTACTGCGGCACAACCGCTTTCGGAGGCTTTTATTGCAAAGTGTGTTGTTCGATGAACTCTGTCGGCACCACGCCTTCACGGCTGACCAGCCGATTCAGCTCCGAGCGCGGCAATCGAACGGCCAGCAAGCTGACACCTTCTTCGTCGTGTTCTTCTTTCTGTACCGCGCCCAACTCGAAAAACTGTGCACGCAGTCGAGCAAAACGCTGGGGCAAGCGCAAGGTGCCGACGAACAAATCACTGCCGAGCAACTCGGCGATGGCTTGCTCAAGCAGCTCCAAACCACTGCCATCACGCGCCGACAGCCAGACCCGCTGGGGCTTGCCGTTTTCGTCACGCTGGATTTGTGGCTCAACGCCTTCAAGCAAATCGAGTTTGTTATAGACCTCGAGGATCGGCAAGTCCTGGGCCCCAATCTCACCCAGTACCAGCATCACCTGCTCGATCTGCAACATGCGATCCGGTTCGGCCGCATCGATCACGTGCAACAGCAGGTCGGAATTGCTCGACTCTTCGAGCGTAGACCGAAATGCCTCGACCAGCTTGTGGGGCAAGTGACGAATGAAACCCACCGTGTCCGCCAGGACAATCGGCCCCAGGTCAGCCAGGTCCAGACGGCGCAAAGTAGGGTCGAGGGTGGCGAACAGTTGGTCGGCCGCATACACGTCGGACTTGGTCACGTTGTTGAACAGCGTGGATTTGCCGGCGTTGGTATAGCCCACCAGGGAAACGGTCGGGATATCCGCACGGGAACGGCCGCGGCGCGATTGCTCGCGCTGGCTGCGCACTTTCTCCAGGCGGCCCTTGATCTGGCGCAGGCGCACCCGCAGTAGTCGACGGTCGGTTTCCAGCTGGGTTTCACCCGGACCGCGCATGCCGATGCCGCCACCTTGACGCTCAAGGTGAGTCCAGCCACGAACCAGCCGGGTGCTCATGTGGTCAAGCTGGGCCAGTTCTACCTGGAGCTTGCCTTCGTGAGTACGGGCGCGTTGGGCGAAGATATCGAGGATCAGGCCGGTACGGTCGATCACGCGACACTCGAAGACACGTTCGAGGTTACGTTCCTGACTGGGCGTGAGGGTGTGATTGAAGATCACCAGATCGGCTTCTTCGGCATGAACCAGGTCGCGCAGTTCCTCGACCTTGCCGCTGCCAATCAGGAATTTGGCGGTTGGCCGATGACGCGGCACGTTAAAAAACGCAACGGTCTCGGCGCCGGCCGAATTTGCCAACTCCTGAAACTCCTGCGGATCTTCGCGCGCCTCAGGGTCCTGTCCATCCAAGTGAACGAGGATGACTCGCTCACCACCACCGTGGCGCTCAAAGAACAAAGGAGACTCCTATCAGGCGTTACCTGGCTCAGCGTCAGCTGCATCGTCACCGGTTGCGCTAGGCAGACGGATTGGACGGACTGGAACGACTGTCGAGATAGCGTGCTTGTAGACCATCTGGCTGACGGTGTTCTTCAGCAGGATCACGAACTGGTCGAACGACTCGATCGTGCCTTGCAGCTTGATACCGTTGACCAGGTAGATGGAAACCCCCACTTTCTCTTTACGTAAAGTATTCAAGTAAGGGTCTTGTAGCGAATGCCCTTTTGACATGTGCCGCACTCCTTTAAGGATCAATAATAAAAAATCGGAAAATAGATAGCTTATGGCCGTCACACCCCCAAGGATAGACGGCAATTGCAAGGACTCAGCTCAATATGGAGACCGTTCCCAAGTATTTCAAGGCGCGTGACAGATTGTCGCTGTCCAGGCTGTCCAGCCAGTGCAAATCACTCCAGCTGCGCAACCAGGTGAACTGGCGTTTCGCCAATTGGCGCGTGGCAATGATGCCGCGCTCCTGCATTTCGGCTGACGTCAGCTTGCCATCCAGATGATCCCAGACTTGGCGGTAGCCTACAGCACGTATCGAAGGTAACCCTGGATGCAGGTCACCTCTGGAACGCAGAGCTACGACCTCGTCCACAAACCCCTGTTCCAACATAATTGTGAATCTTTGTGCAATTCGTTCATGCAGCACCTGGCGATTTGCCGGAGCGATGGCCAGATTCGCCACAGTATAGGGCAATTGTGACGCGCCAGATGCGCCTGCGTCAGCACTTTGCGCACTTTGTTTCAGCCGATGTTCAGTCATGGTCTGCCCGCTCACCCGCCAGACTTCCAGGGCGCGCGTCAGGCGCTGGGGGTCATTGGGGTGAATGCGGGCGGCGGACACCGGGTCTACCGCTGCCAACTGGTCGTGCAGGGCTTGCCAACCAAGGCGTGCAGCCTCTTCTTCAAGCTCGGCGCGCACCTGGGCGTCAGCGGGCGGCATATCGGCCAACCCTTCCTGCAAAGCCTTGTAGTAGAGCATCGTGCCGCCCACCAGCAGCGGAATATTGCCCCGCGCGGTGATGGCGGCCATGGCCTCAAGGGCGTCGGTGCGAAAATCCGCCGCCGAATAGCTCTCGGACGGGTCGATGATGTCGATCAACTGATGCGGGTATTGGGCCAACAGCGCCTTGGACGGCTTGGCGGTGCCAATGTCCATGTCCCGGTAAACCAGGGCAGAGTCGACACTGATCAGCTCGCAGGGCAGCACCTTGGTCAGCTCGATCGCCAGGTCGGTCTTGCCGGCGGCCGTGGGGCCCATCAGGAAGATAGCGGGGGGCAAGGCACTCATCAGCGACCGCGCAGGAACAGTTTGTCCAGATCGTCCAGGCCCATCTGGGTCCAGGTCGGTCGGCCATGGTTGCACTGCCCGCTGCGCTCGGTGTTTTCCATGTCGCGCAGCAAGCCGTTCATTTCCGGCAGCGCCAGGCGGCGATTGGCACGGATGGCGCCGTGGCAGGCCATGGTGCCGAGCAATTCGTTGATGTGGGCCTGGATGCGGTCACTGGTGCCGTACTCCATCAGGTCCGCCAGCACGTCGGCGACCAGGCGGTTGGCCTCGGCCTGCTTGAGCAACGCGGGAATCTGGCGGATCGCCAGGGTTTCCGGGCCCAGGCGTTGCAGCTCAAAGCCCAGGCTCTGGAACACGCTGGCGTGTTCTTCGGCGCAATCGGCCTCCCGCTGGCTCACGGCCAGGGATTCAGGCACCAACAGCGGCTGGCCGCTGAGGCCTTCGCTGGCCATGGCGATCTTCAGACGCTCGTACATGATCCGCTCGTGGGCGGCGTGCATGTCCACCAGCACCAGCCCGTGGGCGTTTTCCGCCAGGATGTAGATGCCCTTGAGCTGGGCCAGCGCGTAACCCAGCGGCGGAATATCCCCACCGCCCTCCGGCAAGGCAACAGGCGCGCCCGGCTCGGCACCTGGCAGCGGCGCGAAAAACTCGCGGTATGCCGCCTGGGCCTCGGCCACCGGCACCGTCGACTGCGGACGCGGGGTGTATTGGTACTGGTAACCCGCTCCCGAGCCAGAACCTGGCGCGGTGTACGAAGGTTGCGGCGCAGGCGATTGCAGCAAGTTGCCTGCCAGGCTCATTTCACCCTGGGGGCCGAACTCGCCGGCCTCCGGGCCGCTCGGCCGCACCACTGCCGTCACAATTGGCGCAGACAACTGGTCATCCGGACGCACATCACCCAAGGCGCGGTGCAAGGTGCCGTAGAGGAAGTCATGCACCATGCGTCCATCACGGAAGCGCACTTCGTGCTTGGTCGGGTGCACGTTGACGTCGACCACCGAAGGGTCGACCTCAAAAAAAAGCACAAACGTCGGGTGCCGCCCATTGAACAGCACGTCGCGATAGGCCTGGCGCACCGCGTGGGCCACCAGTTTGTCGCGCACCGCACGGCCGTTCACGAAGAAGTACTGCAAGTCCGCCTGGCTGCGAGAGAACGTCGGCAAACCGACCCATCCCCACAGGCGCAGACCGTTGCGCTCGATTTCAATCGGCAGCGCCTGCTCCAAGAAGCCTGAGCCACAAATGGCCGACACCCGGCGCGCACGCGCGGCATCGTCATGGGCTTCGTGCAGGCTGAGAATGGTCTTGCCGTTATGGCGCAGGTGAAATGCCACGTCAAAACGCGCCAAGGCCAGGCGCTTGATGACTTCCTGCAGGTGATCGAATTCGGTTTTCTCGGCCTTGAGGAATTTGCGGCGCGCCGGGGTGTTGAAGAACAGGTCACGCACTTCCACCGAGGTGCCCACCGGATGGGCGGCCGGCTGGACTCGCGGCGCCATGTCACGCCCCTCGGTTTCCACCTGCCAGGCCTGGTCGGCACTGCGCGTGCGGGATGTCAGGGTCAGGCGGGCCACGGAGCTGATGGACGCCAGTGCCTCACCGCGAAAACCCAGGCTCATCACCCGCTCAAGGTCTTCGAGGTCGCGAATCTTGCTGGTGGCGTGTCGGGCCAGGGCCAGCGGCAGGTCATCGGAAGAGATGCCGCTGCCGTCATCGCGCACGCGCAGCAGCTTGACGCCGCCCTGCTCCACATCCACATCAATACGCTTGGCGCCGGAGTCGATGCTGTTCTCCAGCAGCTCCTTGATCACCGATGCAGGGCGCTCGACCACCTCGCCTGCGGCAATCTGGTTGGCAAGGCGCGGGCTGAGCAGCTCAATGCGCGAGCCGTTGTTCAAGACTGATTCGCTCATTACTGCGCCGCCAATTCAGTGCCAGGGATGGTCAACACCTGGCCGACTTTCAACTCGTCGGTTTTCAGGTTGTTCGCACTGCGCAACGTCGCAGGTGAGACCTGGAAACGCACCGCCAACATGGCCAGGGTGTCACCGGGCTGCACCCGATGGTCACGCGGGCCCTGGGCGATTTTCCCGGAATCACGCAGCCAGGCGATGTACGTGCCCGGTGGCGGGTTCTGCTGGAAGAACTGGCGGATACCCGCGCTGATCGAGCGCGCCAACGCCTGCTGGTGGCTCGCGCTGGCCAGCTTGGACGCCTCGTTGGAGTTGGAGATAAACCCGGTCTCCACGAGGATCGACGGGATGTCCGGCGACTTCAACACCATGAACCCAGCCTGCTCCACGCGCTGTTTGTGCAGCGAGGTCACACGGCCGATGTTGCTCAGGACCTTCTGGCCGACGTTCAGGCTGGAGGTCAGCGAAGCGGTCATGGACAGGTCGAGCAGCACGCCAGCGAGCATCTTGTCCTTGTCGTCCAGGGACACGTTGCCGGCCCCGCCGATCAAGTCGGAACGGTTTTCGCTGTCGGCCAGCCAACGGGCGGTCTCGGACGTGGCGCCGCGATCCGACAAGGCAAACACCGAGGCACCGAAGGCGGCAGCCGAAGGCGCGGCGTCAGCGTGGATCGACACAAACAGGTCGGCGCCTTTCTTACGCGCAATCTCGGTACGGCCGCGCAGCGGGATGAAATAGTCACCGGTGCGGGTCAACTCGGCGCGGTAGCCTTTCATCGCGTTGACCTGGCGTTGCAGCTCACGGGCGATAGCCAGTACCACGTCTTTTTCATGCTGGCCGCGCGAACCGGAAGCGCCCGGGTCTTCACCGCCGTGGCCGGCGTCGATCACCACGATAATGTCGCGTTTACCGGCTGGTGCCGGTGGCGGCGGAGGCAATTTCACCTGCGGCTGCGAGGGGTTGACCGGCACGGCAGGTACGGTCGCTACGCTCGGAGGCGGAGCGGGTGGCGGGTTGGCATCGGCAGCGTTGTCGAACAGGTCGACCACCAGCCGGTTGCCATATTGCGCGTTCGGCGCCAGCACAAAACTCTTGGGGGTCACGACCTTTTTCAGGTCGATGACCACACGCAGGTCGGTCGGCGTGCGCTGGGCCGAACGCATGGCAGTAATCGGAGTGTTAGCGGTGGAGACTTTCAACGGCGCGGCCAGGGTCGCACCGTTGATGTCGATCACCAGGCGATCAGGCGCCGTCAGGGTAAAGACACTGTGCTGGACCGGGCCAGACAGGTCGAACACCAGTCGCGTGTTATCCGGCGCTCGCCACAGGCGAACACTTTTCACCTGTGAAGCAGCCAGAGCATTGACAGTCATTGCCGCAAGCAACACCCCTACGACAGCAACCAACGCGCGAAAGCGCATACCTAACCCCACCAATTATTTGAATTCCAATGCCAAAGCGGCGCACCACGACTGGCCGCGCGCGCTCTGGGGCAACAACTTCAGCTGACGTCCGTGCTCATGCGGCGTAATGGTAATGGTCAGGTCCGGCTTTGGCAAAAAGCCTGTGCCTTTATCTGGCCACTCGATCAGGCACAGCGCGTCTTCATCGAAATAGTCGCGAATGCCCATGTATTCCAGCTCTTCGGGGTCTACCAGACGATAAAGGTCGAAGTGGAAGGCCCGCACATCACCGATTTCGTAGGGTTCTACCAGGGTGAACGTAGGGCTTTTTACTGCCCCTGTATGGCCCAGCCCTCGGATAATCCCTCGCGACAAGGTGGTCTTGCCCGCGCCCAAGTCACCTTCAAGAAAGATCAGGCCCGCGCCCGCTGTCACCTGGGCAATGCGCTGACCGAACGCAACCATGGCGTCTTCATCGGCCAGGAAAAGGATTACTTCAGACACGGCGATTGCTCCTCCAGCAATTGACGAATGGCGGGTATCAAGTCGCTGGCAGCCAAGCCGCGACCAAAGGTGCCCTGGCGATCCCCCGCCGTGGCGTGCAACCACACGGCCAGGCAACTGGCCTCATAAGCCGGCATGCCTTGGGCGAGCAGCGCGCCCACCAGGCCGGCCAGCACGTCGCCAAGCCCCGCCGTGGCCATCGCCGGATGGCCCTGGTCGCAGCGCGAAACACGCCCGTCCGGACTGGCAATCAAACTGCCAGCACCCTTGAGGATAGCCACTGCATTGAATTTCTGGCTCAGCGCGCGCACCACCTTAAGGCGATCGGCCTGAACCTCGTCTGTCGACAGGCCCAGCAAGCGTGCCGCCTCACCCGGATGCGGCGTGATCACACAGTGGTCGGGCAGCTGCACGCCGCCCTTGGCCAGCTGGTTCAAGGCATCGGCGTCCCAGACCTGCGCCTGCTTGGCATTGGCGGCGACCGACAGCAGGCTTTTGCCCCACGCGGCCTCACCGAGGCCCGGGCCAATGACGATGACCGAGATTTTTTCCAGCAAGCCCATTAGCTGATTCGCCGAGCTGACGCCCACGCTCATGACCTCTGGCAACCGCGCCAACGCGGCGGGCACGTGCTCGGGACGCGTGCCCAGGGACACCATGCCTGCGCCACTGCGCAAGGCGCTTTCGGCGCTCAGCAAGGCCGCGCCGCCAAAGCCGCGATCCCCCCCGATGACCAGCAGGTGGCCGAACTGGCCTTTATGAGCGTCGGGTGAACGCGCAGCCAGTTGCGGCAAATGGCCGTGCAACAGGGGCTGAACGTCGGTTATTTCATGTTTTGTCTGCGGCATGCGTCTTCAAGCTCCGATGTCTGGCAGAATTATACGCATCTAACCTGCGGTTTCCTGTGTCTCATGCCTGCCATTACCTCCGATCTGCCTGCCCTCGCCCAATCGATCAAAGACTGGGGCCGCGAGTTGGGCTTTCAACAAGTCGGCATCAGCGGCCTGGACCTGGGCGAGCATGAACAGCACCTGCAACGCTGGCTCGACGCGGGCTACCACGGCGAGATGGAGTACATGGGCGCCCATGGCAGCAAACGCTCCCACCCGGATGAGCTGGTGCCGGGCACGCTGCGCGTGGTGTCGCTGCGCATGGACTACCTGCCGGGCGACACACAAATGGCGCAGTTGCTGGCCAAGCCAGAAAAAGCCTATATCTCGCGCTACGCCCTGGGCCGCGACTACCACAAGCTGATCCGCAAGCGCGTGCAGCAACTGGCTGACCGCATCCAGGCGCAGATTGGACCATTTGGCTTTCGCGCCTTTGTCGACAGCGCCCCCGTGCTGGAAAAAGCCATCGCTGAAAAGGCCGGGCTGGGTTGGATCGGCAAGAACACCCTGGTGCTCAACCGCAAAGCCGGCAGCTATTTTTTCCTGAGCGAGCTGTTTGTCGACCTGCCGCTGCCAGTTGACGAACCCCACAGCACCGAACACTGCGGCCGCTGCACGGCGTGCCTGGATATCTGCCCCACCAATGCCTTCGTCGGCCCCTATGTGCTGGACGCGCGGCGCTGCATTTCCTACCTGACCATCGAACTGAAGAACGCGATCCCCGAAGACCTGCGCCCGTTGATCGGCAACCGTGTGTTCGGCTGCGATGACTGCCAGATCGTGTGCCCGTGGAACCGCTTCGCCCGCTCGACCGCCGAAGGTGATTTCAAGCCGCGGCACAACCTGGACAACGCCGAACTGGCCGAACTGTTCATGTGGGACGAGGATAAATTCCTCAGCAGCACCGAAGGCTCGCCGCTACGCCGCGCCGGTTACGAGCGCTGGCTGCGCAACCTGGCCGTGGGCCTGGGCAATGCGCCGTCGAGCATCCCGGTGCTGGAAGCCCTGAAAGCCCGGCGGGACTACCCTTCTGAGCTGGTGCGCGAACACGTGGAGTGGGCGCTGGCCCAGCACGCCAGCCGTTAATGCACGTCGTCGTTGTAGACGAACTTGGGCATTTCCCAGTGAAAACGGATCGCCAGCAGGCGGAGTAAAAAGCCGCTGAACAGGGTCAGCAGGATCGCTTGCTCGCTGGGCAATTCCAGGTAGAGGCACAGCATGTAGAACCAGGCGGCGAGGAATGACACGCTGGCGTACAGCTCACGGCGGAAGATCAGTGGGATGTCGTTGCAGAAGATGTCCCGCAGGATGCCGCCGAACACACCGGTGATCACGCCACTGACCGAGGCCACCAGCATGCCGTGGCCCATTTCCAGCGCGGTCATGCAGCCGATCAGGGTAAAGGCCACCAGGCCCAGGGCGTCCAGCGCCAGGAATAACGAGCGCAAACGACGCATCAGCGGCGCAATGAAGATTGTCACCAGCGCGGCGATGGAGGTCAGCACCAGGTATTCGGGGTGCTTGACCCACGTCAGCGGGTAATGCCCCAGCAGCACATCCCGCACGGAGCCGCCGCCCAATGCTGTCACACAGGCGATCAACACCACACCGAACCAGTCCATGCCGCGCCGCCCGGCGGACAACGCGCCCGTCATGGCTTCGGCGGTGATGGCGATGAGGTAGAGCATCAACAGCATGATGGCGATCCTTGCAAAGAGGCGCGCAGTCTAATCATTTGGTGATGGCACCAAAAGGGGGCGCCAGGCGAAAGACCGAATCACGCCCTTCGCGAGCAAGCCCGCTCCCACATTTGATCGCATCCAAATGTGGGAGCGGGCTTGCTCGCGAAGGCGTCATGTCAGGCGCCGCTTAATCAGGCCTTGATGAAATGCTTGCGGTAATGCTGCAACTCGGCAATCGACTCGCGAATATCATCCAGCGCCAAATGCGTGCTGCCTTTATGGAAGCTGTCTTTGACTTCCGGCGCCCAGCGCGCAGCCAGCTCCTTAAGGGTGGACACATCCAGGTTGCGGTAGTGGAAGTAGCTTTCCAGCGCCTTCATGTGGGTATAGAGGAAGCGGCGATCCTGGCAGATGCTGTTGCCGCAGATCGGCGACTTACCCTTCGGCACCCACTTTTCCAGGAAAGCAATGGTTTCGGCCTCGGCCTCTGCCATGCTGATGCGGCTGTCGCGCACGCGCTGGGTCAGGCCGGAGTTGCCATGGGTGCGGGTGTTCCACTCGTCCATGGTGGCGAGCACGGCGTCGCTGTGGTGGATAGCGATCACCGGACCTTCGGCCAAGGTATTGAGGTTGCTGTCGGTGACAATGGTGGCCATCTCGATGATGACGTCGGTGTCAGGGTTCAGACCGGTCATTTCCAGATCGATCCAAATCAGGTTCTGTGGGTTTTGCATGGCTCTATTCTCTTGGCACCTTGGCGTAGCTGCGCAGTTTAGCAGGCGGGGCCGTGCTAGACTCGCGACCGTTTTACCCAACCTTTGCATTATCGACACGGAACACCCATGGCCAAACGCCAGCTCAATCGTCGCCAAAACTGGCGCATCGAAAAGATTCAAGGTGAACGCGCCGCTCGCGCCGCCAAACGTGAATCCTCCGCCGTGGAAGCGCTTGAGGGCGGCGACCTGGGCCCTGAACAAACGGGCCTGGTGATCGCGCACTTTGGTGTGCAGGTCGAAGTGGAGGCGCTGGAAGGCGAACTCGCCGGCCAGGTGTTCCGCTGCCATTTGCGCGCCAACCTGCCAGCGCTGGTGACTGGCGACCAGGTGGTCTGGCGTGCCGGCAACCAGGGCATCGGCGTGATCGTGGCCCAGTTGCCACGCACCACCGAGCTGCGCCGCCCGGACAGCCGCGGCCAGCTCAAGCCGGTGGCGGCCAACGTCGACATGATCGTGATCGTGTTCGCGCCACTGCCCGAGCCCCACGCCAACCTGATCGACCGTTACCTGGTCGCGGCTGAACATGCCGGCATCCGCCCGCTGTTGCTGCTGAACAAGTACGACCTGATCGACGAGCAGAACGCCCCGGCGCTGAATGCGCTGCTGGCGGTGTACCGCACCCTGGGCTACCCGGTGCTGGAAGTGTCGGCCCATCACGGCAACGGCATGGAACAGCTGCAACAACAGTTGGACGGGCGCATCAGCGTGTTTGTCGGCCAATCGGGCGTGGGCAAGTCCTCGCTGGTCAACAGCCTGCTGCCGGACGTCGAAACCCGCGTGGGTCCGCTGTCGGAGCTTTCCGGCCAAGGCACCCACACCACCACCACGGCGCGGTTGTTCCACTTCCCGGGCGGCGGTGAGTTGATCGACTCCCCAGGCATCCGCGAATTCGGCCTCGGCCACGTCAGCCGCAGCGACGTGGAAGCCGGTTTCATCGAGTTCAACGACCTGATCGGCACCTGCCGTTTCCGCGACTGCAAGCACGACCGCGAGCCGGGCTGTGCATTGCTCAAGGCGCTGGAAGACGGCCGCGTGCAGCAGCAGCGGATGAACAGCTATCGGTCGATCATTGCGAGTTTGCCGGAAAGCAGTTACTGACAGGCCCCTGCAAGGTAGAAACAACAAGGCCGCGGTTATCGCGGCCTTGTTGTATGTGCGGGTTAGGAACCTGCCTTGGGAACCGTAGGATCCTTCACCCCACCATCATCAAACAGATTCAGCTTCTGACGCAGTTCATGGGCTGGCAACGGCTCCTGCCCTGGCGGAATCGCGTTCGGGTCAGCTGGAACCTCGCCCGGCGCGCCGGCGCCTGGGGTGGGTGCGGGAGGCGGTTGGTCACCCTCAATCGCACGCTGGGCCTTTTTGGTCAGCACCACGATGTCGATCCTGCGGTTGACCGGGTTGAACGGGTCCTCATGATCAAACAGCTGCGAGGAAGCAAAGCCCACCACACGCGCCACTTGCGGGTCGGGGTAACTGCCCGCCACCAGCGCACGGCGAGCGGCGTTGGCACGGTTGGCCGACAGTTCCCAGTTGCCGAAGTCGCCCTGGCCAGCATACGGCTTGGCGTCGGTGTGGCCGCTGATGCTGATCTTGTTCGGCACCGCCTTGATGGTGTCAGCCATGGCCAGCAGGATGTCTTCAAAGTACGGCTTCAGGCGGGCGCTACCGGAGTCGAACATCGGCCGGTTGGCGGCGTCTGTGATCTGGATGCGCAAGCCTTCAGGCGTGATTTCGAAGGAAATCTGGTCCTTGAACTTCAGCAGCTGCGGGTTTTCCTCGACCTTGGTCTGCAGCTCCTGCAGCAGCAACTCCAGGCGTTCCTTCTCGACCTGCTCTGCCATGGACTCGACGGTTTCACGCTCGATCGGGATGTTCTGCTGTGGCGTCTCGGTCTTGACCTCGGGGTTGATGGTGCGCTCGGGCGCCAACTGCGGCGAGCCGCCCAGGTCGATCACGAAGGGCGTGCCACTTTCCGAGAAACCAATCGGGTCCTTGAAGTAACCGGCGATGGCGATCTTCTGTTCAGGCGTGGCGGTAGACATCAACCACAGCACCAGGAAGAACGCCATCATCGCCGTCGCGAAGTCGGCGAAGGCGATTTTCCAGGCGCCGCCATGGTGCCCCGCAGCGAAGCGCTTGACGCGCTTGATGATTATCGGCTGGTTGTTTTCCATGACTTAGCGACCGCGAACCGCTTGTTCCAGCTCGGCAAAACTTGGGCGGTGTTTCGGGTACAGCACCTTGCGCCCGAACTCCACCGCCAGCGATGGCGGCATGCCAGAGGCCGAAGCCACCAGGCACGCCTTGATCGCTTCGTAGAGGTTCACTTCTTCCTTGGCGTCGTGGGCCAGGGAAGTGGCCAGCGGGCCGAAGAAACCGTAGGCCGCCAGAATACCGAAGAAGGTACCCACGAGTGCCGCACCCACGTGCATGCCGATGGCCTTCTGGTCGCCTTCGCCCAGGGAGGCCATGGTGACCACGATACCCAGTACCGCCGCGACGATACCGAAACCGGGCATGCCGTCGGCGATGCCGGTCACGGCGTGAGAAGGATGTTCCAGCTCTTCCTTGAGGCTGAACAGTTCCATGTCGAACAGGCCTTCCAGCTCATGGGGGGCCATGTTGCCGGAGGACATGATGCGCAGGTAGTCACAGATGTAGGCAGTCATGCGCTCATCTTTGAGCACGGCCGGGTACTTGGCGAAAATCGGGCTGGCCGCGGCATCTTCGATGTCAGCTTCGATGGCCATCATGCCTTCGCGGCGGCTCTTGTTGAGGATCTCGTAGATCAGCCCCAGCACATCCAGGTAGAAGGTGTGGGAGAAGCGCGAGCTGAACATGCCCAGCGACTTCTTGATCACGTGCATGGTCATGTAGCCAGGGTTGGCCTGCAGGAATGCACCAAACGCGGCACCACCGATAATCAGCACTTCGAAAGGCTGGATCAGTGCAGCAATTTTACCGTGGGACAGGACATACCCACCGAGCACGCTTGCGATGACGACGATGATGCCGATAATTTTAGCCATAGGGGATCTGTACTTGCGCCGTCGGGTTCATGGACATATTGGGTGTAGCCGAAAACTCTTGTTCTACTTATCGGCAAAACTGCGCCAGACTATAGCCCGTTAAGGCGAAAAGCCAATTCGGCCCGTTCCGGGCGTGTTGAATGCAAGTGATGATCGCGCCCCAATCATGGCTAATGAAACGACAGTCCCAAGTTCAAGACCCACCACCCTCGCCGCTTGGATCAAGCGCCTGGACGATGTGCTGCTGCCCGTCCCGCAGGCCAGCCACGAGCGCGTGTGCAAGGCCATCCGCGACAGCCGCAGTTCGTTGCGAGACATTGCCGAGCTGATGCAGAACAGCCCCGCGCTGGTGCTCAGCGTGATGCGTGAAGCCAACAGCCACACCCATGGCAGCCTGGCGGAGCCGGCCGAAAACCTCGAAGTGGCGCTCAACCGTCTTGGCCTCAAGCGCGCCGAAGAGCTGCTGGCGCGGTTGCCTTCGGTGCCGGCCAACGAGATTCCCGTGGCGCTGCGCCAACTGCTGCTGGTGAGCCAGCATGCCTCGCAGCAAGCCAACGGCCTGTTCGCCAGCCGCCTGGCAAGGCTGTGGCAGGACATCCACTGGGGCAGCCTGTTGTTCCTGTCGCCGTTGTGGCCAATGGCCGTGGCGTACCCCAAGCTCCTGGAAGAATGGGAACTGCGGGTGATCCACAAGGGGCAGTCCGCGCGCCAGGTCGAGCAGGAATTGTTCGGTGTGCGCCTGCTGGACCTGTGCATCGGCCTGACCGAAACCTGGCACCTGCCGATCTGGGTCTCCCAGGGCTACACGCTCTTGCTGACCGAGCAGCGCCTGCTGGTCAAGGCCCTGCACATCGCCCGTGAAGATGACCCGCTGCGCCACCAGCAGCTGCTCGATGCCGAACCCAATTTGCGTCGCTGGCTGAATCAGCCCGCCAATACAGTACTGCTGGCCAACGGCCTGGCGATGGCGGCTCAGGAGTCCTGGACCTGTCCACACACCGAGCGCTGGCAATACCTCACGGCGCTTTACCTGCAAGCGCCTCTGGGTGATGTGCAGCAACAGGTTCACCAGCAAGCGGTGACCAGCGCTCGTGCGACCCTGATGCCCGACCTGTGGCACCCGGCGCTGTCGCTGATCTGGCCGTGGCATGTGCAGAAGATCCATCGCGGCTTGCTGCCGGCGCCGCCACCCACGGCCGAATCCCTGGCGGTGTGGCGTAAGCGCTGCACCGAATTGCTGGTGGAGCCAAGCCGCTTTGCCAACGCCATGCACCTGACCACCTGCGCCAAAGAGGCCCTGGTGGCCAGCGGCATGCAACGGGTCTTGCTGTTCATGGCCGATCGCGCTCTGAGTACGCTGCGGGTGCACCAGGCTGACGGCTTGCCGAAGGACGCCGCGAACCTGAGCCTGGACGTGGTCAACAGCACGCTGCTGCAACGCTTGCTGGAGAAATCCGCCCAGGTACGCCTCAACCCCGAGAACCATGCGCAATTTTCGGCACTGTTGCCGCCGATCCTGCGTCGCCTGTTCACCGGCGAGCATTTGCTGCTGCGCTCCCTGAGCTGCAATGGCCGCGTGGTAATGCTGATGGTGGCCGACCAGGGTGGCGGGCCGTTCTCGGAAACCACCGTGCAGGCCTTCGGCAAAACCGCCCAATGCATCGAGAAAGCCCTGCACAGCTTTACCAACCGCAGCGCCTGATGCTTGCGCTACAATCGCCCTCTTTTATCGCCAACATTTGTGCCCAGGAGACCTCACATGCCTGACTTCTCTGGCTTGCCGCTGGTGATCGAATCCAGCGACCTGCAAGGTCGCCTTGATGCCGAACACCTGATTCTGGTGGACCTCACCAGTGCCGCCCGCTACGCCGAAGGGCATATCCCCGGCGCGCATTTCGTTGACCCCAAGCGCACCCAACTGGGCCAGCCACCCGCCCCGGGCTTGCTGCCCCACAAGGCCGACCTGGAAAAACTGTTCGGCGAGCTGGGCCACACCCCGGACGCGACCTACGTGGTCTATGACGACGAAGGCGGCGGCTGGGCCGGGCGCTTCATCTGGATGCTCGACGTGATCGGCCACCAGAAATACCACTACCTGGACGGCGGCCTGCTGGCGTGGCTCGAAGGTCAGCACCCGGTAACCACCGACGTGCCCGCGCCTGTCGGCGGCCCGGTCAGCCTCACGTTGCACGATGGCCCCACGGCCACCCGCGAATACCTGCAAAGCCGTCTCGGCGCTGCCGACCTGGGCATCTGGGATGCGCGCGGCCCACTGGAATACTCCGGCGAAAAAGTGCTCGCCGCCAAGGGTGGCCACATCCCTGGCGCCGTGAACTTCGAATGGACCGCCGGCATGGACAAGGCGCGCAACCTGCGCATCCGCCGTGACATGCCGCAGATCCTCGAAGACCTCGGGCTGACCCGCGACAAAGAAATCATCACCCATTGCCAGACTCACCACCGCTCTGGCTTCACCTACCTGGTGGCCAAGGCGCTCGGTTATCCGCGAGTCAAAGGTTATGCCGGTTCCTGGGGCGAATGGGGCAACCACCCCGACACCCCCGTCGAGATTTAAGGTTTAAGGACAGTTATGAAAAAGCAGTTGTTTATCCTCAGCCAGTACTTGCTGCCACACCACTTGCTGTCGCGCCTGGCCGGCTGCATCGCCGAGTGCCGCGTGCGCTGGTTCAAGAATGCCTTCACCAGTTGGTTCGCCAAGCGCTATCAGGTGGACATGTCCCAGGCCCTGGTGGAAGACGTCACCGCCTACGAGCATTTCAACGCCTTCTTCACCCGCGCCTTGAAAGACGGCGCCCGCCCGCTGGATCAAACCCCTGGCGCGGTACTGAGCCCGGCCGACGGTGCCGTCAGCCAATTGGGCCCGATCGAACACGGTCGCGTGTTCCAGGCCAAGGGCCACAGCTTCAGCGTGCTGGAGTTGCTGGGCGGCGACGCAGCCGTTGCTGCACCGTTCATGGGCGGCGACTTCGCAACCGTGTACCTGTCGCCGAAGGACTACCACCGCGTGCACATGCCGCTGGCCGGCACCCTGCGCGAGATGATCTACATTCCGGGGCGCATCTTCTCGGTGAACCAGACCACCGCCGAAAACGTGCCTGAGCTGTTTGCCCGTAACGAACGCGTTGCCTGCATCTTCGACACCGAACGCGGCCCAATGGCCGTGGTACTGGTGGGTGCGATGATCGTGGCGTCGATTGAAACCGTATGGGCTGGCCTGGTGACGCCGCCGAAACGCGAGCTGAAAACCTTCCGTTACGACGAAGCCGCGCGCGCGCCGATTCATCTGGAAAAAGGTGCGGAGCTGGGTCGCTTCAAGCTGGGTTCGACCGCGATCGTGCTGTTCGGGCCAGATCAGGTGAAGTGGGCTGAAGCGTTGGCGGCGGGCACGCCAGTGCAGATGGGCCAAGGTATCGCTGCACCTAAAGCCTGACGTAAAACCCACTGTGGGACGGGCTTGTGTGGGAGCGGGCTTGCTCGCGAAGGCGGTGTATCAGTTCATATATCTGTGACTGAACCACCGCCTTCGCGAGCAAGCCCGCTCCCACATTTTTTTGACCGTATTTCTTCAGTTACAGCTGTCCGTCGCGGTCGCGAAAGCCCAGCAGATACAGCACGCCATCCAACCCCAACGTCGAAATCGCCTGCTTGGCCGACTGCTTCACCAACGGCTTGGCGCGGAACGCCACACCCAGCCCGGCAATCGCCAGCATCGGCAAATCGTTCGCACCGTCGCCGACCGCAATGGTCTGCTCCAGACGCAAGCCTTCCTTGTGGGCCAATTCCTTCAGCAGATCCGCTTTGCGCTGCGCGTCCACAATCGGCTCGACCGCCACGCCCGTCACCTTGCCATCCACCACTTCCAGCTCGTTGGCGAACACGTAGTCGATGCCCAGCTTGGCCTGCAATTGCTTGGCGAAGTAGGTGAAGCCACCGGACAGGATCGCGGTCTTGTAGCCCAGGCGCTTGAGTTCGGCGAACAGGGTCTCGGCGCCTTCGGTCAGGCGCAGGGAGGCGCCGATGGAATCCAGCACGCTGACGTCCAGGCCCTTGAGCAGCGCCAGACGCTCCTTGAAGCTTGCACGGAAGTCCAGCTCACCCGCCATGGCGCGCTCGGTGATTTCAGAGACCTGCTCCCCCACACCGGCCGCCTTGGCCAGTTCGTCGATGACTTCGGCTTCAATCAGCGTGGAGTCCATGTCGAACACGGCCAGGCGGCGGTTGCGACGGAACAGCGAATCCTCCTGGAAGGCGATGTCGACATTCAGCGCCTGGGCCACGCTGAGGAACTCGGCGCGCAGCGCTTGCGGGTCAGCCGGTTCGCCGCGCACGGAGAACTCGATGCAACCCTTGCCTTTGTCGGCCGGCGTGTCCAAAGGCATGCGGCCCGACAGACGGTCGATATGGTCGATATTCAGGCCGTATTGCGCGGTGATAGCGCTGACACGCTGCAATTGTTCGGCGGTTACCTTGCGGGTCAGCAGGGTCACGATGTGGCGCTTCTTGCCCTGGCCCGCCACCCAATGCTGGTAGTCCTCTTCGGACACCGGGGTGAAACGCACCTGCTGATCCAGCTTGTACGCCGTAAACAGGATGTCCTTGAGGACCGAGGACGCCTGTTCAGTGCTCGGGATCTCCACCAGGATGCCGAACGACAGGGTGTCGTGGATCACTGCCTGGCCGATGTCGAGAATGTTCACACCACCCTGGGCCAGAACGCCGGTAATAGCCGCAGTAAGACCCGGACGGTCTTCACCGGTGATGTTAATCAGGACAATTTCGCGCAAAGCGCACCCCCAGGCTGGAAAAAAACCGCATTCTACCCACTTTCAGTGACCATCGGGCACAGCCAGCGCTTTGCCGGTTCTAGGGCTGTCGCTATACTGCGCGTCAACTTCACGGACCAAGAGCCGAGCGCAAGTGAACCGGCCCACGCCAGTAAAAACCGATAACTTCTTCCTGCTGATCTTCCGGGCACTGCGCCACCGCCGTGTACCGATCGCATTACGCATCGCCAGCCATAACGTGATCCTGGTCGCCCTGGCCCTGGTGATCTACGCCTGCGTGATGGGGTTGCAGTTCAAGCAGGCCATGCACGAGCAAGCCGACGCCCTGGGCGAGAGCCTGACCACCCAGACCGCCACCTCGGCGACTGAGCTGCTGGTGTCCAACGACATCCTCAGCCTCAACGTGCTGCTCAACAACCTGACCAAGAACCCGCTGGTGGCCCATGCCGCCATCTACAGCGTGGACAACCGGATCATGGCCGAAGCCGGGCAGCGCCCGAAAAACGGCCTGTTGGGCGAAGCCGAAGGCCTGTACTCCAGCAATATCACGTTCCAGGACGTGAAGGCCGGCCAACTGCGCATCAGCCTCGACATGCAACAGTTCCAGCAGCCGATGACCATCAGCCTGCAAAGCATGGGCATTTTGAGCGCGATCCTGCTGGCATTGGCCCTGGCCTTGAGCCTGCGCCTGGGCCGGCACATCTCCACGCCTCTGATGCAACTGCGCATCTGGCTGCGCGATATCGACGAACACACCCCGGCCACCGACCGCCAGGATGAAATCGGCGACCTCGCCCGCCAGTTGCACGCCAGTTTCGCCCCGGAACCGGCCGTGCGCGAGCCGGAACCAGAGCCTGAATTCGATGACGTCGACTACGACGATGAACCTGAGTTTGAAGTGCGCAACCTGCGCGACCCGGGTTTTGATGAAAGCACGCCGGTGGCTGGCCTCAAGCCAGCGACCCGCCAGGTGATCAGGGCTGAAGAAGACGAACTGGACGACGAAGACCCGTTCGCCGACTTGCGCGACAACTCATCGGCCCCAGTTGCAGCGCCCAAGCCCGTGCCAGTGAAGAACGCCGAGCCTCAGCACAGCGCCGTACTGGCGGTGCAACTGGGTGCCCAGGACCAACTGCGCCGCCTGCCCCGCGCCCGCCTGACCGAGCTGCTGGAGCGCTACCGCGACTGCCTGGACCAGGCGGCCTCGCTGTACCAGAGCGAGCTGCATACTCTGAACGATGGCAGTACGCTGATGCTGTTCCATAGTGAAGACAGCGGCGAAGACTACCTGACCAACGCCATCTGCTGCGGCGAGTTGCTGCGTGCCCTGGGCCATGCCCTGCAAATCGAAGTGGCCGACAGCGGCATTACCTTGCAACTGCAACTGGGCCTGACGGTGGGCGACGACCTGTTCGGCATCAGCCAGATCGACCTGCTGCTCACCGAAATCGCCCAGGATGCACTGGCCTTGTCCCAGCACAGCCGCAACCTGCTGCTGGTTGAACGCAAGATCAGTGAAGACACGCTGATCCGCCAGCGTGCACGCATCCGCCCGATTGCCAGCCCTGAGGGCGCAAGCTGCGTGGAGCGGTTGATGGAGCCATACCCGTCGATGCTTGAGCGACAACTGGCGCGGATGCACGAGACCCGTACAAAACCTTGATGATCGCCACATACCCCCTGTGGGAGCGGGCTTGCTCGCGAATGCGGAATGTCAGCCGGATACATCGGTGACTGAACCACCGCTTTCGCGGGCAAGCCCGCTCCCACAGTTGATCTTCGGTGTCACTCAAATCTCGTACAAACAAAAAGGCCCGCTGAATCAGCGGGCCTTTTTTTGTATCTGCATTGCGCTTAGAACCTGAACACTTCCATATCCGTACGGATTGGCGTGGCCATCGGCATCTTCGGTTTCTGCGGCTCAGCAGGCTTGGCCGGGGCCGGTGCCTGCTTGCGCGGTGCCTCGGCAATCGGCGGCTGGTTGGCCAGCGGCTTGAGGGCCACCGACAACTGCTGTGCCAAGTGCTGCAACAACACGCCCTGGGCCTGGACCTGGGACGCGGTGGTACCGGTGTGTTCTTCCTGCAGGTGCACGATACGGTTGTCCCGCACTTGCCCGCGACGGTCGATCAAACGCCACTGTGCATCCAGGATCGCCGGTTGCGAAGCGCCCGAATCGAGCCGCGTGATGGTCAGCAACACCTGCACATCCGGGGTGAACCCGGTGGGTGCAGGCGCCAGCACCACACGCTGGCTGTCCAACTGACCCGCCACCTGGCGCAGCATCAGCTGGTTGATGTCGGAGGACAAACTGCCCGCCCAACGACCGTCAGTGGAACCTTGGAGGCTGCCATCGTTCTGACGTTGCAGCAGGGTTTCGCGTTGCAGGTAGTCCGCAACGACTACCGGGCCCAGCAATACGGCCATACCAGCGGTTTGAGCTGGCTGAGCCGGACTTCCGCTGTCCAGCTGGTACAGCGACACAGGCTGGTGTGTGCTGCAACCCGCCAGCCCCAGAAGGCCAGCGAGCATCAAAATTAGAGGAAGGCGTGGAGCAGTCATCATCCCATCCAGGTGGCTGCCACAAGGCGAACCACAATGTAATACTAAAAATAACCTAAACACGCTCGGCCACGCCGGCGTTGGAAAGGCCATATCATCCGTGAATATGCGCCATGACTCCAGCGCCAAAGCGCCGATCTACGCGTTAAATCGTAGATCGGGGGCTCTAATCGGCATTAAACCGGCGTTTCTACCAACAAAGCATCCACACGCTGGAAGCCACGCGGCAGTTTGTTACCACGCCGGCCGCGCTCGCCCTTGTAATGCTCAAGGTCGTCGGGGCGCAGCGACAGCGTACGCTTGCCGGCTTGAAGCACCAGGGTAGCGCCTTCCGGGATCACCGCGATGTCGGTCACGTACTCTTCGCGACTGGCCACGCGCTCGCCCGGGATACCAATGATCTTGTTGCCTTTACCTTTGCCCAGTTGCGGCAGGTCGCTGATCTTGAAGACCAGCAAGCGGCCTTCGGTGGTCACCGACGCCAGCCAATTGCTATCACGGTCATCCACCGGACGCGGCAGGATCACCTTGGCGTTGTTCGGCAGGCTCAACAGTGCCTTGCCCGCCTTGTTCTTGGCCTGCAGGTCTTCGCCTTTCACGACAAAGCCATACCCGGCGTCGGAAGCGATCACATACAGCGCGTCATCGTCGGGCAGCAGCACACACTCGAAGTTTGCCCCCGGTGGCGGCGTGAGGCGCCCGGTAAGCGGCTCGCCCTGCCCCCGTGCGGATGGCAACGTATGGGCCGGCACCGAATAGCTGCGCCCGGTCGAGTCGATAAACACCGCAAACTGGTTGGAACGCCCGGCTGCGGCGGTCTTGAACCCATCGCCAGCCTTGTACGACAAGCCAGTGGCGTCAATATCATGCCCTTTGGCTGAACGAACCCAACCCTTTTCCGACAGAACGACGGTAATTTTCTCGTTTGGCAGCAGCTCGGTTTCTGTCAGAGCTTTCGCTTCAGCGCGCTGAACGATCGGCGAGCGACGGTCATCACCGTAGGTTTCGGCGTCTTTGATCAATTCGCTGCGCACCAGCTTCTTGAGCTTGGCTTCGCTGCCCAGCAGGGCCTGCAGCTTGGCTTGCTCCTTGAGCAGGGCATCCTGCTCGTCGCGCAGCTTCATTTCTTCCAGTCGTGCCAACTGGCGCAAGCGGGTGTCGAGGATGTAGTCGGCCTGGATCTCGCTCAGCTGGAACTCGGCGATCAGCTCGGCCTTCGGGTGTTCGGCCGTGCGGATGATGTGGATCACTCTGTCCAGGTTGAGATAGGCAATCAGCAAGCCGTCCAACAGGTGCAGGCGGCGCTCAACCTTGTCGAGGCGAAATTGCAGGCGGCGACGCACGGTCTGTACGCGGAACTCCAGCCACTCCACCAGCAGGTTGCGCAGGTTCTTGAGCTGCGGCTTGCCGTCCAGGCCAATGATGTTGACGTTGACCCGATAGCTGGACTCAAGGTCGGTGCTGGCAAACAGGTGCTGCATCAGCACTTCGTGGTCGACCCGGCTGTTGGTCGGGATGATCACGATGCGGCACGGGTTCTCGTGGTCGGATTCGTCGCGCAAGTCGGCAACCTGCGGCAACTTCGACGGCTTGGCCTGCATCAGCGCGGCGATCTGTTCCAGTACCTTGGCGCCGGACACCTGGTGCGGCAGCGCGGTGACGATGATGTCGCCGTCTTCGACGTGGTACACGGCGCGCATGCGCACCGAGCCCTTGCCGGTTTCGTACATTTTCAGCAAGTCGGCGCGCGGCGTGATGATTTCCGCTTCAGTCGGGTAGTCCGGGCCCTGGATGTGCTCGCAGAGCTGTTCCACCGTGGCCTTGGGCTCATCGAGCAAGCGCACGCAGGCCGTGGCGACTTCCCGCAGGTTGTGCGGTGGCACGTCGGTGGCCATGCCCACGGCGATACCGGTGGTGCCATTGAGCAGGATATTCGGCAAACGTGCTGGCAACACCAGGGGTTCGTCGAGGGTACCGTCGAAGTTAGGGCCCCAGTCAGCGGTGCCCTGCCCCAATTCGCTCAGCAGCACTTCCGAATAACGCGAAAGTCGCGCTTCGGTGTACCGCATGGCGGCGAAAGACTTGGGATCATCCGGCGCACCCCAGTTGCCCTGGCCGTCCACCAGCGTGTACCGGTAGCTGAACGGCTGGGCCATCAGCACCATGGCTTCGTAGCAGGCGGAGTCGCCGTGGGGGTGGAACTTACCGAGCACGTCACCGACGGTACGCGCCGACTTCTTGTGCTTGGAATCGGCATCCAGGCCCAACTCACTCATGGCGTAGATGATGCGCCGTTGCACGGGCTTCAGGCCGTCGCCGATATGCGGCAAGGCACGGTCCATGATCACGTACATGGAGTAGTTGAGGTAGGCATTTTCGGTGAAGTCAGCCAGCGACCGGCGTTCTACGCCATCTAAGCTGTCTGCGAGGATGTCACTCATGCGGGCCTCATCATTTGGTAAGACGCAGCGAAAATGTCGCGACGTCGGGTCAATTCAAGAAAATTCACGTTCATGGCTGGGCACTCCAGCCACCGGCCGGGGCGGCAAAACGATAGACCACCGGGCGTTTTTCACCATCGGCGCGCGGGCCGAAGTTATTGTCGATGCCCAGCCAGGCACCGTCAGCATCCACCACCAACGCTTCGGCCAAGCCATACGGCTGGGCGTAGCGACGCTCGGGCGTCAGGGTTTCGTCAGCAAACGACCAGCACCGCTCAACCTTGGCGGTGACCGCATCGCGCCGGCAAATCTGGAACGCATTGCGCTCCAGGGTAAACAGCTTGCCGTTGAACAGCGCCAAGTCGGCAAAGTCCTTGGACACCGCCTTGGCGTTGGTGAACTGCGACGGCTGTACGTCCTGGCCAGCCTCGCTCAGCAACACGCAGGGCCCATCGCAGTCCCATACGCTTTGCGCACGCTTGATCGAGATCAGGCCGCGCCGCTCACGTTCGGCCGCCAACCAGAGTTGATTGCCTTCAGGATTGATCGCCAGGCCTTCAAACAACGCATTGAAGTGCAGCAACATGCCACTGGCCCGTGCTTCACGCACCATGCTCGGGGCGATCTTCAACCACTGCGACTCACCGCTGACCGGCACTTGCAGCACCGCCGCATGGGCTTCGCTGACAATGTAGCGGTTGCCCGCCGCATCGCAGGTGATGCCTTCGAAATCCAGGTCGCCGCCACGAATGAACGAAGCGGCCTTCGTGCGCGAACGCAGGCCCCAGGGCAACCCGGACTCGGGCACCGGTGGCACGTCGATCTTTACGGTTTCGGCCTGCCAGGTCGGCGCGCTGATATCCAGGCGGTAGATCTGGTCATCATCACGATCGGAAACCGTCCACAGGTCCTTGCCACACAGGGCCAAGCCAGAGAGGTTGCCGCCGCGCATGCCGTCGACCGGGTGCTCGGACACCAGCTTCAGTTCTGCAACGGGCGCGGCAGCCACCTGGGTGGCCGCCAACCCGCTCAACATCAGGATCGCCAGGGCGAAACCTGTGCGCATCAGCCCAGAACCTCGGCCAGATTGCCCTTGGATTCCAGCCAGGACTTGCGGTCCGGCGCGCGTTTCTTCGCCAGCAGCATATCCATCATTTCCGAGGTTTCGGCAAAGTCTTCGCCCAACGTCAACTGCACCAGGCGCCGGGTGTTCGGGTCCATGGTGGTTTCGCGCAGTTGCGGCGGGTTCATTTCACCCAGGCCTTTGAATCGCGTGACCTGCGGCTTGCCGCGTTTCTTCTCGGCCACCAGGCGGTCGAGGATGCCATCGCGTTCGGCTTCGTCCAGGGCGTAGAAAATCTCCTTGCCCAGGTCGATGCGGTACAGCGGTGGCATGGCGACATAGACGTGGCCAGCATCCACCAACGGACGGAAGTGCTGCACGAACAGTGCGCACAGCAGCGTGGCGATGTGCAGGCCGTCGGAGTCGGCGTCGGCGAGGATGCAGATCTTGCCGTAGCGCAGCTGGCTCATGTCCGCTGCGCCCGGGTCAACACCGATGGCCACAGCGATGTTGTGCACTTCCTGGCTGGCCAGGACTTCACTGCCATCGACTTCCCAGGTGTTGAGGATCTTGCCGCGCAACGGCAGGATCGCCTGGAACTCCTTGTCCCGCGCTTGCTTGGCGGAACCACCGGCGGAGTCACCCTCCACCAGGAACAGTTCGGAACGCATCGGGTCTTGCCCGGCGCAATCGGCCAGCTTGCCGGGCAGTGCCGGGCCCTGGGTGATGCGCTTGCGCTCGACCTTCTTGCTGGCTTTCAGGCGGCGGCCGGCGTTGTTGATCGCCAGCTCGGCCAGAGCCAGGCCCAGCTCAGGGTGCTCGTTGAGCCACAGGCTGAAGGCGTCTTTGACCACACCGGAGACAAACGCCGCCGCCTCACGGGACGACAGGCGCTCTTTGGTCTGGCCGGAGAATTGCGGCTCCTGCATCTTCATCGACAGCACGAACGCGATACGCTCCCACACGTCTTCCGGCGCCAGCTTCACGCCCCGTGGCAGCAGGCTGCGGTATTCGCAGAATTCGCGCATGGCATCCAGCAGGCCCTGGCGCAAACCGTTGACGTGAGTACCGCCCTGGGCCGTCGGGATCAGGTTGACGTAGCTTTCCTGCACGCTGTCGCCGCCCTCGGGCAACCACAGCAGCGCCCAGTCGACCGCTTCTTTATTACCGGCCAGGCTGCCGCAGAACGGCTCGTTGGGCAGGCGCTCGAACTCACTGACAGAGTCTTCGAGGTAAGAGCGCAGGCCGTCTTCGTAGTGCCACTCGACCTTTTCACCGGTGCCTTTGTCTTCAAAGGTCACCAGCAGGCCCGGGCACAACACAGCCTTGGCCTTGAGCACGTGCTTGAGGCGGCTGATGGAGAATTTTGGCGAATCGAAGTATTTCGGGTCCGGCGCGAAGTACACGCTGGTGCCGGTGTTGCGCTTGCCAACGGTGCCGATCACGGCCAGGTCGGTGGCTTTGTAGCCATCGGCGAAGGTCATCTCGTATTCGTTGCCGTCGCGCTTGACCCGCACCCGCACCAGTGTGGACAGGGCGTTGACCACCGAAATCCCCACACCGTGCAAGCCACCGGAGAACTGGTAGTTCTTGTTGGAGAACTTGCCACCTGCGTGGAGCTTGGTGAGGATCAGTTCGACGCCAGGCACACCCTCTTCCGGGTGGATGTCCACCGGCATGCCGCGACCATCGTCGGACACTTCCAGGGAATGGTCAGCGTGAAGAATGACATGCACCGACTTGGCGTGACCCGCCAGGGCTTCGTCGACACTGTTGTCGATGACTTCCTGGGCAAGGTGGTTCGGCCGACTGGTGTCGGTGTACATGCCGGGGCGTTTGCGCACCGGGTCGAGGCCCGAGAGGACTTCGATGGCGTCGGCGTTATAGGAGCTAGCGCTGGGAGTGGCCATAGGGTCTCGTCGTGAGTCGTTCGATTAAAAAATGACCTGCGATTTTCAAAGAGCTGCGAAATCGAAGGATTGATAGTGATCAGGGCCAATGCCGGCAAAACTCAGCATTGCCGGTAACTGCCGGGCAAACCCCTGGTAACCATGATCGCCACCCGCCTGGATGCGCAAGGCACAGGCCCGGTAATACTGTTGGGCAAGGCGATAATCCAGGGTTTCATCCCCGGTCTGCAACCACACCTGATAACGCGCGGCATCCTGGGGCGCCGGCACTTCCAGCTCGGCCAGGGCCGTGACGTGGTCGTGGGTCAGTTCCCAGGTTTCATCGGTGTAGAGGTTCTTCTGGGTGCCCAGGTAACCGTCGAACATGCGATGCGGGCTCACGGCCGGGTTGACCAGCAGCGCCTTGAGGCCATGGCGTTCGGCAAGATGGGTTGCATAGTAGCCGCCGAGTGAGCTGCCGACCAGCAGTGGCCGCCCCAGTTCGGCAATCGCCGCTTCCAACTGGGGAATCGCCTGACGGGGATGGTGATGCAAAGCCGGCACACGCAGTTGGTCGGCCAGGCCGAGTGCGCCCATCACGGTAGTCAACTGAGTGGCCTTGTTGGACGCCGGCGCACTGTTGAAACCGTGGATATAGAGGATCGAAGCAGACATGCCGGGCTCTCCGTGCATCAGCCAAAGAGGCGCAGTTTACAGGGATCGGGGTGGTGTGTGAGGCCCTCAATATTCAAGACACCGAAGATCCCATGTGGGAGCTGGCTTGCCTGCGATGGCGGTCTACCTGCCAATAAATGTGTGACTGACACACCGCTATCGCAGGCAAGCCAGCTCCCACATTTTGATCAGTGTTTTCAGCGTTTAATAACCGTTGCTGCCGTAATCCACGGTGAAGGCGAAGCCCTGGACCCGTTCAATGCCTGTCTCCAACCGTCCGTCGGGGTGCAGGCGCAGCCAGCGGTAACCCGGCGCCTGCTCGCTGACGTTGAAGTCCTCGCTGCCCGGCGCGAACTGGATACAGGTGGACGGCGAAGCCAGCAACCGCACGCCATTGCGCTGGCGGTCGATTTCCTGGTGCACATGGCCCCAGAGCACCGCCTTGACCTGCGGGAAGCGATCAAGCACGGCAAACAGCGCGTCAGGGTTGCGCAGACCGATAGGCTCCATCCACGCGCTGCCGATCGGCACCGGATGGTGATGGAAGCACACCAGATGGTGCCTGTTCGGCGCCTCGCTCAAGGCCTGGGCGAGCAATTGCAATTGTTGGTCCTGCAGATAACCCGGCACCGAACCCGGCACGGCGGAGTCCAGCAGGGTGACGCGCCAGTTGCCGATGTCGACCACCGGCTCCAGCAAATCGCTGTGTATGGCGGCGTGCGCCATGATCTGCGGCTCGTCGTGGTTGCCCGGAATCCAGCGCGCCGGAGCGTCGACGGCCCGAGTCATCTCGCGAAACTGCTGGTACGACGCCAGCGTGCCGTCCTGGGAAAGGTCGCCCGTGGCCAGTATCAGGTCGATCTGCGGCTGCTGCGCGCGCACCAAGTCGATCACCCGCTGCAGGCTTTCGCGGGTGTTCATGCCCAGCAGCGTGCCGTCGGCCTCGGCAAACAGGTGGCTGTCGGACAGTTGCACCAGCAACGCCGAAGCGTCGGGGCTCACGGTGGATACGCTCGGCAAGGCGCTCTCCCTAGGCAATCACAGGAATGGACAGTTGGCGTGATTATGCTGGGCAGGACACAAAGGGGAAACCCAAGGAAGCAGACACAGTTCACATCTACCGCACGACTTCGAACTCGTGGCCCAGGGCCAGGCAGTGACTCAACCACTCGCCGAGGAACACATTGAGCTGTGCTTTCTCATCGGGCTGGTGCATGAACACGTTGGGGTAAGGATAGATGCTGCGAAAGCGTCGCGCATGTTCGGCGCTGATCACTTCGGCCATCCGCGCGTCGTGGTACACCTGCACTTCCAACTGCGGCACCGGCAGCCAGGGTAGGCTGTGCTCCTGGCGCACCCGCAGGGTGGTGGTGTACGGGCAGGTGAGCATGACCTCCAGGGTCAGCACGCCGAGCATCTGGTCGCCGTGGGTCACGGCAATGCGCCGCGCCTCAGGCGTGTGGCGCATGTCGGGAAGCAGGCGCATCAATCGCGCATAGTTGGCCTCGCAGGCCGCTTGCAGCCCCACCAGGTCAACTCGATAACGTTCCCGTGCCTTTACTGCCATAACCCCCTCACTTCCGCGCGATTAAGCGCAAGCCATTGCAGGGCGATGATGCTGGCTGCGTTGGAAATTCTGCCGTCGCGCACCGCTTGCAGGGCATCCTCGAACGCCCAAGTGGTGACGCGGATATCTTCAGCCTCTTCTTCCAATCCATGGACGCCACCTGCGCCTTTGCTGTCGCAACGGCCGAGGTACAGGTGGACAAACTCGGTACTGCCGCCGGGCGAAGGGAAATACTTGGTGATCGGCCACAACGCGGAGAACGTCAGCCCAGCTTCCTCCTCGGCTTCGCGGTGTGCAACCTCCTCCGGCTCTTCATCCTTATCGATCAGGCCGGCGACCATTTCCACCAGCCAGGGGTTGTCGGTACGGCCCATGGCGCCTACGCGAAACTGCTCGATCAACACCACTTCATCGCGCTGCGGGTCGTAAGGCAATACGCACACGGCGTCATGACGCACAAAGACCTCACGGTTGATCACCCGGCTCATGCCGCCGTCGAACTTCTCGTGACGCAGCTGCACGCGATCAAGCTTGTAGAAGCCCTGGTAGGCATTGTCACGCTGAACAATCTCGATCTTGCTCGGCGTCGATTTCGCAATGTCCGTCATATCCTTCCTCGTAGTGCCGGTGCAATGGGCGCCATCCTAACGCGCTCCCGCCCCTTGGTGCAGCCCCTTTCCAGTTGCCGGGATAGACGGCGGGCGTCAAACTCTGGGGGCATTCTCAATTAGTTTCCCCGTCGCGCCGGGCCTGCTGCTGTGCAGGGCAAGGCGCGAGAAGCGTAGTTTGGTTTTCCAGATAAGCTTCGAGCAACGCAGCCCTGCGCAGCAACAGGCCCGGCCCTTCGGGTTGTGCCTTAAAGCGGGCCATGCTGCGTTGCAGGCCTTGAAAAGGGAACACCATTCCCTGCGGCCTGCGCCTTGCCTGGCCCGCTTTAAGGCGACAACGCGACGGGGAAACTAATTGAGAACGCCCCCACTAATCAGCTTAGTGGCGAACTGACTGCTTTGTCGGTAGTCGAAGCTCCACAAATTTCGCTCTTATCGCTAGACGAAGGACTTCCATGTCGCTTTTGAAAATCGCCTCTGTGGCCTGTATCGCGCTGACCCTGGGCGCCTGCCAGAGCCTGTTCCAACCCAGCTACCTCAAGCCGCTGGACACCACGCCGGACGCCTCGGAACAGATCAAGCCCGGCTGCGACAGCCCGGATTGCCCGCTGGTGAACATTGATACCGTGCACTTCCCCACCGAGCCGCAACTGGACGCCCTGGTGGAACAGCGCCTGCTGCAGATGACCCGCACCACGCCGGGCGCCAGCGTGCCGCCCACCTTGAATGCCTACCGGGACAAGTTCCTGCGCGAGTCCGCCGACCGCAACAGCATGTACCTGCAAGCCAAGGTACGTGAGCAGCATGACGGACTGGTGATCATCGAAGTCTCCAGCTACCTGGACACTGGCGCCGCCCACGGCGAGCCCGGCCGTGGCTTCATCAACTATTCACGCATCCTGCACAAAGAGCTGAGCCTGACCGACATGTTGCTGCCGGGCCAGGAGCAGGCGTTCTGGAATACGGCCAAAGTCGCCCACAACAGCTGGCTGATCAACTCGCAGATGGACCGTGACCCGGAGTTCGTGAAGAACTGGCCGTTCCAGAAAACCCCGAACGTGGCGCTGACCAGCAACGGCGTGGTGCTCAAGTACAACGTGGCTACCATTGGCCCGTACGCGTTGGGGCTGATCGAAATGACCATCCCCTACGCGCGCCTCACCGGTGTACTCAAGCCTGAGCTGATGCCCGCACGCCACTGACGGCGCGGCCCAGCACCAATTGCAACAGCCCTGCCAGCACCAGTGCCGGCAGGGTCGCACCGACATCCGGATACAGATTGGCCAGCAGGTGGTAAGTCGCAATGCCACCCAACCAGGCCAGCAGCGACGGCCAACGCAGGCTGGCAACCACGCCCTCGCCACGACGGCGCAGGATGAAGTGATCCACCAGCACCACGCCGAACAGCGGCGCAAACACCGAGCCAATCAACAACAGGAAGTTCTGGTACTGCGCCAACGGCGCAAAGCAGGCGATCAGGGTGCAGATCACACCGATGGCCAAGGCCAGGTGCTCGACTTTCAAGCGCAACAAAATGCCGCTGGAGACTGCTGCCGAGTGAATGTCGGCAAAGGCGTTTTCCGACTCGTCCAACAGGATCAGCAACAGCGGAATCCCTAGGCCCGCACCGGCCAGCGCCAGCAACAGCGCATTCACTTCACCGCTTGGCGCAAACGCCAGTGTGTAGGCCACGCCCAGGCTCATCAGCCAGAAGTTACCGATAAAGAATCCCAGCGCAGTGCCGCCGAACACGCTTTTTGCGCGTTTGCCGAAGCGCGAGTAATCGGCGATCAACGGCAGCCACGACAGCGGCATGGCGATCGCGATATCAAACCCCACGGCAAACGGCATTGAGCCGTCACCGGATTTGGCCCAAAGCGCGACAAGGTCGGCCTTGGCGAACAGGTTCCAGGTCAGCCACAGGCAGGCGGCGAGCAGCAGCCAGATACCCCACTTGCGCAGGATCTGACGTACGAACGTCAACGGGCCGCTCACGGCGAGCAAGGTCGCCAAGCCGCCGAAAAACAGCGTCCACAACAACGGACTGGCCAACAGGCTGCCGTCGCTGAAGGCACGGGCGCCCAGCAGGCTGGCGGCGTCGCGCATCACGATGATCTCGAACGAACCCCAGCCAACCAGTTGCAACAGGTTCAACAGCGCCGGCAGGCTGGCGCCTTTGGCACCGAGGCTGAGTTTGAGCGCGGCCATGGCGGACAGGCCAGTGTCGCTGCCGATCACGCCGACGGCGGCCAGCAACAGCACGCCCACCAGGGTGCCCAGGAAGATTGCCAGCAAAGAACCGGACAAACCCAGGCCCGGCGCCAGCAGCGCGCCGGTTTGCAAGACCATCAGGCCGATGCCGAGGGAGAACCACAGGGAGAACAGGTCGCGGGCGCCGAAGACGCGTTTGTCACTCGGCACTGCAATATCAGGAGAGTAAGTGCTGGGTTGAATGCTCAAGGGGGCTATCTCAGAGGGACATTTGTTGTTTGAAAGATTGCTTTCGCGGGCAAGCCCGCTCCCACATTTTGAGTTGTGAACACATTCAAATGTGGGAGCGGGCTTGCTCGAGAAGAGGCCCTTACAGGCGCCCGCGCTCCCGGATCAGACCTTCTTGTAGAGCTGGCTGCCTTCCTGCTTGAACCGCTCCGCCTGCTCGGCCAAGCCCTTGGCCACGTCCACGTCCACCGCCTCAATGCGCTGGTTGGCCGCGTACTCACGCACTTCCTGGGTGATTTTCATCGAGCAGAACTTCGGCCCGCACATCGAGCAGAAGTGTGCGACCTTGGCCGAATCCTTCGGCAGGGTTTCGTCGTGGTACGAACGCGCGGTGTCCGGGTCCAGGCCGAGGTTGAACTGGTCTTCCCAACGGAATTCGAAGCGCGCCTTGCTCAAGGCGTTGTCGCGGATCTGCGCGCCCGGGTGCCCCTTGGCCAAGTCCGCCGCGTGTGCAGCGATCTTGTAGGTGATGATCCCGGTCTTCACGTCATCCTTGTTCGGCAAGCCCAGGTGCTCCTTGGGCGTGACGTAGCACAGCATGGCGCAACCGAACCAGCCGATCATCGCCGCGCCAATCCCCGAGGTGATGTGGTCGTAGCCCGGCGCAATGTCGGTGGTCAGCGGGCCTAGGGTGTAGAACGGCGCCTCGTCACAGCATTCCAGCTGCTTGTCCATGTTCTCCTTGATCAACTGCATCGGCACGTGGCCAGGGCCTTCGATCATGGTTTGCACGTCGTGCTTCCAGGCGGTCTTGGTCAGCTCGCCGAGGGTTTCCAGCTCGCCGAATTGCGCGGCGTCGTTGGCGTCGGCAATCGAGCCCGGGCGCAGGCCATCGCCAAGGGAGAAGCTGACGTCGTAGGCCTTCATGATTTCGCAGATTTCGTCGAAATGCGTGTACGTGAAGTTCTCTTTGTGGTGCGCCAGGCACCATTTGGCCATGATCGAGCCGCCACGGGACACGATGCCAGTGACACGCTTGGCGGTCAGCGGCACATAGCGCAGCAGCACACCGGCGTGGATGGTGAAGTAGTCGACGCCCTGCTCGGCCTGTTCGATCAGGGTGTCGCGGAATAGCTCCCAGGTCAGATCTTCGGCGGCACCGCCGACTTTTTCCAGGGCCTGGTAGATCGGCACCGTGCCGATCGGCACCGGCGAGTTGCGGATGATCCACTCGCGGGTTTCATGGATGTGCTTGCCGGTGGACAAGTCCATCACGGTGTCCGAGCCCCAGCGGATGCCCCAGGTCAGTTTCGCCACTTCTTCTTCGATGGACGAACCCAGGGCGCTGTTGCCGATGTTGCCGTTGATCTTCACCAGGAAGTTACGGCCGATGATCATCGGTTCCAGTTCGGTGTGGTTGATGTTGGCCGGAATGATTGCGCGACCACGGGCGATTTCTTCGCGCACGAATTCAGGGGTGATGATCTTCGGCACACTGGCGCCGAAGCTGTGGCCGGCGTGCTGCTGGTCGAGCAGGCCGGTGGCGCGGGCTTCTTCGAGCTTCATGTTTTCGCGGATGGCGACGTATTCCATCTCGGCGGTGATGATGCCTTTGCGCGCGTAGTGCATCTGCGTGACGTTGGCACCGGCCTTGGCGCGGCGCGGGTTTTTCACGTGGGCGAAGCGCAGGGCGGTCAGCTCGGCGTCGCTCAGGCGCTGTTGGCCGAAGTGCGAAGTGAGACCTGGCAGGCGCTCGGTGTCGTTGCGCACTTCGATCCACGGCGAGCGCACATCGGCCAGGCCTTTACGCACATCGATGATCACATTGGGGTCGGTGTAGGGGCCGGAGGTGTCGTACACAGTGACAGGGGCGTTGATTTCACCGCCGAAATCGGTGGGGGTCACGTCCAGGCTGATTTCGCGCATCGGCACGCGAATGTCCGGGCGGGTGCCTTGTACGTAGATTTTTTGCGAGCGGGTAAACGGCTGCACGGAGCCGGAGTCGACCTTGGCCGATTCACTCAGGTGCACGGTATTTTTTAGTTTTGTCGTCATCACAGGCTCTCCAACTATCCAGGCGGTGGATTTTTGTCGGAGCGAACCTGGGACGGATGGACGCACTGAAACCAGTGCTGTGCTTGGCGCACGAGGGCTGCTCTATAAATGAACAGCATCCCGGACGAAGCACAAGAGGACTCGCCGGGTGACGAGAAATCTTGTTCCCTACGCAGGCGCTAACCTGATCAGGTTCAACGGGATCCGGTATTTACCGATCTCAGCCTTCCAACAAGGCACCCCGACAAGAACGCGGCCAGTCTAGACCATGCCGAGGGCAAATTGCCAATGGCGGTGCATTCAGCGTGATGAATGGCGTGATTGCAGGATTGTTGTGCCGTGATCCGGCCACTACACTCGGGAGCTGCCCCAAGGCTTGACGGCAGGAATGGCCAGCCTTAGCCTTGGGCGCTAAATTATCGCCGTAATATTCACTCTAGGGATCGCCTCATGCTGCGCAAACTCTCACTGGCTCTCGCCGTGTCTTGTGCGACCAACGGAATGGTCTGGGCAGCAGAAGCGCCCTTGTCCGCCAAGACCGACTTGGTCAGCGTCTACCAGGAGGCGGTAAACAACAACGCCGACCTGGCCGCTGCCCGCGCCCAATACGGTGCGCAGAAAGAAGTGGTGCCCCAGGCCCGCGCCGGGTTGCTGCCGAACCTGTCGGCCGGCGCCGACAGCAACAACGTGCGCACCCAGATCGACCAGCCCGCCGCCACCGTCAACCGTGATGCGCACTCCTGGCGGGCCACCCTCAGCCAGCCGCTGTTTCGTGCCGATCGCTGGTTCCAGCTGCAGGCTGCCGAAGCCGTCAACGAGCAAGCCTCGCTGCAACTTTCGGCCACTGAGCAGAACCTGATCCTGCAAAGCGCGGAAAACTACTTCGCCGTACTGCGCGCCCAGGACAACCTGGCTTCGACCAAGGCCGAAGAAAACGCCTTCAAGCGCCAGCTCGATCAGTCCAACGAACGCTTCGATGTCGGCCTGTCGGACAAGACCGACGTGCTGCAATCCCAAGCCAGCTACGACACGGCGCGCGCCAACCGCATCGTCGCCCAGCGCCAGGTGGATGACGCCTTCGAGGCGCTGATCACCCTGACCAATCGCCAGTACAACTCGATCCAGGGCATTGTTCACACGCTGCCGGTGCTGCCACCAGCACCGAACGACGCCAAGGCCTGGGTTGAAACGGCCGGCCGCCAGAACCTGAACCTGCTCGCCAGTAACTACGCGGTGACCGCCGCCGAAGAAACCCTCAAGCAGCGCAAGGCCGGTCACGCTCCGACCCTCGACGCCGTGGCGCAATATGAAAAAGGTGACAACGATGCGTTGGGCTTCAGCAACCCGAACCAGTTGCCGGTGCCCTACGGGGGCGATGTGTCCCAGCGCACTATCGGCCTGCGCTTGAACATCCCGATCTACAGCGGCGGCCTGACCAGCTCGCAAGTGCGTGAATCCTATTCGCGCCTGGACCAGACCGAACAGCAACGTGAAGGCCTGCGCCGCCAGGTGGTGGAAAACACGCGCAACCTGCACCGAGCAGTGAACACCGACGTGGAACAGGTACAGGCACGCCGCCAGTCGATCATCTCGAACCAGAGCGCGGTGGAAGCCACGGAGATCGGTTACCAGGTGGGTACGCGCAACATCGTCGACGTACTGGACTCACAGCGCCAGCTCTACTCGTCGGTGCGCAACTACAACAACAGCCGCTACGACTACATCCTCAACAACCTGCGCCTGAAGCAGGCCGCGGGCACCTTGAACCCGGGGGATCTGCAGGACCTGACGCGCTACCTCAAGGCTGACTACAACCCGGACAAGGACTTCCTGCCGCCCGACCTGGCCAAAGCCGCGGCCGAGCAGCTCAAGGCCCGCCCGGGTAATTAAGCCCACCACAAAACCAGTGTGGGAGCTGGCTTGCCTGCGATGCAGACACCTCGGTGCAACTGAAGTACCGAGGTGATGCAATCGCAGGCAAGCCAGCTCCCACAGCGTTATCGGTTGATCAAACGATCGAGGCCGTCCAGCAAGCGCTTTAACGCGCCCTGGTTGGCCTGCATCACCGCAAGCCCCGCCTGCCCCATCTTGCGCGCATCCTGCGGCAGCTCGAACAACTGGCGCACCGCCTCGGCCAAACCTTGCGCGTCATCCACCTCACGCAACGCCCCGGCCTCGCGCATCATCGCGGTGATTTCGAGGAAGTTGAACACCTGCGGCCCCATGATCACCGGCAGCGCCAGCGCTGCAGGTTCCAACGGGTTGTGGCCGCCGGTGGGCACCAGGCTGCCGCCGACAAAGGCGCTGTCGGCCAGCGCATACAAAAACAGCAACTCGCCCATGGTGTCGCCGAGCAACACCGAAGTCTGCGGCGTGACCGGCTCGCCACTGGAGCGGCGCACCGTGGCAAACCCTTGCTGCTGGCACAGTTCGAACATCGGGCCGAAACGTTCCTGATGACGCGGCACCAGAATCAGCAGCGCGTTCGGGTAGCTATCGAGCAACTGGCGATGGGCTGCCAGCACCACCTCGTCTTCACCTTCGTGGGTGCTGGCGGCGATCCACACCGGGCGCTCGCTGGCGCCCCACTGTTCGCGCAACGCGGCGGCACGCACCGGCAACTGCGGATCAACGGTCAGGTCAAACTTGATCGAACCGGTCACCTCGACCGTTTCCGGGCGGGCGCCAAGGCTCAGGAAACGCTGGGCTTCGGTGTGCGTCTGCACCGCCAGCAAACTCATCTCGGCCAGCATCGGCGCGGTCAGCTTGGCAAAACGGCCATAGCCCTTGGCCGAGCGCGCCGACAACCGCGCATTGGCCAGCGCCACCGGAATTCCGCGCTGGGCACAGGCGTGAATGTGGTTGGGCCACAGTTCGGTTTCCACGATTACCGCCAGTTTCGGCTGCACACGATCAAGGAAACGCTTGGCTGCACACGGCACGTCATAGGGCAGGTAGCAGTGCTGGATGCGCGGTTCATGGGCAAACATCGCCTGGATACGCTCGGAGCCGGTCGGCGTCATGCACGTGACCGTGATCGGCAACGTGGGATGGCGCTGCAGCAACTCGCGCACCATCGGCGCAGCGGCGATGCTCTCGCCCACCGACACCGCGTGCACCCAGATCCCGCCCGGCTGCATCACCGGCAAGCCGTAGGAAAACCGCTCGCCGACGCGCTTGGCGTAGGCCGGCGCCTTACGCGCACGCAGCCACAGACGTAAAGCCACCAACGGCAGCGCCAGGTAAAACAGACAGCTGTAGAGAGTTCTATTCATGGCGGCGGAGTTTATCGGCTTTTTCAGTCAATCGCCTGCAAGCACTCAGCAAAACGTTTGGCCAGGAAGCGCGCAGCGGGGCCCAGGTGCTCATCGCGGCGCCACACCAGCTCCACCACCAGGGCCGGCGGCGTCCATTCGCTATCCAGCTCGACCATCTGTTGCTGGTAAGTCGGGTACTGCACGATATGTCGGGGCAGCCAGGCCCAGCCCAGGCCGCTCATCAACCATTCGGCCAGTACGTAGAAGCTGTCGGCGCGCCACACCAGAGGGCTCGCGGCCTCACTGCCGGGGTAGACGCTGGTCTGGGTCGACATCAGCAACTGGCGAAATTGCGCCAGGCGTTGGCAATCCACGTAGGTCTCTTTCGCCAGTGGGTGATTCACGCCACAGACCGTGACCATTTCCACACTGCCCACCACCCGCCGCTCAAGGGCCTCGGGGATCTGGTCGTGATAGAACAACAGGCCCAGGTCAGCCTTGCGCTCCACCAATTTGCGCGCCACGTCACCCTGGGCAGCGCTGGACAGTTGCACTTCCAAATGCGGGTACTGCCCGGCCAACGCCTCAAGGCTGTCGAGCACCGGCTGGAACAGCATGGCTTCGTCCTGGGCCAGGCGCAGCAAGGCTTCCTCGCCACGCGTCAGCGAGAGTGCCCGACCATTGAGCCGCTCACATTGGCGCAACACTTCGCGTGCCTCCTCCAGCAACACGCTACCGGCCTCGGTCAACGTGGGCTGGCGCCCGCTGCTGCGCTCAAACAGGGTCAGCCCCAAGTCCGCTTCCAGCAAGGCAATCGCGTTGCTCACCGCCGACTGCGCCTTGCGCTGACCACGCGCCACGGCCGAAAACGAACGCTGCTCGGCGACGCTGACAAACAGGCGCATCTGGTCCAGGTTCCATTGCACACTCATGGCTCAACCCATCTTTAATTCGGATAGGTAATGACTTTACCCCATCTGTCGAACCCCTAAAATGCCAACCCTGTAGAAACCCACTCCGAGGATTACCACCATGAATGCCGCCTACGTCTATCTGGCCATTGCCATCTGCTCGGAAGTGATCGCGACCGTTTCGATGAAAGCCATCAAGGGGTGGAGCACTCCCATTCCCCTGTTGCTGGTCATCGTCGGTTATGGCGTGGCGTTCTGGATGCTGACGCTGGTGGTGCGCACTGTACCGGTGGGCGTGGCCTACGCGGTCTGGGCGGGGATGGGGATCGTGATGGTCAGTGTCGCGGCGCTGTTCATCTATGGGCAGAAACTCGATACGCCAGCGATCATGGGCATGGGCCTGATCGTACTGGGCGTGGTGGTGATCCAGCTATTCTCGAAAACTGCAGGGCACTGATACCCGTCGGGCGCCCACCCATTTCGATCCCTGTATACTGCGCCTCTTGTCTTGAACACTGAGGTCGCCCATGCCATCCGTTATTTCCACCGACGTACTGATTGTCGGCGCCGGGGTTGCCGGCCTCTGGCTGAATGCGCGCCTGCGCCGCCAGGGGTTTTCCACGGTGGTGGTGGAAAGCGCTACTTTGGGTGGCGGGCAAAGCGTGAAGTCCCAGGGGATCATCCACGGCGGTGCGAAATACGCCCTGCACGGCGCCCTCACCGGCGCGTCCGAAGCCATCGCCGATATGCCGCGCCGCTGGCGCGAAGCCCTGGCGGGCAAGGGTGAACTGGACCTGAGCGGCGTGCGCTTGCTCTCCGAAGCCCATTACCTGTGGTCCCCTGGTACCCTCGCCGGCAACCTCACCAGTTTCTTCGCCAGCAAGGCCGTGCGTGGCCGCGTCGACCAGGTCAAGGGCGACGACCTGCCCCCGGCCCTGCAGGACCGCCGTTTCAAGGGCAAGGTCTATCGCCTGGCGGAACTGGTCATCGACGTGCCCAGCCTGATCGACCGCCTGGCGCACCTGGCCGGTGACGGCTTGCTCGCCGGCCAGCAAATCGAACCACTGCTCGAAGACGACACGCTGGTGGGCCTGAAGGTGGATGGCCGCGAGATCCGCGCCCAGCGCATCGTACTGAGTGCCGGTGCCGGCACGGCAGAGCTGTTGACGGCCCTGGGTTTGAGCCAACCGGCCATGCAGACGCGCCCGCTGCACATGATCATCGCCAAGGGCCCCGGCCTGAAACCGCTGTACGCCCACTGCCTGGGTGGCGGCACCAAGCCGCGCATCACCGTCACCACCCACCCGGCCGCCGACGGCAACTGGGTGTGGTACATGGGCGGCGATATTGCCGAGGCTGACGGCGTAGCGCGCACGCCAGAAGAACAAATCGCCACTGCGCAAAAAGAGCTGGCGCAGTTGCTGCCCTGGATCGACATGAGCCAGACACAATGGGCCACCTTGCGCGTCGACCGCGCCGAACCCCTGCAATCGGGCCTCACCCGCCCCGACAACGCCTTCCTCGCTGAGCAGGGCCGCCTGTTGGTGGGCTGGCCAACCAAGCTGGCCCTGGCGCCGGACTTTGCCGACCGAGTGATCAGCAGCCTGGAACGCGACGGCATCCACCCAGCCACGCGTGAGCCCCTGCCCGAATTGCCAAAACCCGCCATCGGCGTACCTGCCTGGGAGCAACTGCTGCCATGACCCTGCCAACCTTGCACGATCTGCATCGCCCCCTGGGCAGCACTGGCCTGCTGGTATCGCCCCTGGGCCTGGGCACCGTGAAGCTGGGCCGTGACCAAGGGGTGAAATACCCCAGCGGCTTCCAGATACCGGGCGACGACGAGGCGCGGATGCTGCTGCGCCAGGCCCGCGAATTGGGCATCAACCTGATCGACACCGCGCCGGCTTATGGCCGCAGCGAAGAACGCCTGGGGCCGCTGCTGCGCGACCAGCGCAAGGACTGGGTGATCGTCAGCAAGGTCGGCGAAGAGTTCGAAGAGGGGCTGTCCAGCCACGACTTCAGCGAGGCCCATACCCGGATGTCGATCGAGCGCAGCTTGAAACGGCTTGAAACTGATTTTATCGACCTGGTGCTGGTGCATTCCGACGGCAATGACATGCACATCCTCAACGAGTGTGAGGTTTACCCGACCCTCGAGGCGCTGAAAAAGGAAGGCAAGATCCGTGGTTTCGGCTTTTCCGGCAAAACTGTTGAAGGCGGCGTAAAGGCTCTGGAACGCGGTGATTGCACAATGGTCACCTACAATTTGAACGAACAAGCCGAGAAAGCCGTCATTGATTATGCAGCCGCCCACGGCAAAGGCATCCTGGTGAAAAAGGCCTTGGCCAGTGGCCACGTTTGCCTGGAGCCAGGAATGGATCCAATTCGAGCCAGTTTCATGTTGTTGTTTGCGCAAACGGGCGTCGCCAGTGCTATTGTCGGGACCATTAACCCGCTGCACCTGGCCCATAACGTGGCGACCGCTGCCCAGGTCATTCGTCAACTCTGATGCCGCCCACGCGGCCGACCCCGTCGCAAGAAGGAGCCGACATGCCGCGAACGCTCATAAGAAAAAACCCCAGCAATTTCAAAACACTGCCGCTGCACGTCGAAGCCACCCCCGAAGGCCTGAGCTACCAGAGCGTGGGCATGCCGCTCAACTTTGCCCAGACCCTGCAACGGCGCAAGCCGGTAGAAGTGGCAGACCCCGAGCGATTCGTCCTGGAGCTGGCCAACCTGGGGGTGTCGGTACGACTGACCCTGCACTGGCAAAACAAGGATTACTGGGTGCTGGTGCGCCAGCGCCGCCAAGACCGTGGTGACGTGGTGCTCAAGCTGATCTCCGGCTACGTCCCCGCCCACGAACTGAACCTGCCGCTGCACACCGCCATCCAGGAAATCGCCGAGGAGTGCTTGCTGGAAACCCCGGAAGGCTGGCTCGGTGGACGTTTCAACGACACCTGGCTGCCCGCGCCCTACTCCGCCGCGCTGCATTACCGTGAAGCCCTGCCGTTTCGCCTGAGCCCCTTGTCGGGTGCAGCACGCCCGGTGCGTTGCGCCACCACCCAGCTTATCGAACGGCCGCGAGCCTACGTGCACTTGCCCACGGCGTCGCTGCAGTTGATCTACGACCTGCGCCTGGAAGTGCCCAAGGAAGCCAAATCCTTGAGCCTGTTCCATGTGGATGAACGCCTGGAAGGCGACCAACTGGTGGCCCGCCTGGACCGCCAGCGTCCGGACCTGTACCTGATGCCCTTGAAGGACGGCCAGCCCCTGGCCGAGCTGTACACCGTCAAGAAAGACCAACTCTACCCAGCGAGCACACGCGGTTTGTACCTGGCAGAAAGCTTCGCCCAGCAGGAGGGTTGGTTGGTGCGTGATGAGCGGATTCGCTGGAAGGATTGGCTGCGGCAGCAAGGCCTGGCAGAGCCAGAGAAAGAGTCGAAGCTCAAGCGCCTGGCGCAGCGCGTGTTGCGCAAGATCGTGCCGAAGAAAAAAGCCAGCCGCTGATCTCAAGAACAAACCTGTACCTGTAGGAGCCGGCTTACCGGCTCCTACAGAGGTCAGCGGTTGAGCAGGCGGGCGAGGCCAACCTTCAAGGGTGTGGGCTCGGGCAGCGTGAAGCTCGCCAGCAACCGCTGGTTATTCGCCCGCGAATGCCGGATATCCCCGGAACGCGCCGGCCCGTAAGTCACCGCCGGCAACTTGCCGACGATCTCTTCCAAGGCCTGCAGCACGTCCTTGAGCGTCGTGGTGCGGTTCCAGCCGACGTTGATCGCGCCCAGCGGCGCCTCGGGCGCTTCGATGGCCTGTACCAGCACATCGACCAGGTCTTCCACGTACATGAAATCGCGGGTTTGCTCGCCATCGCCGAACACGGCAATCGGCAGCCCCTGCTGCACACGCTCGCTGAAGATACTGATCACACCGGAATACGGCGACGACGGATCCTGGCGCGGCCCGAAGATATTGAAGAAGCGGAAAATCACCGGCTCCAGGCCATGCTGGCGGCGGTAGAAGTCAAAGTAATGCTCGCCCGCCAACTTGTCGGAAGCATAGGGCGTCAACGGTGCCTTGGTGGTTTCTTCGTCAATCGAAGCCCCCTCGCCGTTGTTGCCATACACCGCCGCGCTGGAAGCGAATACCACGCGCTTCACACCCGCCTTGCGCATGGCCTCGCACACATTCAAAGTGCCGACAAAATTGCTCTGGTGCGTGCTCACCGGGTCATCCACCGAGGCTTGTACCGACGCCACGGCTGCCAGGTGTACCACCGCCGCAGCGCCGACAGCGGCTTGCGCCACCAACTCAGCGTTGGCGACGTCACCTTCGATCAGTTGCACCTGTGGGTTGTCCAGCGGCAGGTTGCTGCGCTTGCCGGTGGACAGGTCGTCCAGCACCCGCACGCTGTAGCCCCTGGCGAGCAATGCATCCACCAGGTGCGAGCCGATGAAACCCGCCCCTCCGGTGATCAGAACCCACTTATCAGCGTTACTCATTGTTGCGGATCTTCTCGACAATGGCCGTGGTCGAGCTGTTCTCGACCAGGCCCAGCACTTTGACCTTGCCGCCATAGGCGCTGACGATATCGGCACCGACCACTTGATCGACCGAGTAATCACCGCCCTTGACCAGCACGTCCGGCTTGACCTGGGCCAGCAGGTTTTCAGGCGTCCCTTCAGGGAAGCTGATAACCCAGTCCACGGCACCCAGGCCGGCCAGCACGGCCATGCGCCGATCAACACTGTTGATCGGACGGCCCGGGCCCTTGAGACGACTGACCGAGGCGTCGTCATTGACCGCGACGATCAGGCGATCGCCTTGGGCACGCGCTTGCTCAAGGTAAGTCACGTGGCCGGCGTGCAGGATGTCGAAACAGCCGTTGGTGAACACGATGCTTTCGTTGTGGGCGCGGGCATCGTCAATCGCCAGCAGCAATTGCTCGATACCCAGCACGCCACGCTCCGAACCTTCGGAACGCTGGATCGCCCGGCGCAGCTCAGGTGCACTGATGGCTGCCGTACCCAGCTTGCCTACCACGATGCCCGCCGCCAGGTTGGCCAGGGCCACGGCGTGAGGCAATTCTTCACCGGCGGCGATGGAGGCGGCCAGGGTCGAAATCACGGTATCGCCAGCGCCAGTCACGTCGAACACTTCACGGGCACGGGCCGGTAAATGGATCGCCGGGTGATTGGGGCGAAGCAAGGTCATGCCGTGCTCCCCACGGGTCACCAGCAACGCGCCCAGGTCGAGATCGGCCATCAGTGCAGCGCCTTTGCTCACCAACTCGTGCTCATCGGCACAGCCGCCAACAATGGCTTCGAACTCACTGAGGTTTGGCGTGATCAGGCTGGCGCCCCGATAAATCGAAAAGTCCTTGCCCTTGGGATCGGCCAGCACCGGAATGCCCTTGGCCTTGGCCGCCTGGATCAGCACCTGGTGGTTCTTCAGGGCGCCTTTGCCGTAGTCGGACAACACCAGCACCTTGATGCCTTCGAGCAACTCGTCGACCTGGCCGCTCAAGGCCAGGGCGTCGGTGGAGAAGGGTTCTTCAAAATCGATACGCAGCAATTGCTGGTGACGGCTCATCACCCGCAGCTTGACGATGGTCGGCTGGTGAGCGATGCGCTGGAACAACGCACGCACGCCAGCACCGCGCAGGCTGTTGGCCAGGCTGTCGGCAGCTTCGTCGTCGCCGGTCACACCCACCAGGGAGGCCGGTGCGCCGAGGGCGGCAATATTGAGGGCAACGTTGGCAGCGCCACCTGGACGGTCTTCGATTTGCTCGACCTTGACTACCGGTACCGGTGCCTCAGGGGAAATCCGTGAGGTACCGCCATGCCAGTAACGGTCGAGCATGACATCGCCGACCACCAAGACAGGGGCTTGATCGAATCGCGGCATGGACAACTTCATGGAGCAACCCACATACAAAATGAACAGGGGCGCGATATTAGCACAGGGTTACAGGAGGCTTGTGGCGCTGTGAATCCGGCGAAGGACAAATGTGGGAGCGGGCTTGCTCGCGAAAGCGGTGTATCAGTCAACATCACAGTTGAATGTCAGACAGCATTCGCGAGCAAGCCCGCTCCCACAAAAGGCCGGTACAATCATTGGATCAGGTGATGTCGGCCGAGACAGGCGCATCCAGGCCCATGGCATGCAGGCGGGCGTAGTAGCCGTTCTGTGCCAACAGCTCGCCGTGGGTGCCTCGCTCGACAATCCGGCCGTCGTCCATCACCAGGATCAGGTCGGCCTTCTCGATGGTGGACAAGCGGTGCGCGATCACCAAGGTGGTGCGGCCCTGCATGACCTTGTCCAGCGCCGCCTGGATGTGGCGTTCGGATTCGGTGTCGAGGGCCGAGGTCGCCTCGTCGAGAATCAGCAGCGGCGCGTTCTTGAGCAAAGCGCGGGCGATGGCCAGGCGCTGGCGTTGGCCGCCGGACAACAGCACGCCATTCTCACCCACCTGGGTGTCGAAGCCCTTGGGCAACTGGTCGATGAAGTCCTTGGCGTTGGCATCCCGCGCCGCCGCTTCAACATCCGCCCGCGGTGCACCGGCCAAATCGCCATAGGCGATGTTGTTGGTCACCGTGTCGCTGAACAGGGTCACATGCTGGGTCACCTGAGCGATGTGCCTGCGCAGATTGAGCAGCTTGTAGTCTTCGATCTCCACGCCATCGAGCAGGATTTCGCCGCTCTCATGGTGGTAGAAACGCGGGATCAGGCTGGCCAGGGTCGACTTGCCACTGCCCGAACGCCCCACCAGGGCAATCATCTGCCCAGGCTCCGCTACGAAGCTGATGTCCTTGAGCACATGGCGCTCGGTGCCCGGGTAGGTGAAGTTCAGGTTGCGCACTTCCAGACGACCGCTGACCTTGTCGCGTTCGATGGTGCCGTGATCGACCTCCACCTCTTCGTCCAATTGCTCGAAGATGCTTTCGGCACCGGCCACGCCTTTCTGGATGGTCGAGCTGACTTCCGACAACTGGCGGATAGGCTTGGGCAACAGGCCGGCCAGGGTGATGTAGGCCACCATGTCACCGGCCGAAGCATCGCCGCGAAGGTACAGAACCAGGAACATCAACACCGCCATGGCGGTGTAGATCACCAATTGCAGCGCCGGGGTGTAGATCGCCCCGGTGCGGGTCATGCGCAACTGCTTGTCGGTGTTGCTCTGGCTGGCCTTGAGGAAGCGTTTTTCCTCGTAGACCTCGCCGCCGAAGCTGCGCACCACACGATAGCCCTGGATGGTTTCCGAAGCGACGTGGGTCACGTCGCCCATGGCCACCTGGATCTTCTTGCTCTGCTTGCGGAATTTCTTGCTGGCCGTGCTCACCATCACCGCGATCAGCGGCAGGATGGCGATCATCACCAGCGTCAGGCGCCAGTTCATGAACAGCAGGGAGGCGAACAGGAAGATCACCGTCATGCCTTCGCGGATCACCACCTTGATGGCATCGGTCGCCGCCCCCGTGACCATGGTCACGTTGAAGGTGATGCGGGAGATCAGGTGCCCGGAGTTGTGGTTGTCGAAGTAGCGGTTGGGCAACGTCAGCAGGTTGTTGAACAACTGCACGCGCAGGTCATGGACCAGGCCCAGGGAAACCTTGGCCAGCAGGTAGTTGCCCAGGAACGAACCCAGGCCCTGCCAGGCGGCAATCAGGATGATCAGCAGCGGCACGGCCTGCAGCAATTGCAGGTCACGCAGAAAGGGCACGGTAGGGAACAGCACGGCTTCCGGGTTGGAAAGGCCATCGACAAAGTACTTGAGGATGTAACCCAGCATCGGCTGGGTCGACGCGAAAATCAGAAATCCGACGATACTCAACGCAAACAGGCCCATGTAGGGCTTAACGTAACTGAGCAGGCGGAAGTATATTTTCAAGCTCGAAGGGCTTGCGCTCGGACTGGAGTCGGTCATATCACGCGGCGTTTTGAAAAAGGAGGCTGACTTTAGCACAGCTTCTCTGTTGTACTTGCACCCTGCATGACCCTCAACTCGGTTGGATCCAACCGGCGACATTATATAGCCACTACTCTAAGATGGTCGGCTTTCTCTTTCCGGAATGGCTTTTCTGTATGCACTCCAAGCGCCTGATCTATGGCTCAAACCGTGTTTTCGACTTCCTGGTCCTATGGATTTTGCCCATTGGCTTGTTGCTGCTCCTGAGCTCGCTGTTCTTCGTGACCAACCGCAATGTGCTGCACAAGTTCTACTACGGCCTCTTCAGCGCACCGACCCTGCTGCTCCTGCTCCTGCGCCCGCGGGAATTCAAGGAGTTGCTGCGTGAGCCGCTGGCCATTGGCTTCCTGGTGTTTTCCGCCTGGGCACTGACCAGTTTGCTGTGGAGTCCGGAACCCACCGCTGACACCGACCTGTTCAAACGCCCCCTGCACACCTTCCTGCTGTTCGGCGGCTGCGGGCTGTTGCTGCATTATCGCAATGACCTGTTCAAGCCGATCTTCTTCAGTGCTGCGGTGATTGCGTTGGTGTCCTGCCTGTTCAGCCTTTCGGCCTTTGTGAAAGACTTCTCGCCAGGCATGCGCATGATCGGTGGGCGCGGAGCCCTCGATAACCCCTTGCTCAGCTCCCATATCTTTGGCTTTTTCTGTGTCTACTGGCTCTACGTGTGCATGACCACCAAGCGCCTGCAGGTGCTGTGGTTCAGCATACCGGCACTGGCCATCATGGCTGCAACCGTGCTCGCCACCGGCTCACGTACGCCGTTGGTGGCGCTGACCCTGGCCTCCCTGTGGATGGCCTTTGTCAGCCGCAACCACCGCTCTGTCTTGCTGATCGCGAGCATGGTGTTGGGGGCTGTCGGACTATTACTGCTCTACCCGGAATCCATTACCGAACGCGGCAGCTCATTTCGCCTTGAACTGTGGGGCATGTCACTGCACCGCATTGCCGAACATCCGTGGATCGGCCACAGCTATGACTCCGAGCTATACCTGACGATTTCAGAAGGTTCCGAGTTGCGCGAGCCCCACAGCTTTGCGTTGGGCGTGCTGTATTACGTCGGCATCATCGGCTTCATCCCATGGATCTTCATGCTCGGCTGGGGCTTGTACAAAGGCCTCAAGCAACGCGCACAACCGCTGTTCATCCTGGCGTCGTCCCTGCTGGCCTACGGCATCGGCGCCGGCCTCACCGAAGGCGGTGGCATCCTGTCGCGCCCCAAGGAGCATTGGTTCCTGCTGTGGATTCCCCTGGCAATCATCGCCGGCCTGAGTATCGCCCAACGCCGCAACAGCGTACTGCGCATGCCGGTGCAAATCCTCAAGCCCGAAGCCTTTGAGCAATTGAGCAGCAATGCCCACGTGATCGAAGCCGATGGCCTTGGCCCGAAAGTGCTGCGCCTGGAAGACGGCCGTTTCCTCAAGGTATTCCGCCCGCGTCGCTGGTACACCTCGGGCAGCTTCAACCCTTACTCCGAACGGTTTGCCAGCAACAGCGAGCAATTGCATAACCTGGGCATCCCTGCACCACAGATTCTCAACCTCTACGCCCTGCGCGATGGCAGCAGCGCCGTGGTCTACGCGCCACTTTCCGGCCTGACCCTGCGCCAAGCCTTGCAAAGCCTGGACAGCAGCCTGCGTGAATCGTTGATCGAACGCTTCGGTCGCTTCGTCGCCGTGCTTCACGAGCGTGGCGTGTACTTCCGCTCGCTGCACCTGGGCAACGTGCTGCTGATGGACGACGGTGAGTTTGGCCTGATCGATGTGGCTGACCTGCGCATCTATCCATCGCCCCTGCGCAACGCGCTGCGTCAGCGCAACCTGAACCATATGCAGCGCTACCCTCAGGACCGCAGCTGGCTGTTCGAAACTCATTTCGAGCAATTGGCCAAAGGGTACGCCTCGATCGCCACCCCAGAGGCCACGGCGAAAATCCGCGCCCGGGTGTTGAGCCTGGCCAAGCCCGCCACCTGAATAAAAAAGGCGACTATCACACACTGATAGTCGCCTTTTTCACATCCTGCGCCGCCTCACTTCCTGAGCGGCGACACATACAGCCGCACCAGCCCACGCAAGGTCTTGCGCCCCCAGAACTTCAACGGGATCTGCTTGAGGATTTCCCGCGCCAGCGGCCGGTCACGGTCGGCAGTCTTGAGGAACATCGAGTTCAGGAAGTTATAGCGCACAGCATCATAGGCCGGGTGCTCACTGAACTTGGCGTAGGTCTTGAGGATGTTCTGGATCATGTAGCGGTGGTTCTTGTAGGTGTTGCTGGCATGCTGCCGATAGCGCGCCATCACCACACCCAGCGCGTCAATGGTGTACCCCGCCGCCGTGATCTTCAGCTGGATCAACAGGTCTTCCAGCGGGATATCCGGGTCGAAGCCGCCGACTTCATCCAGCACTTCGCGGCGGATCAGCATGGTCGGCGCAGGCGGGAAAGGCTTGCGATCCATGAACATGTCGTCGAAATCCAGGCTGCGAAACGGCACGTCGCGACGCTGCTTTTTCTCTGGGTGCAGGTTGCCGTCGGCATCGATCAGCTCGATGTTACCGGCGCAAATCCCGACCTTGGGCTTGTCTGCCATATAGGCCACCTGGGTGGCGATGCGATCCGGCAACATGATGTCATCGGAGCCGAAGGGCGCAATCAAGCTGCCCTTGGCTCGGGCGATCGCCCCGTTCAGCGTGGCAGTCAGGCCCTGGTTCTGCTGCACCTGAAAATCAAAACCATGCTCGGCCTGCAAGCGCCGGATACGTTCGACACTGTCATCCTTGGAACCGTCGTCCACCACCAGCAACTCGATGTTGGGATACGTCTGACCAAGCACACTGAGGATACTTTGCTCGATGTATTGGGCGTGGTTGTAGGACGCGATGATTACCGAGACCAGGGGTTGTTGCGACGTCATGCTCTACCTACTTCTTTCAAACCGGTTTCGATCAGGTCTAGGTATTTCTGCTGGAATTCCGCCAGCGCGTGATTCTGTTCCAGGTACTGGAACACCTGCTCGCCCTTGGCGCGCAGTTGCTCGTCGCTCATGGCCAGGTAAGTGTCCAGGGCCGTCGTCAGTTGCTCCACATTGCCAGGCTCATGGGACAAGCCGCCCGCCCCCTCGACCAGCGGCAACATGGCCGGGCCGTTTGAGGCGATCACCGGCAGGCGCCCGCTCATGCCTTCGAGCAATGCCAGCCCCAGGCCTTCGAGCAGGGACGGCATGGTCCAGATGTCAAAGGCACGTACGTACTGGAGGCCGTCTTCACGAAAACCCAGCAGGTGTGCACGGCCGGTCAGGCCCAGGCGCTCGATGTCTGCGCGCAGGTCCGCCTCGGCGCGGCCAGAACCGATGATGCCGACCTGGGCGTTCGGGTACTTGTCCTTCAGGCGGGCAAAAGCCTGCAGCAGATGGGTGTGGCCCTTGATCGGCACCAGGCGGCCCAGGGCCCCGATGATGCGCGCATCCATGGGCAGTCCCAAGGCTTGCCGCGCTTGCTCACGGGGCAGCTGCAAGGCTTCGGCCTGGGGGATGTCGATGGCATTGGTCACGAAGGAGGTGTTGTCGCGCGTGAAGCCGCAATTGAGACCGACCAGGTAATCCCTGACCGCCGCCGACACCCCGACAAAGCGCCACGCCGGGCTGACCAACCGACGCGTCTGGCGCCGGCGATAGGCTCGCTCGTATTCGCCAAAGCCGTGGGAAATGCCGATGCACAGCGGGATCTTCAACCAGCGGTTGAGCGACAGCATCATGTTCACCGACTTGAAACGGTTACAGATGACCACATCGAACTTCTGCTCACGGCAATACTTGTAGATTTCCCACATGGCACCGAGGCGGATGCCCTTGAGAGCCTTCTCCGGAAACTCGAAATACTTGGAATGGTCAGCCACGCTGAGGGGCTGGCCCGGTTGCGGGCGACCGCTGAGAAACGCCGAGGTCACCTCAAAACGTTCAACCGGCAACGACTTGACGATCTGCTCACCGAGGTCGGCGAAATCATTGACCTTGACGTTGTAGTCCGGCTGTAACTGCAACACCTTGAAACGAGGTTCCATATCACTCCATGGGGCAATCAGGCTGCGGGCGGCAGCCCAACGAATAGGTAAAGGCTCAATCCTGTTTCAGGACCCAGAGCAGCTCGTGACGCCGTACCGCCTTGCGGAAGAACTCATTCTCCCCGTAAGGCGATGGTCCACGCCCTGCCAGCACTCGCTGCAACAGGCGACGCACACGGCGCTTGAACGGCGGGCGTGGCTGCAGGTCATGCATCATGCCCAGCGCCATGGCCTTGTCTTGTTGAGTGCGCAACGATAGCACCCGGCAGCACGGCTCAAGCACCTGATCCGTATCAAACTGTGGCGGCAAGGCCACACCGGCGCCGGAGTCGCCCATGGGCCAACGGTCATTATCATGCAGATGGTTGGCATAACCGAGCAACGTGGTCGGTTGCCACTCAAGCCCTTCCAGCGCTTCAACCACTGCGGCATGCGCATAGATGTGATCCGGATGCGGGTCAAGGACCGGCGTGGGCAACACAATCACCTCGGGACGCGCCTTGAGCAGCACCGCCCGCAGGTCCGCAATCAGGTTGACCCAGGTCGGCGCGCCGTCCACATCGCCCGGCAGGGCGAATGCATTGAACTGACGAAACAGCCGTGTATCGTCAATTTGCGCTTCGCGGGAGGCCTGGGGCTGATCCGGCGTGGCGCGCATGGCCGGCAGTTGCAGGCAAAAATAACCCAGCTGCACGCAGTGCGCTTCGGGAACCCCGGCCCAACGCGGCACGGCAATGCTGTCCCAGGCGCGCAGGCGCCCCTTGTTCCGCGCGGCATCGGCCTTGGGCATGCCCATCTGTTGATAGTGCTCAGCCTCGATTTCGCCTGCCGTCAGCGTCACGATCCAGCTTTCATCCGCCTGGCCGTACAAACCGAACGCCGCCAGCTCGGCATCATCGGCATGGGGCGCAATCACCATGACCCGCTGGCGGGCGTAATCCGGTTGGCGGAACACCCACAGTGTCAGGTCGCCGACCACACGGCAGTAGCGCCCGCGCAGGCTCAGCTCACCGGCTGCCAACGCCTGTGCCGAGCCCGTGAGGTTCAGGTAACGCTTGCCAGACACCCCACGCTCAAACACTTGGCGATCGCCCGACAACAGCACGGCCGGGTCAAGAAAACGCCCCAGCAGATTACTTTTCAGCTGCACTTCGACGATCAACGTCTCATCGCCCACCAGGCTCAGCGGTGCCTGGGGAACCAGGCGACCAGCCTCCACGCGCAAGGCGGCTGTCTGGCTGCCCGCCGGGAAGCGGTACTGATAGTCTTCCTTGGGTGAATAAAACAGATGGTCGGCAAACCACGCTTCATGGGCAGCCCACAGCAGCACCGCCAGCAGTGGCGTCAACCACCAGGCCACCAGCACACCGGCGAGCAACAGCCCTACAAGGGCGATCAACAGCGCCACGCGTTTGTTACGGCGGTGGCGCTGCAGCAATTGACGTTTACGGCTCATAGGCTGAACACCGGCACGGGGTTGCACCAACGCTCTTTGTATTCACGGTCGGCGCGTCCGAAGGAGAAACGCAGGGGTTTATTCACGGCGCGCGCCTGCTCCCAGGCACTTTGCGTATTGAGAAAACTCAATACGCTGCCGGGGCTGAACGCACGGGTTTCAGGGTCGACCCCACCATTGACATACTCGATGCTCACCCACTCGGGCGCCTCGACGCGGTACACCAACTGCACGGCGATGGGGGCGTCATTGAGAAACAGCACCGAGCCGATCAAAAATTCCTTGAGCAACTCCAGCACGTCGGCCAGTCGCTCGGCGCCGGTGGCGGCAAACCCCCAGCGACGCTGGAACAGGTCGCAATAGATCGCCGCCAGTTCAGTGCTGGAAAACTCGCTGACGGCCCGTACCACGCCGCCCGCTTCTTCCAGCAAGCGCAACTCGCGGCGCTGGTTGTAGCGAAACTTCTTCGACAGGTCTTCAGGGGTACGCGCCATGGCCAGTTGCTCGGCCTGAGGTTTGAGGGTGCTGATGCGCCCTTCGTTCAGCGCCGACAGGTAGCGCCCGCGATGGCGTACCGGCAACTGCGCGTCTGCAGCAATCGGCAGGATGATCTCGGCATTGCCCAGGTCAAACAGGCCTTTCTTGCCGCTGCGCTTGAGCACGTCCTTGGACAAGGCCAGGTCGCGGCCCCAGGTGGCAATCGCCCCCTTGAGCTCGCCGCCCTGCTCCCAGCCCAGGTAACGCACGGGAATCTGTGCCAGGCTGGCCAGCCGCTCGATCACGAGCGGATGGGTTGCCACACTGCCACCAAATCGCTGCCAGGCCCTGGCGTAAACCTCGGGCTCGACAGGCGCCCAGCCACGTTCACGCCAGCCCTGGAAGCGGTTCAGCATTTAGACCACAGCGTCATAGGGGTCCACGCCGTCCTTGACCACCAGGATGTCTTCCATGATCAGGTACTGCAGGTCGGAACCGAAGAACATGTTCAGCGCGTCGGTCGGTGAGCAGATCATCGCCTCGCCACGACGGTTGAGCGAGGTGTTCAGCGACACACCGTTGCCGGTCAGCACTTCCAGCTCTTTCATCATGTCGTAGTAGCGCGGGTTGTACTCGCGCTTGAGCACCTGGGCGCGGGAGGTACCATCTTCATGGACCACTTCCGGCACGCGGGTCTTCCACTCTTCAGCCACTTCAAAGGTGAAGGTCATGAACGGTGCGGGGTGATCGACCTTGATCATCTGCGGGGCCACGGTGTCGAGCATCGACGGGCAGAAAGGCCTCCAACGCTCGCGGAACTTGATCTGGTGGTTGATGCGATCGGCCACGCCGGTGGCGCTTGGGCAACCGATGATCGAACGACCACCCAACGCACGCGGGCCAAACTCCATGCGGCCCTGGAACCAGGCCACCGGGTTGCCGTCGACCATGATCTTGGCGATGCGCTTGGGCATGTTCTCGATCTTGCGCCAGTTCGGCTTGCTCTCGTGCTTGGCGCACGCGGCAATCACGTCTTCGTTGCTGTAGGACGGGCCGAGGTAGACGTGTTCCATCTTCTCCACCGGCACACCACGGGCGTGGGACACGTAGGCCGCCGCGCCAACGGCGGTGCCGGCATCGCCGGACGCAGGCTGTACGAACAGCTCTTTCACGTCATCACGGGCAATGATTTTCTGGTTCAGCTTCACGTTCAACGCACAACCACCGGCAAAGGCCAGCTTGCCGGTGTCCTTGAGGATGTCGCCCAGGTAGTGGTCGATCATCTGCAGGGCCAGCTTCTCGAACAGCGCCTGCATGCTCGCGGCGTAGTGGATGTAAGGCTCGTCGGCGATGTCGCCTTCGCGCTTCGGACCCAGCCACTCGATCAGTTTTGGCGAGAAGTAGAAGCCCTTGCCCTTCTCTTTGTAACGGCGCAGGCCGATGACATTGGCGTATTCGGTGTTGATCACCAGTTCGCCGTTCTCAAAGGAGGCCAGGCGCGAGAAGTCGTATTTGCTGGCATCGCCGTACGGCGCCATGCCCATGACCTTGAACTCGCCGTCGAGCATCTCGAAGCCGAGGAACTCGGTGATCGCGCCATACAGGCCGCCCAGGGAGTCCGGATCGTAGAATTCCTTGATCTTGTGGATCTTGCCGTTCTCGCCGTAGCCGAAGAACGTAGTGGCGTACTCACCTTTACCATCGATGCCCAGAATCGCGGTTTTTTCCTGGAAGCCGGAGCAGTGGTAGGCGCTGGAAGCGTGGGCCAGGTGGTGTTCAACCGGCTCGATCTTGATTTTCTTCGGATCGAAGCCCAGTTGCTCCAGGCACCAGACGATCTTGTTGCGATAGCGCTTGTAGCGGCGGTTGCCCATCAGGATTGCGTCGAGGGCGCGGTCCGGGGCGTACCAGTAACGCTTGGCGTAGTGCCAGCGCGCCTCGCCGAACAGGCTGATCGGGGCGAACGGGATCGCAACCACGTCAACGTCGGAAGGCTTGATGCCGGCCTGCTCCAGGCAGAACTTCGCCGACTCGTAGGGCATGCGGTTCTTTGCATGTTTGTCGCGTACGAAGCGCTCTTCTTCGGCGGCCGCGATCAGCTTGCCGTCGATATACAGGGCTGCGGAAGGATCATGGCTAAGGGCGCCGGACAGGCCAAGAATCGTCAATGCCACAGGGGTCTAGCCTCTTTTAGTCTGCATGCAGGCGGGTTGCGCCTGAAAAAAGTGTGCCTCTCGCCTGGGCGAGAAACAGCTAAAGGGCGGGATTATAGCGTAAACACGCCGCGTGATGATCTAGGGAATGTGGTGACCGGTTGTCACTGCACCCTAGCGGTAGATCTCGATACTGCCGTCCTTGCTCTGCCGGTAGATCGTGTAGGGCAGCACCAGCGTGTCCAGTACGCCCGAGGCCACGGCTTCGATGGCGATGACCGGGAAGGCATTGCCCGCGCTGTCCAGCACGCTCTGGTCTTTCAGGCTTTTTTCAGGCCTGGGTTCACCGTTGAGCGTGCAAAACCCGTAGATCACTCCGCTGTAGATACGCGGTACGTTTTCACAGTGGCTGCGCGAATCCTTGAGGTTCTGGCTGGCCACGGCGTCCGGGCGAAAAACCGTGTTGATGGTTCCGCAACCGGAAAGCAACAGCACGGCTGCTACCAGCAGTACTTGGGTTCCACGATTCATGGACGTCTCCTTTTACCCGAAAGGCTAGAACCGAGCCTGGCCCGGAACACCTATGTGGCTCCAGCTCATGATCGACTCGACCGCCAATAGATCCCCAGGTTGCCCAGCGTATTCTGCTGGTAAATCGTATAGGGCAGCACAACGGTATCAGCAACCCCGGAAGCTGCCATGTCGACCAGGACCAACGGTAACAACACACCGGTGTAGTCGGGCGCTGCATTCAGCAGGCAAAAGTCGAAAGCCAGGCCACTATAAACGCGGGGGATGGACTGACAGTAAGTCTTCTGGTTACGCAACTCCCGGGTGGCCGCCACATCGTCGCGCAGTACGGTATTCAGCGTACCGCAGCCGTTCAAGGCAAGGGCAACGACACTCAGTATCGTCGTGTTTTTCAAGGTCATGACGAGTCCTCTCCAAGGGTCCGCCACGCTAGCACCCACCCACTCCGTACCCCAGGCAGGCGCGCCGATGCGACTCGTAAGAAAACTCCGAAATGGTAAAAATCGCCCAAACCACTAAACTCGCGCCCTTTTGCGCGTCTATGACCTATGCGCCACAGATTTCGGCTGCCCCATGAAAACCCTTGCCCGCTTTACCCTGTTACTGCCCAGCCTGCTCGCCTTGGGCGCCCCCGCATGGGCGGAAGACGCCCCACTGATCCTCGACCCCAGCGTGGTCACCGGTTCACGCAGCGCCAGCCCGACCTTCGACCTGCCCTACTCGGTAAACAGCATCAGCCACGAGCAGATCAGTGACGGCCAACTGGGCATCAACGCCTCCGAAGCCTTGTCCCGCGTGCCCGGCCTGGTGGTACAGAACCGCCAGAATTATGCGCAGGACCTGCAGATCTCTTCCCGTGGCTTCGGCGCCCGCTCGGCGTTCGGCGTGCGCGGCATCAAGCTGATCGCCGATGCCATTCCGGCCAGCACCCCGGACGGCCAGGGCCAGGCAGCGACGTTCAACCTTGATACGGCCGAACGCATCGAAGTGCTGCGCGGTCCGGCCGCCACCCTGTACGGCAGCAACGCCGGCGGGGTGATCCAGATGTTTTCCCGCGACGGCGAAGGCCCGCCGCGCATCGGTGCCGAGACCCTGGTGGGCAGCGACGGCCTGAGCAAAAACCACCTCACGGCTGAAGGCGCCGCGAATGGCGCAGGCTTTGTGCTCGACGCTTCGCGCATGGACACCGATGGCTACCGCGACCACAGCAGCGCACGTCGCGACCAGACCTTTGCCAAGCTCAACGTCCAGCCGGACGATGACAGCAAGCTCGCGCTGATCTACAGCAGCCTGGAGCAGAACGGCACCCAGGACCCACTGGGGCAAACCTGGGCGGCTTACAAGGCAGATCCGCGCTCGGTGGCACCGGCGGCGTTGTTGTACAACACGCGCAAAAGTATCGATCACCAGCAAATAGGCCTGAATTACGAGCGCTACATCGGCGATGCAACCCTGCAAGTGAATGCCTATACGGGGCGGCGGAGCGTGATTCAGTACCTGTCGATCCAAGGTGGCAGCGCCGCCGACAAGCGCGGCGGCGTTGTCGACTTCGACCGCACGTTCTACGGCGGCTCCGTCCATTGGCTGCAACCCATCACCAGCGCCCCCGGCGACCTGACCCTGATCACCGGCCTCGACTACGACCGCAGCCGGGATGACCGCCAGGGCTATTCCAATACCGTCAATGGCGTGCACGGCGTCAAGGGCGCCCTGGGCCGTGATGAAATCGACACCGCTACCAGCCTCGATCCGTTCGTGCAGGCCAACTGGCTGCTCGGCGACTGGACCCTGCAAGCGGGCCTGCGCCACAGCAGCATGACCATGGACGTGGACGACCACTACCTCAGCGACGGCAATGACAGCGGCAACAAGACCTATCAGAAGAACACGCCGTCGGTCAGCGTCATGTATGCCTTCACCCCGGACCTGCATGGCTATGTAAGCGCGGGCAAGGGGTTTGAAACCCCGACCCAGGCCGAGTCGGCCTATTCCAGCACCGCCAACGGTTTCAACTTTGCGCTCAAGCCATCGGTCAGCAAGCAATATGAAGTCGGCTTGAAAGCACGCGTCGGTCAAGACACCCGTGTTAATGCCGCGCTGTTCCAGATCACCACCGAGGACGAGTTGGTGGTGCAACAATCCGTCGGCGGCCGCACCACCTACCAGAATGCGGGCCGCACCTTGCGTCGGGGCTTTGAATTGGGCCTGGAAAGCCAGTTGAGTGAACAATGGAGCACCAGCCTCGCCTACACCCGCCTGCAAGCCACCTACGACAGTGACTTCGTCAGCGGCGGCACTACCACTGTCGACAAAGGCAACTACTTGCCCGGCGTGCCGCAGACCACCTTGTTTGCCGAGTTGAACTGGAAGCCCCGGGACTGGCTCAGCACCGCCCTCGAAGGCCTGTACCGCAGCAAGGTCTACGTCGAAGACACCAACCAACAGTACGCAGCACCCGGCTACAGCGTGTTCAACTGGCGTGCGCGCTTCGAGCAGAAGGTCGAGCACTGGACCTTCCACCAGACGTTGCGCCTGGACAACCTGCTGGATCGCCAATACGTGGGCTCGGTGATCGTCGGCGACGGCAATGGCCGCTACTACGAAGCTGCGCCCGGCCGTTCGTGGTATGCGGGCGCCGGCGCCGAATACCAATTCTGATCGATCGCGCCAGCCTGAAGGTAACGGCCGGCACCCTGCAATTAGCATCACGACGCGACGTTCAGATGACCTACCAAGCCCAGTACGAAGGCATGATCCTGCTCAAGGCCCAATAACCCGCTAGTGGCCCGCCACCACTCGACGACTGGCAAAGCTGAAGCTCAACACCACAAAAATCAGCACGCCGGTCGCCACCTGCTGCCAATAGAAGTTCCAGCCGATCAGCAGCAGGCCGTTGGCGATGACGTTGATGAACAGCACGCCGAGCAGAGTCCCGGGGATATTCGCCCGGCCCTGCCGACTCAACGTGGTGCCGATAAACACCGCGCCAATGGCATTGAGCAGGAATGCATTGCCAGACAAGGGGACATAGGCACTGACCGTCGAACTGAGCAGCACCCCGGCCACCCCGCACGCCAGGGCAGTGGCCAGCGCCACCACGGTGACGATCCGCCGCACCGACAACCCCGAGTAGTACGCCAACAGCGGCTGCGTACCTTGGGCCAGCAGCTCGCGCCCCAGGCGCCCGCGAGCCAGTGCCAGGCCATAGAACAATGCCAGCCCCAACACGATCAACAGCGCAGGCAGGCCGGTCAGCCCCGGCTTAAGGCCCTCGGCGATGTAAATCGGCTGGCCGCCGCCCGACATCAGTTGCTGGGCGCTGGTGCCGATAAATAACGTACCGAGCGTGGCGAGAAACGGACTGATCCGCAGCCCCGCGATCAGCCCTGCATTCACCAGCCCCACTGACAACGCAGCCGCCAGCGCCCCCACGACTGCAATCGCCCAGCCATGGCCGCCATTGAGCAGCACCACGAACGTAAAGCTGGCGAAATCCAGCGCGGTGCCCACCGACAGGTCGATGCCGCCCGCCGCCACCGCGTAGGTCATGCCGATGGCCACGACCGCCAGCAACACGAAATTGTTCAGCACCAGGCTTTTCAAGTTGCCGCTGCTGAGAAACCCCGGCGCCTGTAGCGCAAACACCAGGACGATGACCGCGAACACCAGCGGCAATGTCAGCGGCAGTAATGCACGTGGGTTCATGAGCGGGCTCCTCGATTCAAGGCACTGGAGGCCGCCACCACCAACAGGATCAACACACCCTGCACGCCGTTGACCCAGAAACTCGACACGTTCAACAGCTGAAATCCGTTGATCAGAAAACCGATCAGCAAGGTCGCGAGCAACGTGCCCGGGATGCTTGCCACCAACCGCCAGGAAAACACCACGCCGAGAAACGCGATCGCCACCACCGACAGCAGCATCTCACCGGAACCGGTGGTGCTGCCGCTGAAAAAAGCCGCCGAGCACAACGCGGCCACCGCCGCACACGCGCCCGACAGCAGGTAACTCGACACCACATACCCTGCATTGTGCAGACCCGCCGCCTCGGCCGCCTGAGGGTATTCACCCACCGCGTGCAAACGCAGCCCATAGGCTGAATGCTGGATCAGCAGCGTCAACAGCCCGCCCGTGACCAGCAACACCCACGCCAGCGCCGGCACGCCCAGCCAACTGCCGCCGCTGAGCACATCGAGCAGGGGCGAGTCGGTGGAAACCACGGTGTTCTCGGTCAGCACCAGTTCGAGTCCGGCCAGCACATTCATGCTTGCCAGCGTCGCCAACAAAGGCGGCAAGCGCAGCACTACCACCGCCAAGCCATTGAGCAGCCCGACCGCGAGACCGCAACCCAGGGTCAGCAACAGGGTGAGCCAGAGTTCCAGCCCGGCATTGTTGAGCCGGCTGAATACCGCCGCGCACAAGCCAAGGTTCGCTGCCAGTGACAGGTCCAACCCACCGGCGACCACATTCGAGCCGCCGCCGATAATCACGCAGGTGAGCCCAAAGGCCAGCACCCCGAGGATCGCCGACTGGCTGAACACATTCGCAAGGTTGGCCACCGAGAGGAAGTTCGGCGCCGCCACGGCAAACCCCAGCAGGATCGCCAGAAACACGCCCACGGCCCCTCGACGTAACACCAGCACCCACACGCGTTGCGAAAAACCTGACGCGGTTGCCTCAAGCATGTTCGACCTCCCGCGGTTGCACAGCAGGTACTGGCACCGCGCCCGTGGCACACGCCAACAACAGGTCACTGTCGGCGTCCCCGGCGCGAAACTCACCGGCTATTTCGCCACGATGCAGGACCAGAATTCGATCGCTGATGCCCAACAATTCCGGCAAGTCCGATGACAACACCAACACCGCGGCGCCCCCCTCGACCAAGCGCCCGATCAATCGATAAATTTCCACTTTGGCACCGACATCCACGCCCACACACGGCTCATCCAACAGGTACACCGCCGAGCGCCGACTCAGCCATTTACCCAGGGCAACTTTCTGCTGATTGCCACCACTGAGCTGGCTCACCGCCGCGTGAGGCCCAGGCGCCTTGATCGCCAGTTCGTCGATCAAGCGCAGGCTTTCTGCGTGCTCCTCGCGACGGCTCAACAGGCCCCCGCGACTGAACCGCGAAAGCCCTGCCAACGTGAGGTTTTCCAGCACCGACAGCAGCGGCGAAATCCCTTGGCTGCGGCGCTCTTCCGGCACCAGGGCGATACCGGCCGCAATCGCCTGGCCGGGGGAACGCAGGCGCAATACACGCCCATCAAGATGAATGCTGCCGCTGTCTGCACGCACCACGCCAAACAGGGTCTTGAGCAATTCCTTGGCCCCCGAGCCCACCAGCCCGGTCAGCCCGACGATCTCACCACGCCGCACCTCAAGATCGATCTGGCGGTAACGCCGGGCCAGGTTCAACCCACGCACTTGCAGCAGCGGCTTGCCAAGTTCGACGCGGGCCTTGGGGTACATGTCCTGCACGTCGCGGTTGACCATCAGCCGCGCAATCTCGGCACTCGAGGTGTGCCGAGGCTCCACCACCGCGACGTCCCGGCCATTGCGCAACACCGTGACCTCATCACACAAGCTGTCGATTTCCTGCAGGTAATGGGAGATGTACAGGATCGACAACCCCTGGTCGCGCAGGCGCTTGACGATACGCAACAACTGGTCGACCTCGCGCTTGACCAACGCCACGCTGGGCTCATCGAACACCAGGATCTTCGGTTGGCGAATCAGCGCGCGGGTGATTTGCAGCACCTGGCGCTCGGCGCTGTTCAACTCGCTGATCAACGCGCTGGCCGGTAACTGCAGGTCGAAATACTCCGCCAGCAAGCGCTCGGCTTCACGCTGCTGCCGCCGACGGTCGACAAACGGCCCACGGCGCAACTCATGCCCGAAAAACAGCGCTTCGCCCACCGTGAAACTCGCCGGCAGCAGACGCTCCTGATGGATGAACTGCACGCCCAATGCATCCACTTGGCGCGGCGACAACGCAGCGTAGGCCTGACCGCCAATGCTCACCTGCCCGGCATCCGCCTTGTGAATGCCGGCGAGAATCTTGATCAGCGTCGACTTGCCCGCGCCGTTCTCACCCACCAGGCCGTGAATCGTGCCGCGCTCGACCTTGAGGCTCGCATCCTCCAGCGCCAACGTGGCGCCAAACCGCTTGCGCAGATGCTGCAAGTGCAACGCTGTCATCAATCACCCCGCAGTTGCTGAACCTGTGACAGGTTGGCGGCAGTGGTCAGCAACGTCGCTACATGGGTTTCCTTCGGCAGGTCATGCTGCCCGGCCAGGTAGCGTGCAACGTTCTGCACCGCCGTCTTGCCGATCAGCGCGGGCTGCTGCGCCACCACGGCACCGACCGGCGAATTCGCCTGGCCCAACAGCGCCAGCACTTCCGGCGTACCGTCGACGCCATAGGTCTTGATCTCAGTGCGCTTGGCATCGATCAACGCCTTGCTCGCGCCGAGTTGCGGGATATCCCACGCCGACCAGATCGCCGACACCGTGCCCGCCGGGTATTTGTTCAGCAGCGCCGAGACCTGGGAATACGCGTCCTGCACGGTGTTGGGAATCACATCGCGCAGTTCCGGCTGGATGATTTCGAGCTGCGGGTAATCCTTGAGTGCCAGCTTCAACTGGTCATAGCGAATCGCGCAGACCGGCACTCCGTAGAAGCCGTTGAACACCAGGATCTTGCCCTTGCCGCCGGCATCCTTGATCAACTGGTCGGCCAGCGCCTTGCCCGTGGCGACGTTGTCCGACGTGGTGTTATTGAGGCTGTACTGCGACGGCGCATCGATGGTGAACAGCGGGATGCCGGCCTTACTGATGCGCTTGAGCCAGGGGTCGATCACGCTGAGGGTACCGAGGGTCTGGATCACAGCATCGGGCTTTTGCGTGACCACGGTTTGCAGCTGGGTCACCAGGTTTTTGTCGTTGCGCCCGGCGTCGAGGGTGATGGGTGTACCGCCCAAGCGCTTGATTTCTTCGACCTGGGCCTGGAACGCCTTGATATCAAAATAGTGACTGGTGCCCGTCATGCTCACAGCGATACGTTTGCCGGCCAGTGACGGCACGGCATCATCGCCGTCTGCGGCGTGGGCGGTGCAGCTCAGCAACAGGGCGGCGCCGAGGCAGATCAAGCGGGAAAGCGAGGAAAGGCTGGAAGGCATACAGGGCTCCTGAGCCACCGGTGAAAGGGTTCACCCGATGGCATTGCAGCGCCCGTGCCAGGATTTTTATCGTTTTAAATCAGAAAGATAGAAAACGCGCGTAAAAACGGACTGTCATTCCTAAGCACAACTGCCCAATCACTGTTGCCCACGCAACACTTGTAGTGAGCGGGCTTGCCCCGCGCCGCGGTGTATCAGGCGCCTCAAGCGTGACTGACACGCCGCCGCGCCGTAGTGTGCCAGGCACCTCACGCGTGAATGACGCGCCGCCGCGCGGGGCAGGCCCGCTCACTACAGTTGCGTAAGCCCGTGAGTGCTAGGTGGTCTGTTTGGGCAGGCGTTGATCGATCAGTTGGTACAACGCGCTGCGTTCAGGCCAGTTGCGCATGAACCGCGCGCGGTCCTTGGCGTACGCCGGGGCGAAGCTGGCGTCAGAGCTGTGTTGGCGCATGGCGTCCAGGTCGATCAGCGACCAGCGGTCCTTGTCCCAGAACAGGTTATGGCCCTTGAAATCACCATGGCTGATGCGTTCGCGGATCAGTTCGGCGAACAGGTGATCCAGGGCCTGCAGTTCATTTTCCGGCGCGTCGCCGCTTTCGACGTAGGGCGCGAAACGCTCGATGATGTCCGGGCCCGCGATCAATTCCGTCACCAGATAGGCGCGACTGCGCAGCCAGAAAAAGCGCTTTTCCAGCACGGCCAGCGGCTTGGGCGTGGCGATGCCGAGAAACGCCAGGCGATTGCCCTCGCGCCAGGAATGCCAGGCGCGGCTCGGGCGCCAGAAGCGCTTGAGCCAATGGACGAACCCTTTGATGTTGTAGCGTTTGATCACCAGCGCGCGCCCAGCCAGGTCGGTCTTGGCCACCGTCGCGGCACCACCGGTCTTGAAGAGGTGGCCGCTGTCGAGCAACGTGTCAGCCTGCTCCAGCACTGGCAGCATGGCGGCTTCTTCCTCACGGCGGACCGCACGCAATGCAAACGGACCACGCACCACGCTGAACAGCGTGCACTCGCGGCCGACTTTGCTCAGGAAGTCCTTCAGGCGCCAGGCGCTGACCTTGCGCACCTGTTTTTCCAAGGCCTCAAGCGGCAAGGCATGTTCACCGTTGGCCAGCAGGTAGTACACCAGCAACTCTTCGGTAAAGGGTTCGAGGTTCTTCGGCAACTGGGCGAAAAACACCCCGAGGTTTTCCAGCACACGGTTGCGCGACAGTGGCTTGCCGGCCTCTTCGACGCGAATCCCCGCGCCATCGATCAAATACAGCTTGCCGTCTTGGCGCAGCAGGTTGTCCAGGTGCAAGTCTTCCTGCCACAGGCCCCGGGTATGCATCTGGGCAATCGCCCCCAGCGCTTCGGCGAGCACGGCGGTTTGTTCGTCTGCCAAGGGTGGCAGGTGTTCGACGCCGTGCCAGGCATCAGCCAGGCTCTCGGCGCCCTCGATAAATTCGAACAGCAGCCAACCGCCCTCGCCTTCCTGCAACCCGTCGGCCAGCAGCAACGGTGTGGTCAGGCCTTGTTCGGCCAGCAAGCGTACGCCGCTGAGTTCACGCTGAAAATGCCGCGCCGCCTTGCCTCCCACCAGCAACTTGGCCAGCACCGGGCGACCGCGCCAGACGCCCGCGCCCACGTAGCGCTCGCCCGGCAGCACGCGCAGCAGGCTGAGCAGTTGCAACTGAGCAGGGCCCGCCGCATCGGCAAGCTCAATCGTCAGCGGCAAACTCGGGGTACGACCGGCGGTTTTCAGCTCGGACAAACGCATCAACGGTTTTCCTTGTGGCTACGTCGGGCGCTCAAACGCTGGTACCACGTGGCGACCAGCGAGCTGTCCGCAGGTTGCTCCAAGTACGCCGCCAACAGCTGGCGTACCTGCGCATCCGACCATTGTGGCGCGCGACGCAACAACGGTTCCAGATCCTTGACCCGATCACGCCAGCCAAAGAGCAGCGGGCGGGTTTTCTCCAGGTCGATCAACTGCGCGGCATAACCGTCAGCAGTCGCCTGCAGGAAAATATGCTTGGGGTAGAAACAGCCATGCACCTGCCCAACGCTGTGCAGGCGGCGCGCCAATTGGCCGCACGCCAGCAGGATCGCGCGGTGCTGGGCATCGCTCAACTGCGGCCATTGCTCCAGCAGGGAATCCAGGTCATTCCAGCCATCCAGCGCACGCGTCAGCAACATTGCGCGGTATTCACCGGCGACCTTGCGTTCGCCGTAGAACGCCGCTTGCAAGGCAGGAATGCCCAACGAGCGGTAGCGGCTGATGTTGCGAAACTCGCGGGAGAAACTGGGCTCGCCAAACGGGCGGTGCAAGCTGCGCGTCAGGTAGTTGCTCTGGCGCTTGAGGTAGTAACCCTGGCCTTCAAGCTCCAGGCGGAACACGCTGCTCCAACCGCCACGGCTGGTGTTGGGCTCATCCACTGCGTCCAATTGCTTGGCCCACAGGGCATCGAAGCTCGCCAGGCCGTTGCGCTCAAGCAGGGCACGGTCTTCGGCCGCCAGGAAATCACTCATTCGCGTCCCTCGAAAAACTTCACCACATGGCGAATTCGCTGTTTGTCCGACGCCGTCAGGTGCGTGCGTTGGCGATATTGCATGTAGAAACGCAGGCGCTGGGTGGCCGACAAGTGATACTTGGCGACCTTGTCCAGGCAGGCCAGGTCTTTGGTGATGCGGTACTTGAGCCAGAAACCGCGCCAGAAATCACCGTTGGGGCAGTCGATCAGGTACAGGGTCTGCTGGTCATCGATCAGCAGGTTGCGCCACTTCAAGTCGTTATGGGTGAAGCGGTGATCGTGCATGGTCCGGGTGTATTCGGCGAGCTGGCGGCTGACCGCATCGACCCACTTGGGGTCCTTGAGCCTCGCGTCACGGCGCTCGGCGAGTGCCGACAGGTCTTCGGTTTCTGGCAGCTCACGGGTGATCATCGCGCCACGGTCGTAGGCCAGGCCCTTGCGCTCCAGGCCCCAGGCAACCACGTCGGCGGTGGGAATGCCCCACTTGGCAAAACGCTTGAGGTTCTGCCATTCGGACTTCACTCGGGGCTTGCCCAGGTAGCGGCGCAGGCCCTTGCCGGCGCCGGTGTAGCGCTTGACGTAATAATTGACCCCGCCCCGCTCCACGCGGATCACTTCCGACAAGGGGTCACGGGTCAATTGTTCACCTTGCAGCGCGAACACCGCTTCAAGGGTTCCAAAATCATCCGCCAGGGCAGAGTAGGCCGGTTCCAGGTTCCAACCCGCCATCAGATCGCATCCCCCAAGCGTTGCTTGCGCGCGTACAGCTTGTCCGCCTTGCGCTGCAGCAGGTTCAAGGACGCCGATTGCTCGGCCAGGATCTGGCGCAGCGGCTGGCGGAAGTAGCCCTTGAGGAAACGCAGCTTGTCACGGCGGGTCAGGCCGATTTCCAGTGCCGAGTAATACAGCGCCGACAAGTCCTTGTCGCGCCAGCGCAGCGGCAGGTGCGCCCGCAACTGGGCACGGTGCAGGTCGATCACCGACAGCTTGATGTGCTTTGCATCGACAGGTTGCGCGGTGTCCAGCAGGAAGTGGCACAGGTAGCAGTCGCGGTGGTTTACGCCGCCACGGTGCATGTCGCCGACCATGCGCGCCAGCTCAAGGGTGAGCGCATGACGCAACGCAGGCGCGGGCGGCTCGGCCACCCAGTTGATCGTCAGGTCTTCGAGGCTGACGGTCGGCGCCAGCTCTTCGGTGATGATGAACGAGTGTTGGTCGGCCGGGTTGTTGCCTTTTTCACCGAACGCCACGCCGGTCATGGTCGGCACGCCGAGCTGCTGCAAGCGATGAATCGCCGCCCACTCAAGGCCTGCGCCGAGCACTGGCAACTTGGCGGTGATCAGGTTCTTGAAGATCTCACCCCAGCCGATGCCACGGTGGATCTTCACGAAATACGGCCGGCCCTCCACCACGGTACGCAACGTGCGGCGCGCCGCCAGTTCACGGAATACTTCGCCTTGCAGCTTCTCGACTTCGGCAAAGGCATCACGCCCGGCCCATAACGTCTTGAACGGTTCGGCAAGAATCAACTTCATCGGTTCGGCTCCGCCAGAATCACATCCGCAGCGTGCTGCGGCATGCTGTAGAGGTCGGCCGTCTCGGCGAAGGCCAACCCATTGCGGCCCCAGGCCGCGCGCTGTGCAGTGTCGGTGAGCATCTGCGTCAGGTACTCGTTGAGCTGGTTCTGTTCGAACGGCTCATCCAGCACCAGGCCGCTGTTGGCCTCGCTGATGTAGTGGGCATAACCACACACCGCCGAGACCAGCACCGGCAGCCCGGCCACCAGGGCTTCGAGCAACACGGTGCCGGTGTTTTCGTTGTACGCCGGGTGAATCAACAGGTCAGCGCCCAGCAGGAAGCGCGGGATATCGCTGCGGCCCTTGAGGAACTGCACATTGTCCCCCAGGCCCAGGGTGGCGCTTTGCAGTTGGAATACTTTGGGGTCGTCCTGGCCGATTACAAACAGGCGCGTGCGTTTTTTCAGTTCAGCCGGCAGTGCGGCCACGGCCTTGAGGCTGCGGTCGACGCCCTTGGTCTTGAAACCCGAGCCGATCTGCACCAGCAGCAAGTCGTCGTCACCCAGGTTGAATTCCTTGCGGAAACCTTCGCGGATTTCGGCGGCATTCGGCGGCGCACGACGGTCCTGGGCAATGCCCGGCGGCAGCAGGTGGAAACGTTCCAGCGGCGTGTCGTAGTGCTTGATGAACAGCGGCTGCTGCACTTCGGAAATCATCAGGACTTCGGTCTTGGCGTCCTTGGCAAACACCGCGCGCTCGTACTCGGCAAAGTGTTTGTAGCGGCCAAAATAGCGGTACAGCGAGTGGCGCAGATTCTGCGCCTTGTCTTCAAAGCAGCCGTCGGCGGCGTAGTACACGTCCAGGCCAGGCATCTTGTTGAAGCCAATCAAACGGTCCACCGGGCGTTTGGCCAGGTCGGCTTCCATCCACGCGCTGAGTTTCTCGTTGCGCCGATGGTTGAAGAACGCCTTGACCGGCGCCACCAGCACTTCGAACCCGGGCGGGATGTCGCCTTCCCAGATCAGCGTATACACACGAATCTGGTGGCCGCGCTGCTGGCACTCCAGGGCGATGCGCATGAAATCGCGCTGCAAGCCGCCAAAGGGGAAGTATTTGTACAGAACAAAAGCCAGTTGCATCAGTGCAGCTCCTCAGCCAGTAACAACGTGCTCAGCCGGCTTGCCACACGCTCAGGGTTCAGGCGCGTGAAGCACAGGGGCGACTCACGCTTGATGTCGAACCGACGCAAGTCGTCGGCCGTCGGTTGATAGGTACAGGTTTTTTGCAGGCACGGTGCGCAGGGGAAGTCGCTGGCGAGGTGAATCTGGCCCTTGCCGTAGGCGCCAGTCAGGCCGGGGTTGGTGGGGCCGAACAGGGAAATGGTCGGCACGTCCAGGGCTGCAGCCAGGTGACCCAGGCCGGTGTCCACCGCCACACAGGCACGGGCGCCGGCCAGTACGCGGGCGACGCCGGCGAGGTTCAACTTGGGCAGCACTTCGGCGTTGCTCAAGCCTTTGGCCAGGCGTTCGGCCCGGGCTTTTTCGGCGGCATTGCCCCACGGCAATTTCACGTCCACGCCCAACCGGCCCATGCGTTCGGCCAGCTCGCGCCAGTAGGCTTCGGGCCAGTGCTTGGTGTCCCAGGTGGTGCCGTGCAACAGCAGCACGAACGGTTTTTTCGGCGGCAGGCCGAGCAGCTTGTCGACACTCAGGCCGTAGTCACCCAGGGCCTTGGGCAGGTCATACCCCAGGGCCACGGCGAACAGCTGGCGCAAGCGCTCCACCGCATGCTGCCCACGGGCCACGGCCAGGCGTCGCGAGTAGAAGCGTGCGGCAATGGGTTCGCGGGCGGAGTTTTTGTCGAAACCGGCCACCGGGGCACGCACGTAGCGCGTCAGCCAGGCGCTTTTGAACAAGCCTTGGGCGTCGATCACCAGGTCGTACTTGGTCGACTGGACGCTCTGCTTGAAGCGTCGCCACTCGCCACTCTTGATGGTCTGCCAGATGTTTTTGCGCCAGCGGCGAATGGCCACCGGGATCACCTTGTCCACCGCAGGGTGCCAGGTGGGGATCTCGGCAAAGCCTTCTTCCACCACCCAGTCGAAACGGATGCCGGGGATCGCCCGCGCCGCATCGGTCAGCGCCGGCAAGGCGTGGATCACATCGCCCAGGGATGAGGTCTTGATTACCAGAACGCGCAAACTATCGGACCTCGACCACAGTGCCCTGCAACCGCTGCAAGGCTTCGTTCACCGGCTGGGGCAGCAACTGGCGCATGCAGTTGTAGTGGCCAAAACGGCAAGTGCGTTCAAAACACGGGCTGCAGTCCAGGCCCAGGCGCACCACTTCGACCTTGTCGGCCAAGGGCGGGGTGAAACCCGGCGAGGTGGAGCCGTACACCGCGACCAATGGGCGATTCAGCGCCGCGGCCACGTGCATCAGGCCGGAGTCATTGGACACCACCGAGTCGGCGCAGGACAGCAGGTCGATGGCCTCGGCGAGCGACGTGTCGCCACTCAGGTTCACCGCTTCTTCGCGCAGGCCGGGAATCAGGCGCTGGCGGATGTCTTCGCCCACCGGATGGTCCTTTTTCGAACCGAACAGCCACACCTGCCAGCCTTCGCGGATCTTGGCTTCGGCGACCTTGGCGTAATGCTCGGACGGCCAGCGCTTGGATTCGCCGAACTCGGCACCGGGGCATAGGGCCAACACCGGGCGGTCCAGGGTCAGGCCGAACTTGGCCAGCGCCGCGTCGCGGCTGACCGGGTCGATCTCAAGGCTCGGGCGTGGATACGGCTGTGGCAATTCGGCGCCCGGCTCATAGGCCAGGGCCATGAAGCGCTCGATCATCAGCGGGTAGCGCGCCTTGTCCAGGGTGCGCACGTCGTTGAGCAGCACGTAGCGAAACTCACCACGCCAGCCGGTGCGCTTGGGGATGCCAGCAAAATACGGCACCAGCGCCGACTTGAGCGAGTTGGGCAGCAGGATCGCCTGGTCGTACTGGCCGGCCAGGGATTTGCCGATGCGACGGCGGGTCGCCAGTTCCAGCGCGCCATGGCCGAGCGGAAAGCTCAAGGCCTTGCGCACTTCGGGCATGCGCTCGAGGATCGGGCGGCTCCACTCCGGGGCAAGCACGTCGATCTGGCAGTCTGGATGGCGCAGGCGCAGGCACTGGAACAGTGTCTGTGCCATCACCATGTCACCGACCCAACTGGGCCCAACGATCAGAATATTCATGTAGTTTCCACAAACGATACGGGGAGGCTAATGCCTCCCCGCCTCGATAATTTCTGTAGGAGACGAACAACCTGCAGGAGCCGGCTTGCCGGCGATGACGTCCGAAAGATCACCATGGATGCCAAGGGCCTCAATCGCCGGCAAGCCGGCTCCTACAGTTGACTCAACTTAACCCCAGTTCTTTCCAGATCCGCATCACCTGGCGCCGTTCGTCGGCGAACTGATCCCCGGCGACCGTGCCGGCCTCGTTTTGCAAGGCCTGGCGATGCGCGGCGGAACGGTAGGCCTTGTACACCTCACGCAGCAAGTGGGCATCGGCGGCGGGCATCAGCCCGACCTGCTCCAGGCCTTCCAGGATGCGGATATTGTCGGTATAGCGCAGCAACGACGGATGTTGCGCAGACCACGCCAAAGCCGCGTATTGCACCATAAATTCAATATCGACGATACCTCCGGCGTCCTGCTTGAGGTCGAACACCGCCGTGGGCTCGAAGGCATTGGCGCCGGTGCCGGCCGCCGTGGTCTTGGTGCCCAGGTTGTCACGCATCTTGGCACGCATCTCACTGACTTCCTGGCGCAGCGTCTCCAGGTCGCGCTCACGCCCCAATACGTTGGCCCGCACCTGCTCGAATGCGCGGCCCACATCCTGGCTGCCCACCAGCACCCGCGCACGGATCAAGGCCTGATGTTCCCAGGTCCAGGCTTCATTTTGTTGATAGCGATCAAACGCACCGAGCGAACTCACCAGCAAACCGGAGGCACCGGAAGGACGCAGGCGCATGTCCACTTCATAGAGCTGCCCGGAGTTGGTCTGGGTCGTCAGCAAATGGATGATCCGCTGGCCCAGGCGCGTGAAGAATTGCGCACCGTCGATCGGCTTGGCACCGTCGGTTTCGGCCTGCGGGTCGCCGTCATGGATAAACACCAGGTCCAGGTCCGAACCATGCCCCAGTTCGATCCCGCCGACTTTCCCATAACCGACAATGATGAAGCCAGGATCGCACAACGTCCCGTCCAGCCGTTGCGGCGAGCCGTGGCGCGCCACGGTCTGGCGCCAGGCCAGCGCCAGCACTTGCTCAAGGATGGCTTCGGCGAGCCAGGTCAAGTAGTCGCTGACCTTCATCAATGGCAGGCTGCCGGCGATTTCCGACGCCGCGACGCGCAGGCGGTGGGCCAGCTTGAAGTGGCGCAGGGCCTCCATCTGCTGCTCAAGGTCATCCTCGGGAATGCGCGTGAGGCGTTCGCGCAGTTCGGCGGCCAGTTCCGGCGCCAAGGGCGGCTTGAACAGGCGGCCTTCGTTGAGCAATTCGTCCAGCAACAATGGGAAACGCGTGATCTGCTCGGCGATCCACGGGCTGGCGGCGCACAGGGTCAGCAGCCGGCGCAGGGCGTCGGGGTTTTCCGTGAGCAGCACCAAATAAGCGGAACGACGGGCGACGGCCTCGACCAGCGGCAGCACGCGCTCCAACACCAGGTCCGGGTTGGCATGCTCGACGGCCTGGGCCAATAAACGCGGGATAAACGCATCCAGTCGCTCTCGGCCCAGGCGCTGCATAGCGCGCAACTGCGGGCTGCTGCGCAGGCTGGTCAGGGCTTTCAGGGCTTTGGGCGCGTCGGTGAAGCCACCCTCGGCCAATTGGCGACAGGCAGCGTCTTCATCTTGGGATTCTTCCCACAGCGGCAACCACTCACCGCCCACAACCAGCTCGCTTTCTTCGCCCTCTTCTTCATCCGGGTCGGCGATGACCTGGCGGAAATGCCAGTCAATGCGACCGCGCCAGTCCATCAGGCGCTCATGGAAGCTCGCCCAATCGGCAAACCCCAGCATAAAGGCAATGCGCGCCTGGTCTTCCGGGCTGTCGGGGAGCATCTGGGTCTGACGGTCGGCAATCGCCTGGATAGCGTGTTCGGTGTAGCGCAGGAATTCATAGCCATTGCGCAACTCGGCGATCACCGCCGGCGGCAGGTAGCCCTGGCCTTCCAGGGTGCCGAGCACCTTGAGCAACGGCCGTTGCTGCAGACTGAGGTCGCGGCCGCCGTGGATCAGCTGGAACGCCTGGGCGATGAACTCCACCTCGCGAATGCCGCCCGCCCCCAGCTTGATGTTGTCGGCCATGCCCTTGCGCCGCACTTCCTGCTGGATCAGCTGCTTCATGGTGCGCAGCGCTTCGATGGCGGAAAAATCCAGGTAACGGCGGTAGACGAACGGCCGCAGCATGTCGAGCAGCTGCGCGCCGGCCACCTGATCACCGGCCACTACGCGCGCCTTGATCATGGCGTAGCGTTCCCAGTCGCGGCCCTGGTCCTGGTAGTACTGTTCCAGCGCATTGAAGCTGAGCACCAGAGCACCGGCCGAGCCGTAAGGGCGCAGGCGCATGTCGACACGGAATACAAAGCCGTCGACGGTCATCGGGTCGAGGGCCTTGATCAGTTTTTGACCCAGTCGAATGAAAAATTCCTGGTTGTCCAGGGCGCGCTTGACCCCCACGGTTTCGCCGCCTTCGGGGTAGGCGAAGATCAGGTCGATGTCGGAAGAGAGGTTCAGCTCCACGGCGCCGAGCTTGCCCATGCCGAGGATGACCATGTGCTGCGCCTCGCCGCTGCGCCGCCCGGTGGGCGTACCGAACTGCACGCAGTGGCGCTGGTACAGCCATTGGTAGGCCTGGTCGATGCTGGCATCGGCCATGTCGGAGAGGTCGCGGCAGGTTTGCACCAGGTCGGCCTGGCGCGTCAGGTCGCGCCAGATGATGCGCACCTGCTGGCGGGTGCGCTGGCGGCGCAGCACGCGGCCCAGCTCCTCTTCTGTTTCGGCCTGTTGCACGGCGGCGGCGATCTGCCCGCACAGTTCGTCGGGCGCAAAGCCGCGATCCAACTCGCCCCAGGCCACCAGCTCAAGCAACATCAAAGGGTCACGAAGGCTCTGTTCAATGACGAAATCACTGGCGGCGCATACGCGGGCGAAGTCGGCCCACCGTTGCGGCGTCCACGCAGAAAGTCCATGATCGTCGTCCAGCGCGGCCACTGCGTCACGAAATGACTGCTCGGCCCGCTGGGCAAAAGGCAAGAGAACGGCCGGCAGTTCGGCCAGCGTGGGAAGGCTCATGGTCTATCCTTGTTCGGCGCGTAAAAGGCGTGTTGCCGTGAAGGCAAGAACCACGCTTGGTGAAGGACTGTCGAACAAAGGTGAGAAATAGCTGAAATTAATTTCATTTTGGCAGCCAGCATCAAACTTTCACCTTTTCTTGTTCGCAAAAGATCAACAATAACGATTATGCTCACCAGCCAGACCGAGCCATACGCTCAGTCTTGTGTAGTTTTACTACTCGTATATACATTCGAAAGGCTGAAATGGCCGACGATTTGTAGTAAAACTACAGGACGCCGAAGCAACCTTCGGCCATCCAAGAATTTATGTCGTCTGCCCACAAGGCCAGTCGCAAACTCAGGCAACCGATTCTGGTAGCCTTTCCGCCCTGGAGCAAGCCATGCAAGACCTCGATCCCGTCGAAACCCAGGAATGGCTGGACGCCCTGGAATCGGTTCTCGACAAAGAAGGCGAAGACCGTGCTCACTACCTGATGACCCGTATGGGCGAACTCGCGACCCGCAGCGGCTCGCAACTGCCCTACGCCATCACCACGCCATACCGCAACACCATCCCCGTTACCCACGAAGCACGCATGCCTGGCGACCTGTTCATGGAACGCCGCATTCGCTCGCTGGTACGTTGGAACGCCATGGCGATGGTAATGCGCACGAACTTGAAAGATTCGGACCTGGGCGGTCACATCTCCAGCTTCGCTTCCAGCGCAACCCTGTATGACATCGGCTTCAACTACTTCTTCCAGGCCCCGACCGACGAACACGGCGGCGACCTGATCTACTTCCAGGGCCACACCTCCCCAGGCGTCTACGCCCGTGCGTTCATGGAAGGCCGCATCACCGAAGAACACATGAACAACTTCCGCCAGGAAGTGGACGGTAACGGCCTGTCGTCGTACCCGCACCCTTGGCTGATGCCTGATTTCTGGCAGTTCCCGACTGTATCCATGGGCCTGGGCCCGATCCAGGCGATCTACCAGGCTCGCTTCATGAAGTACCTGGAAGCCCGTGGCTTCATCCCTGAAGGCAAGCAGAAAGTCTGGTGCTTCCTGGGCGACGGCGAGTGCGACGAGCCGGAATCCCTGGGCGCCATCTCCCTGGCTGGCCGCGAGAAGCTGGACAACCTGATCTTCGTCATCAACTGCAACCTGCAGCGCCTCGACGGCCCGGTTCGCGGCAACGGCAAGATCATCCAGGAACTCGAAGGCGTGTTCCGCGGTGCTCAGTGGAACGTGACCAAAGTCATCTGGGGCCGTTTCTGGGACCCACTGCTGGCCAAGGACGTCGACGGCATCCTGCAACGTCGCATGGACGAAGTCATCGACGGCGAGTACCAGAACTACAAGGCCAAAGACGGCGCGTTCGTGCGCGAACACTTCTTCAACACGCCTGAACTCAAGGCGATGGTTGCAGACCTGTCCGACGACGAGATCTGGAAACTCAACCGTGGCGGCCACGACCCGTACAAGGTCTACGCGGCGTACCACGAAGCGGTGAACCACAAAGAACAACCGACCGTCATCCTGGCCAAGACCATCAAGGGTTATGGCACCGGTGCCGGCGAAGCGAAGAACACTGCGCACAACACCAAGAAAGTCGATGTCGACAGCCTGAAGTTGTTCCGCGACCGCTTCGACATCCCGGTCAAGGACGAAGAGCTGGAGAACCTGCCGTTCTTCAAGCCGGAGCCGAACAGCGCCGAAGCCCGTTACCTGGCCGAGCGCCGCGCCGCACTGGGTGGTTTCGTGCCACAGCGTCGCGCCAACAGCTTCAGCGTACCGACGCCAGACCTGAGCACCCTCAAGGCCATCCTCGACGGCTCGGGCGACCGTGAAATCTCCACCACCATGGCTTTCGTGCGCATCCTGGCGCAGCTGGTCAAGGACAAGGACATCGGCCCGCGCATCGTGCCGATCATCCCGGACGAAGCCCGTACCTTCGGTATGGAAGGCATGTTCCGTCAGTTGGGCATCTACTCCTCCGTCGGCCAGCTCTACGAGCCAGTCGATAAAGACCAGGTGATGTTCTACAAGGAAGACAAGAAGGGCCAGATCCTCGAAGAAGGCATCAACGAAGCGGGCGCCATGAGCTCCTTCATCGCTGCCGGTACTTCGTACTCCAGCCACAACCAGCCGATGCTGCCGTTCTACATCTTCTACTCGATGTTCGGCTTCCAGCGCATTGGCGACCTGGCGTGGGCAGCAGGCGACAGCCGTACCCGTGGCTTCCTGATCGGCGGTACCGCCGGCCGTACCACGCTGAACGGCGAAGGCCTGCAACACGAAGACGGTCACAGCCACATCCTGGCTGCCACCATCCCGAACTGCCGCACCTTTGATCCAACCTACGGCTATGAGCTGGCGGTGATCATCCAGGACGGCATGAAGAAGATGACCGAAGAGCAGCAGGACGTTTTCTACTACATCACCGTGATGAACGAGTCCTACCAGCAGCCTGCAATGCCGGCTGGCGTGGAAGAAGGCATCATCAAGGGCATGTACCTGCTCGAAGAAGACACCAAGGAAGCAGCGCACCACGTACAGCTGATGGGCTCCGGCACCATCCTGCGCGAAGTGCGTGAAGCGGCGAAGATCCTGCGTGAAGAGTTCAATGTCGGCGCTGACGTGTGGAGCGTAACCAGCTTCAACGAACTGCGTCGCGATGGCCTGGCCGTAGAGCGTCACAACCGCCTGCACCCTGGCCAGAAGCCACAGCGCACCTTCGTTGAAGAGTGCCTGACCGGCCGTAAAGGCCCGGTGATCGCTTCGACCGACTACATGAAACTGTTTGCTGAACAAATTCGCCAGTGGGTCCCGTCCAAGGAATTCAAAGTCCTGGGCACCGACGGTTTCGGCCGCAGTGACAGCCGCAAGAAGCTGCGTCACTTCTTCGAAGTTGACCGTCACTTCGTGGTGTTGGCAGCCCTGGAAGCCTTGGCTGACCGTGGTGAGATCGAACCCAAGGTGGTGGCAGACGCTATCGTCAAGTTCGGGATCAACCCGGAAAAACGCAACCCACTGGACTGCTGAGGAGACTTTTTGTGAGCGAACTCATTCGCGTACCTGACATCGGCAGCGGTGAAGGTGAAGTAATCGAGCTGTTTGTGAAGGTCGGCGACACCGTCGAAGCCGACCAGAGCATCCTGACCCTGGAGTCGGACAAGGCGAGCATGGAAATCCCTGCTCCCAAGGCCGGTGTGGTCAAGAGCCTGAAAGTGAAGCTGGGCGACCGCCTGAAAGAAGGCGACGAACTGCTTGAGCTGGAAATCGAAGGTGCCGCTGATGCGGCCCCTGCGGCGGCTCCTGCTGCCGCTGCTGCACCCGCGCCTGCTGAAAAACCTGCTGCTGCCGAGGCCCCTGCGGCCCCGGCTGCTGCGCCGGCTGCAGCCTCTGTCCAGGACATCCACGTCCCGGACATCGGTTCGTCGGGCAAGGCCAAGATCATCGAGTTGCTGGTCAAGGTCGGCGACACCGTCGAAGCCGACCAGTCGCTGATCACCCTGGAGTCCGACAAGGCCTCCATGGAAATCCCTTCGCCGGCGGCCGGCGTGGTGGAAAGCATCGCGGTCAAGCTGGAAGACGAAGTCGGCACTGGCGACTTCATCCTCAAGCTGAAAGTACAAGGCGCTGCACCGGCTGCTGCCCCTGCACCTGCCGCCGCGCCGGCTGCCAAGGCTGAAGCGGCTCCCGCCGCTGCCGCCCCTGCACCGGCTGCAAAAGCCGAGGCCGCACCGGCCCCTGCTGCTGCCGCACCTGCGCCAAGCGGTGCCAAGGTTCACGCCGGCCCTGCCGTGCGTCAGTTGGCCCGTGAGTTCGGCGTTGAGCTGAGTGCTGTCGCGGCCAGCGGTCCTCACGGCCGTGTGCTGAAGGAAGACGTGCAGGCTTACGTCAAAGCCATGATGCAGAAAGCCAAGGAAGCGCCAGCTGCTGGCGGCGCTACCGGTGGTTCAGGCATTCCGCCGATCCGCACCGTCGATTTCAGCCGCTTCGGTGAAATCGAAGAAGTGCCGATGACCCGTCTGATGCAAATCGGCGCGGCCGGCCTGCACGCCAGCTGGCTGAACATCCCGCACGTGACTCAGTTCGACCAGGCCGACATCACCGACCTGGAAGCTTTCCGCGTTGCGCAGAAAGCCGTGGCTGAAAAAGCCGGCGTGAAACTGACCGTGCTGCCTCTGCTGCTCAAGGCGTGCGCACACCTGCTCAAGGAACTGCCGGACTTCAACGCCTCGCTGGCACCAAGCGGCAAGGCGATCATCCGCAAGAAGTACGTGCACATCGGCTTTGCCGTCGACACCCCGGATGGCCTGCTGGTACCGGTCATCAAGAACGTCGACCAGAAGAGCCTGCTGCAACTTGCCGCTGAGGCCGCTGCACTGGCTGCCAAGGCCCGCGACAAGAAGCTCACCCCGGACGACATGCAGGGTGCCTGCTTCACCATCTCCAGCCTCGGTCACATTGGCGGCACTGGCTTCACGCCAATCGTCAACGCGCCGGAAGTGGCGATCCTGGGTGTGTCCAAGGCCACTATCCAGCCTGTCTGGGACGGTAAAGCGTTCCAGCCGAAGCTGATGTTGCCACTGTCGCTGTCCTACGATCACCGCGTGATCAACGGCGCCGCTGCTGCTCGCTTCACGCAGCGCCTGAGCCAGCTGCTCAACGACATCCGCACCATCTTGCTGTAAGCCACAACGGGCCTCCCCTTCACCGGGGAGGCCCTGTTGCACCGATTTCCGAGCGCCACGCTCGTACCTCAACCCCGCCACTTGGCGGGGCTTTTTTTGCCTGTTTATTGGACAAGAAAAACAGGCTTGTACACCTTCCATCACCCCGATTGCAGAAATCCCCCGAGCAGCCGATAACCCCCTTATAGCACTTAGCCTTCATCCTCTCTTGTCAGCCCGCGCCGCATGATGCAACCTTGCCGCAGGCAACAGAAAAGAGGGCGTGAGCCCGGCGCCGTGCGCGTAATTTCAAGTGAGTTCCCCCCATGAAAAGCCAACCCGATGTCGCCCGTATGGCGGCCGAGGTCGTGACGCAGTTACCGGTGCCTTCGCGCCTCGGTATGCTGCGTTTCGAGCGGCTTAATGAGGCGAGTTGGGCCCTGCTGTACCTCGACCCCAATTGCGAGCGCCAATTCGGCCTGCCGGCAGTCGAGCTCTGCGCCCTGATCGGCACCCCCTACGCCAGCCTGATGGAACCCCAGGCACGGTATCAGTTGCACGACGCCATCCAGCAACAACTGACCCAGAGCCCCCATTACCTGGTGCGCTACACCCTGCACACCAGCGACGGCCCCCTGAGCCTGCTGGAAATGGGTGAAGCCTACAAACAGCACAATCGTCACTTGTTGCGCGGTTACCTGATGGTGGTTGACGGCCTGTTCAGCGAAATGCCCTACGTGGCCCCGAGCGCCGACCTGGAAAACCAGAACAGCCGCCTGCAGATCGCCCTGGAGCTCAACCAGCGCGCCCAACAGGAACAGCTGCAGCACCTGGAGCGGGTGCGCGCCCAGCAAGAGTTGATCCTGCTGCTGGCCCGCCAGCGCTACACCACCAACAATTCGCTGCAAGAAGCCGCCGAGCTGATCACCCGCAGCGCTTGCGATATCTATGAGATCGATTGCGCCAGCATCTGGAACCTCGAAGGCCAGCGCCTGGTACCGATCTCGGCCTATCGCCAGGCCGACCAGCAGTACCATTTGCCCGAAGCCATCGACGCCAGCGGCTTCCCGGATTACCTCGAAGCCCTGCAGACCAGCCGTGCCATCGACGCCACCAATGCCCTGCGTGACCCGCGCACCCGGGAAATGGCCGAGAGCCTGCGCGACAAAGACATCCACGCGATGCTCGACGCCAGTATCCGTGTCGACGGCCAAGTCGTCGGCGTGCTGTGCCTGGAACAGGCCGGCAGCCCGCGCGCCTGGCAGGCGGACGAAATCGCGTTTGCCGGCGAGCTGGCCGACCAGTTTGCGCTGGTGATCAACAACCACAACCGCCGCACCGCCACCAGCGCCCTGCACCTATTCCAGCGGGCGGTGGAGCAAAGCGCCAACGCCTTTCTGCTGGTCAATTGCGACGGCGTGGTGGAGTACGTCAACCCGAGCTTTACCGCGATCACCCAGTACAGCGCCGAAGAAGTGCACGGCCACCGCCTGGCGCAACTACCGGCGCTGGAGAACCTCAGCGAGCTGCTGTTCGATGCGCCGTCAAGCCTGGCCAAGAGCAACAGCTGGCAGGGTGAGTTCAAGAGCCGGCGCAAGAACCTGGAACCCTACTGGGGCCAGCTGTCGATTTCCAAGGTGTATGGCGACAACCGCGAGTTGACTCACTACATCGGTATCTACGAAGACATCACCCAGACCAAGTTGGCGCAACAGCGCATCGAACGCCTGGCCTATACCGACAACCTGACCAACCTGGGCAACCGCCCGGCGTTCATCCGCAACCTTGATGAACGCTTTGCCCGCGACAGCGACAGCCCGATCAGCCTGCTGCTGGTGGACATCGACAACTTCAAGCGGATCAACGACAGCCTCGGCCACCAGACCGGCGACAAGCTGCTGATCAGCCTGGCGCGTCGCTTGCGCAACAGCTTGAGCGCGGGCGGCAGCCTGGCGCGTTTCGCCAGTAACGAATTTGCCGTGCTGCTGGACGACACCGACCTGGAAAGCGGCCAGCAAGTCGCCAGCCAGCTGCTGACGACCCTCGACAAGCCGATGTTTGTCGACAACCAATTGATCAGCGTCACCGGCTCCGTGGGCCTGGCCTGTGCGCCGCTGCATGGCCGCGACCCGCAGACCTTGATGCGCAACGCAGGCCTGGCCCTGCACAAGGCCAAGGCCAACGGCAAACACCAGGTGCAGGTGTTTACCGAAGCGTTGAACGCCGAGGCCAGCTACAAGCTGTTCGTGGAAAACAACCTGCGCCGCGCCCTGACGCAAAACGAACTGGACGTGTTCTACCAGCCCAAGCTGTGCCTGCGCAGCGGTCGCCTGCTGGGCATGGAAGCGCTGCTGCGCTGGAACCATCCGGAAAAGGGCATGATCCGCCCCGACCAGTTCATCAGCGTGGCCGAAGAAACCGGGCTGATTATCCCTATCGGCAAATGGATCGCGCGCCAGGCCTGCCGCATGAGCAAGCAACTGAGCGCCGGTGGCATGGGCAATCTGCAGGTGGCGATCAACCTGTCGCCCAAGCAGTTCTCCGATCCCGACCTGGTGGCCTCGATCGCCACGATCCTCAAGGAAGAACAACTGCCGGCCAGTCTGCTGGAACTGGAATTGACCGAAGGCCTGCTGCTGGAAGCCACCGAAGACACGCGCCTGCAGCTTGATCAATTGAAGAGCTTTGGCCTGACCCTGGCCATGGACGACTTCGGCACGGGTTACTCGTCGCTGAGCTACCTGAAAAAATTCCCCATCGACATCATCAAGATCGATCGTAGCTTTATCCACGAGATCCCGGACAACCAGGACGACATGGAAATCACCTCGGCGGTGATCGCCATGGCCCACAACCTCAAGCTCAAGGTGGTGGCCGAAGGTGTCGAAACCTCCGAGCAGCTGGCGTTCCTGCGCCGACACCGTTGCGACGTGGGCCAGGGCTACCTGTTCGACCGCCCGATCCCCGGTGCAGAGCTGCTGGAGAAGCTTAAACGCTACCCACGCGGGCCAATTGCCTGACAGCGCTGTAACACTCGGGCACACTGCCTGTCTGAATATTTACCGCTAACCCAACCTGACGAGAGGACTGATCATGGTCTTGCGCTCGGAAATTCTGGTGAACAAAAACGTGCTGCCTACTCAAGAACAAGCATTGCCTGGCCGTGAAACGCCGATGGCACTGCCAGAGACACACTTCGTCAACGGCAACCCACTGCTCGGTCCGTTCCTCGATGACGTCGGCTTTGCCATCTTCGGTCTGGGCTGCTTCTGGGGCGCCGAGCGGCGGTTCTGGCAGCGCGATGGCGTGGTCAGCACCGTGGTCGGTTATGCCGGCGGCTACACGCCGAACCCGACTTATGAAGAAGTCTGCTCGGGCCTGACCGGCCACAGCGAAGTGGTGCTGGTGGTGTACGACCAGGCCAAGGTGAAATACGAAGACCTGCTGAAGATGTTCTGGGAACTGCACAACCCGACCCAGGGCATGCGCCAGGGCAACGACATCGGCAGCCAGTACCGCTCGGTGATCTACGCGACCACGCCGGAGCAACTGGCAGCAGCGCAAGCCAGTGCCGAGGCGTATCAGGGTGAATTGACCAAGGCCGGCCTGGGTGTGATCACCACGGAAATCGAAGAAGCGCCGACGGTGTACTTCGCCGAGGCGTATCACCAGCAGTACCTGGCGAAGAACCCGCAGGGCTATTGCGGGATTGGCGGCACGGGCGTGACCTGCCCGATCTGAAGCCAAAAGCATCGCGGGCAAGCCCGCTCCCACCTTGGAATGCATTCCAAATGTGGGAGCGGGCTTGCCCGCGATAGCGCTTCTGACGGGTAACTGTTTACTCGGCGATCAGCCAATCCATCTGCCACCCACCCTGGGTCTGGCCCAGCTTCTTGGACAGCCACGGCAGCAGCTCGCGCAATTCCTCTTCCAGGCCCCACGGCGGGTTGGCAATCGCCAGGCCCGAGCCGGTCAGGGTGTTGGGCGTGTCCAGAGGATGCACCAGCAGTTCCACGCGCAACAACTTTGGCGCACCGGTACCGGCCAGGTCCTGGTAGAAACGACGCAACATGCGCTGGTCCTTCACCGGGTACCAGATCGCCGCGACGGTCTGGCGCATGCGGCCGACCGCTTCCTTGAGCGATGCCGCGCACCGCTGCATCTCGTCGAGCTTCTCGAACGGCGGATCGATCAGCATCAACGCGCGTTTTTCCGGCACCGGCAGTAAGGCACGCGGCACATGCCAGCCTTCGCCCAGGTGCACTTTGACGCGACGGTCGCCCTTCATGTTGTCCTTGAGCAACACGCCGTCGTCCGGGTGTTTCTCATTGAGCAGCACACGGTCCTGAGGGCGTGTCAGCCGACGCGCCAGCTCCGGCGAGCCCGGGTAGTAGCGCAACTGGCCATCCGGGTTCATCTCGTGCAGCACGCGCATGTAGTCGGCGGTCAGGGGCGGCAGGTCGCTTTCGCCCCACAGGCGCGCAATGCCTTCCAGGTACTCACCGGTGCGGTTGGCCTGGTCACCCTGCAGGTCATACAGGCCGATGCCGGCATGGGTGTCGAGGTAGGCGAACGGCTGCTCCTTGCGCGACATCAGGGCGATGAGGCGGGTCAAGGTCAGGTGTTTGAAGACATCGGCGTGATTGCCGGCGTGAAAGGCGTGACGATAATTCATGGTTGCTCCTGCGCAGGGGGCGAAGTTTACCTTCTACAAGGGCAAAGGTGCAGGGCTGCGTGTCGGGCGGGGCATATGCCGTAAACGGAGGCGGAATGCTTAAAACGGTCTAATCGGTTATGGGGGAGCGGGCTTGCCCGTGATGCGGGTGGCGGGGTATTACCTGCACACCGCGCTGATGCTATCGCCGGCAAGCCGGCTCCTACGGTGTAGGGGCGCCCATGGAATCCAAGGAGGTCAGTCACCATCATGAAAGACGCTACCATCGCCCTGCACCAGGGCTTCACGTCGGACCCGACCACCAAGGCCGTCGCCGTACCGATCTACCAGAACGTGGCCTTCGAATTCGATAACGCCCAGCACGGCGCCGACCTGTTCAACCTCGACGTGCCCGGCAATATCTACACACGCATCATGAACCCCACCAACGACGTGCTGGAGCAGCGTCTCGCCGCCCTCGAAGGCGGTATCGCAGCACTGGCCGTGTCGGCCGGCAGCGCCGCGATTCACTACGCGATCCAGACCCTCACCCGCGCCGGCGACAACATCGTCACCACGCCACAACTGTATGGCGGCACCTACACGCTGTTCGCCCATTTGCTGCCCAGCTTTGGCGTCGACGTGCGCTTCGCCCGCAACGACTCCGCCGAAGCCATCGCCGAGCTGATCGACGACAACACCAAGCTGGTGTACTGCGAAAGCATCGGCAACCCGGCTGGCAATATCATCGACCTGGAAGCCCTGGCAACGGTGGCTCACGCCCGTGGCGTGCCTTTGGTTGTGGACAACACCGTGGCCACGCCGATCCTGTGCAAGCCCATTCGGTTCGGCGCCGATATCGTGGTGCACTCGGTCACCAAATACATTGGCGGCCACGGCAACTCCCTGGGCGGTGTCATCGTCGACAGCGGCACCTTCCCCTGGGCCGACTACCCGGAGAAATTCCCCGGCCTCAACAACCCCGAGCCGGCCTACCACGGCGTGGTCTACACCGAAAAATTCGGCCCCGCCGCCTTCATCGCCCGCGCCCGCACTGTGCCACTGCGAAATACCGGCGCAGCCCTCGCCCCGATGAACGCCTTCCTGTTGCTGCAAGGCCTGGAAACCCTGGCCCTGCGCATGGAGCGTCACACCGAAAACGCCCTGAAGGTCGCGCAGTTCCTGCAAGGCCACGCCGGTGTGGAATGGGTCAGCTACGCCGGCCTTCCAGACCACCCTCACCACGAGCTGGCGCAGAAATACCTGCAAGGCAAACCGTCGGCGATCCTCTCGTTCGGCCTCAAAGGTGGCTACCAGGCCGGCGTGCGCTTCTACGACACGTTGCAGATCTTCAAGCGCCTGGTGAACATTGGCGATGCCAAGTCCCTGGCCTGTCACCCTGCCTCCACTACCCATCGGCAGATGAACGAGGCAGAGCAGGCCAAGGCCGGTGTGAAACCGGAAATGATTCGCCTATCAGTGGGCATCGAAGCCATCGAAGACTTGATCGAAGACCTGCAACAGGCGCTGACTTCAACTCAGCTCTGAGGTCAGGAAGTCGGCCAGCGCTTCATGGCTGATACCCGGCGAGCGCACGAAATAGGCGACCTTGTGCTGCAGGGTCGTCGGCGTGAAGGCGGTGTAGAGGTCGGGGCGCTGCTCTTCGAGCCATTGCAGCAGGTTGTCGATCAGGGTGCGCGGTGATTGCTCGGCCAGGTGCTCCAGTAACAGCGCAGGCACTGTCCACCAAGGGCTGGTTTTCGCAGCGGTGTCCGGGCCAGTCGTCGTAGTCAGCGACTGGCCATTGATCAGGTAGCGCTGGAAAACCGGCAATATTTCAGCCCCACATTGCTGAATGATCGGCAAAGTCTGGGCCCCATCCCAGAAACGCAGGAACACCTCCTGGCCGTCGGGCAGGTAGACCTTCGTGAGGCTTTGCAAATGCGCAGCCACGGTTTCCAGCGAGCTGGACGATACCGCCAACCAACCCCAGTCGGTTGAACCGGTATTGGCTATCCAATCGAGGAAGGGGGTGCCGGGCTCTACGGCGACGACATACGGCATCACCTCACGCCACTCGGCATAGGCCGTGCCCGCCCAGATCGATTCTGGTGCCATCCCCTCTGACACTGTTCGCCAGGCCTCCAGAGGCTTGGCGTCGCTGGCATTGCCCAGCACCGCAAAGAGTTGTTCCTCAGGTTGCAGAGGATGTTTTGCCAGCCAAGCGCGGGGAGCCAAAGGTTGATCCATGGGGGTAAATTCCTTTTCGAGTTGGGTGGCTTGCTGTGTCATGGGATATCGCACTGCCCGTTCCTGCAACGCTCGCACTCCTCGCAAAACGGCGCACTGCGCTTCAGGCTGGCCACTTGTACCGCGCTGAGCGGTGCGGGTATCACCGCCAGCAGTTTCTCCGTGAGTCCAGGCTTCAACGGCGAAGCGCCCACGGCGGGCACCCCGCCCAGCATGATCGGCACGCTGCTGAATATCCCTGCCGCCGACAACGTGATCGACTGCCCCCCGGCCTGAATCGTCACGATGGCGCCCGCGTCAATCACGACGCTTTGCCCTGCACCGATCTGGATGGTTCGCCCCGCACGCATCTGCTGCGAACCGCCGATCACCAAGTGGTCATCCTGCTTGAGCTCAGTCAGGCGATTACCGTGGGTAATGCGCTGCTCCTCGCCCTGCAATTCATGGTGCGACTCACCGCCCACCTTCACCTGGCGCCGGTTATCCACCTGCACCTGCTGGTCATTCAGCACATGCTGGGTCCAGTCCCGCTGGGCGCGCAGGTAGATTTCCTCGGCACCTTTACGGTCTTCAATGCGCAGTTCGTTATAGCCACCACCGCCAGGGCTGCTGTGGCTGCGCCAGATACTGCGGGTCTTTTCCGCAGGCAGGTCGAGGGGCACCGGGGTCGCCGCGTTGGGCAGGCACCCCATCACCACTGGCATGTCCAGGTCGCCATTGACGAAGCCCACCAGCACTTCCATCCCAACCCGTGGAATAAGCACCGAGCCGTAGCGGTCATGCGCCCACCCGGTGGCCACTCTCAGCCAGCAACTGGAATGTTCGTTGTGCTCCCCAGCGCGATCCCAAGCCATTTGCACTTTGACCCGGCCGAACTCGTCACAGTGGATTTCGCTGTCACCAGGGCCGGTGACCACGGCATGTTGATATCCGGCTACAGCCGGTCGCGGTTGCTCGGGCATCGGAGGACGAAAGATCACATCCCAAGGCGCGGCAACAAATTCATTGCGATAACCCTGGCGAAAATCACTACCCGCGACCTCAGTCACCGCTTCTTCCAGCACCTGAGGCTGCTTGCCGTCGTGAGTGACCTGCGTCACCAGCCACAAGTCATTCCACGCTTCACGCGGGTGGCCCGCAAGCTTCAGAAAACGCCCGCACAGCAAGGCCGGTTCATCACCCTCGCCGCGGGCCACTTGATAGTCACGGCGGTGACGTTCAAGGCCACGTTGCGCGAGGTACTTGCCATGGGCGCGGTCGCTGAAATAACCGGGATAGTCCTGGGTTTCGAGGCTGGGAAGCTGCTCGCCCGCCACAGCGCTTTCCAGTGCCAGGCGCGGCTTGCGGAAGTCATAGTCCCTCAGGTTCAGCGCCGTGGTACGGGTTTCCAATTGCACCGCAAAACGCTTGATCGCCGGTGTATCGGCCACCATCCCTGAACCGGGCATGTAGGGCGTGGTGTGATCGGCCTGGGCAAATACGGCCTGGTCATCACCGAACACCAGCAAATGCCGTTCGGCTGAATGCTGGAAGTGATAGTGAATGCCCAGCTCGGCACACAACCGCTGGATGAAGGCCAGGTCAGTCTCACCGAACTGCACGCAGTATTCACGCTCCAGGTAGGTGCCACTCAGGCGGAACTCGAAGCGGTCGCTCTGAATACCCTGGCCCGTCAAGACCTGCGCAATAATCTGCGGCACGGTCTTGTACTGGAAAATACGTTGGCGGCTGCTGTGGGCCAAGTACGCCAATTGCGGCACCAGGCTGATCTGGTAACGCGTAAGGCGACGCCCGGAGTCGCCTTGCGCCACCCGGTAAACCTGGCCATGAACACCGTGCCCTCGGTCATCAAAGCCCAGGTACACCTGGCGATGCAGCAGGCTTTCAAGGTCAAGATCAGGCTGTTCGCTGACCAGTTCCAGGTCGAAACAGTAAGGCTGACTGATGGCTTCGGTGCCGGTGAAAGCGAACACCTTGAGCTCACTGGGCTCTCCATCGACGGTCAGGGTAAAGGCACTTTGATTGGCAGGAGCGAACATCCGGTGTTTCTCTGCGAAGGGTGGGCGACCGATTCTGCGCCAGCTTTGCCCGGGCCTGAGCGGGCTGCTGGAAAATCAGTTGCGTCCTACGTTTGGAGTGCCTAATTCTTCATGTGCGAGGCGTCGTAGACACCTCGACGCCGTGCTAGCGTAACTGCCCCTCTTCGCACAATTGCCGGTAAAGAACATGGGTACACGCTACGCAAAAATCACACTGGTCCTCGCCCTTGCCGCCTTCGCCAGCCTGGTGGCGTTCAACAACATCACCGACTACGGCTCCAACTTTGCCTTCGTCAAACATGTGTTGAGCATGGACACCACGTTTCCCGGCAACGCCGCCATGTACCGCGCCATCACCACGCCCTGGCTGTGGCACGGCGCCTACGGCCTGATCATCCTCGGTGAAGCTCTCACTGCGCTGATGCTCTCTTGGGGTGCGTTGGCGTTGTGGCGCACCCGCCAAGGCAGCGCTGCCGAATTCAACCGTGCCAAGGTACGCGCCACCACCGGCCTCGCCCTCGGCTTCGTGGTGTGGTTTTTCGGTTTCATGGTGGTGGGCGGTGAATGGTTCTTGATGTGGCAGTCCCACCAATGGAATGGCCAGGAAGCGGCCTTCAAGTTCTACATGGCGATTGTGGGCGTGCTGATCTTTCTCAACCAGCCGGACACGGATTGAACCGACCATAAAAAAGGCCCGCCATCCGTAGGATGCGGGCCTTTTTTTCAACTCAACGGACGCTCGGCGCCCGAGGATTACTTGTTGAGGTTGTAGTCTTTTTCCGCAGCATCAAAACGCGCAACCATGCCTGCCGTCGGCGCGCCCAGCTTGCTCACGAAGTAGATCGCCAGGCTGGCAAAGATGAAGCCCGGGATGATTTCGTACAGCCCCAACAGGCTGAAGTGTTTCCACACGATCACAGTGATCGCACCCACCAGGATGCCGGCCAATGCGCCGTTGCGGGTCATGCCTTTCCAGATCACCGAGATCAGGACGACAGGGCCGAAGGCCGCACCAAAACCGGCCCAGGCGTAGCTCACCAGGCCCAGGACGCGGTTGTCCGGGTTGGCAGCCATGGCGATGGCGATCAGGGCAACCACCAGCACCATCGCACGGCCGACCCATACCAGCTCAAGCTGGGAGGCATTCTTGCGCAGGAAGGTTTTGTAGAAGTCTTCGGTCAGCGCACTGGAGCACACCAGCAGCTGGCAGCTCAAGGTGCTCATCACGGCAGCCAGGATGGCCGACAGTAGCACGCCGGCGATCCATGGGTTGAACAGCAGCTTGGCCAACTCGATGAACACACGCTCGTGGTTTTCGGTGACCGGGCCCGCCACTTCCGGATGGGCCGAGAAGTAGGCGATACCGAAGAAACCCACCGCGACGGTGCCGCCCAGGCACAGGATCATCCAGGTCATGGAAATGCGACGTGCATTGGCGATCGACTTCACCGAATCCGCCGCCATGAAACGCGCCAGGATGTGCGGCTGGCCGAAGTAACCCAGGCCCCAGCCCATCAGCGAGATGATGCCGATGAAGGTGGTGTTCTTCAGCATGTTGAAGTTGTCGGGGTTCTTGGCTTCGATGGCCAGGAACGTGGTGTCGACGCCACCAGTGGCCAGCAGCACGATGATCGGCGTGAGGATCAGCGCGAAGATCATCAGGGTGGCTTGTACGGTGTCGGTCCAGCTAACGGCCAGGAAACCACCGACAAAGGTGTAGGCAATCGTCGCCGCAGCGCCGGCCCACAGCGCCGTTTCGTAGGACATGCCGAAGGTGCTTTCGAACAGGCGGGCACCGGCCACGATGCCCGAAGCGCAGTAGATGGTGAAGAACACCAGGATCACGACGGCGGAGATGATCCGCAACAGGCCGCTTTTATCTTCGAAACGGCTGGAGAAGTAATCCGGCAGTGTCAGGGCGTCGCCGTTGTGCTCGGTCTGCACCCGCAGGCGACCGGCAACAAACAGCCAGTTGAGGTAGGCACCGACGATCAGGCCGATGGCGATCCAGCTTTCCGACAGGCCGGACATGTAGATCGCGCCCGGCAAGCCCATCAACAACCAGCCACTCATGTCGGAAGCGCCGGCGGACAAGGCCGTCACCACGCTGCCGAGGCTGCGACCGCCCAGGATGTAATCGGAAAGGTTGTTGGTGGAGCGATAGGCCATGAAGCCGATCAGCACCATTGCTGCGATATAGATCACGAACGTGATCAGGGTTGGATTACTAACGCTCATAAGAGTGACGCCCTGGCTTTGTTTTTATGTAGCAGCGGTCTGTGAGACGGCCACCCACTGGAAGTAGGTAGACGTAACGGTGTGCCGCGCATTTATGACTGACGTTTCCCCAGGAAAGCCGTCAGCCGATGAACCGGCTCGTTGAGTCGGTTGCACCTAGGGCGCGAATGCTATTCAACAAAGCAAATAAGGTGCAACCAGTTTCGTGAGAATAAGTTGCACCTTGATGTGAAATACAGCAAACACCCCGTTTTTTGCTCCTTTTCGGAGCAAGAACAGCCGATCTCAGAAGTAAATGCACCAAGGCAGAGCGGAATCCGTCGACCTCGCATTATTTTCCCGATCACGATCAAAAATTTCCTGAATAAAAAGGGTTGCACCCGGTTGCACCTCCTCATGGGCAAAGCTAATCTTGCCGCCAGCAGATGCCACTCGGTAGTGGCACCCATGAGGATAAGAAAATGGCGACAACCACCCTTGGGGTCAAACTCGACGACCCGACCCGCGAGCGCCTGAAAGCTGCCGCGGCCTCCATTGATCGCACGCCCCACTGGCTGATCAAGCAGGCGATTTTCAATTACCTGGAGAAACTCGAGGGTGGTGCAACCCTGACCGAGCTCAACGGTTTGAGCACCAAGGACGCCGACGACGCAGGCGAAGTCCAGACCGACCACGCCCACCAGTGCTTCCTTGAGTTCGCCGAAAGCATCCTGCCGCAATCCGTGTTGCGCGCCTCGATCACCGCCGCTTACCGCCGCCCCGAGCCGGAAGTGGTACCGATGCTGATCGAACAAGCCCGTCTGCCGGCACCGATGGCCGAAGCCACCAACAAGCTGGCCGCCTCGATCGCCGAAAAACTGCGTAACCAGAAAAGTGCTGGCGGCCGTGCCGGTATTGTTCAGGGCCTGCTGCAAGAATTCTCCCTGTCGTCCCAGGAAGGCGTGGCACTGATGTGCCTGGCCGAGGCGCTGTTGCGCATCCCGGACAAAGGCACCCGCGACGCACTGATCCGCGACAAGATCAGCACCGGCAACTGGCAGCCGCACCTGGGCAACAGCCCGTCGCTGTTCGTCAACGCCGCCACGTGGGGCCTGCTGCTGACCGGCAAATTGGTCGCCACCCACAATGAAGCCGGCCTGACATCGTCCCTGAGCCGCATCATTGGCAAGAGCGGCGAGCCGATGATCCGCAAGGGCGTCGACATGGCCATGCGCCTGATGGGCGAGCAGTTCGTCACCGGTGAAACCATCGCCGAAGCCTTGGCCAACGCGAGCAAGTTCGAAGCCAAGGGCTTCCGCTATTCCTACGACATGCTCGGTGAAGCTGCACTTACCGAACACGACGCACAGAAATACCTGGCCTCGTACGAACAAGCCATTCACTCCATCGGCAAAGCGTCCCACGGCCGTGGGATTTATGAAGGCCCGGGCATCTCCATCAAGCTGTCGGCATTGCACCCACGCTACAGCCGCGCGCAGTACGAACGCGTGATGGATGAGCTGTACCCACGCCTGCTGTCCCTGACCCTGCTGGCCAAGCAATACGACATCGGTTTGAACATCGACGCCGAAGAGGCCGACCGCCTGGAGCTGTCCCTGGACCTGCTCGAGCGCCTGTGCTTCGAGCCGCAACTGACCGGCTGGAACGGCATCGGTTTCGTGATCCAGGCCTACCAGAAGCGCTGCCCATATGTGATCGACTACGTCATCGACCTGGCGCGCCGCAGCCGTCATCGCCTGATGATCCGCCTGGTAAAAGGCGCGTACTGGGACAGCGAAATCAAGCGCGCCCAGGTCGAAGGCCTGGAAGGCTACCCGGTGTACACCCGCAAGGTGTACACCGACGTGTCCTACATCGCCTGTGCACGCAAACTGCTGTCGGTGCCGGAAGTCATCTACCCGCAGTTCGCCACGCACAATGCCCACACCTTGTCGGCCATCTACCATATTGCCGGCCAGAACTATTACCCCGGCCAGTACGAGTTCCAATGCCTGCACGGCATGGGTGAACCGTTGTACGAGCAGGTTGTAGGCAAGGTCTCCGATGGCAAGCTGAACCGTCCGTGCCGCGTGTACGCTCCGGTCGGCACCCACGAAACCCTGCTGGCTTACCTGGTGCGTCGCCTGCTGGAAAACGGCGCGAACACCTCGTTCGTCAACCGTATCGCCGACCAGTCCATCTCGATCCAGGAGCTGGTGGCCGACCCGGTGGCCAGCATCGAACACATGGCCACGCTGGAAGGTGGCTTCGGCCTGCCGCACCCACGCATCCCGTTGCCGCGTGACCTCTACGGCAGCGACCGCGCCAACTCGGCCGGTATCGACCTGGCCAATGAACATCGCCTGGCGTCGCTGTCCTGTGCCTTGCTGGCCACCGCTCACAACAACTGGAAAGCCGCGCCAATGCTCGGTTGCGCCTCCAGCGAGCAACCGCCGGCACCGGTACTGAACCCGTCCGACCTGCGTGATGTAGTCGGCCACGTGCAAGAAGCCACCGTTCAAGACGTCGACAACGCTATCCAGTGCGCCATCAGCGCCGGCCCGATCTGGCAGGCCACCCCGCCCGCCGAGCGCGCCGCGATCCTCGAACGCGCCGCCGACCTGATGGAAGGTGAGATTCAGCCATTGATGGGCCTGCTGGCTCGCGAAGCTGGCAAGACCTTCGCCAATGCCATCGCCGAAGTGCGCGAAGCCGTGGATTTCCTGCGCTACTACGCAGTGCAGGCACGCAACGATTTCACCAACGATGCCCATCGCCCACTGGGCCCGGTGGTCTGCATCAGCCCGTGGAACTTCCCGCTGGCCATCTTCAGCGGTCAGGTTGCCGCTGCGCTGGCCGCCGGCAACCCGGTATTGGCCAAGCCTGCCGAGCAGACTCCGCTGGTCGCCGCACAAGCCGTGCGCATCCTGCTGGAGGCCGGCATTCCGGAAGGCGTGCTGCAACTGCTGCCGGGCCAGGGCGAAACCGTCGGTGCCCGCCTGGTCGGCGATGATCGCGTCAAAGGCGTGATGTTCACTGGCTCCACCGAAGTGGCTCGCCTGCTGCAACGCAATGTCGCCGGCCGCCTGGATGCCCAGGGCCGCCCGATCCCGCTGATCGCCGAAACCGGCGGTCAGAACGCGATGATCGTCGACTCCTCGGCGCTGACCGAGCAAGTGGTCATCGACGTGGTGTCCTCGGCCTTCGACAGCGCCGGCCAACGTTGCTCGGCCCTGCGTGTACTGTGCCTGCAGGAAGATTCGGCAGATCGTGTCATCGAAATGCTCAAGGGCGCCATGGCTGAATGCCGCCTGGGCAACCCGGAGCGCCTGTCGGTCGATATCGGCCCGGTGATCGACGCCGAGGCCAAGGCTGGCATCGAGAAACACATCCAGGCCATGCGCGACAAAGGCCGCAACGTTTATCAAGTTGCGATTGCCGACGGTGAAGAGATCAAGCGCGGCACCTTCGTGATGCCCACCTTGATCGAACTGGAAAGCTTCGACGAACTGCAACGGGAGATCTTCGGCCCGGTGCTGCACGTGGTGCGCTACAAGCGCAAAGAGATCGACCAGCTTATCGGCCAGATCAATGCGTCGGGCTACGGCCTGACCTTGGGTGTGCACACCCGCATCGACGAGACCATCGCCAAGGTGATCGACAACGTCAACGCCGGCAACGTCTACGTGAACCGCAACATCGTGGGTGCCGTGGTGGGCGTGCAACCGTTCGGCGGCGAAGGCCTGTCGGGTACCGGCCCGAAAGCCGGTGGCCCGCTGTACCTGTACCGCCTGCTGTCGACGCGTCCTACGGATGCCATCGAGCAATCCTTCGTCCGTGGCGATGCATTGGCCGCACCGGATGTGCGCCTGCGTGACGCCATGAGCCAACCGCTGACCGCCCTGAAAACCTGGGCCGACAGCAATAAGTTCAGCGACCTGAGCACCCTGTGCAGCCAGTTCGCCGCACAGTCGCAAAGCGGGATCACCCGCCAACTCGCCGGCCCGACCGGCGAGCGCAACAGCTACGCCATCCTGCCCCGCGAGCACGTGCTGTGCCTGGCGGAAGTGGAAGGCGATCTGCTGACGCAACTGGCGGCGGTATTGGCCGTGGGGGGGTCGGCAGTATGGCCGGAGACTGACCTGACCAAGGCCTTGTTCCCACGTCTGCCTAAAGAGATTCAGGCGAAGATCAAGCGCGTGGCCGACTGGACCAAGGACGACGTGGTGTTCGATGCGGTTCTGCACCACGGCGATTCCGATCAATTGCGCGCGGTGTGCCAGCAAGTGGCACAGCGTGGTGGTGCGATTGTCGGGGTGCATGGTTTGTCCCAAGGCGAGACAGCGATCGCGCTGGAGCGTTTGGTGATCGAACGTGCGTTGAGCGTCAACACCGCTGCAGCAGGCGGTAACGCCAGCCTGATGACCATCGGCTAACTGTAAAAACGCGGTAAACCCTGTGGGAGCTGGCTTGCCTGCGATAGCGGTGGGTCAGCGACAGAGATGTCGACTGGCACTGCCTCATCGCAGGCAAGCCCGCTCCCACATTTACTGCTCCCTGCCTCCCATCCGCGTTTTGCCCCTCCATCACCCAGATCAATCTTGCTATCCAGCCTCTATTCGCGCACTTAGACTCGGCCCTATTCCCACATAGGTAAGCCGCCATGTCCGAGACGCTGCTCAGTTCCCGCAATCTGGCTTTCGAGCTGTACGAAGTCCTCGATGCCGAGGGCCTGACCCGGCGCGAGCGGTTTGCCGAGCACAATCGCGAGACCTTCGATGCGGCCATCAGCACGGCGCGCAGCATCGCGGAAAAGTACTTCGCACCGCATAACCGCAAAAATGACGAGAACGAACCGCGCTTCGAGGATGGCAAGGCGGTCCTCATCCCTGAAGTGAAACCCGCCGTGGATGCCTTCCTCGAAGCCGGTTTCCTCAACGCTGCCCGCAGTTTCGAAGCCGGTGGCATGCAGTTGCCAACCTTGTTGTCCCAGGCCTGCTTCGCGCATTTCCAGTCGGCGAACGCCGCGTCCACGTCCTACCCCTTCCTGACCATGGGCGCCGCCAACCTGATCGAAAGCTTCGGCACCGACGATCAGAAACAACGCTTCCTGCAACCGATGATCGACGGCCGTTTCTTCGGCACCATGGCGCTCACCGAACCCCATGCGGGCTCGTCACTGTCGGATATTCGTACACGCGCAGAACCCGCGGCTGACGGCACTTATCGTCTCAAGGGCAACAAGATCTTCATCTCGGGTGGCGACCACCCGCTGTCGGAAAACATCGTGCACATGGTGCTGGCCAAACTGCCGGATGCGCCGCCCGGGGTCAAAGGCATCTCGCTGTTTATCGTGCCCAAGTTCCTGGTTAACGACGACGGCAGCCTGGGCGCACGCAACGATGTGTTGCTGGCGGGCCTGTTCCACAAGATGGGCTGGCGCGGCACCACGTCCACCGCGCTGAACTTCGGTGATAACGGCAACTGCGTCGGCTACTTGGTAGGCAAGCCGCACCAAGGCTTGAGCTGCATGTTCCAGATGATGAATGAGGCGCGCATTGGCGTGGGCATGGGCGCGGTAATGCTCGGCTACGCCGGCTACCTCTATTCACTGGAGTACGCCCGCGAACGCCCACAAGGCCGCCTGCCTGACAGCAAAGACCCTACTACGGCACCGGTCTCGATCATTCAGCACGCCGACATCAAACGCATGCTGCTGACCCAAAAAGCCTACGTCGAAGGCGCTTTCGACCTGGGCCTGTACGCCGCGCGCCTGTTCGACGACACCACCACACTCGAGACCGAAGCCGAACGCAAGCAAGCCCACGAACTGCTGGACCTGCTCACCCCTATCGTCAAATCCTGGCCGTCGGAGTTTTGCCTCAAGGCCAACGAGCTGGCGATCCAGATCCTCGGCGGCCATGGCTACACCCGCGAATACCCGGTGGAACAGTATTACCGCGACAACCGCCTGAACCCGATTCATGAAGGCACTCACGGCATTCAATCCCTGGACTTGCTGGGGCGCAAACTGGCACAGAACGGCGGCGCAGGCTTGAAGCAACTGATCAGGCTGATCGCCGAAACCGGCGCCCGCGCCCAGGAATACCCGAGCCTCACCACGCTGAGGGAACCGCTGGAACAGTTGGTCAACCGCCTGCAAAGCGTCACCCTCGGTCTGCTGACGGACCTGGCCCACGGCAAGGTCAACAGCAGCCTGGCGAACTCGGCGTTGTACTTGAAGGTATTCGGGCACACGGTGATCGGCTGGCGCTGGCTGGAGCAGGCGATCCGCGCCGAAGAAGGGCTGGCCAAGGGCAATGCGGCCGACGTGGCCTTCTATAAGGGCAAGCTCCAGGCCGCCCGCTACTTCCTGACCTGGGAAGTACCGGGCTGCCATCATGAACTGGCGATTCTGGAGGCACGCGACGATACGTGCCTGGGGATGCAGGATGATTGGTTCTAAGGCTGTCCGATCGCCTTGGAAATCACATCGACCGTGGCGCTGACTTGCTCTTGGTAACGGTCGAGTTCCTGTTGGTGAGCCTGTTGCATTTCGATCTGCTCGGCGCACAGGTTCAGCGCGGCCAGTACCAATAATTTGTCACCGATCAGCGTCGGGTACTTTTTCTTGGTGGTGGCCAGGGAGGCCTTGAGCATGGTCACGGCGTGCATCAGGGTCAGTTCTTCCCCGGCTGGCGCCTTGATCGAGTAATCCTCTCCGAGAATCGAAACGACCTTTATCCCTTCGTTCATGCGCTGACAGGCCCTGCACTCACGCGCTCAACCAGCGCCTGGATGCGCGCGGCGGTGGCGCTGTGCTTTTCTTCCTGCTCCATCAGGTTCAATTGCAGGCTGTCGTTTTCATCCTTGGCACGGGCCAGTTCGGCCTTGAGGGATTCGTTGCTGCCCAGCAGGTCCTGATTCTGCTGTACCAGGTCGCTGACCAGTTGTTCCAATTGGCTGAGGGATGCTTCTAACATTTTGATTTCTCGGGCTTTTTCAAAGGGCGGTGACGATAAAGAAAATTCACCTCGGATGCCAGGGTTATCCCCGGCGCACAGCCCGTTTTTTAAGGGCCGGGCCGTACTTTCGAGCCTTAGTGACTGCATTTACCGGATCTGGTTCCTGAATCCGCCCAACCCCTCGTCAGATGCGACAAAAGCGCGCGCCCCCTTAAGACTTTAGTCGTATGGCCGATACGACATGCACACCCCGTCTCATGGCCGCACGGATCGCGCTTCTCCCCAGGATTCCCGCATGTCACTTCGTAATATGAATATCGCCCCGAGGGCCTTCCTCGGCTTCGCGTTTATTGGTGCGTTGATGTTGTTTCTCGGTGTTTTCGCCCTGAACCAGATGAGCAAGATCCGCGCCGCCACCGAAGACATCACCCTGACCAGCGTGCCCAGCATTCGCGCCCTCGACGAGTTCACCCAACTGACCCTGCGCCTGCGGGTGCTGTCGTACCGCTTGCTGACCAACCGCGAACCGGACGTTCAGCAAAAGACCCTGGAAGCCTTCGATATGCGCAACCAGCAGATACGTACTGCCCAGGGCATCTACGAGAAGCTGATCGACAGCAGCGAAGAGCGCGCGACCTACGATGAATACGTGCGCCTGCTCGGCCAATACCATCAGATCGAAGCACGCATGAAGAGCCTGTCCCAGGCCAATCAAGTTGAAGAACTGCGCGCCTTGCTCAACAGCGAACTGCTGGCCAACTCCGAGCAGGTCAACGCTGTGCTGACGCGCTTGGTGGACATCAATAACAAGATGGCCAACGCCACCAACCAGCAAGCCGAAGACCAGTACAACATGGCCTTTGACCTGGTCGTGGGCCTGCTGATTGTTGCCACCGTGCTGACACTGCTGTTCGCCTGGCTGCTGACTCGTAGCATTACCCAGCCCATCTCCCAGGCGCTTGAAGCGGCGGAAGAAGTCGCCGAAGGTAACCTGACCCGTCCGATCAAGGTCGATGGCAACGATGAGGCCGGCCGCCTGCTCGCCGCCATGGCCAAGATGCAGGACAAGCTGCGCGACACCCTGCAACGCATCGCAGGTTCCGCCACGCAACTGGCGTCTGCCGCTGAAGAGCTGAACGCGGTCACCGACGAAAGCGCCCGGGGCCTGACCCAGCAGAACAATGAAATCGAACAGGCCGCCACCGCCGTCAACGAGATGACCAGCGCTGTCGAAGAAGTCGCACGCAACGCAGTGAGCACCTCCGAGGCATCGCGCAACGCCACCACCTCCGCCGGCGACGGTCGCGACCTGGTGCAGGAAACCGTCAGCGCGATCGAGCGCATGAGCGGCGATGTGCAAGCCACCGCGACCTTGATTGGCGACCTGGCCAACGAATCCCGCGATATCGGCAAAGTGCTGGATGTGATTCGCGGCCTGGCCGACCAGACCAACCTGCTGGCCCTCAACGCCGCCATTGAAGCGGCCCGCGCCGGTGAAGCCGGCCGTGGGTTTGCCGTGGTGGCCGACGAGGTCCGTGCACTGGCCCATCGCACCCAGCAGTCCACCAGCGAAATCGAGCGGATGATCGGCAGCATCCAGGCCGGCACCGAACACGCGGTGGACTCGATGCGCAACAGCACCGAGCGTGCGGAATCGACGTTGAACATCGCCAAAGGTGCAGGGATGTCCCTAGACACCATCAACACGGCCATTGTCGAGATCAACGAACGCAACCTGGTCATCGCCAGCGCGGCCGAAGAGCAGGCCCAGGTAGCGCGGGAAGTGGACCGCAACCTGGTGAACATCCGCGACCTGTCGGTGCAGTCGGCCACCGGCGCCAGCCAGACCAGCGCGGCGAGCAGCGAGTTGTCGCGCCTGGCGGTGGACCTGAACGGGATGGTCGGACGCTTCCGCCTCTAACTGACACACCTCGGTCAAAAATGTGGGAGCGGGCTTGCTCGCGAATACGGTGTTTCAGTCAGCATATTTCTAGCTGATGTACCGCATTCGCGAGCAAGCCCGCTCCCACATTGGATCTACACGAATCAGAAAAAGCTTTTTGACAGCGCAGCAATTCAACAGGTTAGAATCGCTGGCACGCAGACTGCATGGTCAGTTTGCGTCTCGTCCTTATTGCTCATGGAGTACTGCCTTTGAATGCGACGACCATCAACAGCCTGTTCTTGATCGGCGCGTTGCTGGTGGGTGCGAGCATTCTGGTGAGTTCTCTTTCGTCCCGCCTGGGGATCCCGATCCTGGTGATCATCCTGGCCGTGGGCATGGTCGCCGGCGTCGACGGCGGCGGCATCATCTTCGACAACTACCCGACCGCCTACCTGGTGGGCAACCTCGCACTGGCCGTGATCCTACTCGACGGTGGCCTGCGCACACGGGTGGCGAGTTTCCGCGTAGCACTCTGGCCGGCGTTGTCGCTGGCCACGGTGGGAGTATTGATTACCACCGGCCTCACCGGCATGGCCGCCGCCTGGTTGTTCAACCTCAATATCATCCAGGGCCTGCTGATCGGCGCCATCGTCGGCTCCACGGACGCCGCGGCGGTGTTCTCGTTGCTCGGCGGCAAGGGCCTGAACGAACGGGTCACCGCCAGCCTGGAAATCGAGTCCGGCAGCAACGACCCGATGGCGGTGTTCCTTACTGTCACCCTCATCGACATGCTCGCCAGCGGCCAGACCGGCCTGCACTGGAGCCTGCTGACCCACCTGGTGCGCGAGTTCGGCATTGGGGGCATCGTCGGCCTGGGCGGCGGCTGGCTGATGCTGCAGATGGTCAACCGCATCAACCTGGCCACCGGCCTGTACCCGATCCTGGTGATCGCCGGCGGCCTGGTGGTGTTCGCGCTGACCAACGCCCTGCACGGCAGCGGCTTCCTCGCCGTGTACCTGTGCGGCCTGGTGATCGGCAACCGCCCGGTGCGCAGCCGCCACGGCATTCTGCATATGCTCGACGGCATGGCCTGGCTGGCACAGATCGGCATGTTTTTGGTGCTGGGCCTGCTGGTCACGCCCCATGACCTGCTGCCGATTGCCCTGCCGGCGCTGGGCCTGGCGCTGTGGATGATCCTATTTGCGCGGCCGCTGTCGGTGATGGTCGGCCTGCTGCCGTTCAAGGCGTTCCACGGTCGCGAAAAAGCCTTTATCGCCTGGGTCGGCCTGCGCGGTGCGGTCCCGATCATTTTGGCGGTGTTCCCGCTGATGGCCGGCCTGCCCCACGCACAGCTGTACTTCAACCTGGCGTTCTTTATCGTGCTGGTCTCCCTGCTGGTGCAAGGCACCAGCCTGCCGTGGGTGGCCAAGCTGCTGAAAGTGACCGTACCGCCAGACCCGGCGCCGATCTCCCGCGCAGCCCTGGAAGTGCACGTCACCAGCGAGTGGGAGCTGTTCGTCTACCGCCTGGGTGCGGAAAAATGGTGCATCGGTGCGGCCCTGCGCGAGCTGAAAATGCCCGAAGGCACGCGGATCGCGGCACTGTTTCGTGGCCAGCAACTGCTCCATCCGTCGGGTAGTACGGTGCTGGAAGTCGGCGATTTGCTCTGCGTGATCGGCCACGAACACAACCTGCCGGCCCTGGGCAAACTGTTCAGCCAGGCCCCGCAACGGGGTCTGGACCTGCGCTTCTTCGGCGACTTCGTACTCGAAGGCGACGCCCAGCTGGGCGCGGTTTCAGCCTTATACGGCTTGAAGCTGGAGGGCATCGACCCGGACATGCCATTGAGCAGTTTCATTACCCAGAAAGTCGGCGGCGCGCCCATCGTCGGCGACCAGGTGGAATGGAACAACACCATCTGGACCGTCGCGGTCATGGACGGGAACAAGATCGGCAAAGTCGGCGTCAGATTCCCCGAAGGAAGTCGCCCGGGCCCCGGACTCTTCCTCTAAACTGCGGAGCGACAATTCGCTCCCTTTTCTTCATTTTGCTCGACCGGTCTCTATGCCAACCCTGCGCACGTTTCTCGCCACTGCCCTGCTGGGCCTGACCCTTTGTGTCGGCACCGTTCACGCGGCCGACCCGCCCAGCGCCGACGCTATCCAGCAAACCCTGGACAAGCTGCCCGACCGCAAGCTGCCCGACGCCGACATGAAGGCGCTGCAGACCATCCTGCAGCAGACCCTGACGTACCTGGGCAACAAGCAGGATTACGAGCAGCGCCTGGTCGACCTCAAGCGCCAGCTGGAAGATGCGCCGCGCCAGACCACCGAGAACCAGCGGGAGTTGGTAAGGCTCAAGGCCACCAAAGTCATTCCCGTCGCCCAGCGCTATGCCACCCTGCCGGTGCCACAGCTCGAACAATTGCTGGTGCAGCGCACCACCCAGCAAGGCGACCTGCAAAAAGACCTGGCCGACGCCAACAGCCTGACCATCGCCGCACAGACCCGCCCGGAACGCGCCCAGACCGAAATCAGCAGCAGCCAGACCCGCATCCTGCAGATCAACTCGATCCTCAAGGTCGGCAAGGACAACGGCAAAACCCTCAGCGGCGACCAGCGCAACCAGCTCAACGCCGAACTCGCCGCGCTCAACGCGCTAATCCCACTGCGCCGCCAGGAACTGGCCGGCAACAGCCAACTGCAAGACCTGGGTAACAGCCAGCATGACCTGGTGGTGGAAAAAACCGCGCGCCTGGAACAAGAGATCCAGGACCTGCAAACCCTGATCAACCAGAAACGCCTGGCCCAGTCCCAACAGACCGTGACCCAACAGTCCATCGAGGCGCAAAAGGCCGGGGGCAGCAGCCTGTTGGCCACCGAAAGCGCGGCCAACCTGAAGCTGTCCGACTACCTGCTCAAAAGCACCGACCGCCTCAACGACCTGACCCAGAAGAACCTGCAGACCAAGCAGCAACTGGACACCGTGACCCAGAGCGATTCGGCCCTGGACGAGCAGATCAACGTGCTCAAGGGCAGCCTGCTGCTGTCCAAGATCCTCTACAAGCAGAAGCAGGCCCTGCCGCGCCTCACCGTGGACCGCGACCTGGCGGACGACATTGCCAACATTCGCCTGTACCAGTTCGAGGTCAACCAGCAACGCGAGCTGATCAGTTCGCCCAGTACCTATGTGGATAACCTGCTGGCCAACCAGCCACCGGATGACGTGACCCCGCAATTGCGCCGCACCCTGCTGGAACTGGCGATCACCCGCAGCGACCTGCTGGAGCGCCTGAGCCGTGAACTGAGCGCACTGCTCAATGAATCCATCACCTTGCAGCTCAACCAGAAACAATTGCTCAGCACCGCCACCACCCTGCGAGCGACGCTGGATGAGCAGATGTTCTGGATCCCCAGCAACAAGCCACTGGACACCGAGTGGCTGGAAACCGTGCCGGCGCACCTGAGCAAACAGGTCACCACCCTGCCCTGGGCCTCCAGTGTCAGCGAACTGTATGACGGCCTGACCCAGCGCCCACTGCTGTTCCTGCCACTGTTGCTGTTGATAGGTGCACTGTTGTGGCGGCGCAAGAACCTGTATCAGCGCCTGAACAAGGTCCATCAGGACATCGGCCACTTCAAGCGCGACAGCCAGTGGCATACGCCCCAGGCCATCCTGATCAACATCCTGCTGGCCATGCCGGTGGCCCTGGGCCTGGCACTGTGCGGCTACGCGCTGCAGATCGACGCCCGTGGGCAAAACGCCAACCTGGGCGCAGCGCTGCTGCAGATCGCCCAGGCGTGGATGGTGTTCTACACCGCCTACCGCATCCTCGCGCCGGGCGGCGTGGCCGAACTGCACTTCCGTTGGGAAAAACCCCAGGTCGAATTCCTGCAAGGCTGGGTGCGCAAGCTCGGCCTGGTGGTGCTGGCCCTGGTGGCCGTGGTAGCCATCGCCGAGCACCAACCGGCTGCGCTGGCCGACGACGTGCTGGGCATCGGCGTGGTGCTGACCTGCTACGCACTGATGGCCTGGCTGCTGGGCCGCTTGCTGCTGAACAGCCCGACCCACGAAAAAGCCTCGTTGTTCCGCAAGGCCGTGGGCCTGCTGTTTACCGCCCTGCCCATCGCGCTGTTCGTCGCCGTGTGCTTCGGCTACTACTACACCGCGCTCAAGCTCAGCGACCGCTTGATCAATACCCTGTACCTGCTGATGTTCTGGCTGGTGATCGAAGCCACCTTCGTACGTGGCCTGGGCGTCGCCGCACGGCGCCTGGCTTATGCCCGCGCCCTGGCCAAGCGCCAGGCGGCCAAGGAAGCCGGCGACGGTGAAGCGGTGATCGAAGAACCGACCCTGGACATCGAGCAGGTCAACGAACAGTCCATGCGCCTGATCCGCCTGGCCTTGCTCGGCGGCTTTATCGCGGCGCTGTATTGGGTATGGAAAGACCTGATCACGGTGTTCTCCTACCTGGACAACGTGACCCTCTACGAATACACCAGCGGCACCGGCGCCAACATCAGCATGGTGCCGATCAGCATCGGCGACTTGCTCGGCGCGTCGATCATCGTCGGCATCACCTTTGCCTTGGCGCGCAACTTGCCAGGCTTGCTGGAAGTGTTGGTGCTGTCCAAGCTGGACCTGGCCCAGGGCAGCGCCTACGCGACCACCACGTTGCTGTCCTATGTGATTGCCGGCGTGGGCTTCGTGTCCACCCTGTCCACCCTCGGCGTGAGCTGGGACAAGCTGCAATGGCTGGTGGCGGCGCTGTCGGTGGGCTTGGGCTTCGGCATGCAGGAGATCTTCGCCAACTTCATCTCCGGCATCATGATCCTGTTCGAACGCCCGGTGCGCATCGGCGACACCATCACCATCGGCAACCTGTCCGGCACCGTGAGCAAGATCCGCATCCGCGCCACCACCATCACCGACTTCGACCGCAAGGACATCATTGTCCCGAACAAGACCTTCATCACCGGGCAGTTGATCAACTGGTCGCTGACCGACACCATCACCCGCGTCACCCTCAAGCTGGGTGTGGACTATGGCTCCGACCTGGACCGCGTGAAGGAACTGCTGCTCAAGGCCGCCCGCGACAACCCGCGTGTGCTCAAAGAGCCGGAACCTCATGTGTACTTCCTCAACTTCGGCGAAAGCACCCTCGACCACGAACTGCGCATGCACGTACGTGACCTGGGCGACCGCAACCCGGTGATCGACGAAGTGAACCGCTTTATCAACCGTGAGTTCAAGAAAGAGCACATCAACATTTCGTTCCGCCAGATGGAGGTCTACCTCAAGAACCTCCACGGCCAGGAATACAAGCTGGTGGAAGTCGACACCCCGGCCAAGCCCGCCAACGACGGCGGCGTGCAGGAACCGCCGCCGAGCAAACTCGACTAACCGCGCTATCCCCAGCAGAATGCTCGGACATTCTGCTGGAGATGGCCGGTGAAAGCCCTCGACGAACTGACCTTCGACAACCGCTTCGCACGCCTGGGCGACGCGTTCTCGACCCACGTATTGCCTGAACCCCTCGATAACCCGCGCCTGGTCGTGGCGAGTGAGGCCGCCATGGCCCTGCTCGACCTTGACCCGGCTGTTGCCGAAACACCGGTATTTGCCGAACTGTTTGGTGGCCACAAGCTCTGGGCCGAGGCGGAACCGCGGGCGATGGTCTATTCCGGGCATCAGTTCGGCGGCTACACCCCGCAACTGGGCGATGGCCGTGGGTTGTTGCTGGGCGAGGTGTACAACGCGGCCGGCGAGCACTGGGACTTGCACCTCAAGGGCGCCGGCATGACGCCTTACTCGCGTATGGGCGATGGCCGCGCCGTGTTGCGCTCCTCGATCCGCGAGTTCCTCGCCTCCGAAGCGCTGCATGCACTGGGCATCCCCAGCAGCCGCGCGTTGTGCGTGATCGGCTCCGACACCCCGGTATGGCGCGAGAAACAGGAACGCGGCGCGATGGTGCTGCGCATGGCGCCCAGCCATGTCCGCTTCGGGCACTTCGAGTATTTCTACTACACCAAGAAACCCGAACAGCAGGCGCTTCTGGCCGAGCACGTATTGAACCTGCACTACCCCGAGTGCCGCGAACAGCCCGAGCCGTACCTGGCGATGTTCCGCGAAATCGTCGAGCGCAATGCCGAGCTGATTGCCAAATGGCAGGCGTACGGTTTCTGCCACGGCGTGATGAACACCGACAACATGTCGATCCTGGGCATCACTTTCGACTTCGGGCCGTTTGCGTTTCTGGATGACTTTGACGCGCACTTCATCTGCAACCATTCGGACCACGAAGGGCGTTATTCCTTCAGCAATCAAGTGCCAATCGGGCAGTGGAACCTCAGTGCGCTCGCTCAGGCGTTGACGCCGTTCATCAGCGTTGACGCGTTGAAAGAAGCGCTTGGGCTGTACCTGCCGCTGTACCAGGCCAACTACCTGGACCTGATGCGCCGTCGCCTGGGGCTGACCACCGCCGAAGAGGATGACCAGCAGTTGGTGGAGCGGTTATTGAAGCTGATGCAGAACAGCGGCGTGGATTACACCCTGTTCTTCCGCCGCCTGGGGGATGAGTCGGCGGCGTTGGCCGTGGCACGGCTGCGCGATGACTTTGTCGACCTGGCCGGGTTTGACGCCTGGGCCGAGCAGTACAAGGCGCGTGTCGCACGGGATGGTGACTACAGCGAGGAACAGCGCCGTACACGGATGCAGGCGGTGAACCCGCTGTATATCTTGCGCAACTACCTGGCGCAGAACGCTATCGCGGCTGCCGAGTCCGGGGATTACAGCGAGGTGCGGCGGCTGCATGAAGTGTTGAGCAAACCGTTTGAGGAGCAACCGGGGATGGAGCAGTACGCGCAGCGGCCGCCGGATTGGGGCAAGCACCTGGAAATCAGCTGCTCCTCCTAACCTGTAGTGAGCGGGCTTGCCCCGCGCCGGGGGCACCTCAGTCCTTCTCAAACGCAGCGGCGTCCTTATTGGGGCCGCTACGCAGCCCAGCGCGGGGCAAGCCCGCTCACTACAGCTTGATAAATACAGGCGCTGGCTCCAGATAGAGCCTATTGGCCATTTTCAGGAGCCTCACCATGTCCGAACCTCTTGTCATCCCCTGCCCCCATTGCAACGGCCTCAACCGCATCCCCGGCGAACGCCTGGGTGACGCGCCCAAGTGCGGACGCTGCAAGCAGCCGGTGTTACTGAACAAGCCGTTTGAACTGAAACAAGGCGACTACGCCAGCCAGATCAAGGGCGATTTGCCGCTGCTGGTGGATGTGTGGGCTGATTGGTGTGGGCCGTGTAAATCGTTCGCGCCGGTGTTTGAGCAGGCCGCTGGCCAGTTGGAGGGCAAGTGCCGGTTGGCCAAGCTCGACAGCGAGGCCAATCAGCAGCTTTCGGCGCAGTTGGGGATTCGCTCGATCCCTAGTTTGATTCTGTTCAAGAACGGCCGCGAAGTGGCTCGCCAGAGCGGGGCATTTCCGTTGCCACAACTGATGAGCTGGCTGCGTAGCCAAGGCGTTTAAACGCGATCAACTGTAGGAGCCGGCTTGCCGGCGATAGCGTTCTTGAGGCCGTCATCGCCGGCAAGCCGGCTCCTACAGGGGAATGGGTTGCCCTTGAGATCAGGCGTTTTCCAGCAGGTTATGCAACTCCACAAACTGCTGCGTAAGCTTGTGCCGTGGGTCCAGGTGGATCAGCGGCTTGCTTTCCTGGTGTGACTCGCGCATGCGCACGGAGCTGGCCAGGTACACCGGCAATACCGGCAAACCTTCTGCAATCAACTCATCAAGCATCTGCTGTGGCAGGCTCGCCCGGGCCTGGAACTGGTTGACCACAATGCCTTCCACTTCGAGGCCTTCGTTGTGGTCTTCCTTCAATTCTTCGATTTCCGCCAGTAGGCCATAGAGGGCCTGACGCGAAAAGCTATCGCAATCGAAAGGGATCAGCACGCGATCAGCGGCAATCAGCGCCGATACCGCATAAAAATTCAACGCTGGCGGTGTATCCAGGTAAATCCGATCGTAATCCTCACTCAGATCATCCAGCAGCTTTCGCAACTTGTTGATCTTGTGCTTGGCCTCGAGCTTGGGCTGCAGGTCCGCCAACTCCGGGGTCGCAGTGATGACGTGCAGGTTGTCGAACGGGGTTTCGTAGATATCGACCTTGTTCTTCTTGGAAAACGGCCCGGAAGACAGGGTTTGCTTGAAAAAATCCGCGATCCCCATGGGGATATCGTCGCCAGTCAAGCCAGTGAGGTACTGGGTTGAGTTGGCTTGTGCATCGAGGTCCACCAATAGGGTTCGATAACCTTCGCTGGCACTGACAGCCGCCAGGTTGCAGGCAATGCTGGACTTGCCAACGCCACCTTTCTGATTGAACACCACACGCCGCATGGAAAAACCTCCGTGTATCAATGAATGTCCGAGTGTAGAGGGCAAAAGCGCCTGATAGCTACCTCGTTCATCCATGCATTGCTGCATCAACAGCCCCGTGCACGCGCTCTGTCATACGTCGCCGACACGTTAAAAGGAACGGTCCGACAATCCAGCCAGGCCCTTGGTAGAGGACAATCTGTAAATCTTTCCCTCCAAATTGTAATCAGCCGTGAACAATTCTTTACCAAAGTTTGCTAGAACCCCACGGCACCGGGATAATGCGCGCCATTCGGCTATTGCTCCCTGTCCCGGTATTCGGGGCCAAAAGCCGCACATGGAAGCCCGCAGGGGCGGGATAACGTCTCAGTGATCACTTTCAACATCGCCCAATGGCGCGCCTGGGCCCCTGGGCTCGAAAGCGCGGACGACTGGCACGCCTGGTGCCGGAACCCGGTGTTGCTGCAAGACAGCCAAGCCTGCCCCGACGTGTCGTTCCTGCCAGCTATGCAGCGCCGCCGCCTGAGCCGCCTGGCCCGCATGGCGTTCAGCGTGGGCTGGCCACTGGCCGACGGCCTGCAGGACCTGCCGCTGGTGTTCATTTCCCGCCACGGCGAAACCCCACGCACCCTCGACATCCTCACGGACCTGGCCAACGACCAGCCGCTGTCGCCGACCCAGTTCAGCCTCTCGGTGCATAACGCGGTGATCGGCCTCTGGTCGATCCTGCGCAACGAAACCAGCGAAATGACCGCCCTCGCCGCCGCAGGCGACGGCCTGGAACACGGCATGCTGGAGGCCGCCGCCCTGCTCAACGACGGCGCCCCGGCCGTCTTGCTGGTGATCACCGAAGAACAGCCGCCCGAGGCCTATGCCAGTTGGATCCACGATGTGCCGTTCCCCTACGCCCTCGGCCTGCTGCTCACACCGGGCGACGAGTGGCAGCTGGAACTCGGCACTGGCACTGTCCAACCCACTCAAGCCCAGTGGCCCCACGCCCTGAACCTGCTGCGCACCCTGCTCACCGAACAGGTCGCCTGCCAACATGCCTGGAAGAACCGTGTATGGAACTGGCAACGCAAGCCCTGAACGAGAAACCACGGGACGCCTACTATTGGCGCCTGTTCGCGACCGCTGCCAGCTTCTTCCTGTTCGGCGTCGGCGGGCTGTGCCTGCGTTTGCTGGTGTTCCCGCTGCTCAGTTGCCTGCCGGGGGACGCTGCAAAACATCGAAGCCGCGCCCGCCACACGATCAGTTGGCTGTTCTGGCTGTTCATCCGCCTGATGCAGCGCGCCGGCGTGTTGACCTACAGCGTCGAAGGCGCGGAAAACCTCGGCCGCCCGGGCCAGATGATCATTGCCAACCACCCGTCGCTGATCGACGTGGTGTTCCTGATCGGCCTGGTGCGCCAGGCCAACTGCGTGGTCAAGCAGAGTTTGTGGCAGAACCCCTTTACCCGCGGCCCCGTGCGCGAGGCCGGCTATATCAGCAACGACGGCAGCGCCGAGATGCTCGACGCCGCCGCCGACGCCCTGCGCACGGGCCAGACCCTGATCATCTTTCCCGAAGGCACCCGCACCACGCCCGGCGCAGCGCCTGCCTTTCATCGTGGCGGCGCCGCCATCGCGCTGCGGGGTGCGACAATCATCACCCCCGTGGTAATCAAGGTCAGCCCGACCACGCTGACCAAGGCCGAACCCTGGTATCGCATCCCAAAATGCCGCGTGCACTTCAGTTTGCGGGTGGGTGCCGATATAGAACCACAGGCGTTCGCCGCAATGGGCCCCGCGCCCCAGGCTTCACGCAAGCTCAACGATTACCTGCATCACTATTTTATTAAGGAGCTCGCCGAAGATGAGCGACAGACACCGCCTTGAGCACGACATAAAGACGCTGATCATCGAGGCCCTGGGCCTGGAAGACATCAGCGCCGACGACATCGGCAGCGAGCAGACCCTGTTCGGCGAAGGCCTGGGTCTGGATTCGGTAGACGCCCTGGAGTTGGGCCTGGCGATCCAGAAAAAGTACGGCATCAAGATCGATGCCGACGCCAAGGACACTCGCAATCACTTCACCAACGTGGCCAGCCTCGCGGCATTCGTCACGGCCAGACAGGCAGCTTGAGACCGGACCATGCAAACTCGTGACGATATTTTCAACACCCTGCGCGATGCCTTGGTGGAACTGTTTGAACTGCCTCCGGAACGCGTCACCCTTGACGCCAACCTGTACCAGGACCTGGAAATCGACAGCATTGATGCCGTGGACTTGATCGACCATATCAAGCGCCAGACCGGCAAGAAGATCGCCGCCGAAGAATTCAAGGCCGTGCGCACCGTGAACGACGTGGTTGAGGCGGTGTACCGTCTGGTCCAGCCTGCCGCATGAGCCGGCTGATCGGCCTGGGCTTGCTGCTGGCGGGCCTGCTGTACCCCTTTGCGGTGTATTACGGCACCGAGCACTTCGCACCGTGGCAATTCGGCCTGCTGCTGGGCAGCCTGTGGCTGTTGCGCGCGTTTATCGGCGCACGCCGCCCCGGCAGCCGCTGGATGGCCGTGGCGATCATCGTGTTCTGCCTGCTACTGGCCTGGTTCGACAACCCGCACCTGCTGCGCTGGTACCCGAGCCTGGTCAGCGCGTTCATGTTGTCGCTGTTCGGCTTGAGCCTCAAATACGGCCCGCCGATGGTGGAGCGCCTGGCACGCATGACCGACCCGGTGCTGCCACCCCACGCCATCGTGTACACCCGCCAGGTTACGGTGGTGTGGAGTGTGTTCTTTCTGTGTAATGGCCTGCTCGCCGCCGCCCTCACCCTGTGGGCGCCGCTGAGCTGGTGGACGTTGTACAACGGCCTGATCGCCTACGGGTTGATGGGGCTGTTGTTTGCCGTGGAATGGCTGGTACGACAAAGGGTTCGAGGCCGCGTATGAATGGGTTGAAACTTGAGCACTTGCTGCTTGAGCCACTGGAACAGCGTCCGGTCACCACCGAACCTGACATGAATCATGCCCAGCTCTGGGCCCACGCCCTGAGCCTGGCTGCAGGCCTGCAAGCGCGCGGTATCCAACGCCTGGCCGTGTACCTGGAAGACGCCGGCCAGTTGGCGATTGCCCTGCTCGGCGCCTGGCGGGCCGGGGTCAGCGTACTGCTGCCTGCCGACCTGCAACCGCAGACCCGTCAACGTTGGGACGAGGCGGTCGACGGCTGGCTGACCGAAGCCACCGACCTGGACGCGCTATACCAGGCACCCTTAAGCGCCGCCGCCCTTGACCTGGACGCCTGCCAACTGAGCCTGTGCACCTCCGGTTCCAGTGGCGAGCCCAAGCGCATCGACAAGACCCTGCGCCAACTGGCCAACGAAGTAGAGGCGCTGGAAACCCTGTGGGGCCCGGACCTCAAGCGCGCCTGCATCATCGGCAGCGTCGCCACGCAGCACATCTACGGCTTACTGTTCCGCGTGCTGTGGCCGTTGTGCGCCGGCCGCACCTTTGTACGCAAGCAACTGGCCTTCCCCGAAGACTTGCAGCGCGCCAGCCGCGAACACGCGCAGTTCGCCTGGGTCGCCAGCCCTGCGTTGCTCAAGCGCATGGGCGACAACCTCGACTGGCCTGCGCTGAGCCAGGTATCCCGGGTGTTTTCGTCGGGCGGCGCCTTGCCCGTTGAAGCGGCGGGCGAGCTTTACGATCGCTTGCAGCAATGGCCGACGGAAATCCTCGGCAGCTCCGAGACCGGCGGTATCGCCTGGCGCCAAGGTGCACAACCTTGGCAGCCGTTTGCCGACGTGGTGCTGAGCCAGGACGCCGACGGCGCCCTGCGTATCGCCTCCCCTTACCTGCCCGCCGGCCATGTCGAGCAGACCGCTGATGCTGCGCGCATTCACTCCGATGGCCGTTTCGAGCTGCTCGGGCGCCTGGACCGCATCGTCAAGCTGGAAGAAAAACGCATCTCCCTGCCCATGCTGGAACAGGCGTTGATAGCCCACCCATGGGTCGCCGACACCCGCCTGGGCGTGGTCCAGGAAAACCGCGCCTCCCTCGGCGCGCTGGTGGTACTCAGCGCCGACGGCCTGCACGCCTTGCGCAATCAGGGCCGTCGCGCCCTCACTCAAACCCTGCGCCAGCACTTGAGCCAGCATTGCGAGGCGCTGGCCTTGCCCCGTCGCTGGCGTTTGCTGCGCCAACTGCCGCTGAACAGCCAAGGCAAACTGCCCCAGGCGCAGGTCGAGGCGCTGTTGCTGGCACCCCGCCCGAAAGCCCCGGAAGTGCTGGAGCAGGTGGAAGCCGATGGCGAATGGACCTTGCAACTGAGCGTTCCGCCGGACCTGGCCTATTTCAGCGGGCACTTCCCGGTCACCCCAGTATTGCCGGGCGTGGTGCAGGTGGAATGGGCGTTCAATCTGGGCCAGCAATTGCTCGACTTGCCTGCAACCTTCGCCGGGATGGAAGTGCTCAAGTTCCAGCAACTGGTGCGCCCGGGCGATGCGATCGAACTGCACCTGCGCTTCGACCAGGAACGCGGCAAGTTGTACTTTGCCTATCGCAATGGCGTCGCGGCCTGCTCCAGCGGGCGCATCGTGCTGGAGACACCAAGTGAATAGGCCTTTGTCGCGAGCGGGCTTGCATAATCCCTGCGCCCTGATCCCGGTCTACAACCACGAAGCCGCCGTGCCGGCCGTGGTCCATAGCCTGTTGGGCAGTGGGCTGCCGTGCCTGTTGGTCGATGACGGCAGCAGCCCGGCCTGCGCAGCGGTATTGGCACAGTTGGCCACCCTGGATAACGTCACCCTGCTGACGCTGCCCAGCAATCAGGGCAAAGGCGGCGCCGTCATGGCCGGCTTCCGCGAAGCCGCGCGCCTGGGCTACAGCCACGCCTTGCAAGTGGACGCCGACGGCCAGCACGACCTGCGCGAAGTCGAAACGTTCCTCGACACCTCACGCCGTCACCCCGATGCGATCATCTGCGGCTACCCCGAATACGACGACAGCGTGCCCAAGGGCCGCCTGTATGCGCGCTACCTGACCCACGTGTGGGTGTGGATCAACACCCTATCGCTGCAGATCCGCGATTCGATGTGTGGCTTTCGCGTGTACCCGCTGGCACCGGTGCTGGCGTTGATGGACTCGGCGTACATCGGCACGCGCATGGATTTCGACTCGGACATCCTGGTGCGCCTGGCCTGGCGCAACCAGCCGATGCGCTGGCTGCCGACCCGGGTGCATTACCCCGCCGACGGTTTGTCGCACTTTCGCTTGTTCCGCGACAACGTGCGCATCTCGGCCATGCACACCCGGCTGTTCTTCGGCATGCTGGTGCGTGCGCCGATGATCCTGTGGCGACGGTGGCAAGCATGAGCGACAGCACCAAGCACTGGGCCGACCGCGAGGAGCGCGGCAGTTTCCTGTTGATGAAACTCACGGCCATCGCCGCCAAAGTGCTGGGCCGTCGCCTGCTGAGCCCGGTGCTCTACGGCATCGTGTTGTACTTCTTCGTGTTCGGTCGCACCGCACGCCAGAGCGCCTGGCAATACCAGCAGCGTCTGGCCGACTGGAGCGGGCAAGACGCGCTGCGCCCCACCCACACAAGCGTCTTTGGCCAGTTCATGGCCTTCGCCGATTCCTTACTCGACAAGCTCGATGTGTGGAACGGCAAGCTGCGCATCGAACAGATCGAAATCAACGACCCCGCGCAATTGCGCAACCAACTGCGCGGTGAGCGCGGGCAGATGCTGGTGGGCGCCCACTTGGGCAACCTCGAAGTGTGCCGCGCCCTCGCCGAGCTGGGCGAGCAGGTCACCATGAACGTGCTGGTGCACACCAAGCACGCCGAACAATTCAACCGCTTGCTGGGCGAAGCCGGAGCCACCCATCTGCGCCTGATCCAGGTCAGCGAGCTGGACCCGGCCACCATGCTGCTGCTCAGCCAGCGCCTGGACGAAGGCGAGTGGCTGGCCATCGCGGGTGACCGCGTGCCGCTGCATGGCGGGCGCACGGTATGCGTGGATTTCCTCGGGCACAGCGCCGCCTTCCCGCAAGGCCCGTGGTTGCTGGCCGGGTTGCTCAAATGCCCGGTGAACCTGCTGATGTGCCTGAAACACAATGGCCGCTATCGCCTGAGCATTGAGCCTTTCGCCGAATTGATCGAATGGAAGCGCACCACCCGCGAGCAGGTCATCGCTCAGTGGACCGAGCGCTACGCCGCCCGCCTGGGCCAGTTTTGCCTGGAAGCGCCCCAACAATGGTTCAACTTTTACCCTTTCTGGAAGACCGATGACGACGCATCTTGAGCCGGTAACCTTTGGCGAACGCCCCCTGCGCATTGAAGACGTGCTGGCCCTGGCCAACCGTCAGGCGCCTACCCGATTGCAGGGCGACGCGGCGTATCGCCAGCGCATCGCCAAGGGCGCGCAGTTCCTCGACTCACTGCTGGACAAGGAAGGCGTGATTTACGGCGTGACCACCGGCTACGGCGACTCCTGCGTGGTGGCCGTGCCGTTGCAGCACGTCGAAGCGCTGCCGCGTCACCTGTACACCTTCCACGGTTGCGGCCTGGGCAAGTTGCTTGACGCCCAAGCCACCCGCGCGGTGCTGGCGGCGCGGCTGCAGTCACTGTGCCACGGCGTGTCCGGGGTGCGCGTGGAGCTGCTGGAGCGCCTGCACGCGTTCCTCGAACACGACGTGCTGCCGCTGATCCCGGAAGAAGGCTCGGTGGGCGCCAGCGGTGACCTGACGCCGCTGTCCTACGTGGCTGCGACCTTGTCCGGCGAGCGCGAAGTGATGTTCCGTGGCGAACGCCGTCAGGCGGCCGACGTGCACCGCGAACTGGGTTGGGACCTGCTGGTGTTGCGTCCCAAGGAAGCCCTGGCGTTGATGAACGGCACCGCGGTGATGACCGGCCTGGCCTGCCTGGCGTTTGCCCGTGCCGACTATCTGCTGCAACTGGCCACGCGCGTCACCGCGCTGAACGTGGTGGCGCTGCAAGGCAACCCGGAACACTTCGATGAACGCCTGTTCGCCGCCAAACCGCACCCGGGGCAGATGCAAGTGGCTGCCTGGCTGCGCAAGGACTTGGCCATCGACGCGCCGACCGCGCCGCTGCATCGCCTGCAAGACCGCTACTCGTTGCGTTGCGCACCGCACGTGCTGGGTGTGCTGGCCGACAGCCTGGGCTGGCTGCGTTCGTTCATCGAAACCGAACTGAACAGCGCCAACGACAACCCGATCATCGATGCCGAAGAAGAACGCGTGCTGCACGGCGGTCACTTCTACGGCGGCCACATCGCCTTCGCCATGGACAGCCTCAAGACCCTGGTGGCCAACGTGGCCGACCTGCTCGACCGCCAGCTCGCGCTGCTGGTGGACGTGCGTTACAACCACGGCCTGCCGAGCAACCTGTCCGGCGCGCCGGCCGACCGCGCGATGATCAACCACGGCTTCAAGGCCGTGCAGATCGGCACCAGCGCCTGGACCGCCGAAGCCCTGAAAAACACCATGCCGGCCAGCGTGTTCTCGCGCTCCACCGAATGCCATAACCAGGACAAAGTGAGCATGGGCACCATCGCCGCCCGCGATGCGATCCGTGTGCTGGAGCTGACCGAACAGGTTGCCGCCGCTACCCTGCTCGCCGCCAACCAAGGGGTGTGGCTGCGCGCCCAGGCCGACGACGCTCGCCCATTGCCTCCGGCCCTGGCCGCCATGCATGAAGAGCTTGCCAAAGACTTCCCGCCGGTGATCGAAGACCGCGCCCTGGAAGGCGAACTGCGTCTGTGCCTGCAACGCATTGCCGAACAACACTGGAGGCTGCATGCGTAGCCAGGGCGTGCTGCACTGCGACACTGAAATCCTCGTGCCTTTTTTCGACGTCGACACCATGAACGTCGTCTGGCACGGGCACTACGTGAAGTACCTGGAAGTGGCGCGCTGTGCGTTGCTGGACAAGCTCGGCCATAACTACACGGCGATGCTGGAATCCGGCTATGCGTGGCCGGTGATCGACATGCAGCTGCGCTACGTGCGCGGCGCCGTGTTCGGCCAGACGATCAACGTGCGCGCCAGCCTGGTGGAATGGGAGAACCGCTTGAAGGTCAATTACCTGATCACCGACCTGGCCAGTGGCGAACGGTTGACCCGTGCCAGCACGGTGCAGGTCGCGGTTGAGGTCGCCAGTCGAGAGATGCAGCTGGTCTCCCCCAGAGTTTTCACCGACGCCGTAGAAAGGGCCTTGAAATGCTGACCACTGTGGGAGCGGCGGTGCGACGATTCGACTTGCTCGCGAAGATCGTCAACGATATCACTGTGTACCTGACACGCCGCAGCGCTCTCAGGTCATTCGCGAGCAAGCCCGCTCCCACATGGATCGCGTTTATTCTGCTGCTCAGCGTTGCAGGCACGGCCCACGCTTTTGACCTGCAGCAACTCAGCGATCAACTCGCCAAACCCTCCGTGATCCACGGTGCCTTCACCCAGGAAAAACACCTGCGTGCCCTGCCCCAGCCCCTGGTCAGCAAAGGCACCTTCGTGCTGGCCAAGGACCACGGCCTGCTCTGGCTGCTCAAGACCCCGCTGCAACAGGACTACCGCATCAGCGCCCAGGGCATTGCCCGCCGTGACGCCAATGGCTGGCAGTTGCTGCCAAACAAGAGCGCCGGCGCCGAGCAGAACCGCCTGTTCCTCGCCGTCCTTCAAGGTGACAGCAGTGGCTTGCAGCGCGACTTCGAATTGCAGCTGCGAGGCGAAGCCGACGGGTGGAAGCTCACGCTGGTCCCGCGCTCGTTGCTGTTAAAACAGGTCTTCACCCAGATCAATATCGACGGCGGCGAGCTGGTGCAGAAGATCGAGCTGCTGGAAACCCAGGGCGACAGCACCGTGCTGCGCATGCAGGACAGCCGTGCCGACCAGCCCCTGAGCGATGCGGAGAAACACGACTTTGCCCAGTGAGCGTCTGCTACCGCGCCTGTTCCTGATCCTGCTGGTGGCCGTGCTGGCCCTGGCCGGCTGGCAGTGGCGCCATGGCGCGCCGTTGTCGGCCAACTTGATGGAACTGGTGCCGGGCAACACGCCGGACGCCTTGGAACAGCAAGCCGAACAGCGCATGCAGGAACCCCTGAACCGCGAGATGCTGGTGCTGGTCGGGCACGCCGACCGCCAACAAGCGGTGGCCGTGGCGCAGCAGTTGGGCGAGCGCTGGCAGGCCAGCGGGCTGTTTGAAAAAGTGCAGTGGAACCTGCAAGCCGACCTGCCGGCGCTGCGCGAGCAATTGCTGCGCGGGCGCCTGGCGATGCTCTCGGCCAAGGACCGCGAACAACTGATCGACCACCCCGACACGTTTATCCAGCAGCGCGTGCAAGCGCTGTTCGACCCCTTCACCGGGTTCAGCCTGGTGCCGAGCCAGGACGACTGGCTGGGCTTGACCGGGCGCATTCAGAACAGCCAGCCGCAGCACGGTTCCGTGCAGCTGGATATTGGCAGCGGTGCCCTGATTGCCGATGCCGACGGTAAAAACTGGGTGCTGCTACGCGCGCGCACCACCGGCAATGCTTTCGATATGAAGCTGCCGCTGCAAGTGGCAGATTTGCTCAAGGCCAGCCGTGAACAGGCCAGCGGGCAAGGTGCGCAACTGCTCGCTGCCAGCGGCCTGTTGTATGCCGCCAATGGCCAACAGCAGGCCACGCGGGAAATCACCTGGGTCGGCGGCGGCGCCACCGTGGGCATTCTGTTATTGCTGTTGTTGGCATTTCGTCGTTGGCCTGTGCTGCTGGCGTTTGTGCCGGTGCTGGTGGGCATGCTGTTTGGCGCGGTGGCCTGTGTGGCGCTGTTTGGCCACATGCATGTGATGACCTTGGTGCTGGGCTCGAGCCTGATTGGCGTGGCGGTGGATTACCCGCTGCATTACCTGTCCAAGAGCTGGAGCCTGCAGCCGTGGCGCAGTTGGCCGGCGCTGCGCATCACGCTGCCGGGGCTGAGCCTGAGCCTGGCCACCAGTTGCATCGGCTACCTGGCGCTGGCCTGGACGCCGTTCCCGGCGCTGACCCAGATCGCAGTGTTCTCCGCTGCCGGCCTGGTGGGCGCGTACTTGTCGGCGGTGTGCCTGTTGCCGGCCCTGCTCAAGGGCGTGGAACTGCGCCCGGCGCAATGGCCGCTGCGTATCGCCGAATGCCTGTGGCGGATGCGCACCTCGTTGCTCAAGCACGTGCCAAGTTCGGTGTTGCTGGTGCTGGTGCTGCTGTTTTGCGCCGGTGGCTTGTGGCACTTGAACACCAAGAACGATATCCGCCAGTGGATCGGTGCCCCGCCGCAGTTGCTGCAAGAAGCGCAGGCCGTGGCGCGTATCACCGGTTTCCAACCCACCAGCCAGTTTTTCCTGGTGCGGGCCAACAACCAGCAGCAGTTGCTGGAGCGTCAGGCCGCACTGGGCCAGCGCCTGGAGCAGTTGGTGAACATGGACAAGCTCCAGGGCTACCTGGCGCTGAATCAACTGGTCAGCCTGCCCGCCGAGCAACAGCAACTGCGGGATGCGCTGAACGCATTGCCACAACACTGGCAACCGCTGCTCGACCTGGGTGTTCCTGCTGCGGCCTTGCAAGCCGAAGTCGCGCGCCTGCAAGCGCTGCCCACCCAAGACATCGACGCCGCGCTGGCAGGCCCGCTCGCCGAGCCCTGGCGCACACTGTGGCTGGGCCAGGTGGACGGCGGCGTGGCCGCCATGGTCAGCCTGCAAGGCTTGAACAACCCCGCCTTGCTACGGGTGCAGGCAGTGGACTTGCCGGGAGTGCAATTGGTGGATCGCCTCGGTGATTTGAACCGGGTATTCGCCGACACGCAGATCAGCGCCGCCGAATTGAAGTTGATGTCGTGCGTACTGATCGTGTTGCTGCTGATCCTGCCCTTCGGTTTCGGCGGTGCCTTGCGCATCGTCGCACTGCCCTTGCTGGCCGCACTGTGCAGCCTGGCCAGCCTCGGCTGGCTGGGCCAACCGCTCACACTGTTCAGCCTGTTCGGCCTGCTGCTGGTCACCGCCATCAGCGTGGATTACGCGATCCTGATGCGCGAGCAGATCGGCGGCGCAGCGGTCAGCCTGCTGGGGACGCTGCTGGCCGCGCTGACCACCTGGCTGTCGTTCGGCCTGCTGGCGGTCTCAAGTACGCCAGCGGTGAGCAATTTCGGCCTGTCGGTCAGCCTGGGCCTGGCTTTCAGCTTTATGCTGGCGCCCTGGGCCGGCCATCAGAAGCACGCCTCATGAACCCGATTATCGCCAACGCGGCAAGGAGCCCTCGTGCCCACAGTTGAAATGGAACGTCGCCAGGTCGTGGTGATCGGTGCCGGGCCGTCCGGCGCCATCGCGGCAGCTCTGCTCAAGCGCAAAGGGCATGACGTGCTGGTCATCGAGCGCCAGCATTTTCCACGTTTTTCCATCGGCGAAAGCCTGTTGTCCCACTGCATCGACTTCATCGAAGAAGCCGGTATGCTCGACGCGGTGCAGGCCGCGGGGTTCCAGCTGAAAACCGGCGCCGCGTTCGCCTGGGGCGAGCGCTACAGTGCGTTTGATTTCAGCGATACCTTCAGCAACGGCAAGCCCACCACCTTCCAGGTGCAGCGCGGTGACTTCGACAAGTTGCTGGCTGACCAGGCCGCGCTGCAGGGGGTGGAGATCCGCTACGGCGAAACCCTCGTCGGCGTGGACTTCAAAGGCGATTGCCGCTACCTGCACGTGCGCCGCGAGAACGGCAGCGAGTACCACCTCAAGGCCACGTTCGTGTTGGATGCCAGCGGTTACGGCCGCGTGCTGCCGCGCCTGCTGGACCTGGATGTACCGTCGGATTTCCCGGTGCGCCAGGCGGTGTTCACTCACGTCGAAGACCGCATCGAACACCCGGGCTTTGACCGCACCAAGATCCTCGTCACCACGCACCCGACGCAGCGCGATATCTGGTTCTGGACCATCCCGTTCAGCAACGGTCGCTGCTCGGTGGGAGTGGTCGCGGCCAAGGAACATTTCGACGGCCGCGACGGTGACCTCGATGCGTGCCTGCGCGGCTTTATCGACGAAACCCCAAGCCTGTCCAGCGTGCTGAAAAACGCGGTGTGGGACACCCCGGCGCGCACCATCGGCGGTTACGCGGCCAACGTCAAAAGCCTGCACGGCCCAGGCTTTGCGCTGCTGGGCAACGCGGCGGAATTCCTCGACCCGGTATTCTCTTCCGGCGTGACCATCGCCATGCGTTCGGCGAGCATGGCCGCAGGCCTGTTGCATCGCCAATTGAACGGCGAGACGGTGGACTGGCAAACCGAGTTTGCCGAGCCGTTGAAGCGCGGTGTCGACACCTTCCGTTGCTACGTCGAAGGCTGGTATGCCGGCACCTTCCAGGATGTAATCTTCCATCCTGGCAGTTCGCCGGAGATTCGCCGGATGATCAGCTCGATCCTCGCCGGCTATGCGTGGGACGAGCGCAACCCGTTTGTCAGTGAGCCCAAGCGACGGCTACGGATGTTGTCGCAGATTTGTGCAGGGGATGCCGCGTGAGCACTCAATACCTCAGTAAAAACTACGTCGAGGAAACCAAGTTCGGTTTCTGGTTTCTGCGCAGCCACACCTGGCAGCACCATGTACTGCGCGTAGCGATCAACGACCTGCGCAGCCTGTTCAGCGAGCCGCTGCCGGTGGCGCCAGTGTTGCTGGATGCCGGCTGCGGCCAGGGCAAATCCTTCAAGCTGTTGCAGCAGGTGTTCGCCCCTGCCCGCTTGATCGGCCTGGACGCCGACCCTCACAGCCTGGCATTGAGCAAGGCCGAAGCTGCGCGCCAGGGCCTGGATGTGGAGCTGATCGGCAGCGACTGCGCCACCCTCGAGGTGCCGGACGCAAGCGTCGACATCCTGTTCTGCCACCAGACCTTCCACCACCTGGTGGAGCAGCATCGCGCGCTGAAGGAGTTTTACCGCGTGCTCAAGCCGGGCGGTTATCTGCTGTTTGCCGAATCCACCGAAGCGTACATCGACACCTGGGTGATTCGCTGGCTGTTCCGCCACCCCATGCACGTGCAGAAAAGCGCCGAGGAATACCTGGAGATGCTGAGCGATCAGGGCTTCGAATTTGGCCCGCAGAACGTCTCCTACCCGTACCTGTGGTGGAGTCGCTCCAGCGACTTCGGCCTGCTGGAGCGCTGGGGCCTGCGCAACCCGCCGCCGGTGGGGCAGCGTGAGGAAACCCTGGTGAACTGCGTGGCACGCAAACCCTTGGCGGGCCCGGCACTATGATGCGTCTGCTGCTGATGGGCTGCCTGTTGCTGCTGAGCGCTTGCGCCAGCCAGCCACCGCTGCCCGAAAAAATCCCGGCCCTGACGCTGCCCATGCAACTGCATGTTCAGCGCCAGGCAGACGGTCAAAGCCAGGACTGGTTGCTGGTGATCCAGCGCGAAGGCGGTGCGATTCGCTGGTCGATGATGGACCCGCTGGGCATTCCCCAGGCCCGGCAGAAGCTGGTCGATGGCCAGTGGCAGGCCGACGGCTTGCTGCCGCCCAATCCTCAGGCACGGGAATTGTTCGCCGCCCTGTTATTCGCCCTGACGTCGGCAGACGATGTGCGAAAGCTGTATCCCACCGCGCAGGCCATGGACCTTACCCGCACGCTGCCCGGCCACTGGCAGATCGTGTACCAGTCGTCTGAGGTCTTCAGTGTGAACATGAGCGGGCAACCGTTGAGCTACCGCGTCAGCCCGCTGGGGGCCGCACGATGACCGCCTACCTCAACGCCCTCGGCGTGATCTGCGCCCTCGGCCGTGGCCAGGACGAAGTCAGTCGCAGCCTGTTTGCCGGCGACTGTTCCGGCATGCGCGCCGAAAGCGGCTGGGTACCGGAGCGTGTGCTGCCGGTGGCCGGCGTGCCCGGTGAATTGGCGACCATCCCAACGGAGCTGAACCAGCAAAGCAGCCGCAATAACCAGCTGTTGCTGGAAGCGGCGCTGCAGATTGAGGCACAGATCCGTCAGGCCATTGAAACGTATGGCGCCTCGCGGGTCGGCATTGTGCTCGGCACCAGTACGTCGGGCATTGACGAGGCGAGCCGTGGTATTGCGCATTACCTGCGCGACAACCAGTTCCCCGGTGATTACGACTACCAGCAACAGGAACTCAGCGCCCCGGCCAACTTCCTCGCCGACTGGCTGCAAGTGAGCGGCCCGGCGTATGTGATTTCCACCGCCTGCACCTCCAGCGCGCGCGCACTGATGAGTGCCCAGCGCCTGCTGGACCTGGGGGTGTGCGATGCGGTGATCTGCGGCGGCGTCGACAGCCTGTGCAAGCTGACCCTCAACGGCTTCACCTCGCTGGAAGCCGTGTCGAGCCAGCGTTGCAACCCGTTCTCGGTGAACCGCAACGGCATCAACATCGGCGAAGCCGCAGTGCTGTTCCTGATGAGCCGCGAGACCGCGCCCATCGCGCTGCTGGGCAGTGGCGCCAGCTGCGACGCGCACCATATCTCCGCGCCGGAACCCACCGGCAAGGGCGCGCTGCAAGCGATGCGCAAGGCGTTGGCCAGCGCCAAACTTGCGCCCGAGCAGATCGGTTACCTGAACCTGCACGGCACGGCGACCCAACACAATGACGCCATGGAAAGCCTGGCGGTTGCCCAACTGTTCCCCCAAGGCGTGGCCTGTTCGTCGACCAAGCCCATGAGCGGCCACACCCTGGGCGCCGCCGGTGCACTGGAGGCCGCGTTCTGCTGGTTGAGCCTGGCCCACGGCGTGGTGCCGCCCCATGTCTGGGATGGCCAGGCCGACCCGGCGCTGCCGGCCCTGCACTGGGCGCAAGCCGGTGACACCTTGAAAAAACGCTGCCTGATGAGCAATTCGTTTGCCTTCGGCGGCAACAACGTCAGCCTGATAATCGCAGAGGCCCCATGATCGATTGGCCACTCGCTGAACTGCTGCCCCACGCGGGCGACATGATCCTGATCGACCAAGTGTTGTCGTTCGATGAAGAGCAGGTTCACACCCGCGTCACCGTCAAGCCCGGTGGCCTGTTCAGCCACGACGACGGCAGCCTGCCGGCGTGGGTCGGTATCGAGCTGATGGCGCAAAGTGTCGCGGCCTACGCCGGCTGCCGTGCGCGCCAGAAAGGCGAAGCCGTGGAACTGGGTTTCCTGTTGGGCACACGCAAGTACGAATGCAATGTGGAACACTTCCCAGCCGGCGCCGAGCTGACCATCCACGGCCTGCGTTCCCTGGAAGACGACAATGGCATGGGTGTGTTCGAATGCCACCTGACCGGTGATGGCATTTTGGCTAGCGCCCGCTTGAACGTATTCCGACCGCCCCAGGCGGCCAACTATTTAGATGAATCGAAGGACGTAACGCCATGACTGAATCCGTACTGGTCACCGGCTCCAGCCGTGGCATCGGCCGCGCCATCGCCTTGCGCCTGGCCCAGGCCGGCCATGACATCGTGCTGCATTGCCGCAGTGGCCGCGCCGAAGCCGACGCAGTGCAAGTCGAAATCCAAGCCCTGGGCCGCAAGGCGCGGGTGCTGCAGTTCGATGTGGCGGACCGTGCCGTGTGCAAGGCAATCCTCGAAGCCGACGTGGAACAGCACGGCGCCTACTACGGCGTGGTGCTCAATGCCGGCCTGACCCGCGACGGTGCATTCCCGGCCCTGTCGGAAGACGACTGGGACGTGGTGATGCGCACCAACCTCGACGGGTTCTACAACGTGCTGCACCCGGTGATGATGCCGATGATCCGACGTCGCGCGGCCGGGCGTATCGTGTGCATCACGTCGGTGTCCGGCTTGATCGGCAACCGTGGCCAGGTCAACTACAGCGCCTCCAAGGCCGGTTTGATCGGCGCCGCCAAGGCCCTGGCCATCGAGCTGGGCAAGCGCAAGATCACGGTCAACTGCGTGGCGCCCGGCCTGATCGACACGGCGATGCTTGATGAGAATGTGCCGGTGGAAGAGCTGATGAAGATGATCCCCGCGCAGCGCATGGGCACTCCGGAAGAGGTGGCCGGCGCGGTGAATTTCCTGATGTCGGCCGAGGCCGGCTATATCACGCGCCAGGTGCTGGCCGTAAACGGAGGCCTGTGCTGATGAAGCGCGTCGTAGTCACCGGCATGGCCGGCATGACCTCCCTGGGTGGCGATTGGGAGACCATCGCCGCCAACTTCCGCGCCAACCGCAGCGGCATCCGGCGCATGGACGAGTGGGACCGCTTCACTGAATTGAACACGCGCCTGGCCGGGCCGATCGACGACTTCGTCGTGCCCGCCCACTGGACGCGCAAGCAGCTGCGCAGCATGGGCCGTGTTTCGCGCCTCGCCGTATGGGCCGCAGAGCAGGCGCTGCAGGACGCCGGCCTGCTCGGCGACGAGTCGATCAAGGACGGGCGCATGGGCGTGGCCTGCGGTTCGTCCACCGGCAGCACCGACGAGATCAAGGCGTTCGGCAATATGCTGCTGAACTCGGTGGCCGAGGGGCTGAACGCCAACTCCTATGTGCGCATGATGCCGCACACCACGGCGGCGAATATCAGCATCTTCTTCGGCCTCACCGGGCGGTTGATCCCCACCTCCAGCGCCTGCACCAGCGGTAGCCAGGGCATCGGGTATGCCTACGAGGCAATCAAGTTCGGACGTTTGCCGTTGATGCTCGCCGGGGGTGCCGAAGAGCTGTGCCCGACCGAAGCCATGGTGTTCGATGCGCTGTACGCCACCAGCCTGAAAAACGACGCCCCCCAGACCAGCCCGCGCCCCTACGACAGCGGCCGCGATGGCTTGGTGATCGGTGAAGGCGGCGGCATGCTGGTGCTCGAAGAACTGGAGCACGCGCTGGCCCGTGGGGCGCATATCCACGCCGAGCTGGTCGGCTTCGGCAGCAACGCCGACGGCCAGCACACCACTCGCCCCGAGCAGAAAACCATGCGCCGTGCGATGGAATTGGCGCTGGAAGATGCCGGACTGGAACCCTCTGCGATCGGCTACGTCAACGGTCACGGCACGGCTACCGACCAGGGCGACATCGCCGAGACCCTGGCCACCAGCAGCCTGTTCGGCAGCCGCATGCCCATCAGCTCGCAGAAGAGTTTCCTTGGCCACACCCTGGGGGCCTGCGGGGCGCTTGAGTCGTGGTTCAGCATCGAGATGATGAACCGCAACCAGTACGTGCACACCTTCAACCTGGATTCAGTGGACCCGCAGTGCGGCGAACTGGATTACCTGCAGGGTGAATTTCGCGAGATGCACCACGACTACGTGATGAACAACAACTTTGCCTTTGGCGGCGTCAACACGTCGCTGATCTTTCGCCGCTGGTCCTGACTGTTAAATCGATTGGAGAATACGGAATGTCTTCCTTGCTACGCGCTACCCTGATCACCCTGGCCCTGTTGGTCACCGCCGGTTGCACCAACAAACCGATCCTCAACACCCAGCACGACCTGCCGGCCAACACCCAGGTCAGTGAAGAGAAAATGAAGGTGATCATCGTCAACGCCCTGCAAAAGCGCGAATGGACGGTCCAGCGCCTGAGCCCGCAACTGGTGCAGGCCGAGATCAACGTGCGTAACCAGTTTTATGCCGCCATCGACATCCGCTACACCCGCAACAGCTACGCCATCACCTACCGCGACAGCCGCGACCTGGGCTACAAGGACGGTACGATCCATCGCAACTACAACCGCTGGGTGAGCATGCTCGACCGCGACATCATGGCGGCGCTGCGCAGTAATGGCATGAACTAAGTCATGTAGTGAGCGGGCTTGCCCCACGCGGCGGTGTGTCAGGTTCGTTTGAGCCGACTGACACGCCGCCGCGCGGGGCACCAGACGCCTCAACATACCTGACACGCTGCCGCGCGGGGCAAGCCCGCTCACTACAAGGTTGCTTTGCGGGTCAGCAGTTCGACAAACGCTTGGGCCATCGGTGTTTGTGCTCCCTTGCGTTGCACCAGCCACACGGCTGTCATCGCTTCTTCATCCAGCAGCGTGCGATAGACCACCCCGTCGATCCGGATGCGCTGGTAAGACGCCGGCAGCACCGATACGCCCAGCCCCGCCGCCACCAGGCCGATGATCGTCATGGCCTCACCGGCTTCCTGGGCGAAGTGAGGGCTGAAACCGGCGTCTCGGGCCAGGTTGATCAGTTGCGCATAGAGGCCGCTGCCGTAGCTGCGTGGGAAAAACACGAACGGCTCCTGCGCCAGCTGCGCCAGGTGCAGGCCTCGTTCACTGCCGTGTGCCAGTGGGTGGCCGGCGCTCAATACCGCCACCAGTGGCTCGCGCATCAGTTCGACCACACTCAGGGAATCCGGCAGCGGCAGCGGGCGCATCAGGCCGACCTGGATCGACTCATCCACCAGCGAGTCAGCCACCTCGGTACTGCTCATTTCCTGCAGGTTCAGATGCACCGCCGGGAATGCCTGGCGAAACGCGAAGATCGCCTTGGGGATGCTGGCGTTGAACGGTGCCGAGGAGGTGAAGCCGATCTTCAGCTCACCCAGTTCGCCCAATTGCGCACGCCGTGCCACATCGGAAGCCTTGTCGACCTGGGCCAGCACCAATCGCGCCTCTTGCAGGAACAGTCGTCCCGCCTCGCTCAGCTCGACCCGACGATTGGTACGCTCGAACAACCGTGCACCGACTTCTTGCTCCAGCGCCTGGATCTGCTGGCTCAGCGGAGGTTGCGAGATGCCCAGCACCTGCGCGGCGCGGCCGAAATGCAGTTCTTCGGCGACGGCGATGAAGTACCGCAAGTGACGCAATTCCATGCAAACCTCATTAGGTCGTAAAAGCTCTTAAACAGGTCGAACAATATATTGGAAAGAATCATTAGCCAGCTATATTCTTTTTTGCAGTGCCGGTCCTGGCCTGCTCTTCCTCCCCGAGGTCCCCGTGAAAGCTGCTGTCGCTCCACTCGCTCAAGAAGTCCCGCCTACCGCCCTGGACGAAGTCGTCGCCCAGCTCAACGAGCAGTACATCGAAAAAGGCACGCCGATGTTCATGCGCACGGTGCTGGCGCTGTTCTCCGGCGGTTTCGCCACTTTTGCCCTGCTGTACTGCGTGCAACCGATGATGCCGGCGCTGTCCCACGAATTTTCCATCAATGCGGCACAAAGCAGCCTGATCCTGTCGGTGGCGACCGCGATGCTGGCGCTGGGTCTGCTGATCACCGGGCCGATCTCCGACACCCTGGGGCGCAAGCCGGTGATGGTGTCCGCACTGTTCTGCGCCGCCCTGGCGACCATTGCCAGCGGCCTGATGCCGACCTGGGAAGGCATTCTGTTCATGCGCGCATTGGTGGGCCTGTCGCTGAGCGGCCTGGCCGCCGTTGCGATGACCTACCTGAGCGAAGAGATCCACCCGCAGCACATCGGCCTGGCGATGGGGCTCTACATCGGCGGCAACGCCATTGGCGGCATGAGCGGGCGGCTGATCATCGGCGTGCTGATCGATTTTGTGAGCTGGCACACCGCAATGCTGATCATCGGCGCCCTGGCCCTGATCGCCGCCACGGTGTTCTGGAAAATCCTCCCCGAATCGCGCAACTTCCGCGCCAGCAGCCTCAAGCCGCGCACCTTGCTCGATGGTTTTGTCATGCACTTCAAGGACGCCGGCTTGCCGTGGCTGTTTCTTGAAGCCTTCTTGCTGATGGGCGCGTTCGTGACGATGTTCAACTACATCGGCTATCGCCTGCTCGCCGACCCGTATGGCCTGAGCCAGGCCGTGGTGGGCTTGCTGTCGCTGGTGTACCTCTCGGGCATTTACAGTTCGGCCAAAATCGGCTCCCTGGCCGACCGCCTAGGCCGCCGTCGCGTGCTGTGGGGCACCATCGTGCTGATGCTGGCCGGCATGGCGCTCACCCTGTTCACTCCCCTGTGGCTGGTGGTGCCAGGCATGCTGATCTTCACCTTCGGCTTCTTCGGCGCCCACTCGGTGGCCAGCAGCTGGATCGGCCGCCGCGCGGTGAAAGCCAAGGGGCAGGCGTCGTCGCTGTATCTGTTCTGCTACTACGTGGGGTCGAGTATTGCCGGGACAGCGGGCGGATTCTTCTGGCACTTTGCCGGGTGGAACGGGATTGGGGCGTTTATCGTGGCGCTGTTGATTGGCGCGTTGCTGGTGGCGTTGAAGCTGGCGAAGTTGCCGCCGTTGGGAGACGTGAAGGTCTAAGGCTATTTGCTTTTATGTGGGAGCTGGCTTGCCTGCGATAGCGGCGGTGAATTCAATGCAGCTATCGCAGCGGTGCGACGATTCGACAAGCCAGCTCCCACATTTTGACTTGTGTTCAGGCATGAAAAAGCCCGGTATCAAACCGGGCTTTTTTTATTCGTGATACTGCGCCGACAGCTCATGCACCGCACGCAGGAACGCGCCCGCATGTTCCGGGTTCACTTCCGGCGTGATGCCGTGGCCCAGGTTGAACACGTGCCCGGTGCCCTTGCCGTAGCTGGCCAGGATGCGGCCGACTTCGGTGCGGATCGCTTCCGGCTTGGCGTAGAGCACGGTCGGGTCCATATTGCCTTGCAGCGCGACGCGGTTGCCCACGCGCTGGCGGGCTTCGCCCAAATCACACGTCCAGTCCAGCCCCAGTGCATCGGCACCGGCGTCGGCGATGCTTTCCAGCCACAGGCCGCCGTTCTTGGTGAACAGGATGACCGGCACTTTACGGCCTTCGTGTTCGCGGATCAGGCCGCTGACGATCTTGCGCATGTAGGCCAGGGAAAACTCCTGGTACGCCGCCGCCGACAGGTTGCCGCCCCACGTATCGAAGATCTGCACCGCTTGCGCGCCGGCCATGATCTGGCCGTTGAGGTAGGAGGTGACCGACTGCGCCAGCTTGTCCAGCAGCAGGTGCATGGCTTGCGGGTTGTCGTAGAGCATGGCTTTGGTCTTGCGGAAGTCTTTCGACGAGCCGCCTTCGACCATGTAGGTGGCCAGGGTCCACGGGCTGCCGGAGAAACCGATCAGCGGCACGCGGCCGTTGAGTTCGCGGCGGATGGTGCTGACGGCGTCCATCACGTAACCGAGGTCTTTGTGCGGATCCGGGATCGGCAGGGCTTCGATGTCGGCCAGGGTGCTCACGACTTTCTTGAAACGCGGGCCTTCGCCGGTTTCGAAGTACAGGCCTTGGCCCATGGCGTCAGGGATGGTGAGGATGTCGGAAAAGAGGATGGCCGCGTCCAGTTGTGGGTAGCGGTCCAGCGGCTGCATCGTGACTTCGCAGGCGAACTCCGGGTTCATGCACAGGCTCATGAAATCACCGGCGTTGGCGCGGCTGGCGCGGTATTCCGGCAGGTAGCGACCGGCCTGGCGCATCATCCACACAGGGGTGACGTCCACGGGTTGCTTGAGCAGGGCACGAAGGAAACGGTCGTTCTTGAGGGCAGTCATGTCGGCATCCGCAAAAAAAGTGCGGGCATTTTCTCAGAGCCAGACGCAAAAGGCACGGAGTGAGCCGTGCCTTTTGTCTATCGGGTCAATTTGTCGCAATGACTGGCGTCGCAAACCCCAATGTGGAATGGGGTTTGTCTGGGAGCTGGCTTGCCTGCGATGGCATCACCTAGGTCTAACTGATAGACCGAGTTGCCTGCATCGCAGGCAAGCCCGCTCCCACATTTTGATCCCATTTCAAGTTGGGATCGGTGTCAGACCTGCAGGTAATCCAGGATCCCTTCGGCGGCATTGCGGCCTTCGAAGATCGCGGTGACCACCAGGTCAGAACCGCGCACCATGTCGCCACCCGCGAAGATCTTCGGGTTGCTGGTCTGGTGCTTGTACTGGCCTTGCTCCGGGGCCACGACGCGGCCCTGGCTGTCGGTCTGGATCTGGAACTGCTCGAACCACGGCGCCGGGCTTGGGCGGAAACCGAAAGCGATGACCACGGCGTCGGCCGGGATGATCTCTTCGGAACCCGGGATCGGCTCGGGGCTGCGGCGGCCACGGGCGTCCGGCTCGCCGAGACGGGTCTCGACCACCTTCACGCCTTCGACGCGGTCTTCACCCACGATCGCAATCGGCTGGCGGTTGTAGAGGAACTTCACGCCTTCTTCCTTGGCGTTCTTCACCTCTTTGCGCGAACCCGGCATGTTGGCTTCGTCACGACGGTACGCACAGGTCACCGACTTGGCGCCCTGGCGGATCGAAGTGCGGTTGCAGTCCATCGCGGTGTCACCACCGCCCAGCACCACGACCTTCTTGCCCTTCATGTCGACGAAGTCTTCCGGCGACTTTTCGAAACCCAGGTTGCGATTCACGTTGGCGATCAGGAAGTCCAGCGCGTCGTAGACGCCTGGCAGATCCTCACCGGCAAAGCCGCCCTTCATGTAGGTGTAGGTGCCCATGCCCATGAACACGGCATCGTATTCTTCGAGCAGTTGCTCCATGGTCACGTCTTTGCCGACCTCGGTGTTCAGGCGGAACTCGATGCCCATGCCGGTAAACACTTCACGACGGTTGCTCAGGACGGTTTTTTCCAGCTTGAACTCGGGGATACCGAAGGTCAGCAGGCCGCCGATTTCCGGGTTCTTGTCGAACACCACCGGAGTCACGCCGCCACGTACCAAGACGTCGGCACAGCCCAGGCCAGCAGGGCCGGCACCGATGATGGCAACGCGCTTGCCGGTCGGCTTGACCTTGGACATGTCCGGGCGCCAGCCCATGGCGAACGCGGTGTCGGTGATGTACTTCTCCACCGAACCGATGGTCACCGCGCCGAAGCCGTCATTGAGGGTGCAGGCACCTTCACACAGACGGTCTTGCGGGCACACCCGGCCGCAGACTTCCGGCAGGGTGTTGGTCTGATGCGACAGCTCGGCGGCGGCGAGGATGTTGCCCTCGGCCACCAGCTTGAGCCAGTTGGGAATGAAGTTGTGCACCGGGCACTTCCATTCGCAATACGGGTTACCGCACCCCAGGCAGCGGTGAGCCTGGTCGGCCGAGTGCTGGGGTTTGAAGGGCTCGTAGATTTCCACGAACTCTTTCTTGCGTTGACGCAACAGTTTCTTCTTCGGATCTTTGCGCCCGACATCGATGAACTGGAAGTCGTTATTCAGACGTTCAGCCATGTTAAAACCTCATCAAACTCTTCAGGCGCATATCACTGCGGGTTGGCACGGATGCTGGAAAGCAACGATTTCAAGTTGGCAGCCTTGGGCTTGACCAGCCAGAAACGACGCAGGTAATCATCGAGGTTTTCGGCGAGGTTGCGGCCCCATTCGCTGCCGGTTTCCTCGACGTACTCGTCCAGCACGTGCTGCAAGTGGTTCCGGTAGGACTCCATGGCTTCGCCGCTGATCCGCTGGATCTCGACCAACTCGTGGTTGACCTTGTCGACGAAGGTGTTGTCCTGGTCGAGCACGTAGGCGAAACCGCCGGTCATGCCCGAACCGAAGTTGTAACCGGTCTTGCCCAGTACCGCGACAAAGCCCCCGGTCATGTACTCGCAGCAGTGATCGCCAGTGCCTTCCACCACGGTGTGAGCACCGGAGTTACGCACGGCGAAACGCTCACCGGCAGTACCGGCCGCGAACAGCTTGCCACCGGTGGCGCCGTACAAGCAGGTGTTGCCGATGATGGCACTGTCCTGGGTCTTGTAGACGCTGCCTTTAGGCGGAACGATCACCAGCTTGCCGCCGGTCATGCCCTTGCCCACGTAGTCGTTGGCGTCGCCTTCCAAGTACATGTGCAGACCACCGGCGTTCCACACGCCAAAGCTCTGGCCTGCAGTGCCCTTGAAGCGGAAGGTGATCGGCGCCTTGGCCATGCCCTGGTTGCCGTGCTTGCGTGCGATTTCGCCGGAGATGCGTGCGCCGATGGAACGGTCGCAGTTACAGATATCCAGTTCGAATTCGCCACCGCTGGCTTCGCTGATTGCGCGACCGGCGATGTCCACCATCTTCTCGGCCAGCAGGCCTTTGTCGAACGGCGGGTTACGGTCCACACCACAGAACTGCGGCTTGTCGGCCGGGACGTGATCGCTGCCGAGCAACGGCGTGAGGTCCAGGTGGTGCTGCTTGGCGGTCTGGCCTTCGAGGATTTCCAGCAGATCGGTACGGCCGATCAGCTCTTCGAGGGAACGCACGCCCAGCTTGGCCAGCCACTCACGGGTCTCTTCGGCGACGTAGGTGAAGAAATTCACCACCATGTCGACGGTGCCGATGTAGTGATCCTTGCGCAGCTTCTCGTTCTGAGTGGCGACGCCAGTGGCGCAGTTGTTCAGGTGGCAGATACGCAGGTATTTGCACCCCAGGGCGATCATTGGCGCAGTACCGAAGCCGAAGCTTTCGGCGCCGAGGATCGCAGCCTTGATCACGTCGAGGCCGGTTTTCAGGCCGCCGTCGGTCTGTACACGCACCTTGCCGCGCAGGTCGTTGCCGCGCAGGGTCTGGTGGGTTTCGGCCAGGCCGAGTTCCCACGGTGCGCCGGCGTACTTGATGGAGGTCAGCGGCGAAGCACCGGTACCGCCGTCGTAGCCGGAGATGGTGATCAGGTCGGCATAGGCCTTGGCCACACCAGCGGCGATGGTACCGACGCCGGCTTCTGCTACCAGTTTCACCGAGACCAGGGCCTGCGGGTTGACTTGTTTCAGGTCGAAAATCAGCTGCGACAAGTCTTCAATCGAGTAGATGTCGTGGTGCGGTGGGGGCGAGATCAGGGTCACGCCCGGCACTGCGTAACGCAGCTTGGCGATCAGACCGTTGACCTTGCCGCCCGGCAGCTGGCCACCTTCACCCGGTTTGGCGCCTTGGGCCACCTTGATCTGCAGCACTTCGGCGTTGACCAGGTATTCCGGGGTCACACCAAAGCGGCCGGTCGCGACCTGCTTGATTTTCGAGCTCTTGATGGTGCCGTAGCGCGCCGGGTCTTCACCGCCTTCGCCGGAGTTGGAACGCGCACCCAGGCGGTTCATGGCTTCGGCCAGGGCTTCGTGAGCCTCGGGCGACAAGGCGCCCAGGGAGATACCGGCGGAGTCAAAGCGCTTGAGGATCGATTCCAGCGGCTCGACTTCGTTGATGTCCATCGCCGTGTCCAGGGTCTTCACCTTGAACAGGTCACGGATCATCGACACCGGGCGGTTATCCACCAGCGAGGTGTATTCCTTGAACTTGGCGTAGTCGCCCTGCTGCACGGCGGCTTGCAGGGTGTTGACCACGTCCGGGTTGTACGCGTGGTATTCGCCACCGTGCACGAACTTCAGTAGGCCGCCTTGCTGGATCGGCTTGCGCGCGCTCCAGGCTTCAGCTGCCAGGGCTTTCTGCTCGGCTTCGATGTCGACGAAACGCGCGCCCTTGATGCGGCTTGGCACGCCACGGAAGCTCAGTTCGCACACCTCTTCGGACAGGCCGATGGCTTCGAACAATTGCGCGCCACGGTAGGACGTGACGGTGGAGATACCCATCTTCGACAGGATCTTCAGCAAGCCCTTGGTGATGCCTTTACGGTAGTTCTTGAACACCTCGTAGAGGTCGCCCAGTACTTCACCGGTACGGATCAGGTCGCCCAGCACTTCGTAGGCCAGGAACGGGTACACCGCCGAGGCGCCGAAGCCGATCAACACCGCAAAGTGGTGCGGGTCACGCGCGGTGGCGGTTTCGACGAGGATGTTGGAATCGCAGCGCAGGCCTTTCTCGGTCAGGCGATGGTGCACCGCGCCGGTGGCCAGCGAGGCGTGGATCGGCAGCTTGCCTGGGGCAATGTGACGGTCGGTCAGCACGATCTGGGTACGACCGGCGCGCACGGCTTCTTCGGCCTGGTCGGCGACGTTGCGCACGGCGGCTTCAAGGCCGAGGCTCTCGTCGTAGTTCAGGTCGATGATCTGGCGGTCGAAGCCCGGGCGATCCAGGGTCATCAACGAGCGCCACTTGGCCGGCGAAATCACCGGCGAGCTGAGGATTACGCGGGAGGCGTGCTCAGGCGATTCCTGGAAGATGTTGCGCTCGGCACCGAGGCACACTTCCAGGGACATCACGATGGCTTCGCGCAGCGGGTCGATCGGTGGGTTGGTCACCTGGGCGAACTGCTGGCGGAAGTAGTCGTACGGCGTGCGCACGCGCTGGGACAGCACGGCCATCGGCGTGTCATCGCCCATGGAGCCGACGGCCTCGTAGCCTTGCTCGCCGAGCGGACGCAGCACCTGGTCGCGCTCTTCGAACGTGACCTGATACATCTTCATGTACTGCTTGAGCTGGTCGACGTCGTAGAAAGCCGAACCGTGGTCGTTGTCTTCCATGGTCGCCTGGATGCGCAGGGCGTTCTTACGCAGCCATTGCTTGTACGGGTGACGCGACTTCAAGCGGTTGTCGATGGCGTCGGTGTCGAGGATCTGCCCGGTTTCGGTGTCCACGGCCAGGATCTGGCCAGGGCCTACACGGCCTTTGGCGATCACGTCTTCTGGCTTGTAGTCCCACACGCCGATTTCCGACGCCAGGGTGATGAACCCGTTGGTGGTGGTGACCCAGCGCGCCGGGCGCAGACCGTTACGGTCGAGCAGGCACACCGCGTAGCGACCGTCGGTCATTACGACGCCGGCCGGGCCGTCCCACGGTTCCATGTGCATCGAGTTGTACTCGTAGAACGCACGCAGGTCCGGGTCCATGGTTTCGACGTTCTGCCACGCTGGCGGAATAATCATGCGCACGCCACGGAACAGGTCGATGCCGCCGGTGACCATCAACTCGAGCATGTTGTCCATGCTGGAGGAGTCGGAACCCACGCGGTTGACCAGCGGGCCGAGTTCTTCCAGGTCCATCAGGTCGTTGGCGAACTTGGTGCGACGGGCCACGGCCCAGTTGCGGTTGCCGGTGATGGTGTTGATCTCGCCGTTGTGGGCGAGGAAGCGGAACGGCTGGGCCAGCGGCCATTTCGGCAGGGTGTTGGTGGAGAAGCGCTGGTGGAACACGCAGATTGCGGTTTGCAGGCGCTCATCGCTCAGGTCTGGATAGAAGGCGGTGAGGTCCGCCGGCATCATCAGGCCTTTATAAATGATGGTCTTGTGGGAAAAGCTGCAGATGTAGTGGTCGGTGTCGGCGGCGTTGGCCACGGACGAGCGACGACGGGACGTGAACAGCTTGATCGCCATGTCCTGGTCGCTCAGGCCTTCGCCCGCGATGAACACTTGCTCGATCTGCGGCAGGCGTTCCAGGGCCAGGCGGCCGAGTACGCTGGTGTCGATAGGCACTTTGCGCCAGCCGACGAGTTGCAGGCCGGCAGCGAGGATCTCGCGGTTCATGTTCTCGCGAGCGGCCTCGGCTTTGACCGGGTCCTGGTTGAAGAACACCATGCCCACGGCGTACTGCTTGGGCAGGTCGACTGCAAATTGCTCTTTTGCGACAGCGCGCAGGAACAGGTCGGGCTTTTGAATGAGCAAGCCACAACCGTCACCGGTCTTGCCGTCGGCGTTGATCCCACCGCGGTGGGTCATGCAGGTCAGGGCCTCGATGGCCGTTTGCAAAAGGGTATGACTGGGTTCGCCCTGCATATGGGCTATCAGGCCGAAACCGCAGTTATCCTTGAATTCATCGGGTTGGTACAGACCTGCTTTCATAGACACTTTCTCACCAGGCTGCCTCTTATAACGAGGCAAATTTCTTTTCAATTCAACCGGTTACCTTCCACGCCGAACGTACGCCGGCTTAGCGGGGGCAAAAGGGAGGTCATTGTACACACCGACACGAACGCTCACAAATTTAGCGACGAAATGTCGCAAATCTATGTCGCATTTATGAAAGGTTTAAAGCGATATGCTGTGCTAGTCAAAACTTTTTTAATTCTGACCGCTACGACTCAAAAGCCACTGTGACGCAGACACCACAAAGCGCGCGGTCTCTAGAGACAGCACGCACTTGCGGTTTTTTTGAGGTGCCGGGAGGGCGGCCTGGGTAAGGCCGCCGGATCGTCAGCGAGTTGTTGCGAGTTCTTGTTGAACGCTGGCAACAGTGCGAGGCCAAGGTTTACCAGCCTGAACCTTCGCTGGCAAGGCCTTGATGGCAGAATCAGCCGCTGCACGGCTGGCGAAACTGCCATAGGTGATCACATAGAGAGGCTTGCCGTTGAGCACTTTCTTGAAATAACGGTACTCGCCGCCCTGCTCTTTCACAAACGCCTGGGCGTTGGCTTCGGAGCTGGTGCCGAGGATCTGCACCACGAAGTTGCCGGAAGGCTGACTGCCATACCAACCGCTACCCGCAGCACCGGCCTTGGCAACGGTGGCGGCCGGTTTCTCGGCAGGCTTGGCTGCTGGAGCTGGCTTGGCGGCTGGCGCAGGCGCGACCGGCTTGGTCACAGGCGCAGGCTTGGCGGTGGCAACGGTCGGTGCAGGGGTCGGCTTGGCAACTGCCGCCGGCTGGCCCGCTGGCACGCCCGCAGGCGGTGCAGTGGTGGTCACGGTTGGCGGCGTTGCGCTGGAACCTTCCACCGGCACGCCGTCGTCGCCTTCGGAGATGCCACCGGCCTCTTCAGCCAACGGACCGCGCATGACCGGCTGGCCGACCATCGGCAGGTTGGTCGGTTGGCCGGAATTGGCGAATTCGACATTTGGCGTGGGTTTGCCCAATGGCAACTGCGCCTGTTCGGTTGGCGCGCCGGCAGTCGTCGGTGCCTTGCTGCGGCCCGGGATCAACCAGGCGGCGGCTACGGCAACCACGACAACCGCGGAAATAGCCAATACGTGCTTCTTAGGCATAGTGAACCCCATCTTTGGACGCTTCACCGCAGAGCGGCTGGCAATCATGGCTTCGATCATTGCATCGCGGGCAACCTGGTTGATGGTGCCAGGCCAGCCGTCGGAGCTTTCGTGAATATCAGAGATCTGCTGGGCGGAGAAAAGTTCGATGCCCGCCCCCGCACCTTCCAGGCGCTGAGCCAGGTATTCGCGGGTTTCTTCCTCTTCGTACGGTTGCAGCTCGATGACGTGAAATAGCTCTTGATCACCGCTGATCTGCTCCAGATCGGCGATCAACGACGACTCACCGAACAGGAATACATGCGGACGGCCTTCCGGCGTGCCCGCCGCCAGCGCCAGCAGCGCTTCCAGGGCAGATTCGTCGAGCTGCTCGGCGTCGTCGACCAGCAAGTAGACTTCCTGGCCGGTCAGGCCCAGCTGTACCACCTGCTTGAGGATCGCGTTCGGCTCGGCAGTGGCCACGTCCAGGGCCTGGGCCACTTGGCGCAGCACACCCGCCGCATCACCGGCACCACGGGCCGACACCACCACGCTCTGTACCGACTGCTTGTTGGTGCTGGCCACCAGCGCCTGGCGCAGCAGGGTTTTGCCGCTGCCCAACGGGCCGGTCACGACCAGCAGCAGCTGGCTGTAACGCGCCAGGTGGTGCAACTGGCCGAGCACAGGCTTGCGCTGGGCCGGGAAAAATTTGAAGCCCGGCACCCGCGGAGCAAAAGGGTCGTGGCTTAACTGGTAATGGCCGAGGAACGCCTCGTCGGCATGCAAACTAGTCATCGGGATCTTATTAACCTTTAAGCTGGGCCAGGGCGCGGTAATCCGCTCCCAGCGTGGCCTGTAAAATCTCTTTCGGATAATCGTCGGTCACCACCGCTTCACCCATGCGGCGCAGCAGCACCAGTCGCAGTCGACCGTCGATCACTTTCTTGTCTATTGCCATATGTTCGAGGAAATCCGCCTCGGTCATTTCCTCCGGCGGGATGACCGGCAACCCGGCACGCTGGAACAGGCGAATGCCGCGATCGCGCTCCTGGGCGGTGATCCATCCCAGACGCTGCGACATGTCCAATGCCATCACCGTGCCAGCCGCCACGGCCTCCCCATGCAACCACACACCATAGCCCATGTGCGTTTCGATCGCATGGCCGAAGGTGTGGCCCAGGTTCAAGGTGGCCCGCACGCCGGACTCGCGCTCATCGGCATTTACCACCAGCGCCTTGGCGGCACAGGAGCGGGAAATAGCTTCGGTGAGTGCAACCTGGTCCAGGTTGCGCAGGGCGTCGACGTGCTCCTCCAGCCAGGCCAGGAACGGCTCGTCGCAGATCAGCCCGTACTTGATGACTTCCGCCAGGCCCGCCGACAGCTCGCGGGGCGGCAAGGTGTTGAGGGTGGCGGTGTCGATCAGCACGGCATTGGGCTGGTAGAACGCACCGACCATGTTCTTGCCCAGCGGGTGGTTGATACCGGTCTTGCCACCCACCGACGAATCGACCTGGGACAACAGCGTCGTGGGTACCTGGATAAAGTCCACACCGCGCTGGTAGCAGGCGGCCGCGAAGCCGGCCATGTCGCCGATCACCCCGCCGCCCAGGGCGATCACGGTGGTGCGGCGGTCATGCCGTGCCGTCAGCAGGCCATCAAAAATCAGTTGCAGGGTTTCCCAGTTCTTGTGGGCTTCGCCATCGGGCAGGATCACCGAGATCACCGAGTACGCCGCCAGGCTGCGACTCAGACGCTCAAGGTACAGGGGCGCGACCGTTTCGTTGGAAATGATCGCCACTTGCCGCCCCGCGATATGCGGCGCCAGCAACTCGGGCCTGTCCAACAAACCTTCGCCAATATGGATTGGGTAGCTGCGCTCGCCTAGATCGACCTTAAGTGTCTGCATGTGTCCCCGCGTGAAGATATATTTACGATCGGCAACGCTCGGTTCTGACGTCGCCTGATGGCTCTACGCCACACTCCGAAGGACCATGGCGCGCCGCCGAGAATAGCGCATTTCGGGCCTGGCTTTAACGGGGTGGCAACTGCTGCAAGCGCTCCAGAATGTCGAGGACGACCATTCGAGGCGGCCGCTCATCGGTTTCCACCACCAGATCGGCGATCTCCCGATAAAGCGGGTCGCGCAGCGTCAGCAGGTCCCGCAAGGTTTTTGCCGGGTCAGCTGTGCGCAGCAACGGGCGATTGCGATCGCGGGCGGTGCGGCCCACCTGCTGCTCGACCGACGCATGCAGATAGACCACCCGACCACCGGCATGCAGCGCACGACGGTTTTCATCGCGCATCACCGCACCACCGCCGGTAGCCAATACCACGCCGTCGCAGCCGCACAGCTCGGCAATCATCGCCTGCTCGCGGTCGCGAAAGCCCAGCTCGCCTTCCTTATCGAAGATCCAAGGGATATTGGCACCCGTGCGCAATTCAATTTCCTTGTCGGAATCTTTGAACGGCAGGCGCAGCTCTTTGGCCAGCAAACGGCCGATGGTGCTTTTTCCAGCCCCCATCGGTCCTACAAGAATCAAATTTCGCACAGAATCAACGACTCACAGCAATCGCCTGGTTATTCATAATACGCGGAGTCAGGAATACCAGCAGCTCGGATTTTTTCTCCGCCAGCACATCGCGCCGGAAAAGGCGGCCAAGATACGGCACATCGCCCAAAAATGGCACCTTATCTACCACTTTGCTTTGGGTATTGGAGAAAACCCCGCCGATGACGATGGTCTCGCCATCTTTGACCAGCACCTTGGCGTTGACCTCGTTTTTCTTGATCGGCGGCACATCGTTGAGTTTGTTCAGGTAGTCGGGCTCGTCCTTGGTGACCTTGACCTCCATGATCACGCGGTCGTCGGGGGTGATTTGCGGGGTCACCTCCAGCGACAGCGAGGCCTCCTTGAAGGACACCGAGGTGGCGCCGCTGGAACTGGACTCCTGGTAGGGAATTTCGGTGCCCTTGAGGATTCGCGCGGTTTCCTTGTCGGACGTCACCACCTTGGGCTGCGAGACGATTTCGCCATTACCGGTTTTTTCCATGGCGGTCAGCTCAAGGTCCAGCAACAGGTTGTCGGTGATAAAGGCGAGGCCAAGGCCTGAAGTCCCCGTCAGCGAGCCTAAATCGACAAACGGCGAACTGGGCGGGCTTTCCGGCAACTCTGCGCCTTCGGCCAACGGCTTGTCGATGCCCCCCGCGTTCCAATTGCCTCGGTTCAGCCGCCCGCCCCAGCGCACGCCCAGGCTTTTGTCGTAATCGACATTGGCCTCGACGATTCGCGCCTCGATCATCACCTGGCGCACCGGCACATCCAACTGCGCCACGATGCGCCGCAGCTCGTCGAGCCGCTCGCCAGTCTGATAGGCAATGATGTTGTTGGTGCGATCATCAACAGCCACCGAGCCTCGTTCATCCGTGGCGCCCTCCAGGCCGCTCACCGACTGGAACAACTTGGCCAGGTCGGCCGCCTTGGCGTAGTTGACCTGCAACAACTCGCGACGCAAAGGCGCCAGCTCGGCGATCTGCTTGCGCGACTCCAATACCAGCAGTTCGCGGGCGGCGAGCTCTTCGGCAGGCGCCACCAGTAACACACCCGCCTTCACTCGCTTATCCAAACCCTTGCTTTGCAACACCAGGTCCAGCGCCTGATCCCACGGCACGTCCTTGAGCCTCAACGTGATTGAGCCCTGCACCTCATCGCTGGCCACCAGGTTCAAGCCGGCCACGTCGGCAATTTGCTGCAACACGGCGCGCAGCTCGATGTTCTGGAAATTCAGGCTCAATGTGTCGCCGCTGTAGGTGCTCAGAGGCGCACTGGCAGGTGGCGGCAGTTGGATCAAATCCACGCGATTGGGCACAGCGAAAGCCATCGGTGCTGTGAACGCTATCCATAGCGCCACACCGAAGGACGAGAAAGTCCTTTTCATTGTTTGATTCCGTTATGAGTTGACGTTTAACAAGAGGGTTCGCGAGCGCTCCAGCCAGGCACCCTGTTCATCGGGAAACAGCTCGGCGAGCTCCACATGACCCGACGTAATGGCGGTCACCCGGCCATGGTTGGGGCCCAGGTAGTCGCCGACCGCCAGCCGATGCACCTTCGACGCCGCACGCAGCAAGGCGAAGGTTTGCTCGCCACGGGACAGCGTGCCGACCATTTCGAACCGGTCGACTGCCAGCCCCTCCAGCACTCCACGGGCACGGGTCAGGTCCGGTGCGGGTGCCCGCCGACCAGGCAGATAATCGCTAGGCGACACCGCCGACTGAAAGGGGTCACGCAGAGAAGCCGCCGCGTAGACAAACCGCTCTCGCGGCGCGACCGGCAGGCCGGGCCGAGCATGCGGTGATGAGCTGCGATAGGCCTTTACCAGTAGATCGAGGCGCAACATCGAGCCGTCCCGGCGAAGCGCTACATCGTGCACAGTGACGATGCTCGACAGGCCACCCAAGGCGCTGACGAAGGCAGCGAGGTTGTGATACGCGCCAAAAATACCGAGCTGCAACGGTTCCGCGACATAGAGCGAACCAGCCTCTGCATCCAGTACGGTGACGTCCTCAACCACCAGATCATTGGTCGCCGCCAGACGCGCGATGTCATCCAACAAACCAGGCACATCGGACACACCAGGCAACTGCCGCAACAGCCCCAACACCGTGTCCTGCATCAATTGAACCTGACGCGCGCGGTCTTCGAGGCTGGAAGCAACGCCGGCCTTTTGCTCAAGCTCCTGGCGCAGGGCAACTTCACGCACCTCAGCCGCCTTCAACTGCTCACGGGATGGGCCCATGACCAATCCATCACCCACCCACAACACCACGCCTGCGAGCGCGCAGCCCAACAGGGCCTTACCCGGCAGGGGCCATTGGGTAGCGTTGTGAGAGAGTGTGGATAAGTCGAGCCTGGGCAGGCTCAAGGCTGGGCCTCGGTGGACTCGCCCTGGCGCACCATCAATTGAAACTCGTTGTTTCCGCGCCCGCCCTCCGCACGCACATGCTGCAACTGCGTGGCGTGGGTACCTTGCGAAGCCTCCAGGCGCCGCATCAGTTGGGCGATGTCCTGGCTGGACTCCGCGCTGCCGCTGACGCTGATCGTGTCGCCGTTGGCCACTACTTCGTGCAGGTGTACGCCCTCGGGCACCGCGCGGGCCAGTTGATCAAACATCTGGGTGCTGGAGGAGCGGGCATCATGCAGGTCTTGCACGACTTTCATCCGCTCAGCCAATTGCTGGCTCTGCTCCTGCAGGCTGTCGATGGTCTTGATGCGCGCGTCGACGACAGCCACTTCCTTGTTCAAATGGCTGTTGCGCGCCACTTGTCGGTCGATGGCCTGATCGATCACCTGGTCTGCCAGCCACACCGCTGCGAGTGCGGCACAGCCGAACGCCAGCAAAAACATCAGAAAGTATTTGCGCTTGCGCTGCTCCAGCGCCTGGCGCCAAGGCAAAAGGTTGATGCGTGTCATCAAGCAAAACTCCTCAGGGCCAACCCGCAAGCAATTCCCATCCCTTGGGCATCCACGGCCCATTGTGCGCCATCGACTCGATGGCCCGGCGTGAAGCTGGCGAAATCCTGACTGCAAGCGCGCTCCAATGCAAACCCTTCGACGTCCACCACCTGTGCCACGAGGCCGGCGCGGGTCAAAACCGTTGCGCGCGCTTCGACTTGTTCCCTGAGACAGGCGGCCAGCAGCACCTCGACCCGGGCAGGGTCCTGGGGCGAAGGTCCCTTGACCTGAAAGTCGATGGCCACCTCATCCAGCGGGTAAGGAATGTACTGGTCGGCCTCCATCTGGATGCGCCAAGCCATTTCTTCGTCGCTGAGCCCCGCTTCCAGCTCGATCACGCGCGTAATGACTGAAGGCCCGGCAACGGCAACCGCCGCCAGCCGTGTGGAGGCCAGCGACCGGGACACCGCCTCGTGCAAGGCGTACCCGACTGCCTCGAGGTCCAGCAGCGTGCCATCAACCACCGCATGGGCCGCCAGCGCCTGGGTGGCATAGCCCTGCACCGTATACACACTGCCTGAACGGCCCAACTCAACCAGCTTGATCCCCGCGTCATTGATATCGACGCCCAGGACGCTGTCGTTTTTTCGCCTGAAAAATCCCTTTCTCATAAAACTCCCTAAAACTTTGCCTGTCATACCAGCCTGATTGCCGCTGGGCGCCCTGCATTCGGTCGGCTTGTTTAAGTGGTGCGAATGACGCCCCAAGCCGAAAAATGCTTTAATGCCCAGCGTTTTTTCCCGCTTTTTATCTGCAGCTCGGGTCGATCCATCGTTTGCCATGCATGCCCCGACGCGTAACTCTTTCTTTTCTCTGGAAATCCAAAAGCCTTGATTCGTCTGCTGAAGTTTTTCGGGTACTCCATTGTCGCGATTGTCTGCGGGCTGCTGCTCGTGCTCAGCGGTGCCTACCTCTACCTTAGTCCGGGTTTGCCCTCCGTAGAGGCCCTCAGAAGTATCCAGTTGCAGATTCCTTTGCGGGTCTACAGCAGCGATGAAAAGCTGATCGCGGAGTTCGGCGAAATGCGCCGCACACCGATCCGTTTCGCCGATATTCCACCCAATTTCATCAGCGCCTTGCTGTCGGCCGAAGACGATAACTTCGCCAACCACTACGGCGTCGACCCCAGCAGCCTGGTGCGTGCAGCCACGCAGTTGGTAAAAAGCGGACACATTCAATCCGGGGGCAGCACCATCACCATGCAGGTGGCGAAGAACTTCTTCCTCACCAGCGAGCGCAGCTTCTCGCGCAAGGCCACCGAGATCCTGCTGGCCCTGCAAATCGAACGTCAGCTGACCAAGGACGAGATCCTTGAGCTGTATGTGAACAAGATCTACCTGGGCAACCGCGCCTACGGGATCGAAGCCGCGTCCCAGGTGTACTACGGCAAGTCCATCCGTGACGCCAGCCTGGCGCAAATGGCGATGATCGCCGGCCTGCCGAAGGCCCCTTCGCGCTTCAACCCCCTGGCCAACCCGGCGCGCAGCAAAGAGCGCCGCGACTGGATCCTGGGGCGCATGTACAAGCTGGGCAAGATCGACCAGGCCGCCTATGAAAGCGCCGTGGCCGAACCGCTGAACGCCAGCTACCACGTGCCGACGCCGGAAGTGAATGCGCCGTACATCGCTGAAATGGCCCGCGCCGAGATGGTCGGCCGCTATGGCAGCGATGCCTACACCGAAGGCTTCCGCGTAACCACAACGGTGCCGAGCGACCTGCAGGAAATCGCCAACAACTCGGTGCATTCCGGGCTGATCACCTACGACCAGCGTCACGGCTACCGCGGCCCCGAGTCGCGCCTGCCGGGCAAGACCCTGAGCGCCTGGACCACCGAGCTGGGCAAGCAGCGCCCGATCAGCGGCCTGGAGCCTGCCATCGTCACCCAGGTGAAGAAAGATGGCGTGCAAGTGCTGACCCGCACCGGCGAAGCCCATGTGAGCTGGGACAGCATGAAGTGGGCGCGCCCCTTCCTGAATACCAACAGCATGGGCCCGATGCCCAAGCAGCCGTCTGACGTCGCGCAAGTGGGCGACCTGATCCGCGTGCAGCGCCAAAAGGACGACAGCCTGAAGTTCAGCCAGGTGCCGCTGGCCCAGGGTGCGCTGGTGTCCCTGGACCCGCAGAACGGTGCGATCCGCGCGCTGGTCGGTGGTTTTGCCTTCGAGCAGAGCAACTACAACCGCGCCACCCAGGCCAAGCGCCAGCCGGGCTCGAGCTTCAAGCCGTTCATCTACAGCGCGGCCCTGGATAACGGCTACACCGCCGCCAGCCTGGTCAACGATGCACCGATCGTGTTCGTCGACGAATACCTGGACAAGGTCTGGCGCCCGAAGAACGACACCAACACGTTCCTCGGCCCGATCCGCGTGCGTGAAGCGCTGTACAAGTCGCGTAACCTGGTGTCGATCCGCCTGCTGCAGGCCATGGGTGTCGGCAAGACCATCGACTACATCACGCGCTTTGGCTTCAACAAGTCGGACCTGCCGCCGAACCTGTCCCTGGCCCTGGGTACCGCGACCCTCACGCCCATGGAAATCGCCACGGGCTGGAGTACGTTTGCCAACGGCGGCTACAAGATCTCGCCGTACCTGATCGATAAGGTCGAAAGCCGTAACGGCGAAACCCTGTTCACCGCCAACCCTCCACGGGTGCCAGGCGATGTGGTCAACGGTGTGGCCGCTACCGACGGCCTGGCAGCGCCAAGCCACGGCGGCATCACCATCGAACCGACACCAGGTGCAGCGCCAGCCGCAAGCACCACTGCACCGGCCGAGCCCCAGGCGCCGGCGGTTGCCGAACGCGTGGTGGATGGCCGTACCACCTACATCCTCAACAGCATCCTTGAGGACGTGATCAAGAAAGGCACCGGCCGTCGTGCACTGGCCCTGGGCCGTGCAGACATCGCCGGCAAGACCGGTACGACGAACGACTCCAAAGATGCCTGGTTCTCCGGCTACAACGCCGATTACGTAACCACCGTCTGGACCGGCTACGACCAGCCGGAAAGCCTGGGCCGCCGCGAGTTTGGTGGCACCGTGGCACTGCCGATCTGGATGAGCTACATGGGTGCAGCCCTCAAAGACAAGCCGCTGCACACCCAGCCAGAGCCGGAAGGCATCCTCAGCCTGCGGATCGACCCGATCAGCGGCCGCGCGGCCTCGCCGAGCACGCCGAATGCGTACTTCGAACTGTTCAAGAGCGAAGACACGCCGCCGTCGGTCAACGAGCTGGACAATGGCGTTGCACCGGGCAGCCCGCTGCCAGCGGATGAAGCGGCGCCGATCGACCTGTTCTGACGCAGATCGAATGTGGGAGCGGGCTTGCCCGCTCCCACATTGGGTGTTGCGCAACTCTTGGGTTTATCGCCAGGTACAAAAAAAGCCCCGACTCGCAAGAGCCGGGGCTTTTTGTTGGTGCGCTACAACGGCTTAGCCGTTGAACACATCATCCACGCTTTTGAGCGGGTAGTGCTTCGGATACGGCAGGGTAGCCACGCCGGTCTCGATGGCGGCCTTGGCCACGGCATCGGAGATCAGGGTGATCAAGCGCTTGTCCATTGGTTTCGGGATGATGTACTCACGACCGAATTCCAGTTTGATACCGCCGTAGGCATCACACACTTCCTGAGGAACCGGCAGCTTGGCCAGTTCACGCAGGGCGTTGGCGGCCGCCACTTTCATTTCTTCGTTGATGCGCTTGGCGCGAACGTCCAGGGCACCACGGAAGATGAACGGGAAGCCCAGTACGTTGTTGACCTGGTTCGGGTAGTCCGAACGGCCGGTCGCCATGATCACGTCGCTGCGGGTGGCGTGAGCCAGTTCCGGAGAGATTTCTGGATCAGGGTTGGAGCAGGCGAACACGATCGGGTTGGCCGCCATGGACTTCAGGCCTTCGGCGCTCAGCAGGTTCGGGCCGGACAGGCCAACGAACACGTCTGCACCGTCAAGGGCGTCAGCCAGGCTGCGCTTGTCGGTCGCGTGGGCGAACATCGCCTTGTACTGGTTCAGGTCGGTACGCTCGGACTGGACCACGCCCTTGCTGTCGACCATGAAGATGTTTTCCAGCTTGGCGCCCATGCTCACCAGCAACTTCATGCAGGAGATGGCCGCTGCGCCAGCGCCCAGGCAGACGATCTTGGCGTCAGCCAGGGTTTTGCCAGCGATTTCCAGGGCGTTGATCATGCCGGCTGCGGTGACGATCGCCGTGCCGTGCTGGTCATCGTGGAATACCGGAATGTCGCACTGTTCGATCAGGGCCTTTTCGATCTCGAAGCACTCAGGTGCCTTGATGTCTTCCAGGTTGATGCCACCAAAGGTGATGGAAATGCGCTTGACGGTGTCGATGAAAGCCTGCGGGCTTTCGGAGTCGACTTCGATGTCGAAAACGTCGATGCCGGCAAAGCGCTTGAACAGCACGCCTTTACCTTCCATGACTGGCTTGGAAGCCAATGGGCCGAGGTTGCCCAGGCCCAGAATCGCGGTGCCATCGGAAATCACTGCAACCAGGTTGCCTTTGCCGGTGTACTTGTACGCCAGTTCAGGGTCGCGGGCGATTTCACGTACGGGCTCGGCAACACCAGGGCTGTAGGCCAGCGACAGGTCGCGAGCGGTGGCAGTGGCTTTGGTGAGCTCTACACTCAGCTTTCCTGGACGAGGATGGGCATGATATTCGAGAGCGGCAGTTTTCAAATCAGACATATCGGCATTCCGCTTTTACTGTTGGTCGACGGACCGCCGAGGATACGCGTGTCGCAAAGTCCCCACAAGACTGGGCAGTCACAGGTGTCAAGGGCCCTGCGCTACGACTTTCGGCCAAGAGCCACGGGATACAAGGGCTCAACTGTTCACAATCGACATAAAAAATGTCTACAATTTTTTATTCAAACGACGATTTGAGCATACCGGGATCGGTGAGCGCCAGGAGCCAGCGCCCCCGCCCCTTTTTCAGGCCGTCTCGCCGAGAGCGATCCTGCACCCAGCCACGCGCCTCGATTTTCATGCCTTCCAGACCATCGAGCCAGGCACTGTCGAATTGTCGAGCCATATCGGGTGCAATGCGTAATACCAGTGCCCCCTCCAAGTCGATCCAAATACCGCCGCGATTGCGTTCTATCTTGCTCACCCGGCCGCTGACCAAGGCAAAGCCGGATTGCCTGAGCTGGGTGACAGGCTGCACGGGCGACTGCCGCCACACCCCCAGCCGTGCCTGGCGCGCACTGTTTTCGGCCAACAGCTGGCACGTGACGAGGTCCACGTTGGGCGCCACACCCACCTGGAACCCCAGGCCCTGCGCCAGCAACTGCGCTTCCAGGTTTTCGCCGTCAGCCCCATAGAGGTGGGCCAGGGTTCGGCCATACCGGTCTTTGCTCTCACGCCCAGGCACCATGCCTAGCTGGCCATCGCTGGCATGCACCAAGGCTTGCAGGTGCTGGCGGGCAGCGACGGCATAAGGCTCGTCAGTGAGGCCTTTCTTGGCGGTTTCGGGGGTATTGAGGCCAATCATCCGCACGCTGCGACCGTCCTTGAGGCGGACCGTGTCGCCATCGACCACGCGCTGCACCTCCACCCTGGCCACGTTGGCCGGCGCGGGGCAAAACACCTGGGCCTGGGCGGCCGACAGCCAAATCCCAGGCACAAAAAAGGCGCCCACCAGGGACGCCTTTTTCATCAGCATGGAAAAACCGTATCGGCCTCCCACATTGATCGGCCTTAGGCCTTTTTGGCACCGAAAGCGCCGAAACGGTCAGCAAAGCGCTGTACACGGCCGCCGGTGTCCAGAGTCTTCTGCTTACCGGTGTAGAACGGGTGGCACTCGTTGCATACGTCAGTACCCAGTGGCTTGCACAGGTTCGAACGGGTTTCGAACTTGTTGCCGCAGCTGCAGGTGACTTCGATGGTTTCGTACGCTGGATGGATATCGGCTTTCATGGCACTTCCTCAGGCTAGCGTGCCGCCACTCGACACTATTGTCGAATACCGCACGTAATTAGGCCGCGGATTCTACCAGACCTTTTTAAACGCGCAAGCGGCGGTGCCGGCCGATTCCGCACATATAAGCCCCTTTCATCAGAAATACCTATGCACCCCTACTTCCCTGTGGGAGCGGGCTTGCTCGCGAATACGGTAGAACAGCCGCTATCTCCAGCGACTGATACACCGCTTTCGCGAGCAAGCCCGCTCCCACAATGGATAGCCGTGTTCTGAAGGTCCAATTCCGGCACCGGAGACGGGACACCCCCACCACAGGTCTGCTAGGCTCCCGCCCCTGCGCCACCGCCTGCCTTTATAGATGAGACCCCCGCGTGCCCGACGCCATTTTGCGCCTAGCCCTGCCTTCGCCCCTGCGCCGCCTGTTCGATTACCGGGCCCCGGCCGGTGTGTCGCGGGCGCAGTTGCAGCCGGGCATGCGTGTGCGCGTGCCGTTCGGGCGCCGGGAAATGATCGGCATCCTGGTGGAAGTCGCCGATCACAGCGAAGTGCCCGCCGAGAAGCTCAAGCCCGCGCTGGCCATGCTCGACGCGACCCCGCCGCTGCCGCCCGCCCTGTTCAAGCTATGCCTGTGGACGGCCCAGTACTATCAGCACAGCCTGGGCGACACCCTGAGCTGGGCGCTGCCGGTGCTGCTGCGCCAGGGCGAGCTGGCTGAAGCGCGCCAGGAACGCTTCTGGTCAATGGTGCCCGGCGCCCGTCTCGACGACCCGCGCATCGCCCGCGCCCCGCGCCAGCGTGAAGCCCTGGCGACCCTGGCCCAGCACCCGCACGGCGTGGCGCATCAACTGCTGAGCAAGCTGATGCTGAGCAAAGACAGCCTCGACCTGCTGTTGGCCAAGGGCCTGGTGCAGGTAGAAATCCGCAAGCACGCCCCCGACCCGCGCCACGACCACTGGCTGGCCCAGCCGGAATTGCCGCTCAACCCCGAGCAACGCGCCGCCTATGAAGCGATTCGCGCAGGCTTCGACAGCTTCCATGCCTTCCTGCTGGCCGGCGTCACCGGCAGCGGCAAGACCGAAGTGTATTTGCAGCTGATCCGCGAAACCTTGCAGGCCGGCAAGCAGGCGCTGGTGCTGATCCCCGAAATCAACCTGGGCCCGCAAACCCTGGCGCGCTTCGAGCAACGCTTCAATGCCCGCATCGCCCTGGTGCACTCGGCGGTCAATGACCGCGAGCGCCTGGAATCGTGGCTGGCGGCCCGGGACGGCGAGGCCGACATCATCATCGGCACCCGCTCGGCGCTGTTCACCCCGATGAAAAACCCCGGGCTGATCATCATCGACGAAGAGCACGACGGCTCCTATAAACAGCAGGAAGGCCTGCGTTACCACGCCCGCGACCTGGCCTTGGTGCGCGCGCGCCAGGAAGACATCCCGATTGTGCTGGGCTCGGCCACGCCATCCCTTGAAAGCTTGCACAACGCCTACACCGGCCGTTATGGACTCCTACGCCTCAACGAACGGGCCGGCGGCGCCAAGCAGCCGCGTTTCCTGCGCCTGGACGTCAAAAGCCGCCCGCTGGACAGCGGCATTTCCGGGCCGATGCAACAGGCTATCGGCCAGACCCTCGCGGCTGGCCAGCAAGTGCTGGTGTTTCTCAACCGCCGCGGCTTCGCGCCGACGCTGCTGTGCCATGACTGTGGCTGGATGTCCGAGTGTGAGCGCTGTGATGCGCGCATGACCGTGCACCAGCGTTATGGCGAACTGCGCTGCCACCATTGCGGCCACGTGGAGCGGGTGCCGCGCCACTGCCCGCAGTGCGGCAAGGTGGACCTGCGGCCAGTCGGCGCCGGCACCGAGCGCGCCGAAGAGCGCCTGGGCATCCTGTTCCCGGACTACCCGGTGCTGCGGGTCGACCGTGACAGCACCTCGCGCAAAGACGCAATGAACCAGCTGTTCGCCACCATCCAGAAGGGCCAGCCGTGCATCCTGATCGGCACGCAGATGCTCGCCAAAGGCCACCACTTCCCTCGGGTGACCCTGGTGTCGATCCTGGATGCTGATGGCGGACTGTTCTCCGGCGACTTCCGCGCCAGCGAGCGCATGGCGCAGTTGATCGTGCAGGTCGCAGGCAGAGCCGGGCGCGCCGAAGAGCCGGGTAAAGTGATTATCCAGACGCACTTGGCTGACCATCCGCTGCTGATCCAGCTGACAGAGCAAGGCTACTTTGCCTTTGCCGAACAGGCGCTGAGTGAACGGCGTGCGGCGGGCCTGCCACCGTTTTCCCATTTGGCGCTGTTGCGGGCCGAAGCGCACAAGCCTGGGCAGGCTGAAGGTTTCCTCGATGAGGCGTGCAGCGCTGCCGAGGGTTTGCTGGGTGAGCTGGGCCTGACGGGCATCGAGCTGCTCGGCCCGGTGCCCGCCCCCATGGAACGCCGCGCCGGGCGCTATCGTGCTCAGCTACTCTTGCAGGCAACGTCCCGTGCGCCATTGCATCGCCTATTAAGTAGCTGGTTGCTTGCCCTGGAGCAAATGCCCAGCGGCCGGCAGGTGCGATGGTCGTTGGATGTGGACCCGGTAGATTTGTATTGATAGATAGGTTGCTATCGCGGGCAAGCCCGCTCCCACAGTTTGAATTGTGAATACCTTAAATGTGGGAGCGGGCTTGCCCGCGATGAGGCCCGCAGGTCCGTCAACCTGTCTGAACGGTTGGCAAGCCCGCCCTCGCCACGGATAATGCCCAGTTTTTCCACCTGCGCATCGCGCGCCGCCGCTTGCGGTCGAAAGAGAACACCATGAAAGACACCATTCGCCAGCTGATCCAACAAGCCCTCACCCAACTCGTCAACGAAGGTGTGTTGCCTGAAGGCCTGACGCCGGCGATCCAGGTGGAGAACACCCGCGACAAGACCCACGGTGACTTCGCCAGCAACATCGCGATGATGCTGGCCAAGCCGGCTGGTATGAAGCCGCGTGACCTGGCGGAAAAACTCATCGCCGCCCTGCCGGCTGACGAAAGCGTCACCAAGGCCGAAATCGCCGGCCCGGGCTTCATCAACTTCTTCCAGAACACCCAGGCCCTGGCTTCGCGCCTGGACGCGGCCCTGGCCGACGCCCAGATCGGCGTGCGCAAGGCCGGCCCGCTGGAACGCGTCGCCATTGACCTGTCGGCACCCAACCTGGCCAAAGAGATGCACGTGGGCCACCTGCGCTCCACCATCATTGGCGACGGCGTGGCCCGTGTTCTCGAGTTCCTCGGCGACACCGTGATCCGCCAGAACCACGTGGGCGACTGGGGCACCCAGTTCGGCATGCTGATGGCGTACCTGCAGGAAAACCCGATCACCAGCAACGAGCTGTCGGACCTGGAGAATTTCTACCGCGCCGCCAAGAAGCGTTTCGACGAGTCCGAAGAATTCGCCGACCGCGCCCGCGGCCTGGTGGTCAAGCTGCAAGCCGGTGACGAAGAGTGCCTGGCACTGTGGAACCGCTTCCGTGAGATATCCCTGTCCCACTGCCAGGAAATCTACGAGCTGCTCAACGTCAAGCTGACCATGGCCGACGTAATGGGCGAAAGCGCCTACAACGATGACCTGATCAACGTGGTCAACGACCTCAAGGCCAAAGGCCTGCTGGTCGAGAGCAACGGCGCGCAGTGCGTATTCCTTGAAGAATTCAAGACCGCCGACGGCGAGCCGCTGCCGGTGATCATCGTCAAGGCCGATGGCGGCTACCTCTACGCCACCACCGACCTGGCGGCCGTGCGCTACCGCAGCGGCGTACTCAAAGCCGACCGCGCCCTGTACTTCGTCGACCAGCGCCAGGCCTTGCACTTCCAGCAGGTGTTCGAGGTGGCGCGTCGCGCAGGCTTCATCACCCACCCGATGCACATGGAGCACATGGGCTTCGGCACCATGAACGGCGCCGACGGTCGTCCGTTCAAGACCCGCGACGGCGGCACCGTGAAGCTGATCGACCTGCTGAACGAAGCCCAGGAGCGCGCCTACAACCTGGTGAAGGAAAAGAACCCGGAGCTGGCCGAAGCCGACCTGCGCAACATCGCCCGCGTGGTGGGCATTGGCGCGGTGAAATACGCCGACCTGTCCAAGCACCGCACCAGCGACTACAGCTTCAACTTCGAGCTGATGCTGAACTTCGAAGGCAACACTGCGCCGTACCTGCTGTACGCCTACACCCGCGTAGCCGGCGTGTTCCGTAAGCTGGGCAAGGATTTCAGCGAAGTGGAAGGCCACATCGTGCTGGACGCCCCGCACGAACAGGAACTGGCCGCCAAGCTGGCGCAATTCGGCGAAGTGCTGAACAGCGTCGGCGAGAAGGGCACGCCGCATATCCTGTGCACCTACTTGTACGAAGTCGCCGGCCTGTTCTCCAGTTTCTACGAGAACTGCCCGATCCTCACCGCAGACGACGAAGCCCAGAAGCAAAGTCGCCTGCGCCTTGCCGCACTGGCTGGACGGACCCTCAAGCAAGGCCTGGAGCTGTTGGGCCTGGAAACTCTGGAGCGTATGTAAGTTGGCTGCCAAGAAAAAACCTGCACCCAAGCGCGGCGCCAGCCGCTACCAGGCCCCGGCGAAGAAGCCTATTCCAGGCTGGTTGTGGATGGCCATCGGCCTGGCGGTCGGTGCGTTTGTCGTGATCCTGATGAAGCTGGAGCCGGGCAAGGGCGATGACGTCAAACGGGTCAAGCAAGAGCAGCAGAAGGCCACGAAGATCGCCGAAGCCAACAAGACCGCGCCAAGCCCGACAGCGCCGGTGAAGCCGAAGTACGACTTCTACACGCTGCTGCCGGAATCGGAAGTGATCGTGCCGCCTGACGCCGTGCCGGAGAAAACCCTGCCGACGCCACAAGTGCCGACCACGCCGGTAACACCAGCGGAGGCCGCGAAAATCGATACCGCGCGTGCCCAGGCGGCGCTGGCCGGGATTACCCCGCCGCCACCGCCACCGGTGGCGACCACCAAGGCCGCGCCGGTGACCAAGTTCTTCCTGCAGGCGGGCTCGTTCCCGAAACAGGCGGACGCGGACCGCGTGCGTGCGCAGATCATTCTGTTGGGCCAGGCGGTGTCGGTTGAGTCCGGCACGGTGAAGGATGCGACCTGGTATCGCGTGCTGGTGGGGCCGTTCAGCAACCGTGAGCAACTGACCGTGGCGCAGAAGCAACTGGCTGGCGCCGGCTTTAGCAACCTGTTGTTACAACAACGCCAGAGCCGCTGACACAAGCTCAACACGGGACAAAAATGTGGGAGCGGGCTTGCCTGCGATTGCGGTGTAACAGTCAATATTTTCAGTGACTGACACACCGCAATCGCAGGCAAGCCCGCTCCCACATTTGGTTTTAGGGTGTTCTCAAAAGTGTGTAAGACCTATAAACACCACTCGTCCGCATACCTCCCTTACAGTTGAAATCCCCCCCGCCACCCCCATATGAGTTTTCATCAGGGCATTTTCGCCCCGCTGCGTGGAGACTCTCCCCTTGACCACCATCGTTTCAGTACGTCGCCACGGCAAAGTCGTCATGGGCGGCGACGGCCAGGTTTCCCTGGGTAATACCGTGATGAAAGGCAACGCCAAGAAAGTGCGTCGCCTGTACCACGGCCAGGTGCTCGCAGGCTTTGCCGGCGCGACCGCCGACGCCTTCACCCTGTTCGAGCGTTTCGAAGGCCAGTTGGAAAAACACCAGGGCCACCTCGTTCGCGCCGCTGTCGAGCTCGCCAAAGAATGGCGCACCGACCGTTCCTTGAGCCGCCTGGAAGCTATGTTGGCGGTGGCCAACAAAGACGCGTCCTTGATCATCACCGGCAACGGCGATGTGGTGGAGCCGGAACACGGCCTGATCGCCATGGGTTCCGGTGGTGGCTACGCCCAGGCGGCTGCCAGCGCACTGTTGAAGAAGACCGACCTGTCGGCCCGTGAAATCGTCGAGACCGCCCTGGGTATCGCTGGCGATATCTGCGTGTTCACCAACCACAACCTGACCATTGAGGAGCAGGACCTCGCTGAGTAAGCCCCAAGGCTTATTCGGCTTGAGGCCGCCAAACACTATGTCCATGACTCCCCGCGAAATCGTCCATGAACTTAATCGCCATATCATCGGCCAGGACGATGCCAAGCGCGCCGTAGCCATTGCGCTGCGTAACCGCTGGCGCCGGATGCAACTGCCCGAAGAACTGCGCGTTGAAGTGACGCCCAAGAACATCCTGATGATCGGCCCGACCGGCGTCGGTAAAACCGAGATCGCCCGTCGCCTGGCCAAGCTGGCCAACGCGCCGTTCATCAAGGTCGAAGCCACCAAGTTCACCGAAGTGGGCTACGTGGGCCGTGACGTCGAGTCGATCATCCGTGATCTGGCCGACGCCGCCTTGAAAATGCTGCGCGAACAGGAAGTGACCAAGGTCAGCCACCGCGCCGAAGACGCCGCCGAGGAACGCATCCTTGACGCCCTGCTGCCCCCGGCACGCATGGGCTTCAACGAAGACGCCGCCCCAGCCTCGGATTCCAACACCCGTCAACTGTTCCGCAAGCGCCTGCGTGAAGGCCAGTTGGACGACAAAGAGATCGAGATCGAAGTCTCCGAAGCGTCCAGCGTCGATATTTCCGCACCGCCTGGCATGGAAGAAATGACCAGCCAGCTGCAAAACCTGTTCAGCAACATGGGCAAGGGCAAGAAGAAAAGCCGCAAGCTCAAGGTGAAGGATGCGCTGAAACTGGTGCGCGACGAAGAAGCTGGGCGCCTGGTCAATGAGGAAGAACTCAAGGCCAAGGCCCTGGAAGCCGTCGAGCAGCACGGCATCGTGTTTATCGACGAGATCGACAAGGTGGCCAAGCGTGGTAACTCTGGTGGCGTCGATGTGTCCCGCGAGGGCGTACAACGCGACCTGCTGCCGCTGATCGAAGGCTGCACCGTGAACACCAAGCTGGGCATGGTCAAGACTGACCACATCCTGTTCATTGCTTCGGGTGCCTTCCACCTGAGCAAGCCAAGCGACCTGGTGCCGGAGCTGCAAGGCCGCCTGCCGATTCGCGTGGAACTCAAGGCGCTGACACCGGGCGACTTCGAGCGCATCCTCAGCGAGCCGCACGCGTCGCTCACCGAGCAGTACCGTGAGCTGCTGAAAACCGAAGGCCTGGGCATCGAGTTCCAGGCAGACGGTATCAAGCGCCTGGCGGAGATCGCCTGGCAGGTCAACGAGAAGACTGAGAACATCGGTGCCCGTCGTTTGCACACCTTGCTGGAGCGTCTGCTGGAGGAAGTGTCCTTCAGCGCCGGCGACCTGGCTGGGGCGCAGAATGGCGAGGTGATCAAGATCGACGCTGAGTACGTCAACAGCCACTTGGGCGAATTGGCGCAGAACGAAGACTTGTCTCGTTATATCCTGTAAGGCTAACGCAGGGCCGCTTTGCTTTAATGTGGGAGCGGGCTTGCTCGCGAATGCGGTGTATCAGTGCCAGATGTGCTGACTGACACACCGTATTCGCGAGCAAGCCCGCTCCCACAGTTTAAAGCCGGTCCCTTCAGGACTATCTCTGGGCGGTTCTCCAATGTCGAAATTCCCCACTGCCGTAAACCTGCACAAAACCTCCAACACCCTCGGCCTCACCTACGGGCCCGACGAGGTGTATCAACTCTCCGCCGAACTGCTGCGCACCCACTCGCCTTCCGCCGAGGTCCAGGGTCATGGCAAACCCATCCTGCAATTCGGCAAGCTCAACGTACGGTTGACCAAGATAGAACCGGCCGGTCAGTACGCACTGAAATTGACCTTCGACGACGGGCATGACAGCGGGCTGTTCACTTGGGACTACCTTTACCAACTGGCCGTGCGTCAGGACGCGCTGTGGGCCGATTACCTGGCCGAACTCAAAGCGGCTGGAAAAACCCGCGACCCGAGCGAGTCGGTCGTGCGGCTGATGCTCTAGCACACGCCTCTTGCTCTTTAGAGAGCATTTTCTAATTTCATCTGCTTGAATGCCCTGTCGCGCGGCCAATGACTGGCCCGCTTGCGAAAAAAATTAAACTCGGGTAACCAATGGAACTGGCAAGTTCCCTGCATTTGACGATGCGGTATCAACGGTCACCCGAGTCGCGTACCTGGCTTGTGTTGTGTATCGAAACCTGGTGCACAGCGGTACCCGGTACTCGTCTTTCGGACAATGGAGCGTCGTAGATGAGTAACAAGAACAACGATGACTTGAAACGCCAGGCCTCGGAAAACACCCTGGGGCTGAACCCGATCATCGCGTTACGGAAAAAGGATTTGCTCGCCTCGGCGAAGATGGTGCTGACCCAAGCCATCAAGCAACCGTTGCACAGCGTCAAGCACGTCGCCCACTTTGGCGTCGAATTGAAGAACGTGATGTTCGGCAAATCCCAGCTGGTGCCGGAACACGACGACCGTCGTTTCCATGACCCGGCCTGGAGCCAGAACCCGCTCTACAAACGTTATTTGCAGACCTACCTGGCATGGCGCAAGGAGCTGCACGACTGGATCGGCGACAGCAACCTGTCGGAACAGGACATCAGCCGTGGTCACTTCGTGATCAACCTGATGACCGAAGCCATGGCCCCTACCAACAGCGCGGCCAACCCGGCAGCGGTCAAACGCTTCTTTGAAACCGGTGGCAAGAGCCTGCTCGATGGCCTCTCCCACCTGGCCAAGGACCTGGTGCACAACGGCGGCATGCCGAGCCAGGTCAACATGGGCGCCTTTGAAGTGGGCAAGACCCTGGGCACTACCGAAGGCGCGGTGGTGTTTCGCAACGACGTGCTGGAGCTGATCCAGTACAAGCCGATCACCGAACAGGTGCACGAGCGCCCCCTGCTGGTGGTGCCGCCGCAGATCAACAAGTTCTACGTATTCGACCTGAGCCCGGACAAGAGCCTGGCGCGCTTCTGCCTGCGCAATGGCCAGCAGACCTTTATCGTGAGCTGGCGCAACCCGACCAAGGCCCAGCGCGAGTGGGGCCTGTCGACCTACATCGAAGCGCTCAAGGAAGCGGTGGATGTGGTCACGGCAATCACCGGCAGCAAAGACATCAACATGCTCGGCGCCTGCTCGGGTGGCATCACCTGCACCGCGTTGCTGGGCCACTACGCCGCGCTGGGGGAGAAGAAGGTCAACGCCCTGACCCTGATGGTCAGCGTGCTGGACACCACCCTGGACACCCAGGTGGCGCTGTTCGTCGACGAGCAAACCCTTGAGGCCGCCAAGCGCCATTCCTACCAGGCCGGCGTGCTGGAAGGCCGCGACATGGCCAAGGTGTTCGCCTGGATGCGCCCCAACGACCTGATCTGGAACTACTGGGTCAACAATTACCTGTTGGGCAACGAACCACCGGTGTTTGACATCCTGTTCTGGAACAACGACACCACCCGCCTGCCGGCCGCGTTCCACGGCGATCTGATCGAACTGTTCAAGAACAACCCGCTGGTGCGCGCCAACGCCCTGGAAGTGTGCGGCACGCCCATCGATCTCAAGCAGGTCACTGCCGATATCTACTCACTGGCCGGCACCAACGACCACATCACGCCATGGCAGTCCTGCTACAAGTCGGCGCAGTTGTTTGGTGGCAAGGTGGAGTTCGTGCTGTCGAGCAGCGGGCATATCCAGAGCATCCTCAACCCGCCCGGCAACCCCAAGGCGCGCTACCAGACCAGTGACGGCCTGGCGTGCAGTGCATTGGAGTGGCAGGAAAACGCCACCAAGCACACCGATTCCTGGTGGCTGCACTGGCAGGCGTGGCAGGCGGAACGGGCGGGCAAGCTGAAGAAAGCGCCGACTTCGCTAGGAAATAAAACTTACGCCGCAGCAGAAGCAGCGCCGGGTACTTATGTGCATGAACGCTAAGCCACACATATTTTTGTGATTGAAATGGGACCAAATGTGGGAGCGGGCTTGCTCGCGAATGCAGTGTGCCAGCTAGCACACCTGATACTGATACACCGCTTTCGCGAGCAAGCCCGCACCCACATTTCGACCACATTCCGGCTGTAACACTTCACAGGGCTTGAGCATGCCGCAACCGTTCATCTTCCGTACCATCGACCTGGATGGCCAAACCATCCGCACGGCGGTGCGCCCGGGCAAGCCTCACTTGACGCCCTTGCTGATCTTCAACGGCATCGGCGCCAACCTTGAGCTGGTGTTTCCGTTCGTCCAGGCCCTGGACCCGGACCTGGAAGTGATCGCCTTCGATGTGCCCGGCGTGGGTGGCTCATCCACGCCCAACCGTCCCTATCGCTTTCCCGGCCTGGCCAAGCTCACTGCACGCATGCTCGACTACCTGGACTATGGCCAGGTGAACGCGGTGGGCGTGTCCTGGGGCGGCGCGTTGGCGCAGCAGTTCGCCTACGACTACCCGGAGCGTTGCAAGAAGCTGATCCTGGCGGCCACGGCGGCGGGTGCGGTGATGGTGCCGGGCAAACCCAAAGTGCTGTGGCTGATGGCCAGCCCGCGCCGTTACATCCAGCCGTCCCATGTAGTGCGCATTGCCCCGATGATTTATGGCGGCTCGTTCCGCCGCGATTCGAAACTGGCCGCAGAACATGCCAGCAAAGTACGTTCGGCGGGCAAGCTGGGTTACTACTGGCAACTGTTCGCCGGGCTGGGCTGGACCAGCATCCACTGGCTGCACAAGATCCGCCAACCCACCCTGGTGCTGGCGGGGGATGACGACCCGCTGATCCCGCTGATCAACATGCGCATGCTGGCCTGGCGCATTCCCAACGCACAGTTGCACATCATCGACGATGGCCACCTGTTCTTGATCACCCGGGCCGAAGCCGTGGCGCCGATCATCATGAAATTTCTCGAGGAGGAGCGCCTGCGCGCGGTGATTCATCCGCGACCTGCGGTGTAAGGACCACACCGCCGCGCAACTTGCCAGGAACCGACTATGGTTCTGAATTGGCGTGCCTGTTTGATGGCTTGACGAAGGAGTGTTGGCTCATGCGAGAAAGACCCGTGACGAACCCGGCGCCCACCCCTGCCGTGTTCATCAATGCGCAAAACGCGATCACCGGCCTGCGCGGTCGGGACCTGCTGTCGACGCTGCGCAGCGTTGCCGCCCACGGCCTGCGCAACCCGGTGCATACCGTTCGTCATGCCTGGGCACTGAGCAGCCAGCTGGGCCGCGTGCTGCTGGGTGAGACGGTGCATGAGCCCAACCCCAATGACAGCCGTTTCAGCGACCCCACCTGGAAGCTCAACCCGCTCTATCGGCGCAGCCTGCAAGCCTACCTGAGCTGGCAAAAGCAGACGCGCCACTGGATCGACGACAGCGCGTTGAGCGCCGATGACCGGGCTCGCGCGCACTTTGCCTTCTCGCTGCTCAACGACGCCGTCTCCCCTTCCAACACCCTGCTCAACCCGCTGGCCGTCAAGGAGCTGCTCAACTCCGGGGGCAACAGCGTGGTGCGCGGTGTGACGAACCTGTTCGAGGACCTGCTGCACAACAATGGCCTGCCGCGCCAGGTGAGCAAGCACGCGTTCGAAGTGGGCAAGACGGTCGCCACCACGCCGGGTTCGGTGGTGTTTCGCAACGAGCTGCTGGAGCTGATCCAGTACAAGCCCATGAGCGAAAAGCAGTACGCCAAGCCGCTGCTGGTGGTGCCGCCGCAAATCAACAAGTACTACATTTTCGACCTCAGCCCCGCCAACAGCTTTGTGCAGTACGCCCTCAAGAACGGCCTGCAGACCTTTATGGTCAGTTGGCGCAATCCGGACGTGCGCCATCGCGAATGGGGGTTGTCCACCTACGTTGCGGCGCTGGAAGAAGCCCTCAACGTCTGCCGGGCGATCACCGGTGCAAGGGAGGTCAACCTGATGGGCGCCTGCGCCGGTGGCCTGAGCATCGCCGCCCTGCAAGGCCACCTGCAAGCCAAGCGCCAGTTGCGGCGCATCTCCAGCGCCACCTACCTGGTGAGCCTGCTCGACAGCCAGATCGACAGCCCCGCCACGCTGTTTGCCGATGAACAAACCCTGGAAGCGGCCAAGCGCCGCTCTTACCAGCAAGGCGTGCTGGACGGCCGCGACATGGCGAAGGTGTTCGCCTGGATGCGCCCCAATGACCTGATCTGGAACTACTGGATCAACAACTACCTGCTGGGCAAGGAACCGCCAGCCTTCGACATCCTGTACTGGAATAACGACAACACGCGCTTGCCCGCCGCGCTGCACGGCGACCTGCTGGATTTCTTCAAGCACAACCCGCTGAGCCATCCCGGCGGCCTGGAGGTGTGCGGCACGCCCATCGACTTGCAGAAGGTCACGGTGGACAGCTTCAGCGTGGCCGGGATCAACGACCACATCACGCCGTGGGACGCGGTGTACCGCTCCACCCAGTTGCTGGGGGGTGAGCGGCGCTTCGTGCTGTCCAACAGCGGGCATATCCAGAGCATCCTCAACCCGCCGGGCAACCCCAAGGCCAACTACGTCGAGAACCCCAAGCTGAGCAGTGACCCGCGCGCCTGGTACTACGACGCCAACCACGTCGAAGGCAGCTGGTGGCCGCAGTGGCTGGAATGGGTGCAGCAGCGCTCCGGCGTTCAGCGCGAAACCCTCACCGCCCTGGGCAACCAGAACTACCCACCGATGGAAGCAGCGCCGGGCACCTACGTGCGTGTGCGCTGAACTCAACGATCACATTAAGAAGACTGGATGAAGACCCGCGACCGTATCCTTGAATGTGCCCTGCAGTTGTTCAACCAGAAGGGCGAGCCGAACGTGTCGACCATGGAGGTGGCCAATGAAATGGGGATCAGCCCCGGCAACCTCTACTACCACTTCCATGGCAAGGAGCCCTTGGTGCTTGGGTTGTTCGAGCGCTTTCAAAACGAACTGGCACCCCTGCTCGACCCACCCGCTGACGCGCAGCTGGAGGCCGAGGATTACTGGCTATTCCTGCACCTGATCGTCGAGCGCATGGCCCATTACCGGTTTCTGTTCCAGGACCTGTCGAACCTCGCGGGGCGCCTGCCGAAACTGGCCAAAGGCATTCGCAACCTGCTCACGGCACTCAAACGCACCCTGGCGTCGCTGTTGGCACGGTTGAAGACGTCGGGGCAATTGGTCAGTGGTACCCAGGCACTGGGGCAACTGGTGGAGCAGATCACCCTGACCCTGCTGTTTTCGCTGGACTACCAGCGGATTCTCGACCGTGAAGGTGAGATACGGGTGGTGGTCTACCAGATCGTGATGCTGGTGGCGCCGCACTTATTGTTGCCGGCACGGCTGGCGACCGAGAAATTCGCACTCAAATACCTGGATGACTCCGTCTAAAAAGCAGGAGCGTTTATTGTAGTGAGCAAGCTTGCTTGCGCCGGGGTGCGAAGTTCGCCCAAAAAACCGGCGACCGCTGCGCGATCAAGCGGGAGCAAGCTCCCTCGCCACAAAAGCCCTCACACTGTTGGATGTGTTGCGTCATTGAAAGCACCACCATAAAAAATGCCCGACCTTCACAGGCCGGGCATTTTTTGTGTGTCCTGAAAAAATCAGGACTGACTGGATGGCGTCGGGGTTGCCGGCGATGCAGTCGGGGTCACAGCAGCAGGGGTCGGTGCGGACACCGAGTTGGCTGTGGAAGCGGCAGGTGCCGCAGTTGCTGGCTTGGCCGCAACAGCAGGCTTGGCCGCTGCTGGTTTTTTCGCTACCGCTGGCTTCTTCGCGGCGGCTGGTTTTGCCGCAGGCTTGGCGGCCGCAGGTTTAGCAGCCGGTTTCGCGGCGGCCGGCTTGGCTGCAGGTTTCGCAGCAGCGGGCTTGGCAGCAGGTTTAGCGGCTGCGGTTTTAGCTGCTGGCTTGGCGGCCGGTTTTGCAGCGGCCTTGGCGGCAGGTTTAGCCGCCGGCTTGGCAGCGGCTTTAGCGGCCACGGGTTTAGCGGCAGGCTTGGCAGCCGGTTTTGCCGCTGCTGTTTTAGCCGCAGGCTTGGCAGCCGGTTTAGCGGCGGCTTTGGCGGGTGCCTTGGCCGCAGGTTTTGCAGCCGGTTTGGCAGCAGCTTTTACCAGAGGCTTGGCTGCAGTTTTCGCTGCGGGCTTGGCCGCTGCGGTTTTAGCGGCCGGCTTGGCAGCAGGTTTGGCGGCAGCCGTTTTCACAGGGGCCACTTTGGCGCCGGTGAGCTTTTCGATTTGCTTGGTCAACGTGTCGACCTTGCTGTGCAGTGCCTTCAGCTCTGCCTTGCTGGGTACGCCCAGTCGCGAAATCGCACTGTTGAGGCGTTTGTCGAAAGTTTCTTCCAACTTGCCCCAGGTGTCAGAAATACCCGACTTGGCGGAACCGGCAGTTGCCTTGGCCGCTTCAACTGTTTTACCGACTGTGCTTTTGGTCAACTTCTCGGCTTTCTCACCGTCCTTGACCAAAGACTCGAAGAGTTTTTTGCCTTCACCAATGCTAGCCTTCGAGTACACGCCTAAACCAGCAAGCCAGATCTTACGGGAATATTTTTCAACTTCCCCGACCCACGAGCTGCCTTCTTTCTGAGTAGTCTTTTTAACAGCCATCCCGATGTCTCCTTAGTGTTTACGCGCGACACGTTCTAGCAATGTCGTCAGCTCTTCGAGCTTAGCAGAGAGTGTCTCCACGTCATGTTTAGACGCAATGCCGATCCGATTCAAGGCACTTGCAACGCGTATGTCAAAAGCTTTTTCAACTTTATCCAGTTGAACTTCAACCAGGCCTTTGACGCTTGAGACATTACTCTTTACTTGGTCAATCTGACTGTTGGCGGCATCAAGTTGTTCAACCACAACTTTTTTACCTTTACTTTCAACATGTTGACCCTTCTTGACCAGCTCTTTGAAGTACTCGCTGCCTTCGCTGCCGACCTTGGCATAGGCGCCAAGACCCGCCAACCAGATCTTGCGGGCATAGCGTTTAACGTCACTCAGGGCGGTGGACTGAACGTCGATTTTTTTCTTCAAAATAACTTTGGCCATGACACACCTCACGCAAAAAAGGGTTGAGGAACGGCCCGCAGGAGTTGAGGGCTTGGGCACAAAGTAGGCAGAAAAATTAGAATCGGCACCCTAAGAAGACCCGGATCAGGCCAGTGCCTTATCCAGGGCTTTCTCGATTTCGGACTTGATAGTGCCACTCATGGCCGACATCAACAGGCCCAGTTCCACATCAATACGCAGGGAGTCCTCGGCCACCGACACGGTGCCTTTAACGCCTGAACGCTTGAGGTTCAAGGTATCGCCAGACCATGTGGACTCCAGGCCATATTGTTCCTTGAGTTTGCCTGCCAACTTGTCGGCTTTTGCCCGCGCGCCTTCTTTACCCAGGGTATGTGCACGCTCAACGGTAATACGGGCCATTGCAATGACTCCTCTTTTATAACGGTATGGATACCTGCCATGCGGCAAAAGGTCTCGGTCGCCGCCTATCTTACCCCGATGGCTGTAGTGAGCCTTGCCAAGACAAAGCAGGTCGTGGGGATTATCATGTCCCGCATTCTCTTTTGGTGACAGCGATATGACTGACCAGCGCAAAGGCAGCGATGCCGAACCCACCACTCACTTCGGCTTCAAGAACGTTCCGGAAAGCCAGAAAGCGGAAAAAGTCGCTGAGGTGTTCCACTCCGTCGCGGCCAAGTACGACCTGATGAACGACGTGCTGTCGGGCGGCATGCACCGCCTGTGGAAGCGCTTCACTATCGAGCTGTCGGGTGTGCGCGCCGGCAACCGCGTGCTGGACATCGCCGGCGGCACGGGCGACCTGGCCGCCAAGTTTTCCAAGCTGGTGGGCCCTACCGGTCAGGTCGTGCTGGCAGACATCAACGGCTCGATGCTCAAGGTCGGTCGCGACCGCCTGCTGGATAAAGGCGTGGCCGGCAATATCGAGTTCGTCCAGGCCGACGCTGAGAAGCTGCCGTTCCCGGACAACCATTTCGATTGCGTGACCATTGCCTTCGGCCTGCGCAACGTGACCCACAAGGAAGACGCGATCCGCTCGATGCTGCGCGTGCTCAAGCCGGGCGGCCGCCTGTTGGTGCTGGAGTTCTCCAAGCCGACCAACGCGCTGATGTCCAAGGTCTACGACACCTACTCCTTCGCCTTCATGCCGCTGATGGGCAAGCTGATCACCAATGACGCCGAGAGCTACCGCTACCTGGCCGAATCGATCCGCATGCACCCCGACCAGGAAACCCTGAAGTCGATGATGGTAGAAGCCGGCTTCGACCGCGTGACCTACCACAACATGACCTCGGGCATCGTTGCCCTGCACCGCGGCATCAAGCCCTGATGCTGTTCGCAGGCCTTCTCGCCAGCGTCGAGCACGGTATCAACCGTGTGCTGCGCCTGGACAGCACCGCCCTGGCGCGGCTCGCGCACTTGAACGGCAAGATCATTGCCGTCGACTGCACGAGCCCCGCCTTGCAGCTGTTTATCCTGCCCAGCGATGAAGGCCTGCTGCTCGCCAGCGACTGGGCTGCCGACGCCGACTGCACCCTGCGTGCGCCAGCATCGAGCCTGCTGCACCTGGCCCTGAGCCGCAACAAGACTGCCATCCTGCACAGCGCCGAGGTGGAGCTCGAAGGTGACAGTTCGGTGCTGATGGACCTGGCCGCCGTGCTGCAAGACCTGGAACTGGACTGGGAATACGAACTGTCGCGCTGGATCGGCCCCGTGGCCACCCAGTTGATCAGCGGGCACCTGCGCAGCCGCACGCGCTGGTACCAACAAGGGTTCGCCAGCCTCAACCAGAACCTCGCCGAATACCTGAGCGAAGAATCGCGCACCCTGGTCGGAGAACGGGAAGCGCAAGCGCGCTTTCGTGAACTCGACAAGGCCAAAATCGACCTGGAACGCCTCGAGGCCCGCTTCGAACGCCTGAGCCGTTCCCTTGATCCAAGCGATAACGCATGAAGCTGCTCGCCGTCCGCCGTCTGTTTCGTATCCAGCGCGTCGTAATCCGCTACCGCCTCGATGACCTGCTGTTCGCCCTGCCCCTGCCGTGGTTCCTGCTGGCGGTGCGCTATGTGCTGCCGTGGCGCTGGTTCCCGCGCAAGCCGCTGGAGCTGAGCCGGGGCGCACGCCTGCGCCTGGCGCTGCAGGACCTGGGGCCGATCTTCATCAAGTTCGGGCAGATCCTCTCGACCCGCCGCGACCTGCTGCCCGAAGACATCGCCGACGAGCTGATGCTGCTGCAGGACCGCGTGCCGCCGTTCGATTCCCAGCAGTCGATGAAATTGATCGAAGAGCAATTGGGCAAGAAGATCAGTGACGTCTTCAGCCGCTTCGATGTCGACCCATTGGCTTCCGCCTCCGTGGCGCAGGTCCACGCCGCCCAGCTGAAAACCGGCGAAGAGGTAGTGGTGAAGGTGATTCGCCCGGGCCTCAAGCCGATCATCGGCCAGGACCTGGCATGGTTGTTCATCCTCGCCCGCGCCGCTGAGCGCTTCAGCGCCGATGCCCGCCTGCTGCACCCGGTGGACGTGGTCGCCGACTACGAAAAAACCATCTACGACGAACTCGACCTGCTGCGCGAAGCCGCCAACGCGAGCCAGCTCAAGCGCAACTTCGACGGTTCGCCGCTGCTGTACGTGCCCCAAGTGTATTGGGACTGGTGCCGCCCCAAGGTGCTGGTGATGGAGCGCATCTACGGCGTGCAAGTCACCGACCTCGCCACCCTGGCCGACCAACGCACCGACATGAAGATGCTTGCCGAGCGCGGCGTGGAGATCTTCTTCACCCAGGTGTTCCGCGACAGTTTCTTCCACGCCGACATGCACCCGGGCAACATCTTCGTCAGCACCGTGAACCCGTGGAGCCCGCAGTACATTGCAATCGACTGCGGCATCGTCGGCAGCCTGACCCCGGAAGACCAGGATTACCTGGCCCGCAACCTGTTCGCCTTCTTCAAGCGCGACTACCGTCGCGTGGCGCAGTTGCACATCGATTCGGGCTGGGTGCCGGCCGAAACCAAGCTCAACGAATTCGAAGCGGCGATCCGCACCGTGTGCGAGCCGATCTTTGAAAAACCGTTAAAAGATATTTCTTTCGGCCAGGTGTTGATGCGCCTGTTCCAGACCGCACGACGCTTCAACATGGAAGTGCAGCCGCAGTTGGTATTGCTGCAGAAAACCTTGCTGAACATCGAAGGCCTGGGCCGCCAGCTCTACCCGGACCTCGACCTGTGGAACACCGCCCAGCCGTTCCTCGAACGCTGGATGCGCGAGCGGGTCAGCCCGAAAACCCTGATCGGCAACCTGCACAGCCAGTTCGAACAGCTGCCGCACCTGGCCAACATGACCCGCGACCTGCTGGAGCGCATGTCCCAGCCCCACGCCAAGGACCCCGCGCCGCCGTGGCACCGTCGCAAGGACGACTGGTTCCTGCGCCTGCTGGGCGCCGCGCACCTGGTGGGTGGCGCAGTACTCGCCCTCGGCGGGCCGCTGAACGAATTGGGCCACTGGCCGGCCGGCATCATGGTCGCCGTGGGTGTTTATCTGATCGTGCGTCGATAGCCAATCCGGTTATACACTGTCGCAAATTGCCGGAGCCGAACATGAAAGACTGGCTGGACGAGATCAAGTGGGACAGTGACGGCCTGGTGCCGGCCATTGCCCAGGACTACAAGACCGGGCGCGTGCTGATGATGGCCTGGATGAACCGCGAGGCCCTGAGCCTTACCGCCGCTGAGCAGCGCGCCATCTACTGGTCACGCTCGCGTGGCAAACTGTGGCGCAAGGGCGAAGAGTCCGGGCACGTGCAGACCCTGCACGAGATGCGCCTGGACTGCGACGCCGACGTGGTGATCCTGATGGTCGAGCAGATCGGCGACATCGCTTGCCACACTGGCCGTCACAGCTGCTTCTATCGCGTGTTCGAAAACGGCGAATGGAAGACCGTCGAGCCGGTGCTCAAAGACCCGCACGCCATCTACTCGGCAGGACACTGAACATGAGCGATACCCTGAACCGCGTGGCCCAGGTGCTGGAAGACCGCAAAGGCGCGGACGCCGACAGCTCCTATGTCGCCAGCCTGTATCACAAGGGCTTGAACAAGATCCTGGAAAAGCTCGGCGAAGAATCCGTCGAGACCATCATCGCCGCCAAGGACGCGCAAATCAGCGGCGACTGCAGCGATGTGATCTACGAAACCGCTGATTTGTGGTTCCACAGCCTGGTCATGCTCGCCCAACTGGGGCAGCATCCGCAGGCAGTGCTGGATGAACTGGACCGTCGCTTCGGCTTGTCCGGGCATGCCGAAAAGGCCTCGCGCCCGTCCGCCTGAATAACTTTCACAGAGGAATTGCAGCATGGGCATTTTTGACTGGAAACACTGGATCGTCATTCTGGTGGTGGTGGTACTGGTGTTCGGCACCAAGAAACTCAAGAACCTGGGCACTGACGTGGGCGAGTCGATCAAGGGCTTCCGTAAAGCCATGAACGACGACGAGAAGCCTGCCGACCCGGCCGCCAACCCGGTTCCACCGGCGCAACCTGTGCACCCGCAGGCCACCCAGCCGATCACCGAGCGTCGTACTTTCGACGTGCAGGCTGAGAAAGTCGAAGAGCCGACCCGCAAAGACTCGTGAGCACTGACTAATGTTTGGTATCAGCTTCTCTGAACTGCTCCTCGTCGGCCTTGTTGCCCTGCTGGTGCTGGGGCCGGAACGCCTGCCCGGCGCCGCGCGCACGGCCGGCCTGTGGATCGGGCGCCTGAAACGCAGTTTCAACGCCATCAAACAGGAAGTTGAACGGGAAATCGGCGCCGACGAGATTCGTCGCCAACTGCACAACGAGCACATCCTTTCGTTGGAGCAGGAAGCGCGCAAGATTCTCTCCCCGGTGCAGGAGCCTGCCAAACCGGCCGAACCTGTGGCCGAGCAAAGCATCGCGCCGCCGCCCGTAGCCCAGGTGCCACCCGTGGTGGAACCCGCCCCGGCACCGGCCGCCCACAGCCCCACTGAGCCTGCGCCGGCGCCCGTCGCGGCGCCCGCTCCCCATGACCCTACATTGCCGCCGCGAGCCCCATGAGCGCTGATAAACCGGAAAACGACCAGCACATGCCGCTGGTCTCGCACCTCACCGAGCTGCGTACCCGCCTGCTGCGCTGTGTAGCGGCGATCTTCATCATCTTTGCCGGGCTGTTCGCCTTTACCCAGCAGATCTACACCTTCGTCTCCACGCCGTTACGCCAGTACCTGCCGGCTGGCGCGACGATGATCGCCACCGACGTGTCCTCGCCGTTCCTCACGCCGTTGAAGCTGACCATGATGGTGTCGCTGTTCCTGGCGATCCCGGTGATCCTGCACCAGATCTGGGGCTTTATCGCGCCGGGCCTGTACAAGCATGAGAAGCGCATCGCGGTGCCGCTGCTGGTGTCGAGCATCCTGCTGTTCTACACCGGCATGGCGTTCGCCTACTTCCTGGTGTTCCCGTTGATCTTCAAGTTCTTCGCCGCGGCCACCCCGGCCGGCGTGGAAATGATGACCGACATCACCAGCTACCTCGACTTCGTGATGACGCTGTTCTTCGCCTTTGGCGTGGCCTTCGAAATCCCCGTGGCCGTGGTGCTGCTGGTGTGGATCGGCGTGGTCGACGTCAAGTACCTGAAGAAGATCCGCCCGTACGTGATCATCGGCTGCTTCGTGGTCGGCATGATCCTCACGCCGCCGGACATCTTCTCGCAGACGTTGCTGGCCGTGCCGATGTGGATGCTGTTCGAGATCGGCATCCTGTTCGGCAGCCTGATCAGCAAGCGTGGCGACCACCCGGATGACCAGCCTGCCGACGACGACCAGCCGCCAGCGACCCAGCCGTGAACCTGCTGTTACTGGAAGAGGCCGACTTCATTGCGGCCGACCGTGTGGTGCTGCGTGACCGGCGCCTGGTGCACATGCAGGAAGTCCACCGTGCGGCCGTCGGCGACAGCCTGCGCGTCGGCCGCATTGGCGGGTTGATGGGCAATGCCCAGTTGCTGCGCCTGGACGCCGGCGAAGCCGAACTGCAAGTGAGCTTCGACCAACCGCCGCCCGCCAAACTGCCCTTGACCCTGCTGCTGGCCCTGCCGCGCCCGAAGATGCTGCGTCGGGTGCTGCAGACCGTGGCCGCCATGGGCGTGCCGAAAGTGGTGCTGGTCAACAGCTATCGCGTCGAGAAGAGCTTCTGGCAGACCCCGTTCCTGGAGCCCGAGGCGATCCGTGAGCAACTGATCCTCGGCCTGGAACAGGCACGCGACACGGTGCTGCCCGAGATCATCATCGAAAAGCGCTTCAAGCCGTTCGTCGAGGACCGCCTGCCGGCCATGGCCGAAGGCACCCTGGGGCTGATCGGCCACCCGGGCGACTACCCGGCGTGCCCGCGTGGGCTGGACGAGCCGGTCACCCTGGCCATCGGCCCGGAAGGCGGATGGATCCCCTACGAAGTCGACCTGCTGGCCAAGGCCGGCCTGCAACCGGTGCAGCTTGGCGCACGCATCCTGCGCGTCGAAACCGCCGTCACCGCCCTGCTCGCCCGCCTCTTCTAACCACCCATCGAACCCTGTGGGAGCCAGCTTGTGTGGGAGCTGGCTTGCCTGCGATAGCGGTGTATCAGCCAGCCGACCTGTGACTGATGCACCGCTATCGCGGGCAAGCCCGCTCCCACAGTGAATCTCTGTCGCTACAGAATCTTCCTACGCAGCCGATAACCTTTGAATAAGTCCAAGCCTTGTTCCAAAGGAGATTGCAGCATGTATCGTCTGTTAGCCGAAAAACTGGGGAATGTGAGCGTCAATCGAAAGCTGGCCATTGGCTTTGGCTTGGTGTTGATCCTGACGCTGTTGATCACCTTCACCGGTTGGACCGGCCTGGGCGATGTGACCAGTCGCGGCGATAAACTGGGCTTTATCTCCAGCCTCAACGGCCTGACCAAGGACCTGCGCCTGGCGCGCCTGGACTTCGAGACCCGTCGCGGCGAGCAAGGCACAGGCGCCGTCAACGACCTGATAGCCAAGCTGGACAGCGGCCTGAAAACCGCCGAAACCCTGATCGAGCAACCCGACGACAAGGCTCTGGTTGAACAGCAACTGGACGCCCTCAACCAATACAAAAAAGCCTTCGGCGCCATGGTGCAGGCCGGCCTCAAGCGTGAAGGCGCACGCAGCAAGCTCGGTGACACCGCCGACAACGCCGTGGCCAAGATCAACGAGATTGAAAAAGCCCTGTTGCAAGGCGACAGCGTCACCCAGTTCAATAGCGTGGTCGACCTGAGCAAGTTGATCCAGCAATCGCGCTTCCAGGTCCGCGGCTACACCTACAGCGGCAAGACCGACGCTGAACAGCCCGCGCTCGACGCCATCGACAACGCCCTGAAGAAAATCACTGAGCTGCAAGGCCAATTGCCCGAGCCGTACCAGGCCAACCTGCAAGAGGCCGGTGTGTCGTTGCAGGCCTACCGTGCCGCCGTCAGCCAATACCGTGATTCTCAAACAGCCAGCGCAGCCGCCTTGGTCGTCATGACCGCCCAGGGCGATATCCTGTTGGGCAACAGCGACAAACTCACCGTCTCCCAAACCGTGGTGCGTGATACCGATGCTGCGCAGGCCAAGAACCTGTTGCTGCTGGCGACCGCCCTGGCGCTGATCTTCGGCATGGTCGCCGCCTGGGCCATCACCCGTCAGATCGTCATCCCGCTGAACCAGACCCTCAAGGTCGCCGAGCAGGTCGCCTCGGGCGACCTGAGTCACAACCTCAACTCGCTGCGCCAGGACGAACTCGGCCAGTTGCAACGCGCCATGCAAAGCATGACCGTAGGCCTGCGCGAATTGATCGGCGGCATCAGCGACGGCGTCACCCAGATCGCCAGCGCCGCCGAGCAACTGTCGGCCGTGACGGAGCAGACCAGCGCCGGGGTCAACAGCCAGAAGGTCGAGACCGACCAGGTGGCCACCGCCATGAACGAAATGGCCGCCACCGTGCAAGAAGTGGCGCGTAACGCCGAGGAGGCCTCCGAAGCCGCCGTGGCCGCCGATCAGCAGGCCCGTGAAGGCGACAAGGTGGTCGGCGAAGCCATCGCCCAGATCGAACGCCTGGCCACCGAGGTGGGCCATTCCACCGAGGCCATGGGCCACCTGCAGCGTGAAAGCGACAAGATCGGCAGCGTGCTCGACGTGATCAAGTCAGTAGCCCAGCAAACCAACCTGCTGGCCCTCAACGCAGCGATTGAAGCCGCTCGTGCCGGTGAGGCGGGGCGAGGCTTCGCCGTGGTGGCCGACGAGGTGCGCAGCCTCGCACAACGCACCCAGAAGTCCACCGAAGAGATCGAGGAGCTGATCGTCGGCCTGCAAAGCGGCACCCAGCAGGTGGCAACGATAATGGACAACAGCCGCGGCCTCACCGACAGCAGCGTCGAACTGACCCGCCGTGCCGGCGATGCGCTGGGCAATATCACCCGTACGGTCTCGACCATCCAGGCGATGAACTCGCAGATCGCCACCGCCGCCGAGCAACAAAGCGCCGTGGCCGAAGAGATCAACCGCAGCGTGTTGAATGTGCGCGACGTGTCTGAGCAAACCTCGTCAGCCAGCGAGGAGACCGCAGCGTCGAGCGCCGAGCTCGCGCGCCTGGGCATCTACCTGCAAACCCTGGTCGGACGCTTCCGCGTCTGACCCGCTGTACGCGGCGACCGCTCCCGGCCGCCGCGTGCCAGCAACTTGTGAAATCTCCTACGCGCTTATCATCCCGCCATGCCCCCCGCCCGCCCTCGAATCGAATTAGCGTCAGCACTGAACGCTTTGCCTGATTCGGAGGCTCCCCATGTTTCGTCGGCTGACCCGCCTGCTGGGCAATGCCAGTGTCACGCTCAAACTGATCCTGGGCTTTGGCCAGGTGCTGATCCTCAGCCTTATCATCGCGATCACCGGTTGGCAGGCGCTGAGCGCTGCGCTTGACCGCTCAGGCAACCTGACCGTGCTGGGCAAGCTGACCGCCGTTGCGCAGGCCATGCGGGCCGATCGCATCGTGTATCGCACCCTCACCGATACGGCCAGCCTGGACAAAATGCACCGCCAGATCGAAACGATCGACCAGCAACTGGCCTATCTCTCCAGCCGACTCAAAGACCCGGACGACCTGTCACGCGCGCAACAAGCCATTGAGCTGGTCAATGCATTCAAAACCGCGCTGACACAACTGCCGCCCTTGATCGAACATCGAGAGAACACCCGCAGCCCGGTGCAAAAAACTGCGCTCCAGGCCAGCGACACGTTGGCCCAACTGGCCAGCGAATTGCCCGACCAGCACGATCAGACCGCCTTGGACGCCATCGAGAACCTGCGCCAGGCCATCGCCCAGGCCGAGCAACGCGCCCAACGCCCGGCCTGGTCCGCCGAATCGTTGCAAGCTTACGCACACAGCATCAGCCAGACCCTCGACGCCCTGGAAACGGCGCTGGCTGCAGTGACTGCGCTTCCTGTGGACGCCACGGTGCTCAAGGTGGACCTGGCGGCGTACCGCGCGCAACTCACCGCGCTCAAGGACGCCCAGCTCAGCACCGAAGCCGTGCAAAATCGCTTCGAGCAGCAGCTCAACAGACTGCTTGAGCAGAGCGAGCAATTGAGCCAGGACCAAGTGCTCAAGGGCGACAATGACGCACGCCAGACACACACGCTGCTGGTGTGCATCACCCTCGCGGCCTTGGTGCTGGGCAGCCTTGCTGCGTGGTGGATCGCCCGGCAAATCGTGGTGCCGCTGCGTAAAACCCTGGCCGCGGCCAACCGCATCGCCGACGGCGACCTGAGCCATACCCTTCAAGACGAGCGCCGTGATGAGCTCGGCCAACTGCAACAGAGCATCGCCCAGATGACCCAGAACCTGCGCAGCCTGATCAGTGGTATCGGCGACAGCGCCCGGCAAGTCGCGAGTGCTGCCACACAGTTGTCGACGGCGGCCGAGCAGACGCGTGCCGGGATCAACAACCAGCGCGACGAAACCGATCAGGTCGCCACGGCAATGAACCAGATGCTCGCCACCGCCCAGGAAGTCGCTCGGCATGCCGAACACGCCTCGACGGCGGCCACTGAGGCCGACAGGCAAGCTGGCACCGGCGACAAGGTGGTAACCCTGGCCATTGAGCAAATCGGTCAATTGGCCAGCGAAATGGCACGCTCCGGCCGCGCGATGCTGGCACTGCAACAAGAAAGCCAGAAGATCGGCAGCGTGCTGGACGTGATCAAGTCCGTGTCCCAGCAGACCAACCTGCTGGCCCTGAATGCCGCCATTGAAGCCGCGCGGGCCGGGCCGGCGGGCGAAGGGTTTGCGGTGGTGGCCGACGAGGTGCGCAGCCTGGCGCAGCGCACCCAGGAATCAGCCGAAGAGATCGAAGGGTTGATCCTGAGGCTGCACACGGGCACCCAGCAAGTCGCCGACATGATAGACAACGGCCGAAGCCTGACCGACTGCAGCGTGGGCCTGACCCGCGACGCGGGAGACGCCCTGGCCGCCATCGCCCGCACGGTGTCGGTCATCCAGGAAATGAACCCGCAGATCGCCGCTGCCGCCGAAGAGCAAAGCCTGGTGGCCGAGGACATCAATCGCAGCGTATTGAAGGTCAAGCAGGTGTCGGAACAGACAGCCGCCGCCAGCGACGAAACAGCCGCAGCCAGTACCCAGCTGACACAACTGAGCCTGAACCTGCAGACACTGGTCGGCAAGTTCAGGCTCTGAAGATCACAACACCTGGCGCAAAAATGCCTGGGCGCGTGGGTCTTTCGGCGCGTCGAAGAACTCGGCCGGGGCGGCGTCTTCGAGCAGCTTGCCATGGTCGAAGAACAGCACCCGGTCGGCCACTTCGCGGGCAAAGCCCATTTCATGGGTGACGCAGACCATGGTCATGCCTTCCAGGGCCAGGGTCTTCATCACGTCCAGGACTTCACCGACCATTTCTGGGTCCAGCGCCGAGGTGGGTTCGTCAAACAGCATCACCTTGGGGTCCATCGCCAGGGCCCGAGCAATGGCCACCCGTTGCTGCTGACCGCCAGAGAGGCGCGACGGAAACTCGTTGGCCTTCTGTGCGATGCCGACCTTTTCCAACAGGGCCAGGGCCTTGGCTTCGCGTTCTTTCTTGCTGCGCTTGCGCACGACCTTCTGGGCCAGGCACAGGTTTTCCAGCACAGTCATGTGGGGGAACAGGTTGAAATGCTGGAACACCATGCCGACTTCGCGGCGGTAGGCATTCACATCGGTCTTTGGGTCGGCCAGTTGCAGGCCGTCGATGCTCACCGAGCCCGAGTCGAATTCCTCCAGGCCATTGAGGCAGCGCAGGAATGTGGACTTACCGGAACCCGACGGGCCGATCACCACCAGCACTTCGCCCTTGGCCACTTGGGTGCTCACGTTGTCCACCGCGCGCACCACCTGCCCACGGGTGTCGAAGACTTTTACCAGATCGCGGACTTCAATCACTTTGCGCGAGCCTCCGCTCAAGCCGGCTGGCCATTTTCGACAGCGGCAGGTTGATCAGCAGGTACAGGCCTGCCACACAGAACAGGATTTCAAACGGCGAAAACGAGGTGGTGATCACTTCGCGGCCGCTCTTGAGCAGTTCGGTAATCGCGATCACCGAGACCAGCGAGGTGTCCTTCACCAGGCTGATAAATTGCCCGGCCAGGGGCGGCAACACGCGTTTGAAGGCTTGCGGCAACACCACATGGCGCATCGACTGGCTGGCACTCAGGCCCAGGGAACGAGCAGCTTCGTTCTGGCCACGGGTGATGGACTGCACGCCGGCCCGCACGATTTCCGCCACATAGGCACCGGTGAACAGCGACAGCGCCGCGATGCCGGCAAACTCCCGGGACAGGTTGAGCACCGTGCCGATAAAGAAATAGAAAATGAAGATCTGCACCAGCAGCGGCGTACCCCGCACCAGTTCGACGTAGATCGTCGACAGATCGCGCAACGTGGGGTTGCTGGACAAGCGGCACAGGCCGGTCGCCAAGCCGATCACCAGGCCCAGGATGCCGGACACCACCGACAACCACAGCGTGGTCCACAAACCCCACATCAACGGCCCCAGCGCCCACTGCCGGGTCACGCCGATCACGTCGCCTTCGGCCACGTCATCGCCGCGTGCCACTTGCAGGCTGTTGTCGGCAACGGTGAGCTTTTGCTCGGCGCCCGCGTCGTTGCGCAGGGTGACTTCAGCCACATCGCCTTTGCGCACCAGCTCAACCACTGTGGAGATGTCGGCCGCGCGTTGGGACGTTTCAGCCTGATAGGCGAAGTACTGCGGTACGCGGTTCCAGCGCCACTCGTAGGACATCAGCGACGTGGCGTAGTACAAGGCGCCAGCCAGGCCGACCAGCACGACCACGGTCAGCAGGTGCCAGGGCCATTGGGCTTTTTTCTGTTTCATTACTCAACATCCAAAAAAGTCTAAGGCAAGCGCCTTTGTGTAGTGAGCGGGCTTGCCCCGCGCTGGGTGGCGAAGACGCCCTAAGACCAGACGCCGCGGTATTTCAGAAAGGCCGAGGTGTATGGATTTGGGGCGGCTTCGCCACCCAGCGCGGGGCAAGCCCGCTCACTACAAACCAGCCTTATTCCATGTCCTTGAGCCACTCGGAGCTCTTGAACCACTTGTCATGGATGCGATCGTAGGTGCCGTCGTTGCGGATCTGGTGCAGGAAGTTGTTGATGAAGTTGATGCTGTCGTAATCGCCTTTTTTCAGGCCGAACGCCAGGGGTTCGAAGGTGAAGGGTTCTTCGAGGAACACCAGCTTGCCGTTACCGACCTTTTTCTCGGCAACCACGTTGTACGGCGCGTCATACACAAAGGCATCAGCCTTGCCGTTGACCACGTCCAGTACGCCTTCCTGTTCGTTGTCGTAGCCGTGGTACTTGGCCTTGGAGATCAGCTTCTTGGCAACCATCTCGCCGGTGGTGCCGAGCTTGGAGGTCAGGCGGTATTTCTCGTCGTTCAGGTCTTTGTAGGACTTGATAGTGCCTTCCAGGTCCTTGCGGATCAGCAGGGTCTGGCCCACCACGATGAAGGGTTCGCTGAAGTTCAGGCGCAGGTTGCGTTCCTGGGTCAGGGTCATGCCGCTGCCGATCATGTCGAACTTGCCGGTCAGGAAGGCCGGGATGATGCCGTCGTAACCGGTAGACACCAGCTCCAGCTTGACGCCCATGGACTTGGCCATGGCCTTGAGGATGTCGACTTCGAAGCCGATGATTTCACCGCGTTTGTCTGTCATTTCGAACGGCATGTAGGTCGGGTCCATACCGACTTTCAGCGTGCCGCGCTTGACTGCATCATCGATGGCGCCGGCCTGGGCCGCAGTGGCGGCAACCAATGCGGTGACGCCAAGCATCAGCATCGAAAGATACTTTTTCATCATCAAGTCCCCTGAACGATTCTTGTAAGGTCGGCGCATAAAAAGGGCTGCACCATTTCGGGGTGCGATCCTAACCCACTCGCCTCCCGTCACAAAGGTTTCACGGGTATTTGTTATCCGCGTATGTCGGAAAAGCCCCACAACGGTGCAGCGCAACGCAGATGTAGACGTGTTGCCGAACCGATCCTGCAAGCAATTGATGTGTAAGCAGTTATGACTTCAGTCGATTTCCGTCATCCAGTCGGTCTCCCTGAACCACTTGTCGTGCAACCGATCGTAGGTCCCATCCTGGGCCACTTGGTTGAGGAAATGGTTGATCCAGTTGACGCTGTCGTAATCGCCTTTTTTCAAGCCAAAAGCCAGCGGCTCGAAGGTGAAGGGCTGTTCAAGGGACAGCAGCGCGCTGTTTTCCGGCCTGGCCAGCGCGATCAGGTTGTAGGGGGCGTCGTGGATAAAAGCATCGGCCTTGCCCTCCACCACCTGCCTGACGCCGTCTTCCGGGTTCGCGAAACGGGTCACTTGTGCGGCCCCCAGGAATCGTCGCGCCGCCAACTCCCCCGTGGTGCCTTCGCTGACAGCGATGCGATAACCGGCTTCATCAAGGTCTTCTACGCTACCGACCCGACCGGCAACGCTGGGGTGCAGCAGTACGGTCTGGCCCACCACGATGAAGGAGTCGCTGAAGTTAAGCTTCAGGTTGCGCTCTTGGGTGACAGTCATGCCGCTGCCGATCAGGTCGAACTTCTTCGCCGCCAATCCCGGCAGCAGGTCGCCATAAGGCACGGCCACCAATTCAAGCTCAACACCCAGCGCCTGGCTCATGGCCTGGAGCAGATCGATCTCAAAGCCCACGATCTGCCCGTGTTTATCGATCATTTCGAAAGGCATGTAGGTGGGTGTGGTACCGACTTTCAGCACACCGCGCCGAACGGCGTCATCGATGGCCCCCGCCTGCGCAAGGCCCACCTGGATCAACGCGATAGCGCCGATCAACCATACCGAACAATACCTGTTGATCATGAATCCCCCCGTAGCCGAATCAAATTTCGGGGGCGATCCTAACCCAGCCACGGGCACGACAATACGCCCTGATCCGGGGACTTTTGTTTCGAAATAACAAGGAGTTAGCGCCAACAGGAAGCGGCAGGAAACGCTGTAGGACCCGCGCTCAAAGCGCCCCCGAGAGGAACCCCGGGGGCGTCTGAATCAGGCCGTCTGGGCCTGCGGTGACTGCGGTTGCAGGGGCAGCAACGGCGCGTGCGGATCAGCCTTGATCGACTGACGCCATGCGCCGAGCCACTCGGCATGCCCTTCGCTCCACACCTGCTCGTGCAGGCGGCCCAAGGCGACCGGGTCGCTGAGCAAGGCCAGGCGTTCACCGTTGTTGAGGCCGGCCGGGCCGACTTTCAACGCGTGACGAACGCGCTCCAGGCGCAGGTACTCGATCGGCTCCGCCTCGCGGTGACGCGAAGTCGCCAAAGCACAGGCCAAGGCGTTCTGCTGCGGGTCGACCACTGAACGAATAAAGCCGTCGTTGAGCGCATGCCAACGGTTTTCGTGGGTGTACTTCTCGGTCGACAGCAGGGCTTGCGGCGGGTTGTATTCCTCAGGGATCAGGAACAGGCTCTCGTCGCGGGACTTGAGGCCCAGCTTGACCCGGCTGGAAATCACCGACACCGGAATCGACAGCATCAGCGAGCCGACAATCGGGATCAGCCACCACAGGAAGCTCGGGTTCAACCACACCACCAGCAGCGCCCAGAGGAAGCCCAGCACGGTCTGTGGGCCGTGACGCTTGACCGCCTCGCCCCACGGAGTGGAGTCATCGTCACGCTGCGGCGAATTCCAGGTCGCGGCCCAGCCGAGGAACGCGGCGAGCACGAAACGGGTGTGGAAGATCATCCGCACCGGTGCCAGCAGCATGGAGAACAGCATCTCCAGCAGCATCGACAAAGTGACTTTGAACTTGCCGCCGAACTCTTTGGCGCCCTTGGCCCAGATCAGGATGATGCTCAGCAACTTGGGCAGGAACAGCAGCACGATAGTGGTGGAGAACAGCGCCACCGCCTTGTCCGGGTGCCATTGCGGCCACAGCGGGTACAACTGGCGCGGGGCCATGAAGTACTGCGGCTCCATCAGGGTGTTCACCGCCAGCAGCGCGGTGGACAACACCAGGAAGAAGAACCACAACGGCGCCGACAGGTAGGACATCACGCCAGTCAGGAACACCGCGCGGTGCACCGGGTGCATGCCCTTGACCAGGAACAGGCGGAAGTTCATCAGGTTACCGTGGCACCAGCGGCGGTCACGCTTGAGTTCGTCCAGCAGGTTCGGCGGCAGTTCTTCGTAGCTGCCCGGCAGGTCGTAGGCAATCCACACGCCCCAGCCGGCACGGCGCATCAGCGCGGCTTCAACGAAGTCGTGGGAAAGGATCGCACCGGCAAACGCACCTTTGCCCGGCAACGGCGCCAAGGCGCAGTGCTCGATGAACGGCTTCATGCGGATGATTGCGTTGTGACCCCAGTAGTGGGATTCACCCAGTTGCCAGAAGTGCAGGCCGGCAGTGAACAGCGGGCCATACACACGGGTGGCGAACTGCTGCATGCGCGCATACAGGGTGTCCATACCCGACGCACGGGGCGCGGTCTGGATAATCCCGGCATCCGGCGTGGCTTCCATCAGGCGCACCAGGCTGGTGAGGCATTCGCCGCTCATGACGCTGTCGGCGTCGAGCACCACCATGTACTTGTATTCACCGCCCCAACGACGGCAGAAGTCGTCGAGGTTGCCGCTCTTGCGTTTCACACGACGGCGACGGCGGCGATAGAAGATCTTGCCGAAACCACCGGCTTCGCGGCATACGTCGAGCCAGGCTTGCTGTTCGGCGATGCAGATGTCGGCGTCGTTACTGTCGCTGAGCACGAAGAAGTCGAAACGGTCCAGGTCGCCTGTGGCGGCCACCGATTCGAAGGTTGCACGCAAACCGGCGAATACCCGGGGTACGTCTTCGTTACAGATCGGCATCACCAGCGCGGTACGGGCGTCTTTCGGAATCGGCTCGTCACCGGCACTTTTACCGGAGATCCGGTATTTATCGTGACCGGTCAGCAGTTCCAGGAAGCCCATCAGCGCAGTCCAGAAACCGGCCGACACCCAGCAGAATAGGATCCCGAACATGATCAGGATGCTGGTTTGCAGGGCGTAAGGCAGCACCTGGGTAGCGGTTTGCAGCAGGGTCTGGTTACGGATCTCGTCGAAGTCGACCAGCGACCAGCCCTGGTACGGCATGATGCCCTTCATATACCAGCCGGCCACAATGGTCTGGCCGAGCATCAGGATCAGCAGGATGTAACGGCGGATCGACCCCACGGTGCGCCAGCGCGCAGCCGGCAGCACACGCTCGTCTTTCGGCGGTTTGGGCGGGTTGGTGCGACCGGTCAGTCGGCGCCAGCCGCGCACCAGGATATTGGTGCGCCATGGCTCGGGCACCACCTTGGTCCGACGGATCGGCGGCGTGGCCTTCAGGCACACCCGGCCACTGGCATCGAGCGCCAGCATTTCAGCGTCTTGCAGCTCTTCGGCGGTGCTGAGGGTCAGGCGCGTGCCCACCGACGCTTGCGCAGCGTCGGTCGGTGCGTCGAAAGTCTTGGACGACAGGCGTTCATGCAGCTCGCTGAAGGACGTGCAGCCCGCCAGTTCGGCGCGCTGCTCGGCGGTCATCGGGAGGTGCGCCAGGTACTCGGACAGAGTCTCTGGCGTGGCTTGAGAATTACTCATCGGCAGGCAACTGATAGCTCCAGGTCTCGGTCAGGACTTGTTCGGTCTTTTCCGGCTCCGGTGTGGCTGGGGCAGCTTCTGGCTGCTTGGCGTCCTTGTCTTTTGCATCTTTGGCGTCTTTCTTGGCCTGTTTCTCGTGTTGCTTGGCCAGGACCTTGTCGGCCTTGAGCACTTGGGTCGAGACCTTCTCAGGCTCCGGCTTCACGATATCCTGGACCAGGGCCGCACGCATCTCGGTCGGCTTGCCGGCGTCCTTGATCTTCATGCGCAGGGTCAGGCGCCAGCCTTTGGTGTGCTCGTTGTAGCGCACGCTGTTTTCAACGACTTCGGCGTTATCACCCACGCTGACCTGGCTGCGTACCGGGGCGTCCGATGGCAAGGCCTTGAGGGACGGGCCCTCGAAGTCCACCAGGTAGGCCACGCTGCCGTCAGGCTGGCGGATCAGGTTGGATTGCTTCACGTCACCGGTGGAACGCAGGGTCTGCTTGACCCAGGCGCTGTCGGCCGGGTGCAGGGCTTTTTCGTCCATGGTCCAGTGCAGGCGGTAGCTGACATCCAGCGGCTCGCCGACTTTCGGCAGCTCGGCCGGGCTCCAGAACGCAACGATGTTGTCGTTGGTTTCATCGGCGGTCGGGATCTCTACCAGGTCGACGGAACCCTTGCCCCAGTCGCCTTCAGGCTCGATCCAGGCGCTCGGGCGCTTGTCGTAGTTGTCGTCGAGGTCTTCGTAGTGGCTGAAGTCGCGACCCCGTTGCAACAGGCCGAATCCACGCGGGTTTTCCACGCTGAAATTGCTGACCGACAGGTGTTTAGGGTTGTTCAGGGGGCGCCAGATCCACTCGCCGTTGCCGGCATGGATCGACAGGCCGCTGGAATCATGCAGCTCGCGACGGTAGTTGAGGACCTTGGACGGCTGGTTCGCGCCGAACAGGTACATGCTGGTCAACGGGGCAACGCCCAGCTTGCTGACCTTGTCGCGCAGGAACATCTGGGATTTGACGTCGACGATGGTGTCGCTGCCCGGACGCAGGGTCAGGCGGTAGGCGCCCGTGGCCCGTGGCGAATCCAGCAGGGCGAAGATCACCAGCTGCTTCTCACCCGGTTTCGGACGCTCGATCCAGAATTCGGTGAAACGCGGGAATTCTTCGCCGGACGGCAATGCCGTGTCGATCGCCATGCCCCGTGCGGACAGGCCATAGGACTGGCCCTTGCCCACGACGCGGAAGTAGCTGGCACCGAGCATGGTCATGATTTCGTCTTGCTTGTCGGCCTTGTTGATCGGGTACAGCACACGAAAGCCGGCGTAACCCAGCTGCTCGGTGGCTTTAGGATCGAACTTCACGTCTCCGAAATCGAAGCGAGTCGGGTCGTACTTGATTTCCTGGACGCTGTCGGCGGTGACTTCGTTGATCTTCACCGGCGTGTCGAAGTGCATGCCCTGGTGATAGAAGGACAGCTTGAACGGCGTGTTCTGATCGGCCCACTCGGCTTTTTCGTTGCGGAAACGAATCTTCTGGTAGTCAGCGAATTTCATTTCGCGGAATTCGTTCGGCAGATTGCTGCGCGGAGCTTCGTATTTCTGCCCGGCCAGCTCTTTTGCCTTGGCCGACACATCATCCAGACTGAATGCCCACAGTTGACCCGCGCCGAACAGGCAAAACAGGGCGGAGCCCGTCACCAGTGCGTTTCGTAACCGTTTGGCAGACAATTTTGGTGCATTACAGGGACTAACAATCACGAGCAACCCTCGCCGAAAACAGATCAAAAAACCAACGGCCAGCTATCTATATGCCAGGTTGGCGAGCATTGTTCCGACTCCCCTGGGGCAAAATGATTCCCCATTGGCTATCGGACAAGTCTCTACCTAAGTCAAAAATGGACCAAACAACGCTGATCCCCGTAGCGCGCGATTATCTAGTAGCCCGCGAAACAACGCATCAGGGACAACGAAGTATTTGTAGCGAAACCCTGCGTTTTTAGGCATTAAAAGTCGTTTTTAATACATTCACGTCTGCAAGAGGAAGGTCACAGGGCCATCATTGACCAAATGCACCTGCATATCAGCGCCAAAACGCCCCGACGCCACCTTGCCATGCAATTGTTGCGCTTGTAACAGCAAGTGATCGAAAAGCGCTGCTCCCAGGGCCGGGGGGGCCGCTGTGGAGAAGCTTGGCCGCAGCCCGCTCTTGGTATCCGCCGCCAGGGTGAATTGCGACACCAGCAGCAAACCGCCGCCGATGTCCTTCAAGGACAGGTTCATCTTGCCCTCGTCGTCGCTGAACACCCGATAGTTAAGCAGCTTGTGCAACAGTTTGTCGGCGCTCTCGGGCGTATCGTCCGGCTCGACGGCTACCAACACCAGCAAACCCTGGTCAATCGCCCCGACCACTTCGCCCGCGACTTCGACCCGGGCGCCGCGCACCCTTTGTAACAACCCCTTCATGCTTCTTCTGGCGGCAGATCAAGCAGGCGCCGTGCCATTTCGCCGGTGGCGCGCACCAGCGCATCGGTAATGCCCGGTTCGGACGCGGCATGGCCGGCCTCGCGGATCACCTGCAGCTCGCTGTTGGGCCACGCCTGGTGCAATTCCCAGGCGTTATCCAGCGGGCAAATCATATCGTAGCGCCCGTGAATGATGACGCCAGGCAGATGGGCGATCTTGTGCATATCGCGAATCAGCTGGTTCGGCTCCAGAAAGGAGTTGTTGGTGAAGTAGTGGCACTCGATGCGCGCGATGGACAGCGCCCGCTGGGGTTCGGCAAAACGCTCCACCTGCGCCTGGTTCGGGCACAGGCCCAGCATGCGACCTTCCCAGGTGGACCATGCCTTGGCCGCGTGCATCTGGGCAATCTGGTCGTTGCCGATCAGGCGCTTGTGGTAGGCGCCGAGCAGGTCCTGCCGCTCATCCTGCGGGATCGGCGCCAGATAGTCCTGCCAGTAGTCCGGGAACATACGGCTGGCACCGGTCTGGTAGAACCACTCAATGTCCTGGGGCCGGGCGAGGAAAATGCCGCGCACGATCAGGCCGAGCACGCGCTCCGGATGGGTTTGCGCGTAGGCCAGGGCCAGGGTCGAGCCCCAGGAACCGCCAAACAGCACCCACTTGTCGATGCCCAGGTGCTCGCGGATGCGCTCCATGTCGGCGACCAGGTCCCAGGTGGTGTTGTTTTCCAGGTTGGCGCGGGGCGTGGAGCGCCCGCAACCACGCTGGTCAAAGGTGACGATGTGGTAAAGGTTCGGGTCGAAATAGCAGCGGCTGTTGGCGTCGCAACCGGAGCCGGGGCCACCATGGATGAATACGACGGGCAAGCCTTCGGGGGAGCCACTTTCATCGACGTACAGGGTGTGGATGTCATCGACGGCCAGATCGTGCCGGGCGTAGGGTTTGATCTGCGGGTACCAAGTCTGCATTGCGCGCTCCGTAGGGTGTCGGGTTCATCCCTGGGGGGACGTCTATTATTTTGCCGTCTGGCACTATAAACCCGAATTGTGCAATGAGCATGTCCTTGAGCACTTAGACCTGTGTCAGCCCTTCGCTCCTCAGGTAATACAACAGGTAGTCATAAAGCCGGTCCACTTCCGGTACTTGCCCACGCGCGCGCAGGCAGCCATGGACCAGGCCTTTCCCCGGATACAGCACCGCATCGCCCCCTGCCCCGCGCAAGCGCTCGGCATACAGCATGCCGTCATCGCGCAGCGGGTCGAACTGGGCCACGGCGATCAGCGCCTTGGGCAACCAGCCGAAATCCTTGGCCAGCAGCGGCATGGCATACGGCGACGGCGGGTTGGCCCCCTGCAGGTAAAGCGCCAGGTACGACTCGGTGTCGGCACTGCTGAGCAAGGGCGCATCCCTGCAATCACGGCGCGAGGGCAAATCGGCCGGGCCGCCCAGCCCCGGGTAGATCAAGACCTGGGCACGGGGCAGCGGCTGGCTGTCATCGCGCAAGCCCAGGCACAAGGCCGCGGCCAGGTTTCCGCCGGCACTGTCACCGACCACCGCCAGGCGCCGCAGGTCAATCGGCTGCGGCGCCTCGCTCGCCTGGATCGCTTGCCACACGGCCCGGCAATCCTCGTAGGCGGCCGGAAACGGATGCTCGGGCGCCAGCCGATAATCGATGGCGATCACCAGCACGTTGAGGGCCTTGGCCAGTTCGAAGCAGATGAAATCGTGGGAATCCAGGCCGCCGACGGCCCAGCCGCCACCGTGCATATAAAGGAGGCAGGGCCAGCCTTCGGCTGGAGCCTCTGCCGTGGGCAAGTAACTGCGCACGCCGACGCCGCCCAAGGCAAAGTCCGAGACTTGCAGCCCCTCAGGCTTCGGCGGGGTGAAGGCCTTGCACATGCGGTCATAGTTCCGGCGCAGGCCAGCCAGGGATGAGTCGTCGCTGGTGAAGGCTTCGGTTTTGGCGATGAAGGCAGCTAGCTGTGTAGATATCAGATACATGCGCAAATATCCCTATCAATGGAGATCAAGTGTGGGAGCTGGCTTGCCTGCGATGGCTATCTGTCAGTTGATGCATCTTTGACTGATAGACCGCTATCGCAGGCAAGCCAGCTCCCACATTGGGATTCGCATCCGACTCAGGGTTTGAGGCTGGCCTGCACTGCGGTCGCGCCATCACCGCCATCAAACGCTTGAACGCCGGCCAGCCAGCGCTGCAAATCCTCGGGATGATCACGCAACCATTGCTTGGCCACATCCTGCGGCGATTGGCGCTCCATGATCGGCACCATCAGCTGGCTTTCCTGGGCAGCGGTGAAGGTGAGGTTTTCCAGCAAGCGGTTGGCATTCGGGCAGCGCTCGGCAAAGTCCGGCGCGGTGACGGTGGACACGGTGGCGCGGCCTTCGTCGGGGCCAAACACGTCTTCACTGCCGGTGAGGTAGGTCATTTTCATGTTGATGTTCATCGGGTGCGGGGTCCAGCCGACGAACACCACGAATTCCTTGCGGTTCACCGCACGTTGCACCGCCGCCAGCATGCCCGCTTCACCAGAGGCCACCAGCTTGAAGCCGCCGAGGCCGAAATGGTTGGTGTCGATCATTTTCTGGATATCGGTGTTGGCACCGCTGCCAGGCTCGATCCCATAGATCTTGCCGCCCAGCTTGTCCTTGAAGCGGGCGATGTCGGCGAAGGTCTTCAGGCCCGCATCAGCCACGTACTGCGGCACGGCCAGGGTGGCCTGGGCATCGGCCAGGCTGGGTTTGTCAAAGACCTTGACCTGCTTGGCGGCCAGGAACGGCGCGATGTTGTTGTCCATCGCCGGTTTCCAGTAGCCGAGGAAGATATCCAGGCGCTTGTCGCGGATGCCGGCAAAGATGATCTGCTGCACCGCGCTGGTCTGCTTGCTGTCGTAACCCAGACCGTTAAGCAGTACGTCGGCCATGCCGGAGGTGGCGATCACGTCAGTCCAACTGACCACGCCCATACGGATGCTTTTGCAGGAGGCCGGTTCGGCGGCCATGGCTTGGGCACTGAGCAGTGCCGCGCCGGTGAGGGTCAACAGGTAACGGTTGAACAGTCTTTTCATGAAAGAGGTCTCACTCGGCAGTTTTTATTGTGGGGAGTGGCGTCTGGTGCGCCGTATCCACAACCTTACCCAGCGGGATCTCGATAAACACGACCTGTGGCGACTGGCAGTTGCACAGAGGCGACCGTGAGGGCCTCATCGCAGGCAAGCCAGCGCCCACAATTTGACCCCATTCTCATGTTGAAACTCGGTCAAAGGTGGGAGCGGGCTTGCTCGCGAAAGCAATTTCAGCCGTAACGCTTCTGCCCCCAGGCCAGCACGCCTTCCAGCAATTGCTTCAACACCACCTGCGTCGGCTCTGCCAGGTCCGGCCGATACCGGAACGGCTCAACCTCTTCCATATACGTGCTCTGGCACAACTCCAGCTGCACCGCGTGAATATCCTGCGCCGGGTTGCCGTAATGCCGGGTGATGTGGCCACCCTTGAAACGCCCATTGAGCACATGGGTGTACTGCGGGTGCTGGGCGCAGATGGCTTCCAGCTGGCTGGCCAGTTCCGGGTCGCACGCGGCGCCATTGAAGGTGCCGAGGTTGAAGTCCGGCAACTTGCCGTCGAACAGGTGCGGGATCACCGAGCGGATCGAGTGCGCATCGAACAGCAAGGCGTAGCCGAACTCGGCCTTGAGCCGGGCAAGTTCTTCTTGCAGAGTGCGGTGGTACGGCCCCCAGATCTTTTGCAGGTAGGTCACGCGCTCTTCTTCGGACGGCACCTGTCCCTCAAGGAACAATGGCACACCCTCGAACAGGGTCGCCGGGTACAGCCCGGTAGTGGCACCGGCATAGAGCGGTTTGTCGTCCGATGGCCGGTTCAGGTCGATCACGAAGCGCGAATACTCCGCCGCCAGGGTGCTGGCGCCCAGTGCTTCGGCAAAATCGTACAGCGTAGGGATATGCCAATCGGTGTCCGGCAGGCTTTGTGCTTCGGGGATCAACCCGGCTTCGACCGCAGGCGTGAGGCGCAAGCCAGCGTGGGGCATGCTGATCAGCAGCGGTACGCGGCCTTTTTTGAACGTCAGAACCTTATCCACAGCAGCACTCCTTCATACAGTGACGTCGGCGCCATGGCGCACGACGCGTTTATCCAGCTCGCCACCCAGCCAGTAGGCCAGGTCGGCGGGACGATCAATCTGCCAGGCGACAAAATCGGCCACCTTGCCCACTTCCAGGGATCCGTGGGTATCGCCCATGCCCAGCGCGGTCGCCGCATGGGTGGTGGCGCCGGCCAGGGCTTCTTCCGGAGTCATGCGGAACAGGGTGCAAGCCATGTTCAACATCAAGCGCACCGACAGCGCCGGCGAGGTGCCGGGGTTGAGGTCGCTGGCGATGGCAATTTTCACGCCGTGCTTGCGCAGGGCGTCCATCGGCGGCAACTGGGTTTCGCGCAGGAAGTAGAAAGCGCCCGGCAGCAGTACCGCGACGGTGCCGGACGCGGCCATGGCGATGGCGTCTTCTTCGGTCATGAACTCCAGATGATCCGCCGACAACGCGTGGTAACGCGCCGCCAGGCTGGAGCCGTGCAGCGACGACAGTTGCTCGGCATGCAGCTTCACCGGCAGGCCCAGTTGCTGCGCGACGTTGAATACACGCTCCACCTGCTCGGTGGAAAACGCCAGGTATTCGCAGAACGCATCCACCGCATCCACCAGCCCTTCCGCCGCCAGGGCCGGCAGCATCTCGGTGCAGATATGGTCGATGTAGTCGTCGGCGCGGTCCTTGTATTCCGGTGGCAATGCATGGGCCGCCAGGCACGTGGCCCGTATGCTGACCGGCAGCGCGTGCCCGAGGCGACGGGCAACGCGCAGCATCTTGCGTTCGTTGACCAGGTCCAGGCCGTAGCCGGACTTGATTTCCACGGTGGTCACGCCGTCACGCAGCAGGCTGCGCAGGCGTTTCTCAGCGCTGGCAAACAGTTCATCCTCGGTCGCGGCGCGGGTGGCGCGTACAGTGCTGGCAATGCCGCCACCCTTGGCTGCGATCTCGGCGTAGCTCACGCCTTGCAGGCGCTGCTCGAACTCGCCACTGCGATTGCCACCGAACACCGTGTGGGTGTGGCAGTCGATCAGCCCGGGGGTGACCCACGCGCCTTGCAGGTCATGCACCTGGGCGTATTCCGCCGTAGGCACCTGACTGCGGGGTCCGATCCACTCGATGAGCGAACCGGCGGTGACCATGGCGGCATCCTCGATGATCGAGTACTTGCCCTGGGCCATGGTTGCGACGTGGCAGTGTTGCCAAAGCGTTTTCATCAACGCCTCCCTAGATTAACGATGAGACAAAGCCGGGTCGTGATGGACCTTGGCCGCTTGCCCGGCCGCAGGCTTGACCCACAGCAGGTAGGCCACGACCAGCAGCACGATCCATACGGCGCCGACCAGCAAGGCGGCCTGGGTGTCCGGGAAGTAACCCAGCACACCAAACACGAACAGCATGAAGACGATGGCGGCGGCCGGCGCATACGGCCAGAACGGCACCGGGAATTTCAGTTCGGCGATCTGCTCCGCTGTCATGGAGCGGCGCATGGCGACCTGGGTGAACAGGATCATCAGCCACACCCACACCGTGGCGAAGGTGGCAATCGAGGCGATCAGCAGGAACACGTTTTCCGGGATCAGGTAGTTGAGCACCACGCCGCCCAGCAGCGCTGCGCCCATCACCACCACGGTCATCCATGGCACGCCGTGCCTGGACAACTGCGCAAACCCCTTGGGTGCCTGCCCTTGCTGGGCCAGCCCGTACATCATGCGGCCGGCGCCGAAGATGTCGCTGTTGATGGCCGATACGGCCGCCGAGATCACCACGATATTGAGAATGGTCGCGGCCGAGCCGATGCCGAGGTTGCTGAAGATCTGCACGAACGGGCTGCCCTGGCTGCCGATCTGCGGCCACGGGTAGATGGCCATCAGCACGAACAACGTCAGCACGTAGAACAACAGGATGCGCAGCGGCACGGCATTGATCGCCTTGGGGATCACACGTTGCGGGTCCTTGGCTTCACCGGCGGTGATGCCGATGATTTCGATGCCGCCAAACGCAAACATCACCACCGCGAACGAGGCGATCAGGCCGCCGACGCCGTTGGGCATGAAGCCGCCGTGGGCCCACAGGTTGCTGAGGCCACTCGCTTGGGTTTCACCCGCCGAGTGGATGCCGAACAGCATGATGCCGAAACCGCCAAGGATCATCGCGACGATGGCGCCAACCTTGAGCAGCGACAGCCAGAACTCCATTTCGCCAAACACTTTGACGTTGCACAGGTTCAGGCCGCCGATCAAAAACACAATGCCGAGCACCCAGACCCAACGCGCGACGTCGGGAAACCAGAAGCCCATGTAGATGCCGAATGCAGTGACGTCAGCCAGGCAGACGATGATCATTTCAAACGCGTAGGTCCACCCGAGAATGAACCCGGCCATGGGGCCCAGGTAAGTGCTGGCGTACTGGCCGAACGAGCCCGCTACCGGGTTGTGCACGGCCATCTCGCCGAGGGCGCGCATTACCATGAACACGGCGGCACCGCCGATCAGGTAGGCCAGCAGCACGGCCGGGCCGGCCATCTGGATGGCGGAGGCGGAGCCGTAGAACAGCCCGGTGCCGATCGCGGAACCGAGTGCCATGAAGCGAATATGTCGGGCGCTGAGCCCGCGTTTCAAACCCTTTTCTTGCTGGAGCATTTCTCGTCCCTAATTATTCTTATCCTGAGAAAAATTCAGAGCCTGACGCCAATCACTGTAGTGAGCGGGCTTGCCCCGCGCTGGGGGGCGAAGCCGCCCTGATCAGGCCGCCGCGTTGTATCAGGTATAACGGCGGTGGCTGTTTTGGGGCGGCTTCGCCACCCAGCGCGGGGCAAGCCCGCTCACTACACGATGTTGCGTTTAGAGGCTTGGCAGCAACTTGGCCGGCACCAGCTCATTCAGGCAGCGGCTGGCGAGCAGTTCGCTGGCGGCGTTGATGTCCGGGGCGAAGAAACGGTCCTTTTCATAGAACGCCACTTTGTCGCGCAGGATGCCGCGCGCTTTCTCAAGCTTGGCCGAGGTCTTGAGACCGTCACGCAGATCCAGGCCCTGGCACGCGGCCAGCCACTCGACCGCCAACACACCACGGGTGTTTTCAGCCATTTCCCACAGGCGCTTGCCCGCCGCCGGGGCCATGGACACGTGGTCTTCCTGGTTAGCGGACGTCGGCAGGCTATCCACACTGTGCGGGTGGGCCAGCGCCTTGTTCTCACTGGCAAGCGCAGCAGCGGTCACCTGGGCGATCATGAAGCCGGAGTTCACCCCGCCATTGCCCACCAGGAACGGCGGCAGTTGCGACATGTGCTTGTCCATCATCAGCGAGATACGGCGCTCGCTCAGCGAACCGATTTCGGCGATGGCCAGGGCCATGTTGTCAGCGGCCATGGCCACGGGTTCGGCGTGGAAGTTACCACCGGAGATCACGTCGCCTTCGGCGGCAAACACCAGTGGGTTATCCGACACGGCGTTGGCTTCGACCACCAGCACTTCAGCGGCCTGGCGGAACTGGGTCAGGCACGCGCCCATGACTTGTGGCTGGCAACGCAGGGAGTACGGGTCTTGCACCTTGTCGCAGTTCTGGTGCGACTGGGACACCTGGCTGCTTTCACCGAGCAGGTCGCGATAGGCTGCCGCTGCATCGATCTGCCCACGCTGACCACGCGCAGCATGAATGCGTGCGTCGAACGGCGAGCGCGAACCCAGCACCGCTTCCACAGTGAGCGCGCCGCACGCCAGGGCGCCGGCGAACAGGTCTTCGCCTTCGAACAGGCCGCGCAGTGCGTAAGCGGTGGACACCTGCGTGCCGTTGAGCAGCGCCAGGCCTTCTTTGGCGGCGAGAGTCAGCGGCGTAAGGCCGGCGACTTTCAGCGCGTCGGTGGCTTCCAGCCATTCACCTTTGTGGCGCGCCTTGCCTTCGCCCAGCAGCACCAGGGACATGTGCGCCAAGGGCGCGAGGTCACCGGAGGCACCGACCGAACCTTTGAGTGGAATGTGCGGGTATACCTCGGCGTTGATCAGCGCGATCAGCGCGTCGATCACTTGGCGGCGGATCCCGGAGAACCCACGGCTGAGGCTGTTGACCTTGAGCACCATGACCAGCCGCACCAGCGCATCGCTGATCGGCTCACCGACGCCGGCGGCGTGGGACAGCACCAGAGAACGCTGGAGGTTTTCCAGGTCTTCGCTGGCGATGCGGGTCGAGGCCAGCAGGCCGAAACCGGTGTTGATGCCGTAGGCGGTGCGGTTCTCGGCGAGAATCTGCTCCACGCAGGCCACACTGGCGTCGATCTGCGCCGTGGCGCTGTCATCCAGACTGAGGGTTACCGGCTGCTGGTAGATGGCCCGCAGTTGGGCGAGGCTCAGTTGGCCTGGAATCAGGTTTAGCGCAGTCACATTCATGCTCCTTTTGAGAGTGTTGTTAACTACCAGTCGCTCCGGATGCTTCCGTTATCCGCCGCGGCCCTCTTTTAGAGCGACACGCGGCTTGGCACGCTGGTTATTGTTGGAAAAACTTCAGTGCAAATTCGGCAAGGTGCGCTGCAGCAGAGCGGCGTCCTTGAGCAAGGCGGCGGTGGTGGCGATGTCCGGCGCGAGCCAACGGTCCTGTTCATAGGCCGGCACCCCTTCACGCAGCAATCGCCAGGCGCTGTCGGTGCCGGCGCCGAAACGCTGGTCCTTCAAGAACTCGAACGCCTGGGCCGCCAGCAGGTACTCGATGGCGAGGATCTGGGTCACGTTGGCCAACACCTGGTTCAGCTTGAGCGCGGCATTGGTGCCCATGCTCAGGTGGTCTTCCTGCAGGCCCGAGGTGACGAAGTTGTCGAGCACCGCCGGTTGCGCCAGCTGGCGGTTTTGCCCGCACAGGGAGGCGGCGACGTACTGCACGATCATCATCCCGGAGTTGACCCCCGGGTTGCTCACCAGGAACGCCGGCAAGCCGCTGACGTGCGGGTTGATCAAGCGGTCCAGGCGGCGTTCGGCCACGGAACCGATCTCGGCCATGGCGATGGCGAGCATGTCGGCGGCCAGTGCCACGGACTGCCCGTGGGGGTTGGCCTGGGACATTACGCGGTAGTTGTCCGGAGTGCCGAGCACCAGCGGGTTGTCGGTGGCGCTGTTGAGTTCGGTCTCGATCTGGCGGGTGGCGTGCTCGACCTGGTCGCGCGCGGCGCCGTGAATCTGCGGGATCGAACGGATGCTCAAGGCGTCCTGGGTGCGGATGCCCTTGCTGCTGGCGATCACTTCGCTGCCGTCGAGCAAGGCGCGCAGGTTGATGCCCACTTGCTGCATGCCCGGGTGTGGCTTGAGCGCGATAATTTCTTCATCAAAGGCGTCGATCTGCCCGCGCTGGGCTTCAAAACTCATGGCACCGATCACATCGGCCCATTGCAGCAGGTGGTGGGCATCGGCCAGGGCCAGGCAGCTCAGGCCGGTCATGCACGGTGTACCGTTGACCAGGCACAGGCCGTCTTTGGCGCCGAGCACCACCGGGTGCAAACCTTCTGCGCTTAATGCCTCTTGCGCCGAAACGATCTTGCCCCGGTAACTCACATCACCGGCGCCCAGCAAGGCCACGCCGACATGGGCCATGTGGGTCAGGTAACCCACCGACCCCTGGGACGGTACTTGTGGTGTGATGCCGTGGTTGAGCAGCGCCAGCAGCGAATGCACCACCTGCGGATGCAGGCCGGATTTGCCGTGGCTGTAGTTGATGATGGCAGCGCAGATGATCGCGCGGGTCTGCTCGTCGCTGAGCACCGGACCGACGCCGCAGGCGTGGCTCAGCAGCGTATTGCGCGACAGTTGGCTGAGCTGCTCGCCCTTGAGCGACACATTGCACAGCGCGCCCAGGCCGGTGTTCACGCCGTAGGCGCGTTCGCCGCTGGTGACAATGCGCTGCACGATGGCTTGTGCGTTATCGATGCGTGCCCAGGCCTGGCCCGAGAGTTCGAGGATCGCGCCGTGACGGGCCACGGCGACCACGTCCTGCCAGCGCAATGGCGTGTCCGCGATGGTGATTTTTGTTGGCTGGGACATCTTCATACCTTCTCTAATGCTTATGCAGCCTTACCGGCCTCTTCGCGAGCAAGCCCGCTCCCACAGGGGGAATGCATTCCAAATGTAGGAGCGGGCTTGCTCGCGAAGGGGCCAGCCAGCTCACCATAAGATCCGGGTCAGACCACCGCCGCCCGCCGCTGTACGAACCGGTCCACATACTCATCCGCCGGCGAGTGCAGGATCTCCCGAGGCGTGCCGACCTGGATCAGCTTGCCGTCCTTGAGGATCGCAATGCGGTTGCCGATGCGCACCGCTTCATCAAGGTCGTGGGTGATGAACACGATGGTCTTGTGCAGGGTCTTTTGCAGCTCCAGCAACTGGTCCTGCATCTCGGCGCGGATCAGCGGGTCGAGGGCGCTGAAAGCTTCGTCCATCAGGATGATGTCGGTGTCGGCCGCCAATGCGCGGGCCAGGCCAACGCGCTGGCGCATGCCGCCGGAGAGCTGGTGCGGGTATTTGTTTTCGTAGCCTTTGAGGCCCACGGTTTCGATCCAGTGCAGGGCGCGCTCGGCGCAGACCTGCTTGGTTTCGCCACGCACCTTCAGGCCGTAGGCGACGTTGTCGAGCACGCTCTTGTGGGGCAACAGGCCGAAGCTCTGGAACACCATGCTGATCTTGTGCCGACGGAATTGGCGCAGGGCTTCCATGTCCAGCTGCAGGATGTCTTCGCCATCCACCAGGATCGCGCCGCTGGTAGGATCGATCAGGCGGTTGAAGTGGCGCACCAGCGTGGATTTTCCGGAACCCGACAGGCCCATGATCACGAAGATCTCACCGGTGCCGATGCTCAGGGACAAGTCGTTCACGCCGACCACGCAGCCGGTCTCGGCCAGCACCTGGTCTTTGGTCTTGCCTTGGCCGATCAGCGACAGCGCGTCCTTGGAACGGGCGCCGAAGATCTTGAAGACGTTTTTAACTTCAATTTTGCTGACAGTAGTCATTTGCTCGCCTCATGCCGTGGACGACCATAGGCCTGGGTAATGCGGTCGATGACCACTGCGAGAATCACAATCGCCAGCCCGGCTTCGAGGCCGCGACCGACGTTGAGGGTCTGGATGCCGACCAGCACGTCTTCACCCAAGCCACGGGCACCGATCATCGAGGCGATCACCACCATCGACAGCGCCATCATGGTGGTCTGGTTGATACCGGCCATGATGCTCGGCAACGCCAGCGGCAGTTGTACGCCGAACAGTTGCTGCCAGCGGTTGGCACCGAAGGCGTTGATGGCTTCCATGACTTCGCCGTCGACCTGGCGAATGCCCAAGTCGGTCAGGCGAATCAGCGGCGGCGCAGCGTAGATCACCGTGGCGAAGATCGCCGGGACCTTGCCCAGGCCGAACAGCATCAATACCGGGATCAGGTACACGAAACTCGGCATGGTCTGCATGATGTCGAGCAACGGCATCAGCACCGAACGCAGGCGATTGCTGCGCGCCGACAGAATGCCCAGCGGGATGCCGATCAGCACCGAGATCACCGTGGCGACCATCATCAAGGCCAGGGTCTGCATCAGTTTGTCCCACAGGCCGACCGCGCCCACCAGGAACAGCAAACCGACGATCACCGCCGTGGTCACCACCTTACGGGTGGCGTGCCAGGCAACGCCGGCAACGATGGCCAGCATCAGCCACCACGGCGCTGCGCGCAGCAAGCCTTCCAGGTTGACGATGGCCCACAGCAGGGTGTCGGAGATGTGCCGGAACACATCGCCGTAGTTGGTGACCAGTGAATCCACCCAACCGTTGACCCAGTCGGCAATGGAAAACGTAAAACTCTCAGGAAACATATCGTGCTCTCGATCCAGTGGGTTGTGGCCAAGTGCCCGGCCAGCCCCTCAGGGTAGCCGGGCACACTTGACCTACAAGGCCGCGTCGATTTTCTTGGCTGCGTCGTCGCTCACCCATGCGTGCCAGACTTCAGGATGTTCCTTGAGGAAAATTTTCGCCAGTTTTGGCGATTCAATTCGCTCTTTGGCCATGCGACCGAGGTTCTGGTTCAGCAGGTCGATAGGCAGGTTGACCTTTTCCAGCACGGCCACCAGCTCTGGCGCCTGCTCGTGGAAGGTCTTGGACAGACCGACCTTGATGCTCACGCTTTTATCCACGCCGGGTTTTTCTTCCAGCTTGACCAGGTCGACCTGGCCCATCAGCGGCGTCGGCGACCAGTAGTAGAACAGGATCGGCTCGCCGCGCTTGTAGCTCGACAGCACCGCCGCATCCAGCGCCGGGCCGGTGCCTGGACGGAAGTTGGTGTAGGAGTTTTCCAAGCCATAGCTTTTCAGCATTTCGCTGTTGTCCAGCTCGCAGGTCCAGCCGGCCGGGCAGTTGTAGAAACGCCCCTTGGACGGCTCTTCCTGGTCCTTGAACACCGAGGCGTATTTGGCCAGGTCGGCGATGTTTTTCAGGTCCGGCGCCTTGGCTTCCAGCTTGCGCTTGGCATCGCCTTCGATCACATAGCGCGGCACGTACCAGCCTTCGATGGCACCCACCACCGGCGCACCAACGCCGACAACTTTGCCGGCCTTCTCGGCCTTGTTCCAGACTTCACTGCGGCCCACCCATTCTTCGGCGAAGATCTGGATGTCGTTGCTGCTCAGGGCGTTTTCCATGGTGATGGAGTTGCCCGGCAGGCTGTCGGTTTTGCAGTCGTAGCCTTTTTCCAGCACGGTTTGCAGGATGTCGGTGAGCAACATGCCGCTTTCCCAGTTAAGGCCGGCGAACTTCACCGGCTTGCCGGATTCGCACCAGCCGGCCGCCTGGGCGCCAGCACTGGCCAACACGCCCGCAGAGAACACAGTGGCCAACAGGGTTTTATTCATCTTCATTGTTGTGACGCTCCCAATCTTGAAATGGATTACGGCAGTCAGTAGGCATCCTGCCCTGTCCACGTCCCATCAGGCTTGTACCGCCAGCCCGTTTGTCGTCGTTGGTGCAGCGCCCTGCTCTGCTGGCAGGATCAGGTGTTCAGGAATTGCGCTGTGCCACTTTTTGGCGGCCCAGTAATACAGTGCAGCGGGCACCACCAAGCCGATGATCCAGGAGATATCGGTGTCACCGAGGCTGGCGACGAGGGGGCCGGTGTAGAAGTGCGTCGAGATGAACGGCATCTGGATCAGCACGCCGAACACATAGATGCTGATGCCCATCAGGTTCCAGCGGCCGTAGCGACCGTTGGGGTCTGACAGCGCCGGGATGTCATAGCGCTCTTTGGTGATGCAGTAGAAGTCCACCAGGTTGATCGCGCTCCAGGGCGTGAAAAACGCCAGCAGGAACAGGATGAACGCGGAGAAATCCTTGAGGAATGAGTCTTTTCCCAAAAGTGCCAGCGCGGCGGCAATCGAGACCATCAGGAAGATGTACAGCAGGCGTACCGCACTCGAGATGTGCCGGCTGCCACGAAAACCGCTGATGATCGTCGCGATGGACATGAAGCTGCCGTAGGCATTGAGGGTGGTCACGGTGACCTTGCCGAAGGCGATGCTGAAATACAGCAGCGCCGCGACAATGCCGGTGCCGCCCAGGCCGACGATAAACGAGACTTCGTGGTGGGCGAATTGCGCGCCGGCCAGGGCCGCCGCGAACACACCAAACACCATCGACGCCTGCGCCCCGATCACCGACCCCAGGCCAACGGCCCAGAAGGTTTTCGACGCGCTGGTGCTGCGCGGCAAATAGCGCGAGTAGTCAGCCACATACGGGCCGAACGCGATCTGCCAGGACGCCGACAACGAAATCGCCAACAGGAAACTGCTCAGGGAAAAGTGCTTTTTGCCCAGCAACGCAGCCACATCGTTACCCGCCAACAGTTTGTAGAACAGGTACACGAACGCAATCACGCCGAGCACACTGGCCACGCGGCCAATGCCGTGGATGACGCGGTAGCCGAAAATGGTGAACACCATGATCAGCCCGGCAAACAACACGATGCCGACCCAGTCTTCCACGTGCAGCAACTGCGCCACCGCCTGCCCCGCCAGCAACGAGCCGCTGGCCGAGAAGCCGATGTACATCAGGCACACCAGCACCAGCGGGATCACCGCCCCATACACACCAAACTGCACACGGCTGGAAATCATCTGCGGCAAGCCCAGTTGCGGGCCTTGTGCCGCATGCAACGCCATCACGCCACCGCCCAGCAGTTGGCCGATCAGCAGACCGATCAACGACCAGAACACATCACCGCCCAGCACCACAGCCAGGGCCCCGGTGACAATCGCGGTGATCTGCAGGTTGGCACCCAGCCACAGGGTGAACTGGCTCAATAGACGACCATGTCTTTCCGCTTCCGGGATGTAGTCGATCGAGCGCCTTTCGATCAACGGGGTGGTGTCATTTGCAGCCATGTTGTTCAACCTCTGATGGATTGTTTTTGTGTGCATTGCTGTTCTGTGGGAGCTGGCTTTTGTAGGAGCTGGCTTGCCTGCGATGCAGGCGACTCGGTCTGTCAGTCAAACCGAGGTGATGCCATCGCAGGCAAGCCAGCTCCCACACAAGCCCGCTCCCACATTGAGTTACTTGATCATTGGGAGGTTGAGGCCCTGTTCTTTGGCGCAATCGATCGCGATCTGGTAGCCGGCGTCTGCGTGGCGCATCACACCGGTGGCCGGGTCGTTGTGCAGCACGCGGGCGATACGCTCAGCGGCTTCGTCGGTACCGTCGCAGACGATCACCATGCCGGAGTGCTGGGAGAAGCCCATGCCGACGCCGCCACCGTGGTGCAGCGACACCCAGGTCGCGCCGCTGGCGGTGTTGAGCAAGGCGTTGAGCAGTGGCCAGTCGGACACGGCGTCGGAACCGTCCTGCATGGCTTCGGTTTCGCGGTTCGGGCTGGAAACCGAGCCGGAGTCGAGGTGGTCACGGCCGATCACCACCGGCGCCGACAGCTCGCCGCTGCGTACCATTTCGTTGAATGCCAGGCCCAGCTTGGCGCGCTGGCCCAGGCCGACCCAGCAGATACGCGCCGGCAGGCCCTGGAAGCTGATGCGCTCGCGCGCCATGTCCAGCCAGTTGTGCAGGTGGGCGTCGTCCGGGATCAGCTCTTTGACCTTGGCGTCGGTCTTGTAGATGTCTTGTGGGTCGCCCGACAGCGCCGCCCAACGGAACGGGCCGATACCACGGCAGAACAGTGGGCGGATGTAAGCCGGTACGAAACCCGGGAAGTCGAAGGCGTTTTCCACGCCTTCTTCCTGGGCCATCTGGCGGATGTTGTTGCCGTAGTCGAAGGTCGGGATGCCTTGTTTCTGGAATTCCAGCATGGCTTTGACGTGCACGGCCATCGACTGCTTGGCGGCCTTGATCACGGCAGCCGGTTCGGTCTTGGCGCGGGCGCGGTATTCGTCCCAGGTCCAGCCGGCTGGCAGGTAGCCGTTGAGTGGGTCGTGGGCACTGGTCTGGTCGGTGACCATGTCTGGGCGCACGCCGCGCTTGACCAGTTCCGGCAGGATCTCCGCCGCGTTACCCAGCAGGGCGATGGAGATGGCCTTGCCTTCCTTGGTGTATTTGGCGATGCGGGCCAAAGCGTCGTCGAGGTCGGTGGCTTGTTCGTCGACATAACGGCTGTTCAGACGGAAGTCGATGCTGACCTGTTGGCATTCAATGTTCAGCGAGCAGGCGCCGGCCAAAGTGGCCGCCAGAGGCTGGGCGCCGCCCATGCCGCCGAGGCCGGCGGTGAGGACCCAGCGGCCGGTCAGGTCGCTGTTGTAGTGTTGGCGGCCGGCTTCGACGAAGGTTTCGTAAGTGCCTTGGACGATGCCCTGGCTGCCGATGTAGATCCAGCTGCCGGCGGTCATCTGGCCGTACATGGCCAGGCCCTTGGCATCCAGTTCGTTGAAGTGTTCCCAGCTGGCCCAGTGCGGCACCAGGTTGGAGTTGGCGATCAGTACGCGTGGCGCGTTGCTGTGGGTCTTGAACACGCCAACCGGCTTGCCGGACTGCACCAGCAGGGTTTCGTCGTCGTTCAGGTTAGTGAGGCTCTCGACGATCTGGTCGTAGCACTCCCAGTTGCGCGCGGCACGGCCGATACCGCCGTACACCACCAATTCTTTCGGGTTCTCGGCCACTTGCGGGTCGAGGTTGTTCATCAGCATGCGCAGCGGCGCTTCAGTCAGCCAGCTTTTGGCAGTGAGCTTGTTACCGTGGGCGGCACGGATTTCGACGTCACGGTATTTTGTAGGCTTGGTCACAACAAGAACTCCTCGGCGATCGATGCGCGAACATGGATGGTGCGAAGGAGAGTCTTACGCACACATCTTTACTTGTACATACAAGCATATGCAATCAAGCGGCCAACTTGGCGAGGGGGTTGTCGAGATTTTTTTGGAAAGCACGCGCAAGCCTTGGAAATTAAGGCTTCGGGGCTTGATGAAATTTCTTACGGAGGATTTTTACAGCGAGAGAGGTTTAGCGCGTTGGCGTGGTTTTGCGCCACGCTGGGGCATTCGGTAACAAATTGGTGCGGGGTCTGGAAACAGTTTTTATCAACACCACAAAACAACTGTAGGAGCCGGCTTGCCGGCGATGGCGGTGTGTCAGATACACCGCTATCGCCGGCAAGCCGGCTCCTACAGGGTTATTCGTGTGGGGTCAGTTCGATGATGCAGCTGCGGCCGGCTACGGAGATATCCAGCAGGCCAGTGTTACCGTCCACTTGCAGGCAGTCGTGGTGACCGAGCTTGTGGTCCAGCACCTTCACTTCATCCGCCACACTGAACACCAGCACGGTCTGCGCGGTCGTGAAGAATTGCTGCACGCCGTCCACCCATTGCAACCGCGCGTGGTAACGCTGGGGCGAGTAGATCAGGTTGAAGTCGCGAATCGGCCCGGCGATCAGGCGACAAGACACCTGGCTGTCACCTTTGAACGCGAACGGTTGCAGCGGTAACAAACCGCGCTGTTCCTCACCGTCGACCGTCAACACCATGCCTGCACCCTGGATCACGGTAATCACGCGCTGGTAACCGGCGAAGGTAGAGAACCCGCCCGACTCGCCAATGTCGGCAATCGACAGGCGCCAGCCAAAGCCATCGAGCCCTGCGCCGGCATCACGGGTGATTTCTTCGGTGCTGCCACCGCCGTTTTTCCACGGCATGCGCACGTAATCGGCGGCACGCCAGACTTTCACTGCACTCATTTACTGAAACGTCCTTCCAGGCTATGACGGGAACCGGGGTGGATCAAACGCGCGGCGGTCACCGGCTGGCGGCCCGACCAGGTGCGTCGGCGGATCAACAGGCACGGCTCGGTGGGCTCGATCTGTAGCAGCTTGCACTCGGCGGCGTCGGCCAGGATCGCCTCAACCACGTGCTCGCCTTCAGTGAGCGGTGCCACCTGGTTCAAATAGGCGTAAGGGGTTTGCTGGGTGAAATCCTGCTGCAGGTATTCCGGTGCGACCAGGGCGTTGACGAAACGGTCTTCGATTTGCACGGGAATGTCGTTTTCGAAGTGCACGATCAGCGAGTGGAATACGCGCCCGCCTTCACGCATCTCCAGGGCGACCGCACGCTCGGAGCCGGCAGCCTCTTCGCCCAGGTGGATGACCTGGCAAGTGTGCCGATGCCCACGGGAGGCGATCTCATCGGCAATGTTGTGCACTTCAAACAGCGCTGACTGGCTCTTGGGCTCGGCGACGAATGTGCCCACGCCTTGCATGCGCACCAGCAACCCTTCGGCGGTGAGCTCGCGCAGGGCACGGTTGATGGTCATGCGGCTGAAGCCCAGTTCGCTGACGAGTTCGCTCTCGGACGGCACGCGGTAATGGGGCGGCCAGTTGCCGGTGAGAATCTGCTGGCTGATCATCTGTTTGACGCGGGCATACAAGGGCGCCGGACTTTCGTCCATGTGGGCAGCCAGCGAAGAGTTGGCGGGCGGAGTCGGCACAGGGAATCCTTGCAGGTGGAAAAGATGCATAGATTGCCGGAGTTTACCGAGCAGGCAAACGTCTGTATATGTATATACAAATAAACACACGACCGGGGTGCCTTGATCATGTCCGCTTTCTTTGCCGAACGCGCGCTGCTGCCTAATGGATGGGCCAATGATGTACGTCTTGAAGTCAGCGCCGATGGCCTGCTGACAAAGGTTGAGGCCAATGCCAGTGCAGAGGGCGCTGAACGGCTGAGAGGCCCGGCTCTGGCGGGCATGCCGAACTTGCACTCCCATGCGTTCCAGCGCGCCATGGCCGGTTTGGCCGAAGTAGCGGGCAACCCGAATGACAGTTTCTGGACCTGGCGCGACCTGATGTACCGGATGGTCGGCAAGATCAGCCCGGACCAATTGCAGGTCATCGCACGTCAGCTGTACATCGAGATGCTCAAGGCCGGCTACACCTCGGTCGCCGAATTCCACTATGTACACCATGACGTCAGCGGCCAGCCGTACGCCGACCGCACCGAGCTGTCGCGCCAGATCAGCCTGGCGGCGGCCAGCAGCGGGATTGGCCTGACGCTGTTGCCGGTGCTTTATACACATTCCGGGTTTGGTGGCCAGGCGCCGAATGAAGGCCAGCGGCGCTTTATCAACAGCACCGAACACTACCTGGACCTGCAGGCCCGCTTGAAGCCTATCCTCGCCGCACAGCCGGCCCAGCAGTTGGGCTTGTGCTTTCACTCCCTGCGCGCCGTCACGCCCCAGCAGATCAGCGACGTGCTGGCGGCCAGCGACAAAGCCTGCCCGGTGCATATCCACATCGCCGAACAGCAAAAGGAAGTCGACGACTGCCTGGCCTGGAGCGGCAAGCGACCTCTGCAGTGGCTGTATGACAACGTCGAGGTCGATGAGCGTTGGTGCCTGGTGCACGCCACCCATGCTGATGCCGACGAAGTGAAGCGCATGGCAGAGAGCCGTGCGATTGCCGGTTTGTGCCTGACGACTGAGGCCAACCTGGGGGACGGTATTTTCCCGGCCGTGGATTTCCTCGCCCAGGGCGGGCGCATGGGTATCGGTTCCGACAGCCATGTCTCGCTGAGCGTGGTGGAAGAATTGCGTTGGCTGGAATACGGCCAGCGCCTGCGCGATCAGCGGCGCAACCGGTTGTATCGCAGTGATCAGCCGATGGTGGGGCGCACGCTGTTTGATGCTGCGCTGGACGGTGGCGCTCAAGCATTGGGGCAACCGATAGGTCGCCTGGAAGTGGGTAAACGTGCGGATTGGATTGTGTTGGACGGCAGTGATCCGTATCTGGCGACAGCCACAGAAGACGGGATTCTCAATCGCTGGTTGTTTGCCGGGGGTGATCGGCAGGTGCGGGATGTGCTGGTGAACGGCAAGTGGGTGGTGCGCGATGGGCATCATGCTGGTGAGGAAGACAGCAATCGCGCATTCACACAGGTGTTAAAGGACTTACTCGGTTAAAACTGTGGGAGCGGGCTTGCTCGCGAAAGCGGTGTGTCAGCCACTGCATCTGGTACTGATATACCGCGTTCGCGAGCAAGCCCGCTCCCACATTTATGATCGGCGGTGACCCAGGCTTATTGCGAGGTCTTGGCCATCTGTTTGTCCGACGTGCGCCAGATCAAACGTGTGGTGTCGTACCCCTGCTGCCGCGCCCTGCTCAGCAGGTCTTCGCGGGTGTCGGCATTCACGGTTGGCGTGCGCGACAGTATCCACATGTAGCGTCGGCTGGGGCTGCCCACAATCGCGGTCTTGTAGTCATCACTGACGTACAGCACCCAGTAGTCGCCCTTGGCGACGCCCGGCAGTAACGACGTGAACCAGTTATTGAATTCCACCCAGAGCTTGTCGGTCTTGCCCGGTACTTGCGGCGTGGCCGTGCCTTTGGCTTCTTCCCACTTCCATTCGGTCGTCAGGCAGCGGTTGAACACCGACATGTCGCCATCGGGCAACAGCGTGTAACGGGCTTCGGACTGGGCGCAGTTGCGCTGGAAGTACATCGGCAATCGGGCCAACTCATACCAGGTGCCCTGGTAACGCTTGAGGTTGACGTTGCTCGCTGTCTTGGGTTGCAGATCGTCGCCAGAATGGCTGGCGCAGCCCGCCAAAAACAGGCTGGCACAAAGGTATAAAACAAAACGCATCATTCTTTTTCTCCCGCAGGCTCGCGCCCCGGTTTACTTCAGGCCTTGCCCGGAAAACATCAGAACTTTGTCACCGGCGTATTGCACGCTGATAAAGCTGTTTTTATCGCCCCACGTGCAGCTGGACATGCCCAGTGCGCCGGAACAATCGGTCGGCTTGCCCAGCAACGACTCCACCTCAGCCTTGGCCATGCCAGCCGACAGCTTCGCGTAATTTTCCTGATTGACCTTGCTGCAGGCGGCCAAAAGCACGCAAAAAGTCAGCAGGGCGAGACGGCGTAACGACATGGGATAACTCCTGGAGAGACGAAGCAGCGTGGGTATCTGCCAGAAGCTTAGAAGGGAAAAGGGGTGTCTGGTTCCCGATGAGCAAAAACAAAAAAAGCCCCGAAACGCTGAAACGTTTCGGGGCTTCTTCAAGGGTGATCCGGCTCACAACAACGCAGATGACCGGTCGCCGCCACTTACTGCTTGTGGTAGGCGGTCACGCGCTCAACTTCTTCCTTCGAACCCAGGAACACCGCCACACGCTGGTGCAGGCCTTCAGGCTGGATGTCGAGGATGCGCTGATGGCCGTCGGTGGACGCGCCACCCGCCTGCTCGACCAGAAAGGACATCGGGTTGGCTTCATACATCAAGCGCAGCTTGCCCGGCTTGGACGGCTCGCGGCTGTCGCGTGGGTACATGAACAGGCCACCACGGGTCAGGATACGGTGTACGTCAGCCACCATCGCAGCGACCCAGCGCATGTTGAAGTTCTTCTTCAACGGGCCTTCCTCGCCTTCCATCAACTCGTTCACGTAGCGCTGCACCGGGGCTTCCCAGTGGCGCTGGTTGGACATGTTGATGGCAAATTCCTGGGTGGAGGCAGGAATGGAGATGTCTTCGTGGGTCAGCACGAAGCTGCCCATTTCACGGTCCAGGGTGAAGCCCTTGACGCCGTCGCCCAGGGTCAGTACCAGCATGGTCTGCGGGCCGTAGATCGCGTAGCCGGCCGCGACCTGCTCGGTGCCCGGCTGCAGGAAGGCCTTTTCGTTCAGGGCTTCGTTCTGGCTCAGGTATTCGTTCGGGCAACGCAGTACCGAGAAGATGGTGCCGACCGGTGCGTTGATGTCGATGTTGGACGAGCCGTCCAGTGGGTCGAATACCAACAGGTACGCGCCTTTCGGGTATTTACCCGGGATCTGGTAGGCGTTGTCCATTTCTTCGGACGCCATGCCGGCCAGGTGACCGCCCCATTCGTTGGCTTCGAGCAGGATCTCGTTGGACAGCACGTCGAGTTTCTTCTGCACTTCGCCCTGCACGTTTTCAGTGCCCATGCTGCCCAGGACACCACCCAGTGCGCCTTTGGACACGGCGTGGCTGATTTCCTTGCAAGCACGCGCCACCACTTCGATAAGGAAGCGCAGATCGGCAGGCGTGTTGTTGCTGCGGGTCTGCTCAATCAAATAGCGACTCAAGGTAACGCGGGACATGTAAGGCTCCGGAGAATGGGGGGGCTAAAAACCCGCGCAGTTTAACGCGAGTCGGGGCTTATTTCCTCTCATCAGAGGATTTAACACCAATAGAGTTCACGGTTTGGCCACGGGCTTGCGCAACAGACTGTAGGCCATGCCTCCCAGCGCCGCCACGCCGAGCAGAAGTACAGCCCACAGGCCCAGCTTCTTCCAGTCGGCACCAACAGGGGGCGACACCGCTGCAACCGACGCACTGACCACCGCCTCGCCCACGGTCCTGGCCTGCCCCAGGGTCTTCAGGCGCTCGGCGCTGTAGTCGGGAATCAGAGTCGATAACGGCAGGTTCGCCGCCTTCACGGCGCCATTGCCCAGCGCCAAGGTGAACGGCGGCTCACCCCGCGCCAAAAACACCAGTTGCGTGGAGCGTACGGCAAAACGCACGGCCGGTGCGTCGACGCCCAGGCCACCGCCGCGCTCGTCGACCTGCAATTTGAGTTCGGTCACAGCCTGGCCCGGCAACGGCAACTCATCCTGCACCACCTCCTGGCCATTCTGGGCCAGGCGATACAGCAAGCCATTGCTCAGGGGTTGCCAGGCTTGGTTGGCTTCACGCCGCCCCGCCAGCGTCACCGGCGCCAGCGTGTTGGGCTGTTTCAACTCGATGCGCAGGCGCTCGACATTCAGCCCCGTCGGCAGTTGCCAGCTGTATTCCCCCGCCTTGAGCCGCGTGCCCGACAACGGCTGCGACCACACCAATGGCATTGGCAGGCTGCTGCGGGTGGCGCTGGTCAACTTGGCCGACGTCAGCAGCGGCGCGGCCTGCCCCTGCCAGACCAATCGCAGGTAACGCGCCGACTGCCCCGGCAAGCTGACGTCATGCTGCTCGACCCGTTCGTCGGCAAACGACAGGCGCGCCACCTGGCCATCGCCCCACGATTCCCAGTGCTGCAAGTCGTCGCTGGCTTCGATGCTGAAACGCTGGAACCCGTCCTGCTCCCGGCTCCAATCCAGGTTCAGTTGCTGCAACGGCGCCTTGATCGCACTGGCATCCAACACCCAGCCGCGCAGCACCTGCTTGCCGGGCTTGGGCGCGGTGGCTGGCTTGATCTCCACCAGGGCACCCTCGGTAGTGGCCTTCATCACCACGCCCGGCAACGCCTGTTGGGTATCAGCGGCGTACAGCGGGAACCACTTCACGTCGGTCACCGCGCGACTTTCGGTGGGCTGCGACGATTGACGGGACAACGCATAGGCCTGGGGTTCACCCGCCGCGTTGAACACCCGCACATCACTGAGATCCGCCTGGCGCGCGCTCAACTGCACCGCCAGCGGCAGCTCCAGGCGATACCAGGGGCCGTTGCCGCTCACCGCCAGCGGCACATGCGTGGTGAAGTCGGCCGGCCCTTCCTGGGCAACTGCCGCCGCGCACGCCATCCATACCGCCAACCCGCCCAGACTCAACTTGCCCATCAAGAAGACGCTCCTTCGGTTTCAATCACAGGTTCGGCACGTTTAGGGGGCAGCGGCGCAAAGTAGCCCACCACCAGCAGCAACCCGCCCACGCCGATAAACGACACAATCCGCGCCAGACCGCCGCGGTTGCTCAGCTCGACAAAGAACAGCTTGGCCACCACCAGCGCAATCAAGGCCGCGCCGATCAGCCACACTTCGCGACGATGGCGCAGGTGGCCGCCGATCATCAGGCCGAGGGCGATCAGCGTCCACACGATCGACAGTCCCGCCTGCACCAGCATGGATTCGAGCAACGCATCCAGCTGGAACGGCACACCGCCCCAATGATGAGCGGTGCGCATCACCAGGGCCGTAAAGAACGCAAACAACGAAATACCGGCAACACCCTGGGCGATCAGTTCCACCCTCGGCCCGCGTTGCGGCGCCACGCTGCGTGACCACAGGTAAACGCCCAACAGCGCAAACAGCAGGCCCAGGTCCAGCGGGTTGAGCAACGGTACATAGGGCAGCGGCTTGGCCACGCCATCGCTGAACGTGTTTGCCAGCCAGAACCAGCCGAGCATCAGCACCGCCAGCGGCAATGCCGCCAGCACACGGTATTCACGCGGGTACGCCGACACCGGCCATGGCCAGCTGCGTGGTGCGGCTGCCAGTACCAGGTACAGGCTTGGCAGGATCGCCCAGCCCAACCAGCGCCAGGCGTTGTATTCGGCCGACAGAGACAGCAGACCATAACGCAGCTCCAGCGCCAGCACGCCGATCAGCATCCAGCAGCCCAGCACGTGGGCCACGCTCAGCACCTTGCCTGGCACGATGGCCGCCAGGCGCCGCAGCGAAATGAAATGCACCGCAAACACGGCGAACCAGGCCAGCCAGCCGAACTGCGCAGCCGGGTGGTAGTAGGCATGGGCAGACACCAGCAACACCACGCCGGCAGCCGGCATCAGCAACGTGCACAGCATGCCCAGCGACGCCCAGCGCAGACGCTCGGCCAGCAGTGCCCAGATCGCCACGCTGATCGCGGCGATGCCCAGCAGGAAAGCGCCTTGCAATTCCTGCGGGACAAACCGCAGCACTTCTCCGGTCAGCGCCAGCGTCCACCAGGCCGCGCCCCACACCAGCAACAGGTCGGACAGCCGTTGCAGTTTCAGTACGTCAAACACCGGCGCATGGGGTTCGCGTTGCAAACGCCAGGCGCCCACGAGCGCCGCCAGGCCCAGCACCATCGGCGTCCAGAAACCGCTGTGGGCCAGCGGACGCAAACCTTCGCTCGCCAGCGGCCCCAGCAGTTGCGGCACCGAGAGCAGGAACGAAGCACCGCCGACCACCTGCAGCAGCAAGCCGAATACAAAGCTGACGCGCTGTTGCAGGTACAGGCTCAGCCAGATGATCAACACCCCACTGGCCGCCCACACACCGCTGGCGCTTTCCCACGGCAGCACGAACAGCACCGCGAGATTGATCAGCACCAGCCCCGCCAGCAGCACCACTGACAGCCCGCGCAGCAAGCGCACATCACCGCGCACCATATCGTCACGCGCCGCCAGCAGCATGCCGCCAACCAATGCAAGGCCGATCAGCGATGCCGTCAGCAAACCGCCCCAGCCCGCACTGAACACCGCCGCCCCATCGCCGCCCTGCAAGCGCAACAGGAACAACGCGCCGCCCAGCAACTGCACGGCGAACGCAGTGAACAGGAAGGTGCGCGAGCCGATGCGCAGGCCGACAAACAGTGTCGCCAGGCCGGCGAGGGCCCAACTGATGGCCGTGCCTTGGGCCTGCAACAGCAACGGCGCCAGCAGGTAAAGGAAGCCCAGGCCCAGGCTTGCCAGCACCGGCAAGCCTTTGCGTTCCCACTCCGACGCCTGCTCGGTGGAGGCTTTGCGCAGTTGATCGAAACTGAACAGCAGCGCAGCGCCCAGTAGCAACGCGCCCAACGGCGCGCCGTCGAGCAGGCTGTGCTCCCCCATGCGCAACTCGCTGAGGAACGCCACCGCCGAGCCCAGTTGCAGCAACAAACCGAAGGCCCGCGCCAGCGGCCGCTGTTGGCGCACACCCAGCCACAGTATCCCGGCGCCCTCCACGGCCCATGCCGCAGCGGTCCAGCGCGCATCCAGGCCCAGGGGAATCGCCAGGCTGGCGAAGATCACGCCCAGAGCCAAGCAGGTCTCCGCCAGCAGCAACGCGCGCCCGCCACTGAGCATGCGAGCCAGGGCCATGTAGATAATGCCCAGGCCGAGAGCGCTGAACGCCGCCGCGAATTCCAGGTGCTGCACCAGCGCAAACTGCAAGCCAAAGCCCACCAGCGGCGGGCCGAACAGCATGCTGCCGTCGACATAGTCACCCTTGGCCGCCGACCAGCGCAGCAGGGCGCTACGGCTGTCGTCCTCAGGGGCGTCGCGCATCTCCAGCAACTTGCGCCGGGCGAACAGCAGGCCGATGGCCAGGTACATCAGGAAAAACAGGATCAGGAAGGGTTCGGTGCTCCACAACAACTCCGGCGTGTAAGAGCGCATGCCCCACGCAAAGCCGATGCCGAAGGTGCCGACAAAGCCGATCAGGTTGAGCAGGCGCCAGGCCTTGAACCAGGCGATGGCGAGGATGCCGGCGTTGAGCAGCGCGAAATAGCTGAACAACGCCACATGGTTACCGGCACCGGTAGAGGTGAGGATCGGCGCCGCAAAACCGCCCAACGCCGCCGCGCAGGCCAGGCCCGAGGCGTCCTGGGTAATCGCCAGGATCGCCGAGAACACCGTCACCGCCACCAACAGGCCCAGCGCCGCCCCGGGGTCGATCAGCGGGTGCAGGCGCATCGCGGCAAACACCGTCAGGTACAGCACCGCGATCCCGGTGCCTTGCAGCATCAGCCCGTAATTGCTGTTGCGCAGGCGCAGCCACCAGCCCAAGCCCAGCAGGCCAACCGCGGCTGCGGCAACGCCGGCGTAACGCAGCTCGATCGGCACCACCATGCCTTCGGTGGCGTAGCGCAGCAGGAAAGCCAGGCCGAGGAACAACAGCACCACGCCAACCCGCAGCACGGTGTTGCCACCCAACAGCCAATTGCGCGCACCGCTGATGGCGCGCTCGACCAGGTTGGGACCACGGGGCGTCACGGGCTCAGCGGGACGTGGGGCGGGAGCAGGTGCCCAGACGTCATCCGGCAGCGGTTGGCTGGGCTCGGCAACCATCGCCACGGGCGCCAGTTCGGCGGGCAGCTCCCAGACAAGCTCAGGCGCCTCAGCGACAGGGGTGGGTTGAGGTTCGGGTTCAGGGGCGACGGGCTCGGCAGCAATACTGCTCGCCGGGGCAGGCACTTCCAGTTGCCGCAGGCGTTCGCCCAATGCGATCAGCGCCTTCTGCGTGGTTTCCAACTGACGTGCTTGCTGGTTAGCCTGGGACGACAGCATCGACAGGCGAATCGCCTGGCCGATCCCCAACCCCAGCAGCGCACCAAAACCGGCATCGGTGAACGACTCATCGAGTGTCCAGCCGAGTGCCAGGCCAATCAGCATGAAAATCCATTGCATGGTCGATATCCCTAAGCAGCCCGAAGCGGGCAAACCGAGGCCTAGTATATCGACGCGGAACCAATGTGGGAGGGAGACTTGTGTGGGAGCGGGCTTGCTCGCGAAAGCGGTGGGTCAGTAACAGATGAGTTGCCTGACACGCCGTCTTCGCGAGCAAGCCCGCTCCCACACAAGCCCGCTCCCACATTTCGGTATTGCGGTGGTCAGTCGAGGGCTTTCCAGATCTCGGTCGCGTATTCGCGAATGGTGCGGTCCGAGCTGAACCACCCCATCCGCGCCGTATTCAACACCGCCGAACGCCACCACGCCTTGGAGTCGTGCCAATGCGCTTCGACCCGTGCCTGGGCGTCCCAGTACGAATCGAAGTCGGCACACACCAGGAAACGGTCGTAATCGATCAGCCCGTCGATCAGGCCCACGTAGCGGCCCGGATCATCCGGCGAGAACACCCCGCCACGGATCGCCTGCAACACATCATTGAGGCGATGGGAGGCCGCGATGTCCGGCCCGGCATTGAACTCGCCGGCGTGCTTGCGCGCCTCCACTTGTTGAGCGCTCAGGCCGAAGATGAACATGTGTTCGGCACCGACGCGCTCGTGCATCTCCACGTTGGCGCCGTCCATGGTGCCGATGGTCAGCGCGCCGTTGAGGCCGAACTTCATGTTGCTGGTGCCCGAGGCCTCGAAGCCTGCGGTGGAGATCTGCTCCGACAAGTCGGCGGCGGGAATGATGCTCTCCGCCAGGCTGACGTTGTAGTTGGGCAGGAACACCACCTTGAGCAACCCGCGCACGGTCGGGTCGTTGTTAACGGTGCGCGCGATGTCGTTGGTCAGCTTGATGATCAACTTGGCCTGGTGATAACTGGCCGCGGCCTTGCCGGCGAAAATCTTCACCCGTGGCACCCAGTCGGTGCCGGGCTCGGCGCGGATGGCCTGGTACAGCGCCACGGTGTGCAGCAGGTTGAGCAGCTGGCGTTTGTACTCGTGGATACGCTTGACCTGCACGTCGAACATCGCCGCCGGGTTCACTGAGATGCCCAGGCGCTCGTGGATGATGTCTGCCAGGGCACGCTTGCTGTGCAGGCGCTGTTCGGCGAAGGCTTTGCGGAACGCCTGTTTCTCGGCGAACGGCTCTAGCTCTACCAGGCGTTGCTCGGGCTTGTCGAGGATGTCCGGGCCCAACGCTTCCACCAACATGTCGGTGAGCTTGGGGTTGGCCTGGTACAGCCAACGACGGAAGGTGATGCCGTTGGTTTTGTTGTTGATGCGCTCCGGGTACAGCTTGTGCAGTTCGGAGAACACCGTGCTGCGCATCAACTGGGTGTGCAAACCGGACACGCCGTTGACGCTATGGGAGCCAAGAAACGCCAGGTTGCCCATACGCACGCGGCGGCCGTTGTCTTCTTCGATCAGCGACACGGCGCGCAGCACGTCAAAATCGTGGATGCCTTTGGCCCGCAGCGAGTCAATGTGCTGGGCGTTGATCAGGTAAATGATCTGCATGTGCCGCGGCAACATGCGCTCCATCAAGCCGACCGGCCAGGTTTCCAGGGCTTCGGGCAACAGCGTGTGGTTGGTGTAGGAAAGGGTCTCAACGGTGACGTCCCACGCGGCTTCCCACGGGATGTCGTGCAGGTCCACCAGTTGGCGCATCAACTCGGCCACGGCGATGGACGGGTGGGTGTCGTTAAGCTGGATTGCGGCGTGCTCGCCCAGGCTCAGCACCGAGCCGTGCATGTTCTTGTGGCGGCGCAGCAGGTCTTGCAGGGAGGCGGCGACGAAAAAGTATTCCTGGCGCAGGCGCAGTTCCTGCCCTGCTTCGGTGCTGTCGGCCGGGTAAAGCACCCGGGAGATGCTTTCGGCACGGGCCACTTCGGCGACGGCGCCCAGGTGGTCACCGGCGTTGAAGCGCTCCAGGTGCAGGTCTTCCACGGCCCGGGCACGCCACAGGCGCAAGGTGTTGACGCTTGCGCCGCGCCAGCCGACCACCGGGGTGTCATAGGCCACCGCGCGCACGGTTTCGTTGGGCGTCCACACCTGGATCATCTTGCCCGAGGCATCGGCCTTGGTCTCGACACTGCCGCCAAAGCCGATCGGGTAGATCACTTCAGCCCGCTCGAACTCCCACGGGTTGCCGAAATCCAGCCAGCGCTCGGTCTGCTCTTGCTGCCAGCCATCAACAATCGCCTGGCGGAACAAACCATGCTCATAGCGAATGCCATAACCGTGGCCGGCAATGCCCAGGGTCGACATGCTTTCCATGAAGCACGCCGCCAGGCGGCCCAGCCCCCCGTTGCCGAGCGCCGCGTCGGGCTCCAGCAAGCGGATGCGCTCCAGGTCCACGCCCAGCTCGGACAGGGCGTCGCGTGCGATTTCCAGCACACCCAGGTTGCTCAGGCTGTCGTAGAGCAGGCGGCCAATCAGGAATTCCAGGGAAAGGTAATAAACCCGCTTCTGACCTTTGCGGTAGATATGCCGCGTATGGTTCATCCAGTGGTCGACCATCTGGTCGCGCGCGGCCAGGGCAATGGCTTCGAACCAGTCGTGGTCGAAGGCGTGATCCGGGTCCTTGCCCACCGCGTAGGTGAGTTTGGTCAAGACGGCATCGCGAAATGCGGCTACCTCTGCTTCTCGTGCAAGCGGTTCCTGAGACATCGGTGCGACCTCGGGCGAGATAGAAGGAGTGGCTAGAGCCTAGTCGGTCTGACAGACGGTAGACGCTCTGGTTCGGCACTTTTTTAACGCATTTACCTTTGGGGTTTTAGATGCAGGGCTCGTGCCCGATCACCGTTCACGTCGCCTTGCAGCGGAAATCCGCAAAATATTGTTCAAAAAACCACCAATCCCGGTATGATCGCGCGCCCGGATAACGCCCCACCTTGGAACCCTGATGAAGCCTCAACTGATCGCCGCCGCGGAACTCGACCGTCTCGAGACTTGGCAGAAATACTCCGCCCACATGTGTGGGGGCTGCGTGTCCAGCTGCTGCACGCTGCCGGTGGAAGTGAAGATCAAAGACCTGATCCGCATTGGCATCGTCGATGAGTTCGAGCGTGGTGACCCACCGAAGAACATCGCCAAGCGTTTGCAGAAGGAAGGCATCGTCGAGCGTTTCAATTCCAAGTCCGAGATCTTTACCCTGCAGCGCATGAGCAACAACGATTGCCTGTATCTGGACCGTAAGACGCGCTTCTGCACTATTTATGACAAGCGCCCGGACACATGCCGCAACCACCCGAAAATCGGGCCACGCCCGGGGTATTGCGCGTACAAGCCGAAGGAAGTGGTGCGCGAGACCAATTTGCGCACACTCGATAAATTCTGATCCAAAGCCAAACCTGTAGTGAGCGGGCTTGCCCCGCGCTGGGTGGCGAAGCCGCCCCAAGACCATGCGCCTCGGTCTGACTGAAACACCGAGGTGTCTGGATTTAGGGCGGCTTCGCCACCCAGCGCGGGGCAAGCCCGCTCACTACAAGAGCCCGCGTCGCACAGAATCCAGGCATAAAAAAAACGCCCCCGGCCTTTCGACCGGGGGCGTTTTTCATTCAGCCTGAGTTAACTCAGTTCTTGGCTTTCTTGGCAGCGCGGGTACGCTCGCCTTCGTCCAGGATCTTCTTACGCAGGCGGATCGACTTAGGTGTCACTTCGCACAGCTCGTCGTCCTGGATGAATTCCAGAGCCTGTTCCAGGGTAAAGCGAACAGGTGGAACCAGGGCGATGGTTTCGTCTTTACCCGAAGCACGCATGTTGTCGAGCTTCTTGCCTTTGGTTGGGTTGACGCCCATGTCGTTGTCACGGCTGTTCAGACCAACGATCTGGCCGTTGTAGATCTCTTGACCGTGTTCAACAAACAGCTTGCCACGCGCCTGGAGGGTTTCCAGGGAGTAGGTCAGTGCCTTGCCGGTTTCTACCGATACCAGAACACCGTTCTGACGGCCGGACATGTCGCCGGACTTCATGGTGTCGTAGCGATCGAAGATCGAGGTCAGGATGCCAGCACCGTTGGTCAGGGTCAGGAACTGGTTACGGAAACCGATCAGACCACGAGCAGGGATGTTGTATTCCAGACGTACACGGCCTTTGCCATCCGGCACCATGTTGGTCAGGTCGCCTTTACGCAGACCCATCTCTTCCATCACCTTGCCCTGGGATTCTTCCGGGGTGTCGATGGTGACGTTTTCGAACGGTTCCTGCTTCACGCCGTCAACTTGACGGATGATCACTTCTGGACGACCAACGCCCATTTCGAAGCCTTCGCGACGCATGGTTTCGATCAGTACCGAGAGGTGCAGCTCACCACGGCCGGAAACCTTGAACTTGTCAGCCGAGTCGCCTTCTTCAACGCGCAGAGCAACGTTGTACAGCAGCTCTTTGTCCAGACGCTCCTTGATGTTACGGGAGGTCACGAACTTGCCTTCTTTACCGCAGAAAGGCGAGTCGTTTACCTGGAAGGTCATGGAAACGGTTGGCTCGTCAACGGTCAGAGGCTTCATCGCCTCGACGGTGTCCGGGTGGCACAGGGTGTCGGAGATGAACAGCGAGTCCATACCGCTGATGCACACGATGTCGCCAGCAGCTGCTTCTTCAACGTCTACACGGTGCAGACCGTGGTGACCCATCAGCTTCAGGATACGACCGTTGCGCTTCTTGCCGTCGGCACCGATAGCGACAACCGGAGTGTTCGGCTTGACGCGACCACGAGCGATACGGCCAACGCCGATAACACCCAGGAAGCTGTTGTAGTCCAGAGCGGAGATCTGCATCTGGAACGCGCCGTCACGGTCAACAGCCGGTGCTGGCACGTTGTCGACGATCGACTGGTACAGCGGGGTCATGTCTTCAGCCATGTCGTTGTGGTCCAGACCGGCAATACCGTTCAGGGCCGAGGCGTAGACGACTTTGAAGTCCAGCTGTTCTTCGGTGGCACCCAGGTTGTCGAACAGGTCGAAGATCTGGTCCAGAACCCAGTCCGGACGCGCGCCTGGACGGTCAACCTTGTTGATGCACACGATCGGACGCAGGCCGGCTTCGAACGCCTTCTTGGTCACGAAACGGGTTTGCGGCATAGGGCCGTCTTGGGCATCAACCAGCAGCAGAACGGAGTCAACCATCGACATGACGCGTTCTACTTCGCCGCCGAAGTCGGCGTGGCCCGGGGTGTCCACGATGTTGATGTGGTAGCCGTTCCAGTTGATAGCGGTGTTTTTTGCCAGGATGGTAATACCGCGCTCTTTTTCCTGGTCGTTGGAGTCCATCACGCGCTCGTCGTTGAGCTCGTTGCGCTCCAGGGTGCCGGATTGACGCAGGAGTTTGTCTACCAGGGTGGTTTTACCATGGTCAACGTGAGCAATGATGGCGATGTTACGTAGATTTTCGATCACTTGTGTATCTCGATCAGAGGATTCGGTGTGCTGACAGGTCGTGGCAGCGATTAACAGTAGAGTCAGGCCTTGCCGTTACAGCTTGACGGCAGAGTCGGGGGGCCGGTGACGCAGGCCACAGGCAAACAGCCCCGGGCTCTTAGCTCGGTCGATAAACGCGCACATTGGCATGCCCCTCACTGAGCAAATGGTGGGCATGCAGGCGACTCATCACGCCTTTGTCGCAATACAGCAGGTACTGACGGCTGTTATCCAGTTCCTTGAAACGCGCGTTCAGTGCGTAGAACGGCAGCGTTTGCACGTCGATGCCAGCGATTTCCAGTGGCTCATCTTCAGCGGCATCCGGGTGACGGATGTCGATGACGATCTGGCCGGCCAGGGCTTCGCTGACTTCTTCGATCTTCACATCCTGGCCCAACTCGTCGATCACGCGATCGATCGGGACCAGCTTGGCGTTCTCGAGCGCACGCTCCAGGATCGCCATGTCGAATTCTTTCTCTTCATGCTCCACGCGGTAACGCTTGGCGTGGGTCTTGGGGTTCACCGAAATGACCCCGCAGTACTCAGGCATGTGCTTGGCAAAGTCGGCGGTGCCGATTTCTTCTGCCAGGTCGATGATGTCCTGCTTGTGGCTGGCGATCAGCGGGCGCAAGACCAGCTTCTCGGTGACGCAATCGATGATCGACAGGTTGGGCAGCGTCTGGCTGGACACCTGGGAGATCGCTTCACCGGTCACCAGCGCATCGATGTGCAGGCGGTCGGCAATGCTCGACGCCGCGCGCAACATCATACGCTTCAATACTACGCCCATATGACCGTTATCGACTTTACCGAGAATTTCTCCCAGCACTTCCTCGAACGGTACGCTCACAAATAGCACGCGTTGGGAGCTGCCGTATTTCTTCCAGATAAAGTGCGCAACTTCCATCACGCCCAATTCGTGTGCACGCCCGCCCAGGTTAAAGAAGCAGAAGTGGCTCATCAGGCCACGGCGCATGATCTGGTAGGCCGCCACCGTGGAATCGAAACCGCCGGACATGAGTACCAGGGTCTGTTCCAGGGCGCCCAGCGGGTAGCCGCCGATGCTGTTGTGCTGGCTGTGGATCACAAACAACCGTTGGTCGCGAATTTCGATACGGACTTCGATTTCCGGCGTTTTCAGCGAGATTCCTGCCGCGCCGCACTCGCGACGCAGCTTGCTGCCGACGTATTTTTCGACGTCCATGGAGCTGAACGGGTGCTTGCCGGCGCGCTTGCAGCGCACCGAAAAGATCTTGCCGGTCAGCGAGTCACCGTAGTGCTGCTTGCACTTCTCGGTGATGTCGTCGAAGTCGCCCAGCGCGTACTCATCCACCTGCAGGAAATGCGCGATGCCCGGCATGCAGCTCAGGCGCTCGGTCATGTCCTTCAAGGCTTTGGCGTCGGTAATGCGGGTTTCCAGCTCGAGGTTGTCCCACACACCGTTCACCACCACAGCCGGGTCCAGGTCTCGGAGCACGGCACGGATGTTCTTGGCCAATTGACGGATGAAACGCGTCCGTACCGGTCGGCTCTTGATGGTGATCTCGGGGAAGACTTTAACGATTAATTTCATGGAAACAGCGCGCGCCGGGCCTGCTGAAAAAGGGGGGCGCGGATTATAGCGGAAATCGCTCAAGGTTTAACCAGTTAATATGCACAACAGGTTGAGCGCACCAAAACAGGTCATTTTCACGAATTAACGCTACATTGCAGTGCGTTATTTTTTCCGTTTCAGCGGATTGCACCGTTATAGGGGCCATTTTGAGGCAAAAAGGCCATGTTGGCGCACTGGCATGCAATTTGCTCCCTTGTGAGGCAGGTTGCCTTGGCGGAGTATCCGCGCCGGCATCACCCACATTCTAAGGGCTAACTCCACTACCCAGCCCGAAGCCACCCGGAGGACACCATGTCGAAGTCGGTTCAACTCATCAAAGATCATGACGTTAAATGGATTGATCTGCGCTTCACGGACACCAAAGGTACTCAGCACCACGTGACCATGCCGGCTCGCGACGCGCTGGATGATGCTTTCTTCGAAGAAGGCAAAATGTTCGACGGCTCCTCCATCGCTGGCTGGAAAGGCATCGAAGCTTCCGACATGATCCTGATGCCGGACGACAGCACTGCCGTGCTCGACCCGTTCACCGAAGACCCAACCCTGATCATCGTCTGCGACGTGATCGAGCCTTCGACCATGCAAGGCTACGACCGCGACCCACGTGCGATCGCCAAGCGTGCCGAGGAATACCTGAAGTCGACCGGTATCGGCGACACTGTATTCGTAGGCCCAGAGCCAGAATTCTTCATCTTTGATTCGGTCAAGTTCAAGTCCGACATCTCCGGCTCCATGTTCAAGATCTTCTCCGAACAAGGTTCGTGGATGTCCGACCAGGACGTGGAAGGCGGCAACAAAGGCCACCGTCCAGGTATCAAAGGTGGCTACTTCCCAGTTCCGCCGTTCGACCACGACCACGAAATCCGTACCTCCATGTGCAACGCCATGGAAGAAATGGGCCTGGTCATCGAAGTTCACCACCACGAAGTGGCGACTGCCGGCCAGAACGAAATCGGCGTGAAGTTCAACACCCTGGTTGCCAAGGCTGACGAAGTTCAGACCCTGAAGTACTGCGTACACAACGTGGCTGATGCCTACGGCCGTACCGCTACCTTCATGCCTAAGCCTCTGTACGGCGATAACGGTTCGGGTATGCATGTTCACCTGTCCATCGCTAAAGAAGGCAAGAACACCTTCGCTGGCGAAGGTTATGCCGGCCTGTCCGACACTGCCCTGTACTTCATCGGCGGTATCATCAAGCACGGTAAGGCCCTGAACGGCTTCACCAACCCGTCGACCAACTCCTACAAGCGTCTGGTCCCAGGTTTCGAAGCACCGGTAATGCTGGCCTACTCGGCGCGTAACCGCTCCGCCTCGATCCGTATTCCTTACGTGTCCAGCCCTCGCGCTCGCCGCATCGAAGCCCGCTTCCCGGATCCAGCAGCCAACCCATACCTGGCCTTCGCTGCCCTGGTAATGGCGGGTCTGGACGGTATCCAGAACAAGATCCACCCTGGCGATGCCGCCGACAAAAACTTGTATGACCTGCCGCCTGAAGAGGCCAAAGAGATCCCACAAGTGTGCGGCAGCCTGAAAGAAGCCCTGGAAGAGCTGGACAAGGGCCGTGCGTTCCTGACCAAAGGCGGCGTATTCAGCGACGACTTCATCGATGCCTACATCGAGCTGAAAAGCGAAGAAGAAATCAAAGTACGCACCTTCGTACACCCACTGGAATACGAGCTGTACTACAGCTGCTAATCCAGTAGCGCTACTTGACGTAGCGTGACAAGAAAGGCCTCCTTCGGGAGGTCTTTTTTTTGCCCAGGCTTTTTGAACACTATAAAAGAGGGCTGGCGCCCTCCCATCAGGAGATCACCGTTGAAACGTCGACTCTTATTTGCCCTGCTATTTGCCAGTGCCAGCGCCCACGCTGCGCCACCCACGCTCGACCCCCTGCTCAACAGCATCGCCGAACGCCTGCAGATCGCCGAACAGGTCGCCCTGAGCAAATGGGACAGCCACAAGCCCGTGGAGGACAAGACGCGCGAACAAGAGGTGATCGCCAGTGCTGCCACCCAGGCACCGAGCTACAAACTGAGCCCTGCTGCCGCCGAGCAGTTTTTCTCGGCGCAGATCGAAGCCAACAAACTGGTGCAATACACCCTGCTGTCCGACTGGCAGTTCCAGGGCAAGTCGCCCGACGATCCACGCCCGGACTTGGTGAAGCAGATTCGCCCCCGCCTCGACGAACTGCAAAAACGCCTGCTCCAGCAATTGGCGGACTTCACCCCGCAACGCACCGACCCTCAGTGCCCGCAGTGGCTGGCGCAGGCCGTCCACGAACCGCTGAACGAGCCCATGCAACAACTGGCGATGATCCGCGCCACCGCCGAGCTGTGCATCCACAAAGGCTAGAGCCTGCAAACCCCATCAAAACTGTGGGAGCGGGCTTGCTCGCGAAAGCGGCGCATCAGTCAATGAAGATGTCGACTGAAGTACCGTATTCGCGAGCAAGCCCGCTCCCACATTTGAATTGCGCTCATTCAGGTGCTTCCTGAACAACCTTCACAAAACCGCACTATATTGGTGCGATAGGCTGCACCCTTCCCATCGACTCAGCCCATTTTGGTTCGAAACTTCCCGAGCAAGCTGGCAGAACGCCACAGTTTCGCGCCTAAAACCCCCATTTCAGGGGTTTCGCGCTTCTTTTCGGAGCCTTGGTTTGGTTTTTGCATTTTCCTTGTATCAGCGTGTGCCCGAAGCCCGCGCCTTGCTCCAAAAGAGGTCCTGATGACCATCAGCGATGCACTGCACCGTTTGCTACTCGACAACCTGACCACGGCGACCATCCTGCTCAATGACGACCTGCGTCTTGAGTACATGAACCCGGCGGCGGAGATGCTCCTGGCCATCAGCGGCCAGCGCAGCCATGGGCAGTTCATCAGCGAATTGTTCACCGAGTCGGCCGAGGCCTTGAGCTCGCTGCGCCAGGCGGTGGAGCAGGCACACCCGTTCACCAAGCGCGAGGCGATGCTCACGGCCCTTACCGGCCAGACGTTGACCGTCGACTACGCCGTGACCCCCATCCTGAGCAACGGCGCCACCCTGCTATTGCTGGAAGTGCACCCCCGCGACCGCCTGCTGCGCATCACCAAGGAGGAAGCGCAGTTGTCCAAGCAGGAGACCAGCAAGATGCTGGTGCGCGGCCTGGCCCATGAAATCAAGAACCCGCTGGGAGGCATCCGTGGCGCGGCGCAATTGCTGGCCCGCGAGCTGCCCGACGAGAATCTCAAGGACTACACCAACGTCATCATCGAGGAAGCCGACCGCCTGCGTAACCTGGTGGACCGCATGCTCGGTTCCAACAAGTTGCCGTCGCTGGCGATGACCAACGTGCACGAAGTGCTCGAACGCGTCTGCCAGTTGGTGGAGGCCGAAAGCCAGGGCTGCATCACCTTGGTGCGCGACTATGACCCGAGCATTCCCGATGTCTTGATCGACCGCGAACAGATGATCCAGGCGGTGCTCAACATCGTGCGCAACGCCATGCAGGCCATCAGCAGCCAGAACGAGCTGCGCCTGGGCCGCATCAGCCTGCGCACCCGCGCCCTGCGCCAGTTCACCATCGGCCATGTACGCCATCGCCTGGTGACCAAGGTCGAGATCATCGACAACGGTCCGGGCATTCCTGCGGAACTTCAGGAAACCATCTTCTTTCCCATGGTCAGCGGCCGCCCGGATGGCACCGGGCTGGGCCTGGCCATTACCCAGAACATCATCAGCCAGCACCAGGGTCTGATCGAATGTGAGAGCCATCCTGGCCACACCACCTTCTCGATCTTTCTGCCTCTGGAACAAGGAGCCCCATCGACATGAGCCGTAGTGAAACTGTCTGGATCGTCGATGACGACCGTTCTATCCGCTGGGTCCTCGAGAAAGCCTTGCAACAGGAAGGCATGACCACCCAGAGCTTCGACAGCGCCGATGGGGTGATGAGCCGCCTGGCGCGTCAGCAACCGGATGTGATCATCTCCGATATCCGCATGCCCGGCGCCAGTGGCCTGGACTTGCTGGCGCGCATCCGCGAGCAGCACCCACGCTTGCCGGTGATCATCATGACCGCGCACTCGGACCTGGACAGCGCTGTCGCGTCCTACCAGGGTGGCGCCTTTGAATACCTGCCCAAACCGTTCGACGTGGACGAGGCGGTGGCACTGGTCAAACGCGCCAACCAGCACGCCCAGGAACAGCAGAACCAGGAAGCGCCGCCGACCCTGACCCGCACCCCGGAAATCATCGGCGAAGCGCCGGCGATGCAGGAAGTGTTTCGCGCCATCGGGCGTTTGAGCCACTCCAACATCACCGTGCTGATCAACGGCGAGTCGGGCACCGGTAAAGAGCTGGTGGCCCACGCCCTGCATCGCCACAGCCCACGGGCGGCCTCGCCGTTTATCGCGCTGAACATGGCGGCAATTCCCAAGGACTTGATGGAGTCCGAGCTGTTCGGCCATGAAAAAGGCGCCTTCACCGGTGCGGCCAACCTGCGCCGTGGGCGTTTTGAGCAGGCCGACGGCGGCACCTTGTTCCTCGATGAAATCGGCGACATGCCAGCCGACACCCAGACGCGCCTGCTGCGCGTACTGGCCGACGGTGAGTTCTATCGCGTGGGCGGGCACACACCGGTCAAGGTGGACGTGCGCATCATCGCCGCGACCCACCAGAACCTGGAAACCCTGGTGCACGCCGGCAAGTTCCGCGAGGACTTGTTCCACCGCCTTAATGTGATCCGCATCCATATTCCGCGTATGTCGGACCGTCGCGAAGACATCCCGACCCTCGCCCGCCACTTCCTCAGCCGCGCCGCCCAAGAGCTGGCCGTGGAGCCGAAGCTGCTGAAAAGCGAGACTGAGGAGTACCTGAAGAACCTGCCATGGCCCGGCAACGTGCGCCAGCTGGAGAACACCTGCCGCTGGATCACGGTGATGGCGTCCGGGCGCGAAGTGCACATCAGTGACCTGCCGCCCGAGCTGCTGAGCCTGCCGCAGGATTCGGCACCGGTGACCAACTGGGAGCAGGCCCTGCGCCAATGGGCCGACCAGGCCCTGGCACGCGGCCAATCGAATCTGCTGGACAGCGCCGTACCGGCGTTCGAGCGGATCATGATCGAGACCGCACTCAAGCACACCGCAGGTCGCCGCCGCGACGCCGCCGTGCTGCTGGGCTGGGGCCGCAACACCTTGACGCGCAAGATCAAGGAATTGGGGATGAAAGTTGATGGTGGGGATGATGACGAGGGCGATGAAGCCTGAACCCAATTTCTGAATTGCTGGAAATCTAATGTGGGAGCGGGCTTGCTCGCGAATGCGGTGGTTCAGACAGAACATCTGTGCCTGATATACCGCATTCGCGAGCAAGCCCGCTCCCACATTTGGATCTGCACAGGGCGCCATGACCGTGCACCGCTTCAATGCACCATGAACTAGCATCGGGCACGGATCCACTACCTGAAAGTCCCGCGATGCGGAAAAATTCCTGAAATCCAAAAACACCAAAGCCCCGTATTCCGGGGCTTTGCGCTTTCTGTAGAAATTTTTTGGCACAACCTGGCCACTCTGGCACGCGCCCTGCAATAACCCTTGTACAACCCAGTTTCGGGGACCTTGGTACAGGCAGGCCGAGAATCCCCTCTTTACACCCGGGGTGCTTGATGCGAACCGCGTCGCGCTCCACACCGTTTTGGGGAACCTCGGTACAGGCAGGCCGGGGATTCCCTCTTTAACACCGAAGCCTTGAAGGCTTCACCCCGTTTTGGGAGCCCTGGTACAGGCAGGCCGGGAACTCCCTTCTTTACACCCGGGGCTTATGTGGCACAGCGCCCATAGCCCCAGCCCGTTTCGGGGACCTTGGTACAGGCAGGCCGGGGACTCCCTCTTTTATTGCTCTTGGAGATGGATCTCCAGCCGCCAGCGGCCATCGACCTTCTCCCCCTTCCACGCTCCACGCAACGGCCGGGCCGCCACCAGGTTCAGCAGCAGGCCGCCATCGGTCTTGCGGGTACGCCAATTCACATCCTTGTCATTGACCTTGAGCTGCCCGCTGGCCGCCTTGCCCTGGGCGTCGAACAGCAAGGCCACGGTGCCGTCGATATGCTCGCCGTGCAGCTTAGGTTCGCTGTTGAACCACACCACCACGCCATCCGCCGCCGTCTCGACCTGCTGCAGTTCGACGGGGTCGGGTGTGGTCAGGCGGCCGATCATCAAGCCGATCATCAGCCCCACAATCGCCAAAGAGCCCATCACCCGTGGCAATAGCTTCGGCCTTGGGTCGTCTTCAGGGGTAGAATGCAGCGCATCTTTACCTTCGGAGCCGTGCATGTTTCACGTCATCCTTTTTCAACCAGAAATTCCGCCGAACACCGGCAACGTTATCAGGCTGTGCGCCAACAGTGGCTGCCACCTGCATTTGATCGAGCCCCTGGGCTTCGACATGGACGACAAGCGCCTGCGCCGCGCCGGGCTGGACTACCACGAGTACGCCACCCTCCAGCGCCATGCCGACCTGGCCAGCTGCCTGGAAAGCCTGGGGAATCCACGGCTGTTCGCGTTCACCACCAAGGGCTCGCAGCCGTTCCATGATGTCAGCTTTGCCGAAGGCGACGCCTTCCTCTTCGGCCCGGAAAGCCGTGGCCTGCCGGCCGAGGTGCTGGACGCCCTGCCCGACGGCCATCGCCTGCGCTTGCCGATGCGCGAGGGCTGCCGCAGCCTGAACCTGTCCAACACCGTAGCCGTCGCCGTCTACGAGGGCTGGCGCCAACTCGGTTTCAAGTAACACCCATAACAAATGTGGGAGCGGGCTTGCTCGCGAAAGCGGTGTGTCAGTCAATGAAGATGTCGACTGAAGTACCGCATTCGCGAGCAAGCCCGCTCCCACATTTTTTACATCGTCGGCTTACTGAACCGTCGACGAACCTTCCTGTTGCATGCGCTGCAGCTCTTGAGCGTACAGGGCATCGAAGTTCACCGGAGCCAGCATCAACGCAGGGAACGAGCCACGGGTGACCAGGCTGTCCAGGGTCTCACGGGCATACGGGAACAGGATGTTCGGGCAGAACGCGCCCAGGGTGTGGCTCATGGACGCTTCGTCCAGGCCCTGGATCAGGAAGATACCGGCCTGTTGCACTTCAGCGATGAAAGCCACTTCTTCGCCGTTCTTGACGGTCACCGACAGGGTCAGCACGACTTCGTGGAAGTCACCTTCCAGGGCTTTCTGACGGGTGTTCAGGTCCAGCGCAACGCTGGGGGTCCATTCCTGGCGGAAGATCGCCGGGCTTTTCGGCGCTTCGAACGACAGGTCACGCACGTAGATCCGCTGCAGCGAAAACTGTGGGCCTTGAGCTTCTGCTGCTTCGGTGTTCTGTTGGTCAGTCATCGCAGATCCTTCTTGATCTTGGGGTCTTTTAGGGTTTAGGAGTCAGACGAGCAGCAGCGCATCGAGTTTACCGGCGCGCTCCAGGGCGAACAGGTCGTCGCAACCACCGATGTGCTTGGCGCCGATCCAGATCTGCGGCACAGACGTGCGCCCCGCCTTCTGGGCCATTTCGGCACGCACCTGGGGTTTGCCGTCGACCTTGATCTCTTCGAAGGCAACGCCCTTTTTCTCCAGCAGGGCCTTGGCCCGCATGCAGTAAGGGCACCAATCGCTGGAATACACGACAACCTGGCTCATATCACTTCACCAGCGGCAGGTTATCGGCGCGCCAGCTGCTGATACCACCAGACAGTTTGGCGGCGGTGAAACCGGTCTTGAGCATTTCGCGGGCATGGGTGCCGGCGTGCTGGCCTTGGGCGTCGACCAGGATGATGGTCTTGGCCTTGTGCTTTTCAAGCTCGGCCAGGCGCGCGATCAGCTTGTCCTGTGGAATGTTCAGGGCACCGACGATATGGCCGGTGGCGAATTCCTTGGCCGGGCGGATATCCACGACAACGGCCTCATCCTTGTTGACCAGCGCGGTCAGCTCCGCCGTGCTCAGGCTGCGGCCACCGCGGCTCAATTCATGAGCGATCAGCAGCGCCAGCAGGATGACGAAGGCACCCACGAGCAGGTAGTGGGCAGTGGCAAATGCAATCAGGTGATCAACCATCAAGGAGGTTCCAGGGCGTTAAAATGGCGGTAAGTATACACAGCCGTCAGGGGGGGCCAACCCCCGTAAAGCGGTGACGTCGTCGGAACTTCGCTTTAAACTGCCACTCCCTTTTCAATTGTCTTCCTTTATTACCGCCGCGAGAGGATCTATGACTACGACGCCTAAACCTTTGGTCCTGATAATTCTCGATGGCTTCGGACACAGTGAAAGCCACCACGACAACGCCGTGTACGCGGCCAACAAGCCGGTACTGGACCGCCTGACCGCCAGCGTACCCAACGGCCTGATCTCCGGTTCCGGCATGGACGTGGGCCTGCCCGACGGCCAGATGGGCAACTCGGAAGTCGGCCACATGAACCTCGGCGCCGGACGAGTGGTATATCAGGACTTCACCCGCGTGACCAAAGCCATCCGCGACGGCGAGTTCTTCGAGAACCCGACCATCTGCGCGGCGGTAGATAAAGCAGTTGCGGCTGGCAAGGCCGTGCACTTCATGGGCCTGTTGTCCGACGGCGGCGTCCATAGCCACCAAGACCACCTGGTCGCCATGGCCGAACTGGCCTTCAAGCGCGGCGCCGACAAGATCTACCTGCACGCCTTCCTCGACGGCCGTGACACGCCGCCAAAAAGCGCGCAATCGTCCATCGAACTGCTGGACGCCACGTTCGCGGCGCTGGGCAAAGGCCGCATCGCCAGCCTGGTCGGCCGCTACTTCGCCATGGACCGCGACAACCGCTGGGACCGCGTGTCCCAGGCCTACAACCTGATCGTCAACGGCCAGGCCGAATTCAACGCCGCCACCGCCCAGCAAGGCCTGGAAGCCGCCTACGCCCGTGGCGAGAGCGATGAGTTCGTCAAGGCCACCACCATCGGCGAACCGGTGAAGGTCGAAGACGGCGACGCCGTGGTGTTCATGAACTTCCGCGCCGACCGCGCCCGCGAACTGAGCCATGTGTTCGTCGATGACGGTTTCAAGGACTTCGAGCGCTCGCGCCAGCCGAAAGTCGAGTTCGTGATGCTCACCCAATACGCCGCCAACATCCCGGCCCCGTCGGCTTTTGCCCCGGGCAGCCTGGAAAACGTACTGGGCGACTACCTGGCGAAAAACGGCAAGACCCAGCTGCGCATCGCCGAAACCGAGAAATACGCCCACGTGACCTTCTTCTTCTCCGGCGGGCGCGAAGAACCGTTCCCGGGCGAAGAGCGCATCCTGATCCCGTCGCCAAAAGTCGCCACCTACGACCTGCAGCCAGAAATGAGCGCGCCGGAAGTGACCGACAAGATCGTCGACGCCATCGACAACCAGCGCTATGACGTGATCGTGGTCAATTACGCCAACGGCGACATGGTCGGCCATAGCGGCAATCTGGACGCCGCGATCAAGGCCGTGGAGTGCCTGGACACGTGCGTCGGCCGTATTGTCGACGCCCTGGAAAAGGTCGGCGGCGAAGCGCTGATCACCGCCGACCACGGTAACTGCGAGCAGATGTCCGACGAGTCCACCGGCCAAGCCCACACCGCTCACACCACCGAGCCGGTACCGTTCATCTATGTCGGCAAGCGCGACCTGAAAGTGCGCGAAGGCGGTGTGCTGGCAGATGTGGCGCCGACCATGCTGAAGCTGATGGGGCTGGAGAAGCCGGCCGAGATGACCGGTACATCGATCCTGGTTTAACCCTCACAAGCGCCGCGAGCCCCTGTGGGAGCTGGCTTGCCTGCGATAGCATCAACTCGGTATCGCTGAAACACCGAGGTGTCCGCATCGCAGGCAAGCCAGCTCCCACAAGGTCAAGAGGCGCTTTTGAGTATGTCTTTTTGCCATACCCCCGCCACTCAGCACCTATCTTGCGGCCCAGCCCGAATTGGGCATTTTTTTTGCCGCGCTTGGCGGGCATACTAGGCCGTCCCTTTCCCTGGTGTCGCCCGCCTCTATGCTTCGCGCCTTGATTACCCTCGCTCTTGTCTGCCTGCTCCAACCGGCGTTTGCCGACGAGCGCGCACAAACCCAACAACAGTTGGACGCTACGCGTCAGGACATTACCGAGCTCAAAAAGCTGCTCGGCAAGCTCCAGGAAGAGAAATCCGGGGTACAGAAAGACCTGCGCGGCACGGAAACCGAGATGGGCAAGCTCGAGAAGCAGGTCCAGGAGCTACAAAAAGAATTAAAGAAGAGCGAGTCGGAACTGGAGCGACTCGACGCTGAGAAAAAAAAACTCCAGAGCGCACGCGTTGAACAGCAACGCCTGATCGCGATCCAGGCCCGCGCCGCCTACCAGAGCGGTCGCCAGGAATACCTCAAGCTGCTGCTCAACCAGCAGAACCCGGAAAAATTCGCCCGCACCCTCACCTATTACGACTACCTGAGCAAGGCACGCCTGGCGCAATTGAAGGGTTTCAACGAAACCCTGCGCCAACTGGCCAACGTCGAGCAGGAAATCGCCGACCAGCAGTCGCAACTGCTGGATCAGAAAACCGCTCTCGACACCCAGCGCGACCAGCTCGACAAAGTCCGTAAGGAACGCCAGCTGGCCCTGGCCAAGCTGAACGACGACGTAAAAGCCCGCGACGCCAAGCTGCAGGCACGCGAGCAGGACCAGGCCGACCTGGCCAAAGTGCTCAAGACCATCGAAGAAACCCTGGCCCGCCAGGCACGCGAGGCCGAAGAAGCGCGGCAAAAAGCGCTGATCGCCCAGCAGGAAGCCGAAAAAAAGCGCCAGCGTGAGGCCGAGCTGGCAGCCAATTCGGATGCCCCGGCGCCCCGCAAACCGGCACATGCTGCGCCCGGCCCGCTGGTTTCCAGCAGCGGCGAGTCCTTCGGTGGCCCTTTTGCTTCAGCTCGCGGCAAACTTCCATGGCCAGTTGATGGTCGATTACTGGCACGCTTTGGTGAAACCCGCGGCGATGACACCCGGGCCAAGTGGGACGGCGTGATGATCAGCGCCGCTGCCGGCAGCCAGGTTCATGCGGTGCACGGTGGGCGCGTGGTGTTTGCCGATTGGCTGCGCGGGGCCGGTTTGTTGGTGATTCTTGACCACGGTAATGGCTATTTGAGCCTTTACGGCCACAATCAGACTTTACTCAAGTCGGCAGGTGATGTTGTAAAAGCCGGTGAATCCATCTCCACTGTGGGTAACAGTGGTGGCCAGGACACCCCGGCGCTGTACTTCGCTATTCGTCAGCAGGGTCGCCCGAGCGATCCTGCACAATGGTGCCGTTCCCAAGGATAGGGCCGCATCTACATTAGGAGTTCGTTCGACATGCTGCATTTGTCCCGCCTCACTTCGCTGGCCCTGACGATCGCCCTCGTGATCGGCGCGCCTCTGGCTTTCGCCGACCAGGCCGCACCGGCTGCGCCTGTCGCCACGGCAGCGACCACCAAGGCGCCGCTGCCGCTGGACGAGCTGCGCACCTTTGCCGAGGTCATGGACCGGATCAAGGCAGCCTATGTCGACCCTGTAGACGACAAAACCCTGCTGGAGAATGCCATCAAGGGCATGCTCAGCAACCTTGACCCGCACTCCGCCTACCTGGGGCCTGAAGACTTCGCCGAGCTGCAGGAAAGCACCAGCGGCGAGTTCGGCGGCCTGGGCATTGAAGTGGGTTCCGAAGACGGCAACATCAAGGTGGTGTCGCCGATCGATGACACCCCGGCGTCCAAGGCTGGCATCCAGGCCGGTGACTTCATCGTCAAGATCAACGGCCAGCCGACCCGTGGCCAGACCATGACCGAAGCCGTCGACAAGATGCGCGGCAAGATCGGCCAGAAAATCACCCTGACGCTGGTGCGCGACGGCGGCAACCCGTTTGACGTGACCCTGGCCCGCGCGACCATCACGGTCAAGAGCGTGAAGAGCCAGCTGCTGGAGTCGGGCTACGGCTACATCCGCATCACCCAGTTCCAGGTCAAGACCGGCGACGAAGTGGCCAAGGCCCTGGCCAAGCTGCGCAAGGACAACGGCAAGAAGCTCAACGGCATCGTGCTCGACCTGCGTAACAACCCAGGCGGCGTACTGCAGGCAGCGGTGGAAGTGGTCGACCACTTCATCACCAAAGGCCTGATCGTTTATACAAAAGGTCGTATCGCCAACTCCGAACTGCGCTTCTCGGCCACCGGCAATGACCTCAGCGAAGGCGTGCCACTGGCCGTGCTGATCAACGGCGGCAGCGCCTCGGCTTCGGAAATCGTTGCCGGCGCCCTGCAAGACCAGAAACGCGGCGTGCTGATGGGCACCACCAGCTTCGGCAAAGGCTCGGTACAAACCGTGTTGCCACTGAACAACGATCGCGCATTGAAGATCACCACGGCGCTGTACTACACGCCGAATGGTCGCTCGATCCAGGCCCAGGGCATCGTTCCGGACATCGAAGTGCGCAAGGCCAAGATCACCAACGAGGCCGACAGCGAGTTCTACAAAGAGGCCGACCTGCAAGGCCACTTGGGCAATGGCAACGGTGGCGCCGACCAGCCTACCGGCAGCGGCACCAAAGCCAAGCCGATGCCGCAGGACGACGACTACCAACTGGCCCAGGCGCTGAGCCTGCTCAAGGGCTTGAGCATCACCCGCAGCCGTTGATATGCGTTTTGCCCTGATCATCGCTGTGCTGTGCAGCCTGGCCGGAGTCGCCCACGCGACCCCGGCCGGCGAGCCTCACAAAGCCTACCTCACCCTGATCATCGACGACCTGGGGCAGAACCTGCCCCGGGATCGGCGCGTGCTGGCCCTGCCTGGGCCGGTGACCACGGCGATCATGCCCGACACACCCCACGCCGCCGAATTCGCCCGCGAAGCCCACAAGGCCGGCAAGATCGTGATCCTGCACATGCCCATGGACCCGGCAACCGGCCCGTTCGCCTGGCACCCCGAGCTGCCCCTCGAAGAACTCGGCAAGCGCCTGGACGCCGCGTTCAAGGCCGTGCCCTATACCGCTGGCATCAACAACCACATGGGCAGCCGCATGACCGCACAGCCCGCCGCCATGGCATGGTTGATGGCCGAGCTGCAACGGCGCAACAAGTTCTTTGTCGACAGCCGTACCAGCGCGCAAACCGTCGCCGCCGCCGAGGCACAGAAGATTGGCCTGGCGCACGTCTCGCGGGATGTGTTCCTCGATGACGAACGCACGGAAGCAGCGATCACCACGCAACTGCAGACGGCCATCAAGCTGGCCCACAAGCAGGGTTCAGCCGTCATGATCGGCCACCCCTACCCCCAAACCCTCGCGGTGCTGGAGCGTGAGCTGCCCAAGCTCAAGGACCAGGGCGTTGACTGGATCGATATCAAGTTGATGATCAGCGTGCGCAGCAACCAGGCGATGGCGGCACATGGAAAAAACGGCACCTACCTTCCCGCGCGTAGATAGATACCACTCGGCGGCGCCCGCGCTGCTCGATAGTTGAGGCTTCAATCAACTGGAGAGCCCTCCATGAAGCCTCTGCAATTCAACGACCTGCTCATCAGCTTTACCAGCGAGTTCCTGCCCCTGTGGAATGACAAGGGCTCGGGTGCGCGCAAAGCCGTCAGCCTGTGGCGGCCCAGCGCAACGTCCGATGCGCTGAGCTCGTTTTTCTCCCTGGGGGATGTTGCGGTCGGTCATTACCGCAATATCAACCAAAGCAAAGTCGTCGCCTTGGTCAGCGATGTCAACAAAACCGACGGCACTGCCCTGCGTCCGCCAGTCGACTACCAACGGGTATGGCATGACGAAGGAACCGGGGCGCGAAACAATGCGTCCATCTGGCGCCCACTGCCACCCGAAGGCTACGTGGCGATGGGGCTGGTGTTCGGGGTCGATTACGACAAGCCTTCACGCCATGCCGTGCGTTGTATCAGGGAAGACCTGGTGATGCCGGCTCAAGTAGGCGACCTGATCTGGAACGACAAAGGCAGCGGCTCCACCAACGACTTGAGTCTCTGGTCGACCGCCCTACCTGACGCTTGCGCAGGCGAACTCTATCTGGCGCCGGGTACATTCATCGGCACTGACAGCTATGCCAAGACGGGCCTTGCCGCCTATTCGCTGCGCCTGGCGCTCACTGCGCAGCTCAGCGACCTGCCACCGCCGCCCGCCCTCCTCGGGTATGAAAGCCCCCAGCAGGAGGAAACCGCCTCCGCGCTGCACGTGTGCGAATTGCCGTGGTTCTGCGTAAAAGACCTGGAACTGACGGCAACCGAGCAGCTCGGGACGTCGCCGGTTTATCGGCTGGAGCGTACTGATCGCCACGTGCTCGCAGGGTTTGGGCATAACACCGAGGCAACCAGCCAGCCGTTCATGTGGACAGCCACCAAAGGTGAGTTGGGTGGGAATGTCAAAGCATTGGCAGCCAACACCAGCGTGGAACTTGGCAAGGAATGGCCTGCTGGCGAACATGTCTTTGAGCTGAATTTTTCAGCGCATCTGGGTCGGGAGTTCACCCATACGCTGCGCTCGGCAAAAGGCTGGAGCCATTCTGCACCGCTTGAAATCATCACGTACGTGCCGCCGAAAAAAGCCGTTGCGGCTTACCTTCTGCACAGTGAATACCGTTTGCTGCGCGAGGATGGCAGCCAGGTGTCAGGCACCGTCGTCTATAACAATGGCGACCATGTGTACTTGAGCGAATCCTCCAACGTTGAGCCAACGCCCGAAGCGGTAACGCCACCGGTCGAAGTTCCTCAGGCACAGCCGGAGCTAGAGGTAACGGGCCATGATCTGGTCGACAACACCCTCATTCCGTAACTGATCGAGTGCCGCCTGAAGCTTTGCGACCAGATCATCCGGTACGTCTTTGTTCAGCGCCAGGTACAACTGGGCACTGTTGAAGCGCAACACGGTTTTCAATTCGGTCACCCCGACCTGGCGGGCCAGGTAACGGCCCGCCGGATCACCGGTGGCCCACAGGTCGATCTGGCCATCCACCAGCTTTTGCGCGTTGTCCTGGTCGCGCAGGGCAACGATCGGGTTGAGGCCCTGCTTCTCCAGGGTCTCGGCGATGGCGTCACCTTTATAGGCGCCAATCTTGTAGCGCCGCGCCTGCTCCAGGTCGGCCAACTGGATCTTGCTGTCGGCCTTGGCCAGCATCACCCAATCGTCCGGGCCGATGGGGCCGACCCATTTGAACAGGGCTTCACGGTCTGGCAGGCGGGCCATCACGAACACGCCGTAACCGGGTTTTTCCAGGGCGAGCTTGTAGATTCGCTCCCAAGGGAATCGCAGGGTGAGGTTGTAGGAAACGCCGGCACGCTTGAAGGTCTCACGCACGATGTCCACGGCGATGCCTTCGATGTTCTCTTCCTTGGCGAAGTTCTTGCCGTTTTTCGCCATGTTGTAGGGAGGGAAATTTTCCGTCAGCAACACCAGGGCGGCGTCAGACGGCTCTTCGGCATGGGCCGAGCCCGCCAGGAAGATGGACGTACTGGCGAGGGCAAGCAGCAAGTGTTTGAACATGAAGGTTACCGAAATCCATGGCAAGCGCAGAGAGTGCCCCGCCCCTGCCATGGTGTCCAGCAGCGTTTAGCGAACGACGATACCGCGCGCCGCCATGTAGGCCTTGGCCTCGGGCACGGTGTATTCGCCAAAGTGGAAAATGCTCGCGGCCAGTACGGCACTGGCATGGCCTTCGGTCACGCCGTCGGCCAGGTGCTGCAGGTTGCCAACACCACCTGACGCGATCACCGGGATGCCCAGCGCATCGCTGATGGCGCGGGTCACGCCCAGGTCGAAGCCGTTTTTCATGCCGTCCTGGTCCATGCTGGTCAGCAGGATCTCACCGGCCCCCAGGCCTTCCATCTTCATCGCCCACTCCACCGCATCCAGCCCGGTAGGTTTGCGGCCGCCATGGGTGAAGATCTCCCAGCGCGGGGTTTCGCCCGGGCCGGAAACCTTCTTGGCGTCGATGGCAACGACGATGCATTGGGAGCCGAAGTGCTGCGCGGCTTCGCCGACAAACTCCGGGTTGAACACCGCCGCCGTGTTGATCGAGACCTTGTCCGCGCCGGCGTTGAGCAGGTTGCGGATGTCTTGCACGGTGCGCACGCCACCGCCCACGGTCAGCGGGATGAAGACCTGGCTGGCCATGCGTTCCACGGTATGCAACGTAGTGTCGCGACCGTCGACGCTGGCGGTGATGTCGAGAAAGGTAATCTCGTCGGCACCCTGCTCATCGTAGCGACGGGCGATTTCCACCGGGTCACCGGCATCGCGGATGTTCTCGAACTTGACGCCCTTGACCACGCGACCGTTGTCGACGTCCAGGCAAGGGATGATGCGTTTGGCCAGCGCCATGGTCAGTCCTCAGCCGTTGTAGGCGTCGCAGTAAGCCTGGGCTTCGGCGACGTCCAGGGTGCCTTCATAGATCGCGCGGCCGGTGATGGCGCCGATGATGCCGGGCGCTTTGGCGTCCAGCAGCGACTTGATGTCACCCAGGTTGTGAATGCCACCGGAAGCGATCACCGGAATCCTGGTCGCGGCCGCCAGGGCAGCGGTGAACGGTACGTTACAGCCCTGCATCATGCCGTCTTTGGCGATGTCGGTATAAACGATGGCGGACACGCCGTCGGCTTCGAACTGCTTGGCCAGGTCGATCACCTGCACGGTGCTGATCTCAGCCCAGCCGTCGGTGGCGACGAAACCGTCCTTGGCGTCCAGGCCTACGATGACCTTGCCCGGGAACGCGCGGCAGGCTTCGGCGACGAAGGCCGGGTCTTTCACGGCCTTGGTGCCGATGATCACGTAGCTCACGCCCGCCTTGACGTAGTGCTCGATGGTTTCCAGGGAGCGGATACCGCCACCGATCTGGATCGGCAGGTTCGGGTAGCGCTTGGCGATCGCAGTGACCACTTCACCGTTGACTGGCTGGCCTTCGAAGGCGCCGTTCAGGTCTACCAGATGCAGGCGACGGCAGCCCCCTTCCACCCATTTGGCAGCCATGCTCACCGGGTCATCGGAAAACACGGTGGAGTCTTCCATGCGGCCTTGGCGCAGGCGTACACAAGCGCCGTCCTTGAGATCGATAGCGGGGATAATCAGCATCTGGCAAACCTTATTCGATATTCAGCAATGCTTGGGAAATCAGGGTTTCTCAAGCGACCACAGGTCGCTTTCGATGCTTTCGAACCTTTCCTTAAGGAGCGTCTGCGTGTCGAAAATCGCCCTGTTGTAATAGTGCGGCGCAACTTCGGTGGTAAACAGCTCAAGAATCTCGGCGACCTCGAACGAGCCCAGGCTGAGCTCGAAGCGGTCTTCCATGAAGCGCTTGATCTTCTGCGTCGCCTCACGCTCCTGTTCGGGCGTGAGGTTCAGGATCGGCAGCTTCGGCTTCTTGGCCATTTACCAGCGACCGTCCCACGCCGCGAAGTTCTGCAGCAATTGCAGGCCATGGGTATGGCTCTTCTCCGGGTGGAACTGCACGGCAAAGCGCGAACCTTCAGCCAGTGCGGCGGCAAAATCGACGCCGTAATGCCCGCCACCCACCACCTGGCGCGGGTTACCGGCGGCGATGTAGTAGCTGTGCACGAAGTAGAAATGCGCCAGGTCCGGAATGTTGTGCCACAGCGGGTGATCCACTGTCTGGCTGACTTCGTTCCAGCCCATGTGCGGGACTTTCAGGTGGGCGCCGTCTTCATGCAGATCTTTGCCGAAGAACTTCACCTGACCCGGGAACAGGCCGATGCAGTCGACGCCATCGTTCTCTTCACTGCGGTCGAGCAAGGCTTGCATGCCCACGCAGATGCCGAGAAACGGGCGGTCCTGGCTGACTTCACGCACCAGGCTGTCAAAGCCCAGGCGGCGGATCTCGGCCATGCAGTCGCGAATCGCGCCAACGCCCGGGAACACCACCCGGTCGGCTTCGCGAATCACGTTGGCATCGCTGGTAATCAGCACCTTGCCGGCACCTACGTGCTCGAGGGCCTTGGCCACCGAGTGCAGGTTACCCATGCCGTAATCGATAACCGCGACGGTTTGCATTACAGGACGCCCTTGGTCGAAGGCATTTGCCCGGCCATGCGCTCATCCAGCTCCACAGCCATGCGCAGCGCGCGGCCGAAAGCCTTGAACACGGTTTCGATCTGGTGGTGGGTGTTGGTGCCGCGCAGGTTGTCGATGTGCAAGCTGACGAGTGCGTGGTTGACGAACCCCTGGAAGAATTCCTGGAACAGGTCGACGTCGAAGCCGCCCACGGTGGCGCGGGTGTAGGGCACGTGCATCTGCAGGCCTGGGCGGCCGGAAAAATCGATAACCACGCGCGACAGCGCTTCGTCCAGCGGGACATAGGCATGGCCGTAGCGACGGATGCCTTTCTTGTCGCCGATGGCCTTGGCAAACGCCTGGCCGAGGGTGATGCCCACGTCTTCCACCGTGTGGTGGTCGTCGATGTGCAGGTCGCCCTTGCTGACGATATCCAGGTCGATCAGCCCGTGACGGGCGATCTGGTCCAGCATGTGCTCAAGAAAAGGTACACCGATATCAAATCGGGCCTTTCCGGTGCCATCCAGGTTGATCGAGGCTTTGATCTGGGTTTCCAGAGTGTCGCGCTCGACGGACGCCTTACGTTCGGCCATCACCAGCTCCGCAAAATCATTGGGCGAAAAAGGCAGCCATTATAGGGGCGCGGGCGCCAAACAGAAACATCGGAGGGGATAAGACTGACGAGTTGAAGCGAGGAATGTCGGGGATAGACATGTGCATACAAGCAAAAGCCGACTCATTGTAGTGAGCGGGCTTGCCCCGCGCCGGGCTGCGTAGCACCCCAACATCTCTCACCGCAGCATCACGGTGAATCTATTGGGGTCGCTTCGCGACCCAGCGGGAGCAAGCTCCCTCGCCACAACAAGCCGGCTCCTACAGGGGTTTACATCAGTTGAACAGTACGGCGGTTTTCTGCAGGGTGACCCACACGCCCCACGCCAGCGGGATGCCCACTACCAGCCAGGCCGCAATGGCCAATGGCACGGTGCCGGACGCGGCTTTCCACTCCAGGGAAGTGGTGGCATCCGCGCCTTTGTCGTGGCCCAGCGCCTGTTCGGCGGCCAGTTCGGCGTCGGTCATGAAGTACTTGTCGGCCACCGGGCGAACCAGCAGGTTGCAGAGGAAGCCCAGCACCAGCAGGCCAGCCAGGATGTACAGGGTGATGTCGTAGGCGGCAGCGCGTTCCACGCCGATGCTCAGTTGATATTCACGCAGGTAGTTCACCAACACCGGGCCCAGTACGCCCGCAGCAGCCCAGGCCGTCAGCAGGCGGCCGTGGATCGCGCCCACCATCTGGGTGCCGAACAGGTCGGCCAGGTAAGCCGGAACAGTCGCAAAACCACCGCCGTACATCGACAGGATGATGCAGAACGCCGCCACGAACAGCGCCACGTTGCCCAGGTGCCCCAGGTTCGGGATCAGCGCGTACAGGGCAAAGCCCAGGGCGAAGAACACGAAATAGGTGTTTTTACGGCCCAGGTAGTCGGAGAACGACGCCCAGAAGAACCGTCCACCGATGTTGAACAGGCTCAACAGACCGGTGAAGCCCGCCGCGATCGCCGCGATGGACGCCAGTTGACCGGCGTCCAGCTGGCCGAACGGCACATCCACGCCCAACAGCTTGCCGCCGAACACTTCTTGCAGCAGGGGCGAGGCCATGCCGAGGATGCCGATACCGGCGGAAACGTTCAGGCACAGCACCAGCCATACCAGGCGGAATTGCGGGGTTTTCCAGGCCACGTTCACGTGGACGTGACGGTGGGTGATCATCGCGTTGCTGGCTTTTTTCGCCGGCGCAGTCCAGCCCTCAGGCTTCCAGCCGGTCGGCGGAACACGGTAGGACAGCGCGCCACCGATCATGAACACGAAATAGATCGCAGCCATCACCAGGAAGCTCTGCCAGACGCCGACGCTGGTTGGCGTTGCGAAGTGGCCCATCAGTGCTGCCGCCAGGGGAGCGCCGACCATCGCGCCGCCGCCGAAGCCCATGATCGCCATGCCAGTAGCCATGCCGCGCTTGTCCGGGAACCACTTGATCAGGGTCGACACCGGCGAAATGTAGCCCAGGCCCAGGCCGATACCGCCAATGACGCCGGAGCCGATCCACATCAGCCAGATCTGGTGGGTATAGATACCCAACGCCGAGATCAACAGGCCGCCACACCAGCACAGTGCCGATACAACGCCAGCCTTGCGTGGCCCGGCGTGTTCCAGCCAGCCGCCCCAGATCGCTGCCGAACAGCCCAGGAAGATGAAGAACAGGGTGTAGATCCAGCCCAGCATGGAGATGGGCCAGTCGCATTGGGACGAGAAGACTTGCGCGATGAAGCTCATGTCAGGCGCGCAGGCGACCGGTGCGGTGATGCCCAGCGCCTTGGACAGCGGCAGCCAGAACACCGAGAAACCGTAGGCCATGCCGATGCACAGGTGAATGGCCAGGGCGGCCGGCGGAACCAGCCAGCGGTTGAAGCCTGGCTTGGCGATGATGCGCTCCTTGGACAGGAACGCAGGCTGTGCGGCAGTATGGCCTGCCGCAGTGCTAGTGCTCATTGGTGTTTCCCCCAGTTATTAGTATGTGCCCGTCAGGCGCTCTCTCCCTCGACCTTGCACGCAGAGCGTTGGCCGTTGTTGTTGAGTAAAGCTCCATTTAAACGCGACGCTATGTCGCAGACGACAGACGAACCTGCGCAGATTAGCACCAGTGGATGACAGAAAAACCAAACTGATATCACCTTTTTCGGGAAATCTGTTTTGTTTGACGCCAGAATCCCGTTCCCCGGGCGCTGGATACAATGTAACGATCCGGGCACTGACGTGAGCCGTCGGGCGTTATACTCTGCGGCTAAATTTTGAATTCGACATACAAGGACTCGCCCATGAAAGCGTTCGGCAAAATCCTGGGTCTGGTACTTCTCGGGCTGTTGCTGATCATTGTGGCCCTGGGCTTTGCCCTGACCCACCTCTTCGATCCCAACGATTACAAAGACGAGATTCGCCAGATTGCCCGCGACAAGGCCCACATCGAGCTGACGCTCAATGGCGATATCGGCTGGAGCCTGTTCCCCTGGCTGGGCCTGGAGTTGCATGAAGCCAGTGTGGCGACCATGACCAACCCGACCCAACCGTTCGCCGACCTGCAGATGCTCGGCCTGTCCGTGCGCGTGCTGCCGCTGCTGCGCCGAGAAGTGCAGATGAGCGACGTTCGCGTAGAGGGCCTGAACCTGCGCCTGAGCCGCGACAAGCAAGGCCACGGCAACTGGGAAGACATCGGCAAGAACGTGAGCGAGACCACTGCCGGCGCGCCGACGCCTGCTGAGAAACCTGCCGAAGCCGAGCCGGAGAAACCGCCGAAGCCAATCCGCCTGGACATCGACAGCCTGACCATCAACAACGCCCGCGTTGAATACAACGATGAGCAGACCGGCAAGCAATACAGTGCCGAAAGCATCCAGCTGAGCGCCGGCGCCGTGCACGAAGGCGCGAGCATCCCGCTGAAGCTCACCGCATTCCTGGGCACCAACCAGCCGCTGATGCGCGTCAAGACCGAGCTGAACGGCAACCTGCGCATCCAGCGTGCGCTCAAGCGCTACCAGTTCGAAGACATGAAGCTCAGCGGCGAAGCCACCGGCGAGCCCCTGCAAGACAAGACTGTGACGTTCTCCACCCAGGGCCAGTTGCTGGTAGACCTGGCGGCCAACATTGCCGAGTGGACCAACCTCAAGCTGTCGGCCAACCAGCTGCGCGCCCTGGGCGAAGTGAAGGTCAACGACCTGAACAAGACGCCGCAAGTGAGCGGTGCCCTGTCCATTGCCCAGTTCGACCTGGCCAAGTTCCTCGACAGCATTGGCCACCCGTTGCCGGCCATGGCCGAGGGCAGCCTGAGCAAAGTCGAGCTGGTCAGCCGCCTCAAGGGCACGCCCACCAGCGTGGCCCTGGAAGACCTGAACCTCAAGCTCGACGGCAGCACCTTCACCGGCCGCGTTGCCGTGGATGATTTCGCCAAGCAGTCCCTGCGGGTGCAACTCAAGGGCGACACCTTCAACGCCGACAACTACCTGCCGGCCAAGTCCGAGTCCGCCAAAGGCGCCAGCGCCGCACGCCAGGCGGAAGTGCAGAACAGCGAAGCCGGCGCCATGGCCGCCGGTGGCACCACCCCGCTGCCGGACGCCCCGACCAAAGGCGCCTGGAGCACCGACAAGCTGCTGCCCCTGACGCGCTTGCGCACCCTGGACGTGAACGCCGATTTGTCCTTCGGCCAACTGACCCTGAGCAAACTGCCGATCCAGAACGCCGCACTGAAAGCCTCCGGCATCGATGGTCAGCTCAAGCTCGACACCCTCAGCGGCGGGCTCTACAACGGCACCTTCCAGGCCAACGGCTCGCTCGATGTGCGCCAGGACATTCCGGTACTCGCGCTGCAAAGCCATATCAAGCAAGTGCCGGTTGAACGCATCCTGCAAGCCCAGGGGCAAAACCCGCCGGTGAAAGGCCAGATCACCCTCGACAGCAACCTGACCGGTCGCGGCAACAGCCAGAAGGCGCTGATCGACAGCCTCAACGGCACGGCAAGCTTTGTGATCAACAACGGCGTGCTGCTCAACGCCAACCTTGAACAGCAACTGTGCACCGGCATCGCCCTGCTCAACCGCAAGTCATTGAGCACCACGCCACAAGGCAAGGACACCCCGTTCCAGGAACTGCGCGGCAACCTGACGTTCCGCAGCGGCGTGGCCAACAACCCGGACCTGAAAGTCCGCATCCCTGGCCTGACCGTCAACGGCAACGGTGACATCGACCTGCGCGTGCTGGGCATGGACTACCGCGTTGGCATCATCGTCGAAGGCGACCAACGCGACGTACCGGACCCAGCGTGCCAGGTGGGCGCCAACTTCCAGAACATCGAAGTACCGCTGCGCTGCCGTGGCCCCCTGGAACTGGGTGCCAAGGCTTGCCGGCTGGACAAGGACGGCTTGACCCAAGTCGCCATCAAGGCCGCGGGCAACAAGCTGAGCGACAAACTGGAAGAGAAGCTCGACAAGGTCAACCCGCAACTTAAAGACGCTTTGAAGGGCCTGTTCAAGCGATGAGAAACGAGCAGTTTTCAACGGCGGTGCTGGACTGGTACGACCGCCATGGTCGCCATGACCTGCCCTGGCAACAGGGCATCACGCCCTACCGGGTGTGGGTTTCGGAGATCATGCTGCAACAGACCCAGGTGAGCACCGTACTCAATTACTTCGACCGTTTCATGGCCTCGCTGCCGACGGTCGAAGCCCTGGCGGCCGCGCCGGAAGATGAGGTGCTGCACCTGTGGACCGGCCTGGGTTACTACACCCGGGCGCGCAACCTGCAGAAGACCGCCAAGATCGTGGTGGCCGAATACGGCGGCGAATTTCCCAAGGATGTCGAGAAGCTCACCGAGCTGCCTGGCATCGGTCTGTCTACTGCAGGCGCAATCGCCAGCCTGAGCATGGGCCTGCGGGCGCCGATCCTCGACGGCAACGTCAAGCGCGTGCTGGCGCGCTTTACGGCGCAGGAGGGTTACCCGGGCGAGCCGAAGGTGGCCAAGCAGCTGTGGGCCACCGCAGAGCGCTTCACGCCCCACGATCGCGTCAACGCCTACACCCAGGCGATGATGGACATGGGCGCCACCCTCTGCACCCGCAGCAAGCCCAGTTGCCTGCTGTGCCCCCTGGAAAAAGGCTGCGAAGCCCACATGCTCGGCCTGGAGACGCGCTACCCGATCCCCAAGCCGCGCAAGACCATCCCGCAGAAACGCACGCTGATGCCGATGCTGGCCAACGCCGAGGGCGCGATCCTGCTTTACCGTCGCCCGTCCACCGGCCTGTGGGGCGGCCTGTGGAGCCTGCCGGAGCTGGATGACCTGCAAGACCTGGAACACCTCGCCAACCAGCACGCACTGGCGCTGGGCGGACAACAGGAACTGCCGGGACTGATCCACACCTTCAGCCACTTCCAGCTGGCCATCGAACCCTGGCTGGTGCGGGTCGAGGAATCCGCCCATCACGTGGCCGAGGCCGACTGGCTCTGGTATAACCTCGCCACCCCGCCGCGCCTGGGCCTTGCCGCCCCGGTGAAAAAACTGCTGAAGCGCGCGGCCGATGTATTGAATGCAGGAGAGTCGTCATGACCCGCACCGTAATGTGCCGCAAGTACAAAGAAGAATTGCCAGGCCTGGAACGCCCTCCTTACCCGGGTGCCAAGGGCCAGGATGTGTTCGACCACGTCTCCGCCCAGGCGTGGGCCGATTGGCTGAAACACCAGACCCTGCTGATCAACGAAAAACGCCTGAACATGATGAATGCCGAAGATCGTAAATACCTGGCAGGCGAGATGGACAAGTTCTTTTCCGGCGAAGATTACGCCAAGGCCGATGGCTACGTCCCACCTGCTCAATAATTGATCAAAAACCGGGGTCAGCACGTAAGCGACGGTAATAATTAAATATTTTTCGAAAACTTGCTTGACGACCCCCTGAAAAACCCGTTTAATGCGCCCCGTTGCCCAGATAGCTCAGTCGGTAGAGCAGGGGATTGAAAATCCCCGTGTCGGCGGTTCGATTCCGTCTCTGGGCACCACCTTCAGCTTTCAGGTGGTGTCAACATCACGTGAAAGCACACAAAAAACCCGCCTAGAGCGGGTTTTTTGTTGCCTGCGATTTATGGATTTGATCAAGGGCGATGGTGCATCGCCCTCGTGCATTTTGTCAGCCGCGCTCACACATCAGGGTGACCGCCCATTCACTTGAGCAAAAACACCATCAACGGGTTGTCATTCAAGCGGCCTTCAAAACTCGGTGCCATCGTCTCCATGGGCGTCCCGCTCAACAGCGCGGCCTCCTTGCGCGCCACAATGACCCACGACGGCCGAGGCAGCGCCGCGAGCTTCTCAAGCTCGTTACGCCCGACAAACAGCGGCTGCTCGTCGTGATCCAGGTTCATCATGTAGCGCACCGCCCAGGTGTCTCGACCCAGGTCGACGAACACCAACGGCCCGGGCGTCGACACGCGAAGCGCTTCGACCTGGCCGACAAACTGCCGGGTATCGAACTGCAGGTCCTTGGCCGGCTCTACCACGGTCACCAGCAGCAACCATTGCGCCGCCAATGCGATCAGGCTGAGCCACACCAACCGGCCCGCCCGCCGCCACACGACCAACGCTGCCACTTGCAGGATCACCAGCCCCCCGATCAGCAGCGGCAACGAAACGTCAGGCCAGTAACCATGCCTCTGCCACCCGTGCCGGCAGACAAACACCACAACCACGCACAACGCCGGTAGCGCGGCGACAAGCCATTCGTAGCATCGGCGCACGCCGATCAACCAGCCTTGCGCCTGGAGCAGCCCATAGGCGGCGACAGCGGCAAACATCGGTACCATCGGCAGAATGTAGTAGGCACGTTTGAAATGCGGCACCGACAGCCCGAGCAGAATCATCAGGCCGCAAGCGCCGAGACGCAGCATCAGCTGCAGATCATTATTTTCCCAGCGCTCAGGCCAACGATGACGCAGCGCAATCATGGTGGCCAACGCCAGCGGTACTACCGGGAAATAGCGATACAGGCTCAGCTGGAAGTAGAAGTAGAACGGCTCGCCAATCTCATCCAGGCGCCCTCCTACCTGCATCTTGAATACGGCGTCAGCGAAAGCATCGCCACCACTGATGCGCGCCAGCTTCATCAAGGCCCACCAGCACGCCGTGAGCAAGACCAGGCCGACGCCCCCATGGATCAACACCTGCTTGACCCGCTCCCCGGGCTTGCCCAACGCCCAGTACACACACACCACGCCGCACACCTCGATCAGCCCCAACGGCCCACGAATCGCGAACGCCAGGACAAACAGCGGGAATACCGCCAACTGCCTCAAGCGCGACCCTAGACGCTCACCACTGTGCAACAGGTAGAAACTGCCCACGCACAGCAGCGCGACCATCTGATCCAGGCACACCGAGCGCGACTTCTCGAGCAGCTGGGTCGTGAGCAACGTCAGCAAGACGGTGAGCAACGCCCAAGGGCGATTGGACGGCGCCAGCAAACGATAGATCAGGGCAACCACGCCCGCTGAGGCGAGCGCCGTGGGCAGCACGTTCGCCAAGTGATTCGGCGCGCCAAACAGGCGGGCAACTACAAAGCTGAAGAAGGTCGCCGTACCCGGATAATCCGCGTAAGGCTGGCCGTAGGTGGTGGGGAACAGGCTCGCGCCATGGCGAAACATTTCTTGCAGGAACAGCGCCCAGCGCCCGTCAAACCCTTGGGGCTGCTGGTCCCAGATGCCCAGGGTAAACAGCAACAAAGCCATCAGGAAAATGCCCAGGGACTCCAGGCGAAAGCGGTTGCGGTGGTCCATCGGCTGTCCTTTCAGGTTGGGTGCGCTGACGCATGTTGCCGATGGCAACCCTGAATAACGCCTGAACAAACCCGAACAATTGCGGGTTTACCGACCTGCGGGCCATACGAGCATCGGAATCAACCGGATGTAGAGTAGCTCCCCCACCAGCTCGATGAGGGTTTGCAGGATCACCACCGTTGCGGCCAGCCCACGCACGTCCTCGGGCAAAGCCAGCGCCAGCGGCAACACCACCAGTGAATTGCGGGTGGACGCGCTGAACGTCACCGCCCGCGCCGTCGTCGCAGGCAGTGCAAACAGCCGCGAAGCCAGCCCCCCCATCAACGGCGCCAGCAGCAAGAAACCGATGTACACCGGGACCACCGGCAACACCAGGGCAATATCCCGCACCACCGAGGTGATCTGCGAGCCAATCACCACAAACAGCACCAACGCCATTGCCGGCACCGGTAGCCAGGCCCAGGCGTCGTTCCACGCGCTGACAATCCTGGATCGTCGCGCCAGGGACGTGGTCAGCACAGCCAACACCATGGGCACCACAATCAGCAGCAGGAATGCCTCGACAAACGGCCCGACCGCCACCACCACTTTCGATTGCGCCCCAAGCATGAAACCCAGGTACACCGGCAACAACGCCAATTGCAGCAATAGCAACACCGGCGTCGCCGCCAGCATCAACCGCGAATCGCCCTTGCCGATATGGGTGAACACCACCACGTAGTCGATACACGGCGTGAGCAACACCAATAAAGCACCGACCAGCAGTGCCGGGCGCTCCGCGAGCCCACGGGTCAGCACCCAGACCAGCAACGGCACAAGAATGAAATTGGCCAGCAACAGGGCGGATATGAAGCGCTTGTTACTCAACCCTTCGCGCAAATCAAGAAAGGGTATTTGCAGGAACATCGCGTACATCAGCACTGCGATAGCCGGCGTGACCAGCGTGCCTAAACCATGAGCCACAGAAGGAACAAGCAGGCCGAACAGGGCGGCCAGGAAGACGGTGGCTAAGTAGACGGGGATCTGATTGCGCTCGAGGGTGTCGCGGGTCATTGGCTGACTCTGCTGGATCGAAAGAACATCAGCCTAAGCATGCGGCAGGCCAAGGTCGAGCAACGCACGTTTTTTTGCGCAAAGACTCTGCCAAATTTGCTAATTTCGGGGAACTGATAAAAAAGCGCGCGGGCCTTCAAACCCACATTGAAAGCGCACATACCGAGCCGCCCTATGAATCTGCCAGCCCAACCTGCCCCCGAAACCTTTCGCGAGCCCGCTGCCGACGGCCACCTCCTCGGTGGTTTTACCTGGCGCCATGTCCGCACAGACCTGACGCGCCCCGTCGTGATCATCAACGCCGCCACCTCCGTACGCTGCCGCCATTACTCACGCTTTGCCGATTACCTGTTTGCCAACGGCTTTGACGTCATCACGTACGACTACCGTGGCATCGGCGAGTCACGGGCGGGCTCGCTGCGGGGGTTCAAGGCGTCATGGTCGGATTGGGGCGTTCTGGATTTCGAAGCGATGTTGCAGCGCGCGCAGCGGGAGTTTCCCGGGCAGCCGATTGATGTGGTCGCGCACAGCTTTGGCGGGTGTGCCGCAGGGCTGGGTGCCTCAGGGGCGGCAATTCGACGGATCGTGACGGTGGGCGCACAGTTCGCCTACTGGCGTGATTACCAGGCGAACGGACGCTGGAAAATGTTCGGCAAATGGCATGTGGTGATGCCACTGGTAACGGCCGTGTGCGGGTACTTTCCCGGCAAGCGCATGGGTTGGCTGGAAGACACGCCAGCCGGCGTGGTACGGGACTGGAGCACGCCAACGGCCACCTATGAAACACGACCCAGCGGGCGCGCCCTGGCAGACTTGCCCTTCGCCCGGGTGAAGGCACAGGTACTGGCGATCAGCATCACCGACGACCCGTTCGGAACAGTGGCGGCTGTCGACCGCTTGCTGGGGTATTTCAAGAACAGCGAACGCACTCACTTGCGCATCGCCCCGCAGGATATTGGCGAAAAAGAGGTCGGGCATTTCGCGTTTTTCCGCAGCCAGTATCAGGACCGTTTATGGCCAATCGCACTGGCGTGGCTGCAACAGGGCGAGTTGGCGCACGGCACGCCCGGGCACAGGGTGACGGAACGCGCCTAGAAGCCCTTGGGATTTACGCCAACCTGCGCTTCAATACGCCACCCAGATACACACCTCAGGACGTTGAGCCCATGGCTTCGCCGAACAAGCAGCAAAAACGCGCCCACCGGGCAAAGGCCAAGGCCAAGCAGAACCGCACCCAACGCGCCGTCGCGACCAAGCCGGACGCCTTTGCCGGCGATGACAGCCGCATTGACCTTGAGTCAGTGGATTTGACCGAGTTGTTCGTAGAGATGCGCACCGCCGGCGAGACCAGCCAGCAGGCACTGTGTGCCGCATTCCTGTCCCACCCGTTGCTGGCCGTGGTGTTGGAGCAGGAAGGCGAAGAGGAAGCCACCGATTTCATTCTGGCGGCGTTGATCGAATACCGGCAGTGGGTCACCGACACCGAGGATGAAGCCGCAGCGCTGGCGTGGATTGAGTCGCCGCAGTTCCAGGCGGACTACGTCGCAGCCTCCCAGGCCCTGACACAACCCTAACCCTGTAGGAGCCGGCTTGCCGGCGATAGGGCCCTTGAGGACGCCATCGCCGGCAAGCCGGCTCCTACAGTGAGGTGTCAATTAAGTACCGCAGCACCCACGCGCTGGGCCTTTCGACGGCTCGACACAATCAACCCAGCCAGCACCACCAGCAAGCTCAAGATTCCGGTCGCGATGATCTCGACCCGATGCGCTTCCTGGAACAGCATGATGGTCAGCGTGCCCACGATGAACACCATCACCGCGTAGGTCAGGCCTGGGAACAGCCACATCTTGAAGACAATCTTCTCACCCGCCGCCGTACGCTTCTGGCGCATGCGCAGTTGCGAGACCGCGATCACCAGGTACACCAGCAGCGCAATGGCGCCGGAGCTGGCCAGCAGGAATTCGAACACCGCCGCAGGCGCCACGTAGTTGGCGAATACCGCCAGGAACGCTGCACCGGTCGATAGCAGAACCGCCCAGTAAGGCGTGCCGCTCTTGTTGGTGCGCTTGGCCACGGCCGGGGCGTCACCGCGACGGCCCAGGGAGAACAGCATGCGCGATGCGGTATACAGCGCCGAGTTGAGGCAGCTGGTCACGGCAACCAAGACCACCAAGTCGACAATCAACTTGGCATTTGGGATGCCCATGCGTTCCAGCACGGTCTGGTAGGAGCCAACGGCTGCCAGGGTCGGATCGTTCCATGGCACCAGGGACACCACGATGAAGATCGACAGCAGGTAGAACAAACCGATCCGCCAGATCACTGAGTTGGTGGCCTTGGTGATTTGCTGGCCCGGGTTCTTCGACTCTGCGGCCGCGATGGTCACGATCTCGGTGCCCATGAACGAGAACATGGTGGTCAGGATCGCGGCCAATACCGCGCCCATGCCGTTTGGCATGAAGCCTTGGGTGTCGAACAGGTGCGAAACGCCGCTGACCTGGCTGGTGGGCAAGAAGCCGAAAATCGCGGCCAGACCCAGGATCACGAAGCCGACAATCGCCACCACCTTGATCAACGCGAACCAGAACTCGAACTCGCCGTAGTTCTTCACGCTGAACAGGTTGGTGGCCGTCAGCAACAAGGTAATGACCAGGGTAAACACCCAGATGGCCACGTCAGGGAACCAGGCATGCAGGATGGTTGCGGCGGCGTTGGCTTCCAGGGGAATCACCAACACCCAGAACCACCAGTACAGCCAGCCGATGGTGAAACCGGCCCAGTGACCGATCGCGCGGTCGGCATAAGTAGAGAACGAGCCGGTGTCGGGAGACGCCACGGCCATTTCGGCCAGCATGCGCATCACCAGCACCACCAGCGTGCCCGCTGCGGCATAAGCCAGCAGTACGGCGGGGCCGGCGGCAGCAATCGCGTGGCCAGAGCCGACAAACAAACCGGCACCAATAACGCCGGCAATCGACAGCATGGTGACGTGGCGCGGTTTGAGCCCCTGTTCGAGGTCATTGGAGCTTTGCGTACTACTCATTGACACACCTTTGCGAGGAATTGCGAAAACGGTCCGCCCGGCCTGCAGTCTTTCTCGTGAAAAGAATCCAACAGGGCGTTCTTTATTTTTTACGCAAGATTTGCGCCAAAATGTTACAGAGCCGCAATTGACGCGGGCTGCAGCGCACTTCAACAGCAATCGCAAGTCCTTGAGAACAATGGCATTCCGCTATAGCGTTACCGTGCGACTCACTTTAAAGACGAACGAGCGCACCAAAAACACACACAAAAAGTGCGTGACGCCCCATAAAAGGGCTGATATGCACCGTTTGCCCGGTTAACCCTTCCAACCCCCGTCCAAAGCTGGCACCATCGCGCCCTTTTTTACGCGAAACCTGTGGTTTTCCGGGTTCAAACGGCTGTTTGGTTGTTGATGGCGCGACACGCTGCTGTGCCGATGCGACACCCTGCCGCAGACCACCCGTTTACCGTCCGCAGCGCTGTTGGCTGTCATCCAAACCCTATGCTAGCTTGGCGCCTCGCCAGGAAGGCGGCCCAACAGCGAAGAACGCAACGAACACATTGAGGACCCCACATGGCTGAGGCCACGCCCGCGCTTGAAATCCGCAACTTGCATAAACGCTATGGTGAGCTGGAGGTACTCAAAGGTATCTCGCTGACCGCTCGCGACGGCGACGTGATCTCGATCCTGGGTTCCTCCGGTTCCGGCAAGTCCACCTTCCTGCGCTGCATCAACCTGCTGGAAAATCCGCACCAGGGCCAGATCCTGGTGGCCGGCGAAGAACTCAAGCTCAAGGCCGCCAAGAACGGCGAACTGCACGCCGCCGACGGCAAGCAGATCAACCGCCTGCGCAGCGAAATCGGTTTTGTGTTTCAAAACTTTAACCTGTGGCCGCACATGAGCATCCTCGACAATATCATCGAGGCCCCGCGTCGCGTGCTCGGCCAGAGCAAGGCCGAAGCCATCGAAGTGGCTGAAGCCTTGCTGGCCAAGGTCGGCATCGCCGACAAGCGCCACGCCTACCCCGCGCAATTGTCCGGCGGCCAGCAACAACGGGCGGCCATCGCGCGCACCCTGGCGATGCAGCCCAAGGTCATCCTGTTTGACGAGCCCACTTCCGCCCTTGACCCGGAAATGGTCCAGGAAGTACTTAATGTGATCCGCGCGCTGGCCGAAGAAGGCCGCACCATGCTGCTGGTCACCCACGAGATGGGCTTCGCCCGCCAGGTTTCCAGTGAGGTGGTGTTCCTGCACCAGGGCCTGGTCGAAGAGCAAGGATCGCCACAGCAGGTGTTTGAAAACCCGCTTTCGGCGCGCTGCAAACAATTCATGTCCAGCAACCGCTAACGGAGCAACATGCATGCAGAACTATAAAAAATTCCTTCTGGCCGCGGCCGTCTCGATGGCGTTCAGCGCCACGGCCATGGCAGAAACCTTGAAAATGGGGATCGAAGCGGCCTACCCGCCGTTCAACAATAAAGACGCCAGCGGCAACGTCGTCGGCTTCGACAAAGACATCGGCGACGCCCTGTGCGCCAAGATGAAAGTCGAGAAGTGCGAAGTGTATGTGTCCGACTGGGACGGCATCATCCCGGCCTTGAACGCCAAGAAGTTCGACTTCCTGGTGTCCTCGCTGTCCATCACCGATGAACGCAAGCAGGCCGTCGACTTCACCGACCCGTACTACTCCAACAAGCTGCAATTCATCGCGCCCAAGGCCACCGCAGACTTCAAGACCGACGCCGCTTACCTGAAGGGCAAGACCATCGGCGCCCAACGCGCGACGCTGGCCGGCACCTACCTGGAAGACAAGCTGCCGGACACCACCGCCAAGCTGTATGACACCCAGGAAAACGCCTACCTCGACCTGACGTCCGGCCGCCTCGACGGCATCCTCGCCGACAAGTACGTGCAGTACGAATGGCTCAAGAGCAAAGACGGTTCGGCCTATGAGTTCAAAGGCGACCCGGTGGTAGAGAGCGACAAGATCGGTATCGCCGTGCGCAAGGGCGACCCGCTGCGCGAGCGCCTGAACAAAGCCCTGGCAGAGATCAAGGCAGACGGCACCTACAAGAAGATCAACGACAAGTACTTCCCGTTCAGCATCGAATGACCTGAGCGACTTGCCCGACGCGCTCACCTGAGCGCGTCGGCTTCTAGCAATGCCTTGCGATATGAAAACACCATGAATTTCGACCTCTACGGATTCGGCCCGGCGCTTGCCGCTGGCGCGCTGATGACCGTCAAACTGGCGCTCACGGCCCTGTGCCTGGGGCTGGTGCTGGGCCTTGCCGGCGCCTTGGCCAAGACTTCCCCGTACAAGCCACTGCAATGGCTGGGCGGTGCCTACTCGACGATCGTTCGCGGCATTCCCGAATTGCTGTGGGTGCTGCTGATCTACTTCGGCACCGTCAACCTGATGCGCGCCCTCGGTGAGTTCTTCGGCAACCCCGACCTTTCCCTCAGTGCCTTTGCCGCCGGGGTCATCGCCCTGGGCCTGTGCTTTGGCGCCTACGCCACCGAAGTGTTCCGTGGCGCAATCCTCGCCATTCCCAAGGGCCACCGCGAAGCGGGTGTGGCGCTGGGGCTGTCGAAGCTGCGGATTTTCACCCGGTTGATCATGCCGCAGATGTGGCGCATCGCCCTGCCGGGCCTGGGCAACCTGTTCATGATCCTGATGAAGGACACCGCGCTGGTCTCGGTGATCGGCCTTGAAGAAATCATGCGTCATGCGCAGATCGGCGTGACCGTCACCAAGCAACCGTTCACCTTCTTCATGGTGGCGGCCTTCATGTACCTGGGCCTTACCGTGCTGGCCATGACCGGCATGCACTTCCTGGAAAAACGCGCCGCCCGCGGCTTTGCAAGGAGCACCCAATGAGCGGTGACTACAGCTGGCTGTCGCATTTTGACCTGGGCCTGAACTGGGCCGTGATCATCAAATGGCTGCCCAAACTCGCCCAAGGCGCAACCCTGACCCTGGAGTTGGTGGCCATTGCCGTGATCGCCGGCCTGTTGCTGGCGATTCCGTTGGGCATCGCCCGCTCGTCGCGCCGCTGGTACGTGAGCGCCCTGCCCTACGCCTACATCTTCTTCTTCCGTGGCACGCCGCTGCTGGTGCAACTGTTCCTGGTCTACTACGGCCTGGCGCAGTTCGACACGGTGCGCGAAAGCTTCATGTGGCCCTACCTACGCGATCCGTTCTGGTGTGCCACCGCCACCATGACCCTGCACACCGCCGCGTATATCGCCGAGATCCTGCGGGGCGCCATCCAGGCCATTCCGCCGGGTGAGATCGAAGCGGCGCGCGCCCTGGGCATGTCCAAGCCCAAGACGCTGTTCTACATCATCCTGCCTCGCGCCTCGCGCATCGGCCTGCCGGCCTACAGCAACGAAGTGATCCTGATGCTCAAGGCCAGTGCCCTGGCCAGTACCGTGACGCTGCTGGAACTGACCGGCATGGCGCGGACCATCATTGCCCGCACGTACTTGCCGGTGGAGATCTTCTTCGCCGCCGGCCTGTTCTACCTGCTGATGGCCTACATCCTGGTGCGTGGCTTCAAACTGCTGGAACGCTGGCTGCGCGTCGATGCTAGCCAAGGACGCTGAGGCACGCTTCCAGGCACTGGACGCGTTCCTGATCGAGCACCAAGGGCTGTGGCGACCACGGCCCTTCACGCACCAGCACTTGCCCTGGGAAACCGAGCATCCGGAGCTCGCCAGGTGGCTGCGCCAACGCTCGTTGGACGACGCCGAAACCAGTCACAACCAACCCCATGACCTGCCCGCGCCGGCACCTTTTCCACAGCTGGCCGCTAGAGCACGCCAGCTCAGTGCTGTGGATAAGTTATCGACGCAGCCCTTGGCGCCTGCTCGCCCTCGCTTGAACGTCGATGTGCCCGGGCGCAAGTGGCAACAGATCGAAGCGTTCGGCGCCGCCCTGACCTTTACCGACACACCCCGGCACTGGCTGGACTGGTGCGCCGGCAAAGGCCACCTCGGCCGTCGCCTGTTGCAACCCGGCCAGCGACTGACCTGCCTGGAATACGACCCAGCGCTGATTGCCGCAGGCCAGGCCCTGAGTGATCACCATCACTTGCCCGCGACCCACACCCTGCAAGACGTCATGGCGAACGTGGCGATAAGCCCCGAGCACACCCCCGTTGCCCTGCATGCCTGCGGCGATTTGCACGTGCGCCTGTTGCAGTTGGCCAGCGCCGCAGGCTGCAAACAACTGGCAGTGGCGCCCTGCTGCTACAACCGCATCGGTGCCGAGCGCTATCAAGCGCTGTCCGCTGTGGGACGTGCTTCGGCCTTGCAGCTGTCAGTGGATGACTTGGGCCTGCCGTTGAGCGAAACCGTTACGGCGGGCGCACGGGTGCGCCAGCAACGCGACGTGTCGATGGCCCGGCGCCTGGGGTTCGACCATCTGCAACGCCAGTTGCGCGGGTGTGACGACTACCTGCCCACCCCCTCCCTGCCCGCCAGTTGGCTGGGCAAGCCGTTTGCCGAGTACTGCCAGGCCCTGGCAACCCTCAAAGGGTTATCCACAGGCGAGCAAGATTGGGACGCGCTGGAAGCCCACGGCTGGCAGCGCTTGGCGCAGGTGCGCAACCTGGAACTGGTGCGTGGGCTGTTTCGGCGCCCACTGGAGATGTGGCTGGTGCTGGACCGGGCACTTTTCCTGAAGGAAGCAGGCTACATGGTTGAAATAGGCACCTTCTGCGAACCGGCCCTGACCCCGCGTAACCTGATGGTGCTGGCCGAGCGCGATTAAGGGGCAAACTCTTCGTGTTACGCCCTGTGGATAACTCTGTTGATGAATTCTTTACGGAGGCTGTAGCCATCAGCGCTACAGCCCAAAAGGCCTGCTGGTCATTTTTTGTTCATAAAATAAAATGCACACAAAACAGGCAGTTGCAGCGTGTTGAGAACGGCTCCACAAAATGGCTGTTTCGTGACAGGCCCAACCAACCGATTGTGCATAAGCATCGCGCGTTAAGCGTATAAACCGCGCTTCAGGCGGTTTTTTTAGGCGCCTTCAACAGCCGGCACAGGTCGTTGATATCGTCACACGCCAGGCTGATCGTTGGGCTGTCCAACGGGTCGGTGCCAAAGGCCAGCGCTTCGCTGATCGCTGCGTCGTGATGCACTTCCATCGGGGCACTGCCCAAGCGCTGCTTGAAGGCTTCGAGCATGTCCAGGCTGAAGGCATTGTCCTCATCCAGCTGGTTGATCACGTAATGAACACGCGGCGCCTTAGGGTGCGCCAGGTACGGCGCGAGCAATACCTCCATCTGGTCGAGGGTACCCAGGGAAGCGGCATCCGCCTGCGCCACGACCACCACCACATCGGCGATGCTCAGCGCTTGATGGAAATACACGTTATTGCCGGCCTGCGTATCGATGATCAACGTTTGCCGCTCGTTCAGGCCAAGGTCCGCGACGTGCCGCGCCAGCCAACCGGTTTCCTGCTTGAGCCAGCGGTGCAGGTTTTCCTGTTGTTGCTCGGTGGTGTCACCAAAGGCAATCATCTGGCAGCCGGCGAAACCGGCTTGTTGAAGTGGGCGCCACTGGCCGTGCTGCAGGCTGGTGCGCCCGATCCCCGGCAACGCTGCGCTCACCCCGAAGTGATGGCGCAAGGCGTTTTGCGGGTCCAGGTCCAGCGCGACCACCGATTCGCCCTGGCGCTGCAAGCCGCTGCTCAACGCCGCAGCCAGGGTGCTGCGACCCACGCCGCCATTGATCGACACCAACGCCACGACTTTCGGGCGCTGCGCCATCACCTGCACCGGCGGGGCGTGTTCATTGGCACTGGGAGGGGGAAAGGGGGTGCGGTCATCGACGGGAATGCTGCCAAAGAAATGCAGGCGCGCATTCAATCCTTGGGGATCTCGGGCGACATCCTTGCCTAGCAGACAGAAAATTCGATCAGTAAGGCTCATGGCCTGAACTCCACACGGCGCATCTTAAAGACGTGAGGGGTCGGCAAGAAAGGCGAGGGCTTACCGCAGGTCTTTTTGTGTGCGTCTCTGTGCAAGCATTCTGTTACAGCCCCATCAAAGTGTCATTATTTTGGTGGTATAGCTGCCTATTTTTTAGACAGGCGGCAATTCGTCAAATTACTGACCTACAGTGATCGGATCGTACGGCGTTTGCAGGTCCCGCTCGGGAATCTCCCAAATCAACAGCTTGGGCGGCGTCTGTTTGAACGCCGGGCTCTCAAAATAGGCTTTGGCCGCGCCGGAAAATTCACCGCCGTCTTTGCTGAAATTACCCACCGGTGCATTCAGGGCTTTTTGCAGGAAGCCGACGAAGTTGGAGTTGCGCGAGAACGACGTGCCGATCAGCGCCACATTCGGCAGGCCCGCGTCGCCAAACAGGTCGTCGGCATTGCTGGTGGTACCGCCTGTTTCATGGGCGCTGCTCGCCGCGACCGACTCCCCTGGCGGTTGCAACTTCGGCGGCAGCCAATCCAGGCCGGCCAGGCGCACCAGGTCACCGGGACGCACCGCGAGCGGCGCCTGGGTGATGTCGAACGCCTGCTCCGGCGTGGCCTGGATGCCGCGCTGCTGGATGCGCTGCGCCAGGGCCTTCGCACCGGCGTTGGAGCCGATCTCGCTCCAGTGGGTGTCGGTGCGCAGATACGCCTCGGCGCCCAAGGGTTTCAGGGTGTCGGTCAGGTCCAGCGCGGAAACACCAGCGGCCTGCAACACACCGGTCCAACTCTGAATCCGGCTGTCGAGCACAGCTGGGCGGTACAGGCCACAACGCTCGGCGGCAGCAATGCGGCTCTTGTCTGGCACCACCACCACTTGCAGGTCGATGCCTCTGTTGCCCAGCTGCTTGTGCAGGTCGATCACCGCCTGAGCCTTGGTCTGCGCGTTGGCCTCGGCGTGACGGTTGATGCGCAGTTCATCGCTGATAAACAGCCAGCCCGGGCAGCCCTGGCGCACACGCGGCCCGGTGTCGCCAAACGCCAGCCAACTGCCGCCGCGCTCAAGGTTAGCGGCCTGGATCGCCATCGGCGCCTTGGCCAGCTCCTTGGCAAACCGATGGGTCACGTCACCGTGCAGCAGCATATCGCTGTCGACCTTGGCCGGCAGGAAACTGATCGGCCCTTTGACCATCAGCCAGGCACAGGACAACAGCCCCGCCGCCAGGAAAGGCACCAGCACCCAGGCCGCCAGCGGGCTGGTACGAACGGCCACTTCACTCGGTGGCGTCGGCGCGGTAGGAGCAGGCATGGTCGGGCGTCCTTAGAACTGAAAGTACAGAAACGGTACGGCGTCGCGGCTGGCAATCAGCGCGAACGACAACACAAACCCGGCCACCGGCCACAACGAGGCCGCCACCACAAACCACGGCTGCGTGCCAAAGCGCTGCTCGCAGCGCACCTGCCAGATCGGCGCGATGATGCACACCAGGCCCAACAACGCGGCCATGCCATGGGCCGGACGCAGGGCCACGGCCATCACATCACCCAGGCCCATGCCGTGCAGGCCGAACTGGCCGGCGTACATCGTCAGCGCCGAGTGGAAGTCCGGCGCGCGGAACAAGGTCCAGGCCAGGCACACAAACAGCAGCGTGAGGATGTGCGACAGCACCGGCGGAATGCTCGGCAGGCTCGACCGCGACCACGCACGGTCAACACACAGCGCCACGCCGTGGGCCGAACCCCACAGCAGGTAGTTCCAGCTGTCGCCGCCGTGCCACAACCCGGCAATCGCCATGGTCAGGAACAGGTTGCGATAGGTGCGCCACACGCCGTCACGGTTACCGCCCAGGGCGATGTACAGGTAGTCGCGCAACCAGCTGGACAACGACAGGTGCCAGCGCCGCCAGAAGTCCTGGATGCTGCTGGCCAGGTACGGCCGGTTGAAGTTTTCCGGGAAGTGAAAGCCCAGCATCAGGCCCAGCCCAATTGCCATGGCGCTGTAGCCGGCGAAGTCGAAGAACAGTTGCAGCGAATAGGCCAGGCAACCGATCCAGGCGTCCACCAGGCTGGGGTTTTCCAGGTGAAACGCGATGTCGACCAGGGGCGACAAGGTGTCGGCCACCAGCACTTTCATGCCCATGCCGATCATGAAGCGCCGCGCGCCCAGGGAAAAATTCGGCCAGTTGAAATAACGCTGGTTCAGCTCACGGCGAACCCAGTCGTAACGGATGATCGGGCCCGCAATCGAGTGCCCGAACATCGAAATGTAGGTGGCGTAATTGATGAAGCTACGCTCCACCGGCACCGTATGACGGTGCACGTCCACCAGGTAGGAAATGGCCTGCAGCACGATGAACGACAAGCCGGCCGGCAAGGCCACGCGCTGCCAATCGAGCGGCATGTAGCCGTACCAGGTGATCACCTCGCTCACGGTGCCCGCGACGATGTTGGCGTACTTGTACCAACACAGCACCGCCGTGTTGAACACGATCAACGCGATCAACAGGCGCACCCGGCCTTTGCCGTCCTCACGGGAGCGGTCCACCAGCAAGCCGCCGACCCACGCCACCACGGTCAACACCATGTGCAGGAACAGGAACAACGGGCTCAACCAGCCGTAGAACAACCAGCTGCCGATCAACAGGATGACGTTGCGCCAGCTCGGACGAGCCAGGGCATAGATCAACAGGAAGGCCGGCAGGAACAGCGTGAGGAATTCGAGTGAGGCAAAGACCATGGTGGGTTCGGGCCCGATCAGTTAGCGAGCGTGTCAGGCGCGAACAACAACCTGGTACCGGCAGCGGATGGCAATGCCAGCACGCTGTAGCGCTCGCCGGCCTTGAGGGTGAACGTCAATGGCTGGCCCGTTGGCGTACCCGCGCACTTGAGCTGCACCGACAGTTCCACCGGGTTGATCATGCGACGTTGCACCGAACCTTCGGCGGCTTTCTTGAACAGTTCGGCCTTTTGCGCCACGGCTTCAAGGCTGGCGTCGGCGCACGCGGCGTCGGCGTTGACGAAGGCCAGCGAGGCCTTCAACGCGTTGAAGTCGTCCGGTTGCTCGTGGATCACCAACTGGCGAATACCGCCTTTGGCATCGGCCACTGCGATCACCGTGGCGAATTCGCCCGGGGCCACGGTGACCGCCAGATCAGCGGTTTTGCCGCCCTGGCTTAACACACCCTTGATCGGCGCAGTGCCCCCCGATACCGGCAGGTAGTCGGAAACGAGCTTGTCGCCGCCCAGCACCAGGCTGGCCTTGGACCCGTCGGCCACCAGCTTCAACTCGCTGCTGGTGCCGTTGGCAAAGCGCAGGAACGCCGAGTCTTTTTCCGGCCCGGTGGGGTACAGCGGGATGTCAGCGCTGTAGGCGCTGACGCTGGCGAGCAAGGTCGCCAGGCCCAGGGAAATGCGCTTCATCACTTGGCTCCCTTCACAGCGTCAGCCGGCAATGCCGACAGCGCGCCGCCGATGGCCTTGGCCCACTTCTGGTAGCCGTCGATGGTGAAGTGCTGGCCGTCGGTGGTGATCCACTCGCCCGGCTTGGAGAAGGTCAGCGAGTCGATGTAGGTGCACGGCGCGACGTTGGTGGCCAGGAACGACGACATCAGCTTGGTGCGCGCGTCATCCTTCTTGTACATAGTGCCGACCTTGCCCCAGGCCGGGCCGACCCACACGCACTTGGTGCCGGTTTCGCTGATGGCCTTGGTCAGGGAGGTCACGCTTTTCCACGCCCAGACTTTCGGGAACTGCGGATCCGGGTAGGACGCCATGGTGTCGCCAATGATGATCACGACGAGGTCGGGCTTGTCCTTGGCGATCAGGTCCTTGACCGGCGTGGTGCTCATGGCGTTCTTGCCGAACACCTGTGGCTTGGCGCCCGGCAGGTTCTCGGCGCCGCAATCGACTTTCTTCGGCACGATCCAATCGGCCGCACCGGCACCGCAGGCGCCGATGGTGTGGACCTTGGCGCCTTGCGCCGTCAGGTTGGCTTGCAGCGGGTCCAGCAGGTGGTCGGGAAAGCTCAAGTGGCTTTCGCCCAGTACCAGCAGGGTCAGGCCGGCAATCGCGGAAACAGGCATGGATGACTCCTATCAATCAATTCGAATACGGGGAACGGTAAGGGCTGACCGGCAGCGGCATAGGCCCACTCAGGTCTTCAAACAGGTAGCGCAGGTACGCGTTGCCGACGTACTGGCGATAATCCTGGGCGTTGTCGACACCGACTTCGCCACCCAGGTAAAAGCGCGAGCTGAGGCGGTATTCGGCAGCCGCGTTGAGGCTGTAGCCGATGCCGGTCTTGCTGCTGCTGTCGTATTTCTGGGTGGGCGCATTGGCTTGCAAGCGACTGTCCGTCGGGAAGTAATCGGCGCCATCTTGCGCGATATGCTGCACGCCCACCGAACTTTTCAACTCGTAGCTGAAGCGGTCAAAGCTCTGTGCCCAGCGAACCGGCACGGCCAGGGAGAAGAAGCGTTGCGGGCTGAAGTAGCCGCCCTGCCCGTAGGTGTAGAAACCCTGGTTGTCCTTGAAGCCCATGGCCATGCCGCTGACGCCCAGTGTAAGGGTGTCGGTTGGCGTGTTGCGCAGGTACCAGTAGACGCCGCTGCCCAATTCCATACGGGTGTTGTCTTCGACGTTGTTGCCCAGCAACTGGTGCAACGACGCGTAGCCGTAGGCACCCACTTCCTGGTCGTCGTAGCTCAGCTCGGCACGTCCGCCGTTGGCGGTGACGCCGCCCCACTTCTTCTCGCGGACCTGGCCATCAGCCTCAGTGATCCTCGCGGTCGAACCGGCAAACGAGGTCACGCTGTCTGTCACCGGGCGCCGCGAAACGTTGACGCCATAGCGCAGGTTACCGCCTTCGGTGAACGGTCGATTCACACTCACGCCACCCACCACGGTGTTGTAGGTAAAGCCCAGCGGGCTCACACCGATATCAGCCTTGACGCCTTGCGCCGGGTCTTCGACGGCAACAGCCAGGCCGACGCCGTTTTCTCGCTTGGCTTTGTCATTCCCTTCACCACCACCAAAACGCGCGGCCGAAATGGCTTTGACCGCACCCGAACTCAAGCTCACCGGCGTCGCACGCAACGCCACGTTCAAGTCACCCACCGGCATGCGCGCTTCGAACGGCGTGTCCACTTCGGTGATTTTGCTCAAGCCACTTTCACCGTTGTTACTGCGCACGCTCAGGCCCTGCACCAGGTAGCCGCTGCGATCCCGCAACAGGCCATCGAGGGCACGGCGCGCCGGGCTTAACGTCGGGTTATCCAGCGCGGCAATACGCGTCGGCGGTACAAACGGGTCGCTCAATTTGTTCGACGCTACAAAACCGTTGGCAGGGACCGCAGCCCCCGGCACAGCCACCGGCGCCGGTACCGTACTGGCCGGCGCATCGATGGGCGGCGGCACTGCGCCGCGATCGACGGCCAGGTCAGTGATCTGCCGACGCTGGCCCGGCAAGCCGACGAAGGGGTTGTAGGCCACGCCCTGGGCATCAGCCAGTGCCGAGCGCGCCTGGACGCGTTGGGCGCTCTCGATGGCCAGGGCGCGGCGCAGCAACTCGGCCGCCTCGGCATTACGGCCCAGCCCCTGATAGATCTGCCCGGCAGCGGTCAGCGTTTCGGCACTGGTCGGGTCCAGGCGCAGGGCCTTGTCGGTGGCCGATTCGGCCAGGCTGCGATTACCGCCCTTCAAGGCAATACCCGCAAGGCCCAGTTGCAGGCGAGCGTTGTTGGGGTTCTGCTGCACCAGCGGCTCGTACAGCGCCATGGCTTTCTTGCCATCGCCGCCATCGGCGTACATGCGCGCCAGCACACTGATCGCCGAGGTGTCGTGAGGACGCTGCACCAGCGCCGGCGAGAGCATGTCGTAGGCCGCCACCAGGTCATTTTTTTCGCGCAGCGCATCGGCTTGCTTGACGCGGTACTGGAAGATCAGGTCTTCGTAGCGCTGGCGCCCGGCGTCGGTCAGCGGCTGGCCCTGCAGGTCGCGCAGGATGTCGCCCGCTTCGGTGTAGTGGTTGGCCTTGAGCAGCACACCCGCGTAGAGCAACTTCTGGTCTGGCGTCGGGTTCGAGGTCTTTTCCAGCACGCCTTGCATGATCTGCAAGCCTTCCTCCGGCGCGCCCACTTCGACGTAAGCCGATGCCAGCACCGCCAGGCGCTCGGGCTTCTTGCCGGCCAGGGAAGCGCTGCGCCCGAGCAGCGCCAACGCTTCGGGGCGTTGGCCACGGCGGGCGCTCTCGATGGCGATCTCAGTCTGTTTATGCAGGGCGATGTCACTCGCCAGCTCATTCATGTCCGGCGTGCGCTGGGCGGCAGGAATGCGCGACAGGGTCGCGTCCGCCGCTTTCCACTCATCCAGTTCAACCGAGAGCAAGGTGCTGGTGTACAGCGCATCCGGCTGGTTGGGCTGGCTTTTGAGCAGGCCATCGATCAGGGCACGGGCGTTGCGGATTTGCCCGTCGCGCAGGTACACGCGCGCCAGGGCGAAACGTGTCCAGGGGTTTTCCGGGTCGGCGTCGAGGGCTTGCTGGTAAGCCGCCTGCGCGGCTTTCAAGTCGCCGCGCTGGTCGGCCACCTTGCCCATCTGGGTGGCGCGCAGGGCCTTGATCTTCGCACTCGAAGAGAACTTGCCACGGTCGGCCGCGGACAGCGAGTCGATCAGCTTCAAGGCCTCATCGGGCCGGCCGGATTGCGACAACACACCGATCAGGCCACTCAGGGCATCCGGGTCGTTGGGGTTGCGCGCCAGCACTTTGCGGTAGCTGGCTTCGGAGGCATCGAGCTGATTGTCTTGCGCCTGGAAACCAGCCAGGGCCATGGTGGCGTCGGTCTTGCCGGGGTTTAGGCGTTCGGCCTGGGCGGCGAGGTCACGGGCCTGGCTGCTGCGGCCGGCGCTCTGTGCGTCACGGGCCTGGTTCAGCAGGCTCCAGTAGCGCACGTCATTCAAGGCTTTTTGCCAGGCAGCACCGCCGGGCAGGCGCGTGGCTTGGCCGAGGTAGTTCTCTGCCTCGCTGAAACGCTGCTGCTGTTGGCGCACCACACCCATGCCGCCGAGGGCATCGACATCATTGGATTTTTCAGCCAGGCGCGCTGCCAGCAACGGTTCGGCGGTTTTCAGGTCGCCTTCGTCGAGGGCCTTGAACGCCTTGACCAGCTTGGGATCACGCTGCCAGCCGCCATCGCCCTTGCCTTGGGCAATGCCTTTGTTCATCAGGGCACGGATCTCAGTATCGTCCGGGTGCTTGGCCAGGAACTGCTGGAACAACGGCACCTGATCACGGTTGGGTGCGCCGAGCCAGACCAGCGCAAAACGCCAGCCTTCATCGGCGGCGCCGCCCACGTCGTTGTCGGTCGACAGGCGCTCCATCGCACGAATACCTTCGACGCGCGAAGACGGGTTACGCGCCAGGTGCCGCGCCAGGAACAACGCGGCGATCGAGTCATTCGGGCGTTCACGTGTGACGCGTTGCAGGCCGGCGATACCTTCAGCCGTGCCTTTGGGCGTAAACGCCAAGGCGTTGTAGTACTCACGCGCGATCAAGCCCTGAGGCTGGCGCCCCTGGAAAATCTGGCGGTACAGCGCCACCGCCTGCTCGCGCTCTTCCACCGGTTCACCCAGTTCACGGGCCTGCTCCAGCAGCTTGGCGTTGGCGGGAATGTTGACGGTAATGTCTTGTTCAAGCTGCAAGGCTTGGCGCGGCAGTGGCGAAATTGCACGCAGGCGGGCCAGGTATTTCTGTGCCTCTTCCGGGTGCTGCTGTTGCACTTGGATCAGGCCGATACCGTACAGCGCGTCCGGCTGCTCGGGGCTCAGGCTGAGCAGTTTCTGCCAGCTTTCCAGGGCGCGCTCGGGGTTCTTCTTCGACTGCCAGTAGTTGCCCTGCTCGATCAGCAAGGCTTGTGGGTCGCTGGTTGCAGCCAGGCTGGCGCTAGACGCCAGGGTGGCCAGAATCGCAAGGGCTAGCGTGTGGCGGCGCATGCGCCCTCCCAGAATAATTTGACCGTACCGTCTTGTTCGAAACGGTACTTTTGATCGGCAAAACCTTTGCCGAACAGGCTCAGCATGTAGTCGTAATAAAGCGGCTGCGCGGTATCGGGTGCGGAGGGTGCCATGGCCTTGCCCAGCACGTCGTCGAGCTTCTGCTTTTGCAGTTGCGCCAGGGCCGTCTCGCCGCGTGCCTGGAAGAACACCATGGCCGACGCCGAGAACCCCAGCGGCGAGTAGCCATTGTTCTTCTCGACTTCACCGGTGAGCACATGAACCTTCTCCGGCGGCAGGCCATTGGCCGACGCCGCCGTCGCCCGCGACAGGCCACTCAAGGCCTTGAGCATCGGCGCGGCGAGTGGATCGCCCTTGGCGGTCATGCCGGCCCACAGGTAGGCGCGGATGGCGTCGTAGCTGCCCAAGTCGTCGGAGTACGGATCGACCACAAACACGCCGGCAGTGGCGCTGGTGGCGCGGTAGCCCACCCAGTTGGCGGCAAAGCCATGGGGGTTGCTGTGCGGGTCGGCCAGCATCTTCGCGTTGCTGTCGGCGACTTCATTCCAGCCGCCGTTCGGGCGCTCTTTATTGAAGCGACGCAATTGCGCCAACACTTGATAGCTGGGGTTGAAGCGCCACAAACCACCCGGATAGGCATAGCCCACCGGCCCCGGCAACAGCATCTTGCCCAGGCCAGGTACACGCACGATCAGGGTTTTTTCCACATTGGCCAACACCAACTGCGCATCGGCGCGGTATTGCGGCACGTTCCAGATACGCGCCGCTTCGAGCAGCGAATAGGCGATCCACAGGTCGGCATCGCTGGCGGAGTTGGCGTCGATCACGCCCCACTCGCCGTCCTTGTTCTTGCCCCACAGCCAAGCGAACAGGTTGTGGCTGATGTCATTGCCGGCCATGTTGGACTTGGTCCAGGTCCACAGCTTGTCGAACCGCGCCCGGTCGTTGCCCACCAGGGCAAAGAACATGGCGTAGGACTGGCCTTCGGAATTGCTCTCGCTGGGGTTCAGGGACGAGTTCAGCACCCGCCCGTCTTCCTGCACAAAGCGCGTGGCGTAGTTCTGCCACAGCGGCCATTGCGCGTCACACGTCTGGGCCTGGGCAGCCCCCGCACACATCGCGGCGCCCACCACAACCCAAGCGGCTGGACGCATCATGCCAACCGCCGTTTTGCACGGGCACGCAGGGACAGGTAAATCAGGCAGGAGACAATCGCCAGGCCGAGGAAGGTGAACAACAGCATCCACCCCAGGTTCTGCGACAGTTGCCATTGCACCGACTTGAACAGGCCCAGTTTGCCGACGTAGTACTGCTGGTCAGCCACCAATGAGTCGACCTGCGTGCCTTGCACCACCGCCAGGCTGCCCTGGATGGTGTCTTTGTATTGGTCGCCGCCAATCAGTACGGCGGTCGCGGCTTGCAAGCCTGCGGGCTTGGTACTGGAGATCAACACCACGCTGCGCCCGGCCTTGAGCGGCGATTCGAAACCGGCAAACCAGGTGCTGGTGCTCAAGCTGTTGAAGCTGATGGCCGCGTTGGCCGCGTGCTTGTTGGCTTCGGCATCCGGGCTGATCCAGGTACTGACGTAGCGCGGCAGGTCGGACAGCTTGAAGTGCTGTTGCGGGCCGTCGGCGGTCGCCGGCAGGTATTGCTGCCACTGCTTGAACAACGGCTGGTCGGCACCGGTGGCGATCACCAGCAGGTCTTTATCGGCAACGCTTTGCACGTCCTTGGCTTGCACCACTTTGACGGCTGTCGCCGGGTAACCGGTGGACTCGCCGAAGCGGCCCAGGATGGTCAGGTACGCGCTCAGCTCGTCGGTGCCAAAGGTGTCAGGCAGCACCACGGCCGATTCGGACAGGTCCGCCAGGCGGGTGAACGGGAAACCTGCGTCATTGAACACACCCAGGTTAGGCATGGCGATGAAGTGCTGGTAGCCGCTGATGTCCAGGCTCGAATCCGGGTCGATCGCGCCGCGCATGTTGTCGACGATGATGTCCCGGCATTCGCCTTCCTTGATGTAGTCGTACATAAAGCGCAGTTGCAGCTTGGACATCGGCGACGCGGAGCTGATCGGCAGCAGCACAGTGGCTTCGCGCGGCAGCGTGTTGTCCTTTTGCATCATGCTCAACAGGGTCTTGCCATCCGCCAGGTTGGTGATCGACGGCAGTGGCATGGACTTCATGAATTGGTCGTCCAGGCCCACCAGCAGCGAGGAATTGGTCGACACCTGCTGCGGCGTGTAGCGGTATTTGAGGTGCAGCGGCACACCTTCTTCACGCCAGTTGAACAGGTCAGGCGGCAGGCGGAAATCCACGTTGATGGCGCCCGGGTTGTAGCCCGAGACACTGAGTTTTTTCAACTCGACCAGTTCACCCAGGCGCACCGGGCGATCACTGGGCACCCAGTTCGGTGCGTCATAAGGACGGCGCGGTGCCAGGCTTTCGAGTTTGTCGATCACCACGCTGTTGCCAGCGAGCACCGGGCTGCCCAGCGCCACAGCGGTCGCTGCGCGCTTGAGTTCGGCGCCGTCGCGGCCCGACACGATCAGCAATTTGCCCTGAGGGTCGTTAGGGTTGGCGATCAGGTTGAGGGTCGGCCCGGTGGCTTGCGCCACTTTCACGCCATTGACGTCGACGGCGTTGGGGCTGAGCACCAGCACAATGGCATTGCCCTTGGCCGGGATCGTGCCGTAGGCCGTGGGGAACGTAGCGCCACGGTAGCTGGCCATTGCGCCGAACCACGAAGACAACGTGGCCGCCGCTTCCAGGGTGGCGTTATCCGGCGCGGTGGCGAACACGAACGGCAGGTTGACCTGGCGGGCATCGCGCTTGTCGAAGAACGGCAGCGGCAACACCGACAGATCATCTTTCAACTGGATCGACGAAACCTGCACTTTCAGTTCGCTGGTGTTGCTGATTTTCGCCCACAGGCTGCTGTGCAGCGGGTCCTCGCAGGACATGCTGTAGTGACCGATGAACTGCAACCGCAGGCGGTTGAACTCGGTGATCAGGTGCGGCGGAATCTGTACCACGGCCTGTTGCGCCGTGCCGGCACCCTCTTTGGGCAACGGCAGGCTGGCGGCGACTTCGTCGTTGACCAGCACGTTGATCTGCGAGAGGTCCGCCAGCAACGCCGGCGAATAGCTGTAGTTGAGCAACAGTTGGGCGCCTGTCACCACCTGGTCGGCGCGGATGTCGAAGTTGACGCTGTCGGACGACTCCACACCCTGCAGGTTCATGGTGTCGCGACGGCCCAATTGCTTGAGCGTGAGGCTGTAGCCGTTCTCGGCACCTTGCGCGGCAACGGGGGCAATCGCTGCTTTGTCGGCCGCCTGCAGCAGCGGGCTCAGGCCCAGCAGCGAAGCGATCATCAACGCGCGTGCGGCACGCGAAGGGGCGCGCGCGAAAAGAGGTGTGAAGGTCATGGCTTGTCCATCAGCGTATCAAGCGGTTGTGAGGGCGTGCGGCGCAGGGCCATACGTAATTCATGCAGGGTGGCGCGGCACAACGTGAACAGACCACCGATGCCGATACCGCCGACTTCGCGCAAGGCGGCCAGCGGCGTATCGGGTTGGCCGGCACCCCAGCTGGCGGCCCAGGTGTCGGCACGTGAGAACGTCAGGCGCACCAGTTCGCTTTGCTCGCGCAGGCTCAATGACTCGAACTGCGCACCAATCTGGGTACCTTTGCTGAACGCCACTCGCGCCTGGAACAGGTTGTCCTGACCGTTGCGCGTCAACACCAACTGCACCCGTTCGCCTTGGACAATGGAGTGTCCATCATCGAGGATCAGGCCGAAGCCGTTCTGCGAGAAGTCCTGGGTGATCCCGTGAAGCACACGGCCGTCGGAACAGATCACACTCACCGGCAACTTCGCACTCACACGCGGCTCGGAACGCACCTGGCGCGTCTCGGAGGCCACGGCCACGGCGGCGCTGGTGATGATCAGGTTGTAGAGGGTCCAGGTCATGTTGATGGCGACGGTGACGGCGGTGTTTTCCGCGCCGTACACCAGTTGATGCACGCCAAAGCCCAGGCCCACCAGGTTCACCACCAGCAACACCAGGTAGGGGCGCGCCAGTTTCCAGTCGAAGAACTGCTTGTCGATGATGCCGCCCTTGTCGGTGACGTTGAAGCCACCAGCCTTGGGATTGACCAGCGCCACCAGCACCGGCGGCAGGATGTACCAGGCCAGTACCGTCTCGTACACCTCGTTCCAGAACGAGTGACGGAAACGCCCCTGGATCCGTGAGTTGGTCAGGCTGGAGTGCACCAAGTGCGGCAGCACGTAGGCCACGATCATCAGCGCCGACGCGTGGAAGATCTCGGCACCGAACACCAGGTAAGCCAGCGGCGCGGTGAGAAACACCAGGCGCGGCAACCCATAGAAGAAGTGCAGCATGGCGTTGGCGTAGCAGATGCGCTGGCCCCACTTCAGGCCCTTGCCCAGCAGCGGGTTGTCGGTACGGAAAATCTGCGCCATGCCCCGCGCCCAGCGAATCCGCTGGTTGATGTGCCGTGACAGGCTTTCGGTCGCCAGGCCCGCAGCTTGCGGGATGGCCAGGTAAGCGGTGTTGTAGCCCAGGCGGTTGAGCTTGAGCGCCGTGTGGGCGTCTTCGGTCACGGTCTCGACGGCCACGCCGCCGATTTCCAGCAGGGGCTTGCGACGGATCACCGCGCAGGAACCGCAGAAGAAGGTGGCGTTCCACAGGTCGTTGCCGTCCTGCACCAGGCCGTAGAACAGCTCGCCTTCGTTGGGTACGGCGCGGAAGGTGTCGAGGTTCTTCTCGAACGGATCCGGCGAGAAGAAGAAGTGCGGCGTTTGCAGCATCGCCAGCTTCGGGTCTTTCAGGAACCAGCCCAGGCTGACTTGCAGGAAGGAGCGCGTCGGCACGTGGTCGGCGTCGAACAGGGCGACGTATTCGCCGTCGGTGACCTTCAAGGCTTCGTTGAGGTTACCGGCCTTGGCGTGGAAGTTGTTGTCGCGGCGGATGTAGTTGACGCCGATCTTGCGGCAGAAGTCGCGGAAGTCGTCGCGACGGCCGTCGTCCAGCACGTGGACGCGCAGCTTGTCTTTTGGCCAGTCCATCGCCTGGGCGGCGAAGATGGTCAGTTTGACGATGCTCAGGGCTTCGTTATAGGTGGGAATGAACACGTCGACCGTCGGCCATTCTTCCGGCTCGGTCTTGAGCCACACGGGCTGGCGGCGCAGGGGCCAGGCGGTTTGCACGTAGCCGAAGATCAGCACGACCATGGCGTAGAACTCGGCCGCCACCAGGCCGTAGCCGAAGAACATGTCGACCCAGGTTTCAAACCCGAGGGTGGAGGTGAGTCGCCAGAAGATGTAGCGCAGCGACGCCACCAGCGACAGCACCACCAGCGCGAGGATCGCCAGGCGCCCCGGGATCTTGCGCAGCACCAGCACCGCCAGGAAGCACACGCCGGCAAACAGGAACTGGCTGTAGAGGTCCAGCGGTGCAGCGATGATGCTCATCAACAGCAGGGCGCCGAGCACGCCACTGGTGACAACCAGTACCGTACGCAGCGCCGCCGGCCAGCGATTGAAGCGCGCAATGGCGCCATTTAGGCGCTGTTCAGCGCGCCCTTCGACGAAGGGCGTGGAGGACGTAGTGTCGGTCATGGAAGGTCCGAGTCGATGCGTTCGAGCAAGGCGCGGCACAGGGCGTGGACGTCCTGGCAGCCGATACTGTTGACGGTAGGGTCGAGGGGATCACGCCCGTAGGCCTGGGCTTCGCTGAAGGAAGGATCGCGGTGCACGGTGCCCAGCAGGGCATCGCCCAGGCGCGTCTTGAACACCTCGACCATGTCCAGGCTGAAGCGGTGCGCGGCGTCCAACTGGTTGATCACGTAGCAGCGTTGTGGCGGTGTTTCGCGCGCCAGGGCCGGTGCGAGCAGGCTGTCTACCTGCGCCAGGGTGCTGAACGACGCCACGTCGGGCTGTACGGCCACCAACACGAGGTCCGCCACCGACAGGGCCTGGCTGAGGTACACCGAATTGCCGGCCGGGACGTCGATGATCACCGTGTCCTGGCCGTTCAGCTTGAGGCTGTCCAGACGTTTGCTCAGCCACTCGGCATCCTGGCCGAGCCAGCGGTTCAGGCTCTGCTGTTGGGTGTGGTCGGTGCTGCCGAATGCCACCAGGCGGCAGCCGGCAAAACCACGCTCGGGCAGCGCTTCCCAACCTTCATTGAGCAGGCTGGTGGCGCCGACGCCCGGCATGTCCAGGCCCAGGCACAAGTGATGACGCAGGGCATCTTGCGGGTCCAGGTCCAGGGCGAGTGCCGGGCGACCCTGGCGCTGCAAGCCGCTGGCAATCGCTGCCGCCAGCGTGCTGCGACCAACGCCGCCTTTGATCGAGACCACCACCACGACGGTCGGGCTGGAAAGCTCCGAATACACCTCGCCGTCCCGGCCCTCCACCACTTCGGGCGGGTGCAGGTGGTCGGCTTCGCCGTGGTTCAGTTCTTCGAGCAAACGCAGCAAGGGAGCGGAAGGCGCCTCCATGACCGGGGGCACTTCTATCACCGGGGGCGTTTCAACGACTACCGGGCTTTCCAGGACCTCTACATCGTCCTCGAGGTACTCGTGGACAACGTTGATCTCGCGGTAACCATTCGGGTTGGCACCCAGCTTGTTGAATAGTTTTGAAATGTCATCTGCCCGACTCACTCACTGCCCCTCCCCACCCGGTTTGCGCTTTAAAGGCGATAAAAAGGTCAGCGATGTGCTGACCTTGAATTCTTCTAGTTATGTGGTGTGGGGCGCATTCTGTGATATCACATTGATGGTGTCAGTATTTTGATGCTTTTAGTTCAATTTAATCCGACGAACGGCATGACGCCATTTTTATGACAGTTTGACGGCGAAAAATGCATTCACTTAGAGAACATGAAGTTGCGCTACTTTTTCGCAAACATTGCTGCCCAGGCGGACAAGAACGGCGCATAACTGACACACCCATCAACAAATATTCGGTTGCCCTACACTGTCTCGAAAATTTGCCTACATGAAACCGCGATTAAACCGACGATTTATATCGCGCAACAGAATACGGAAACCTCACCCGGATTCAAGGGAAAACCGGCTGAGCGGTCGACCCAAAATCCTCGGCAAAGCCACGGCCCGTGTATCTCTGTGTATGCAGGCTTACCCCCTATACACAACGAAGCAAAACCCGCGCCGCCTGACACAGGCCAGATACCTCCCCGGCTTTCAATAAGCCCACACCCTTATTGAACCCGGAGGATACCCACCATGAACTGGAACACCTTGATCGCCGTCAGCCTGCTGGCTTTTGCCGTAAACGCACACGCCGACATGAAGCCAAAGCCCGATATCCAGCGCGTACTGTCCACCACCGAAGACACCCGCGCAGGCTGCGGCGTGGTGGATGCACGGATGACCTACCTGGACTCGAAAGGCCAGACCCAGGTGCTGGCCTACAAGAAATTCACGGATAACTGCGGGGACGGGAACTGAGGCATGCGCCAACCGGGCACAGCGGTGCCCGGTTTTAGCGCGACGGTGAGTCAGCCGCGAATGCGGTGCTCGGTAAACGCATAGTCTTCTTGGCAGTCCCCACTCGGGCTCGCCGACACACTCACGTAATGCACCGTGTCCGGGTCCACCAGCTTATAGGTGTACAGATCCGGCGTACGCACACCGTCGGTGCGCACCTCATTCTTGCCATTGGCCGCCGACCAACTGCCCTGCTCCGTCTGGATCACCTGCGTCTGCTGCGCATCGCGGAAGAAAGTAATGGTGAAACGCCCGTCGGAACGCAGGTTGTTGGTCCACGAGAGAAACTGGCATTTGTCGGTCTGCGTGCGAAGGCCTTTCCACGTGCCCACCAGGGCGGGGTCGTTGGCAGGCTTATTAGACGAGCAGCCGCTGAGGGCGGCGGTTAGCAGGAGGAGAGACAGGCATAGCGTCCGTTTCACGTGGGGCGTCCTTTTGATTTGGATGGGTTGCGCGCTGGCGTTGAAGGCTCTGAGGCGCGGTAGGCATCCTAACCTTGCCTGTAGGAAAAAGGAGCGCGAGGGAGAAAAGCGTGGGTTTTGTAAAAATAGTCAGAATTCAGGGGTTTACAGAAGCCTGCCAATCGCTATAATCGTCGCCCTAACACGCCGGTATAGCTCAGTTGGTAGAGCAACTGACTTGTAATCAGTAGGTCCCGGGTTCGACTCCTGGTGCCGGCACCATATAAGACGAAGCCCCTGCAGAAATGCAGGGGCTTTGTTGTTTCTGGGATTTGGGTGAGCGTCCACAAAACGTCCACGCCTTGTTCTCCCTATCGTGCAGCCCACCCTCTCTTTTCTCCCTTCGCTGTTGCCTCACCCAATCCAGGCGTTCAAAGCCGCCGAAGACGCGATAAATTCACGCCCCACTGCGCCGGGCCACTTTCTATTTATTGGCACTCGCTCTCACGAAGAACACGTGAATGAACTGACGACCACTCACGGTCACGCATTTTATGGCGCTACACGCTTGGATTATTGGCAGGAGTTGGCAGGGCCGTGCTTGACGATGTGGTGAAGGTATTGGAGTCGCCTGACATCGCCCTGTAATAGGCTGTTGATGCAGTGACTGAGCCGGCGCCATCGCGGGCAAGCCCGGCTCCCACAAAAAAGCGCCCCAGCCTGTGAAGACTGGGGCGCTTTTTTGGGTGTCAGGCAAACCGCCCACCTCGCCTGCGCAGGTAAACTATCTGCGCAGCCACCCCAAACACCAGCGCCAACGCGATCCCACCCTGTGCCCCAATCAACACCGGCGACTGCAGATCCGTCACAAACGGATGCCCATCCGGCACTCTGCGCAACGTCTCCGAAACGGTCGGCACCATGAGGAAAAACGCGGTCAGGCTCAGGAAGATCGTTTCCAGATACGCCCGTGCCCTACCCAACCAGCTGACATATCCCACGCCATACCCCGCCAGCAGCAGCGCAATTGTAATGACGCCAATCGCGTTGCTGACCGGTTGCTTCGCGACCAAAAACACCGTGAAACCGCCAATCAGCATCGATGCCAGGTAGAGCACGCCCGGCGTCGAGCGGGGGACGATGCGGCCGTGGCGGATGAACATGTAGGCGGCCAGTGGAATGGCCGGCAGGCTGCCGAGGGTGTGTAGCCAGCCGAGGGCGGAGATTCCGAACATGGTGGGTTCTCGTGTGATTGGACGATAGGCATAAACGGCTGATGTTTGGCGGTTGCGTTCTGCTTGGCCCAGCGCGCTATGATCTTGGGCTCAGCTTAGTGAAGGCGTGGTGGAACCAACATGATGAATCCCCTCGAAAACTTGATCATTCATCCGGAAATGCAGTTAGAGGGGCTGGCCAAAGGGGATCTGCTGTCCCAAGTGCTGGCGCAGATCCGTCTGACGGGCGATCGGGTGTATTCCGCGGCACTGGTGGAAGCGCAATGCCTTGAACTGGATGAGAAGAGCGCGCACATCGGCGTGCTTCAGCAAGGTCGGTTGCTTCTGGAGGGCGCCGGTCAGCCCACCACGATGCTTGAGCAGGGCGATATCATTCTGCTGCCCCATGACCCCACGGGCATCACGATCACGGCGGTCGACGGGCCGGCGACGCTGGTGATCTGTCGGTTCTGGTTCGACGCGAGCAGTTTCCAGGCGATGCTGTTCGCCCTGCCCCGGCTGATCCTTCTTCGTCACGCCGACGCCGCGCCGTGGTCGGAAGGAATTTTGCATTTCATGTTGCTCGAAGCCCATGACACGCAGCCGGGCGGTGCGTTGATGATTTCGCGCCTGATCGATCTGGTGGTGATCCGCATTTTGCGCACCTGGGTGCATCAGGGCGCCGCGTCGGGATGGCTGGGTGGGTTGTCGGATGCGCGTATCGCCCGGGCGCTGAGGGCCATTCATGCGACACCGGGGCAGCAGTGGCGCATTGATGCGCTGGCTGAACTGGCGGGCATGTCGCGCTCCAATTTCTGTGAGCGCTTCAGTTCATTGATCGGGCGTTCGCCGTTGCGCTATCAGAATGAGTGGCGGCTGACCCTGGCGAAAACCCTGTTGTCGCAGCACGACAGTCGAATCGGCGAGGTGGGTTTCGCGGTGGGCTATGAGTCGGAAGCGGCTTTCAGTCGGGCCTACAAAGCCTTCTTTGGCCGCTCGCCACGGGAGGACAACGCCCGGCCGAACCAGGCCGGGCGTGTGGATCAGTGACCGGCGCTTTGCCCGCCGTCCACGTGGAGGATCTCGCCGGTAACAAACGCTGCGTTCTCCAGGTAGAGGATGGCCTGGGCGATATCACTCACTTCACCCATATGCCCCACCGGGTGCAATTGCCCCAGCGCGGCGTGGGTTTCCTCGCCATGCATAGGCGTCTTGATGATGCCCGGGCTTACGGCATTCACGCGGATGCCGCGCTTGGCGTATTCAATCGCCAGTGATTTGGTTGCCGAGTTCAACCCGCCTTTGGTGAGGTTGGCGAGTACCGAAGGCACGCCGTCGATGGCGTGGTCGGCAAGGCTGGTGGTGACGTTGACCACATGGCCGGTGCGGTTCTTTTCCATCTCAGCGATGGCGAGCTGGGTGATATAGAAGAAGCCGTTGAGGTTCACCGCGAGGACGTTGGCGTAGTCCTCCGGGGTGTAGGCGGTAAACGGTTTGGCGATGAAGATGCCGGCGTTGTTGATCAGGCTGTCGATACGCCCGAAGGTGGCCAGGGCTTCGCGGACCACGCGCTGGGCGGTGGCGGGGTCAGCGATATCGCCGGCCACGGTAAGAATGTTCGGGTCGGTGGACGGCTGGATCGAACGCGAGGTGGCGACCACGCGGTAATCGAGGGCGCGGTAGGCCTGGACCACTGCGGCGCCGATGCCTTGGGAGGCGCCGGTAATGATGACGACTTTGCTCATGATGCTTCTCCAGAAGAGGCTTGGGATTTGCGGTATTCGGTGGTGGTGATGCCGGCGTAGCCCCAGTTATCGGTGTCGACTTCTTCGATGACGATGTGAGTCAGGTCCGGGCGTTTGTGCAGGACGCGTTCGAGGGTTTCGGTGAACTCGGCGATGACCTGGGCTTTTTGCTCCGGGGTGACGCCATCACGGGTAATGCGCAGGCTGACAAAGGGCATGGCAGAGGCTCCAGTGGCCGGGCATCGGGATGATGGGCCGGCAGTGGGGCCAATTTAGGCTTGCGCCATTGAGGGATAAAGGTGGCTCGGAGTACTTCATTAGTGATGCGGTGTAACAAGTGTTCACGCCAGTTCCACAAGATTTCACACCCGCCCGCGATACTGGCTAAGTAGCATCGCCTGGTGTTCCCCTCCCACCCTTAACGCGCATCCTGACGATGCAAGGAGCTCCAATGTCGTGCGTTCCTCCTTCCTGCGGCGGCGGCAGCAAGCCACCGGCCACCAGCGGGACCGGCAGCACCAACAACGCCGATTCGGCGATTGCCAAGATGGAAGCCACGTTCAACATGGCGATCGAGAAGTCGGCAAAGATCACCGAAATCAGCACGGCCAAAAAGGCCGAGCTGGACGCCACCAAACAGCGTCCGCAAAACTGATGTGACGGGCGGGCAGCGCCTGGGCGCTGCTTGCTTCGCATGCAGGTTCCCGCCTTTTTTGCGCCCTCGCCTGGCTGTTTTTCTGTGCAAAACCGCCAGGCATAAAAAAACCCCGAACCAGTCGGGGTTTTTATCGCCTTGAATCAGGCGTAACGCGCGATCAATCAGAACACGTTGATCGGGTAGTCGGCGAACAGACGCAGTTCGTTACCACCTACGTTGTAGTTGCTGGCGTTGTTGGAGACGCGCAACCACGACGCACGAGCACGCAGGCTCAGGTCTTTGGCCGGGCCGCTCTGAACGACGTATTTGAACTGGTTGAAGATTTCACGCTCGGTGCCACTGCCGCGGTTGGAACCGTCGTCAATGTTGGTGCCGCGCACGTAGGCGATGTTGTAGGTCAGGCCAGGCACGCCGAAGGCGCTGAAGTCCAGGCCGTAGCCCGCTTGCCAGGAGCGCTCGTCCTTGCCGTTGAAGTCTGACCAGTAGGAGTTGGCCAGCAGGATGGTGTTGCCACCGTCGCCGATGCCGCTGTCCTTGGTGTTGTTGCGGTAGCCGCCGTACAGGTAACCGGTGTCACCGGTGCTGCGCTGGTGGGCCACGGTGAAGCTGTGCGGGCCGACAGCCCAGGTAGCGCCCAGGCTCCAGATCTTGTTGTCGCGGGCGTCAGCGTCACCTTGGGTCAGCTGGGCGAAGCTCTTGTCCAGCTTGGTTTTGTAGCCGTTGAAGTCAAAGGTCAACGACTGCTTCTCTGGCAGGGCCAGCACGTAGTTGACGTTGACGTATTGCTTCTTCAGTACGTCTTCCATGTCGGAAGCGTACAGGGCAGCCGACAGGCTTTCGGTGAATTTGTAGCTACCACCGATGTAGTCGATGCTTTTCAGGCGGCCGCTGTCGGTGCCTTCAGCCGCTTTCTGAGCTTCCTTGGTGAAGTGACCGGCGTCCAGCTGCAGGCCAGCGATCTCTTTGGAAACGATCGAAGTACCGGTGTAGGTTTCGGACAGCAGGCGGGAGTTGTCGTATTCCAGCACCGGCACGGCCGGGAACTGATCACCGTACTTGAGCACAGTGTTGGAGACGCGGAACTTCACGGCAGCGCCGCCTTTGGACAGGTCACGGGCGGCTTCGCCGCTGTCGCCCTGCTTGAAGAAGTTGATGCCGCCCGCGCCGCTGCGACCTTTGCCACCGTCCAGACGGATAGCGTATTGGCCGATGGCATCCACACCCACACCAACGGTGCCTTGGGTGAAGCCGGACTCGAACTTGCCGATGAAACCCTGGCCCCATTCGGCTTTGTCTTGCTTGCCGTTCTTGTAGTCACGGCTGATGTAGGCATTGCGTGCTGCGATGTTCAGGTGGCTGTCTTCAACAAAACCCTTGGATTGCTCCTGGTCGTTGGCCATTGCCTGAGTAGCGCTCAAAATCCCCAGAGCGATCAGACCCATCCGTTGCTTCAACATTTTCTTGTATTCCTTATTACTGGTTGAGTACGCGCTGTGACACCAGGCTCCGTGTTGCTTTTCTGGTGTCGACTTTTTCCAGAAAAAAGAAGGCCCGCGGACGACTGAACTGCCGCGGGCCTTTTTTTATTGGATGAGTCATGGCGGTTAGCCACAGGCGTTGGGCGCAATCCTATGCGCGCGTTGAACTATGTGTCAATTTCGTGAATCGTCTGTATTTAGGCGAAATAATTCTAAGCAACGTCCTACGGCACTTCGCTGAAAGTCTGAAAATCCCTTCAATACCCCTAAAAAACACATGAAGTAACATATTTTCCAGGCGATACGTTTGGCAATGGATAACGCGCGCAAATGCAAAGCATTACCATTCGCGCGCATTTTTCCCTCCCAAACTTTCTGGATACATGCCTTCATGCCTGCCTATCGCCTGACGCCCATCACCCTGGGGCTTTCTGTTTTGCTGTCTGCCGGTTTTGCCTGTGCGACCACGGTCTTGCCTGAAACTTCAGTCAGCGCAGAAGCTGACGAAGACGACCCTCGCGTCAGGGAAACCAGCACCGCTACCCGCACCGCCACTTCGGTACGGTATGTGCCCCAGGCGATCGATTCGGTGAAAACCGAAAGCCTGCGCTCCTACGGCACCAACGACCTGGGCCAGGCGTTGAGCGGCATCCCCAACGTGAGCAGCGGTGCCGACACCCGTTTCGACAGCCTGCGCATCCGCGGTTTTGACGCCAGCAATGACTTCTACCTCGACGGCATTCGTGACGACAGCCAGTACGTGCGCGACCTGCATAACATCGAGCGCATCGAAGTGCTCAAGGGGCCTGCCGCGGTGCTTTACGGGCGAGGCGGCCAGGGAGGGATCGTCAACCGCGTGAGCAAGCTGCCCCAGGCCGGGCACAAATCAAGTATCGAAGCCCAGGGCGGCAGCGATGATTTGCGCAGCCTGTACGCCGACCTCAGCACCGACCCCACCGAAAACATCAGCCTGCGCCTGAACATGGGCAACCAGGACAACAACAGCTTCCGCGATGCCGTCAGTGGTAACCGCCAGTTGTTCGCGCCGTCCATGAGTTGGCAGCTCACGCCCGACCTGAACTGGCTGGTGCAATACGAATACAGCCGCTACAACCGTACGCCCGACCGTGGCATTCCTGGGGTCAACGGCCGGCCGGCGGATGTGAGCCGCAGCACCACCTACTTCGACAACCACGACTACATCGACGACAAATCCCAGTCCCTGCGCTCCAAGCTCGCCTACGAGCTGAACAGCAACTGGCAACTGCGCCATACCCTGGGCGTGTTCAAACTCAACAGCGACTTCGACAACACCTACCAGACCGGCTACACCGCCGCGACCAACCAGGTTACCCGCCAACACTGGCAGCAGGACCTGAACACCCGCAACGTGTTCAACAACCTTGAACTGGAGGGCGGCTTCGACACCTACGGCCTGGAGCATCGCCTGCTCACCGGCCTTGAGCTAGGCAGCCAGCGCCGCGACCCGAAACTGTATACCGCCGCTACCAGCGGCCCCGGTCGGCAGGCCGTGCCGAGCCTGGACCTCAACAACCCCAACCGCAACCTGCGCCATACCGGGCGCATGAGTGTTTCCAGCAACAACCACACCGAAGTCGAAAGCCGTGCGCTGTATGTGCAGGACCAGCTGCGCCTCAATGACCAATGGCAATTGCTGGGTGGCCTGCGTTACGACCACTTCGAAGTGGACACCACCAACAGGATTCTCAACACCCGGCAAGCTGTCGAAAGCCACAGCACCAGCCCGCGCGTCGGGGTGGTGTGGACGCCGGTAGAGCATCACTCGTTCTATGCCTCGTGGAGCAAGACCTTCTCGCCAGCAGGCGGCGGCTTGATCGGCATCACGCCGAACGCCGCCGGCAGCGTCAACGACCTGAGCCCCGAACTGACCAAGCAAAAGGAAATCGGGGTCAAGAGCGACTGGCTCGACGATCGCCTAAGCACCACCCTGGCGGTGTACGAACTGGAACTCTACAACCGTCGCACCAGTGACCCGCTGGACCGCACCATCACCCTGCTCAGCGGCCTGCAGCGCTCACGCGGCGTGGAGCTGACGGCCACCGGAAAGATCGTCGGCAACTGGTACGTGCGCGGCGGCATCGGCCTGCAGGACGCCAAGGTCGAGAAGGACAACAACGGCTTTGAAGGCAAGCGCGTCAGCGATGTGGCCAAGCGCAATGGCAGCCTGTTCCTCACCTGGAAACCGGAGATGGGCTGGTACGCCGAAGCCGGCCTGACCCTGGTGGGCGACCGTTATGCCGACAACCTCAACACCGTGGTGTTGCCGGGTTATGGCCGTTGGGATGCGTTGGTCGGCTTGCGCCAGAAGGAATGGGACGTGCGTGCGGCGCTCAACAATATTGCCGACAAAAACTACTACGCCTCGGCGACCAGCGTGGCGCAGATCCAGCCGGGTGAACCGCGCAGCCTGGTGGTGACAAGCACCTACAGCTTCTAAGCCGATAACAAAACGAAATGTGGGAGCAAGCCCGCTCCCACATTTTCAGATATCAGTGTTCTTCAGTCGTGCATCAATTCGCACAGCGCCGTCATTTCATCTTCGCTGAACAACCCCGCCGGGTAACGTTCACTCATCACACTGCGCAGGTCGGGCTGCTGCCTGACCTGACGCGAACCATTTGCCTTCAACCAGAGCGCCAGCGCGTGGATAGCGTCACCGTTGACCCGCAGAGGGTGGAAGGTGCGCGTGTACATCAGGTTGATATCGGCATTCATTTCAGCGCTCTCTCCTACTGCGTGAGCGGCTAACTTACTCAAGGTTTGTGACAGAACTGCGCAGTCATCACCTTGGGTCACTGTCGCAACACCGATACAAGAGCTATGCCAATGTCCCGTGTTTATGGGCATCCGGACACAAAAAAGCCCGCGACCTTGCTAGGCCGCGGGCTTGCTGTGGGCGCTGAAACCGAGTAGCACCCGATCGTCGGCCAGACATTGTTACAACTGCACTCAGTTTTTGTGCGGGGCTGGCTGCTGTTGGGTCAGGCAATGGATATTGCCGCCCCCCAGTAACAGTTCACGGCCCGGCACCATCACCACCTCATGCTGGGGGAACAGGTTCTGCAGGATTTCCTTGGCTTGGCTGTCCAGCGGGTCGTCGAAGCTCGGGGCGATGATGCCGCCGTTGACGATCAGGAAGTTGACGTAGGAACCGGCCAGACGCACGGTCGGGTTGCGTTCCTGGCTGCCGTCCACCGGGTCCACGCCCGCACATTCCTCTTCGGTGGCATACAGCGGCCCCGGAATCGGCATCTTGTGCACTGTGAACGAGCGGCCCTTGGCGTCAGTGCTGCTTTGCAGCACGTCCATGGCGGCGTGGCAGCGGGCGTAGTTCGGGTCTTGCGGGTCATCGGTCCAGGCCAGCAACACTTCGCCCGGGCGCACGTAGCAGCAGAAGTTATCCACATGGCCGTCGGTTTCGTCGTTGAACAAGCCATCCGGCAACCAGATGACCTTATCCACCGCCAGGTTGTCGCTGAGCACCGCCTCGATTTCCCCACGGTTCAGGTGCGGGTTGCGGTTGTGGTTCAACAGGCACTCTTCGGTGGTGATCACCGTGCCTTCGCCGTCGACGTGAATCGAGCCACCTTCCAGCACGAAGCCTTCGGTACGGTAACGCGGTGCGCGCTCGATCTCGAGAATCTTGCCGCCCACCTGGGAATCGCGGTTCCACGGCGCATACAGACCGCCCTCAAAACCACCCCAGGCGTTGAAATCCCAGTTCACGCCGCGCACTTCGCCACTGTTGTTGATGACGAACGTCGGGCCGGTGTCGCGCACCCAGGCGTCATCGTTGGACATTTCCACCACGCGGATATTGGGCACATCCAGGCGAGCGCGAGCATTTTCGTACTGACCGGCAGAAACCGCCACGGTCACCGGCTCAAAACGCGCAATGGCCTTGGCCACCGCCACATGAGCTGCCTGCGCCGGCTTGCCGCCCAGGCGCCAATTGTCCGGGCGCTCCGGCCAGATCATCCAGGTCTGGGTCTGTGGCGCCCACTCGGCAGGCATATGAAAGCCATCGGCGCGGGGCGTGCTGTGCAGGGTGGTCATGGCGATCAGGACTCCGAATGGGGGTAAATGCCGACTTTATAACGGATATAAATCGGCTTTAGAAGCGACAAAACATAATAACGACGAAATATGACATTCATTAGCCGATAACAATCGACTATCTACAGCTGTTCATCCAGCACCTTCGAGAGCATGTCGACAAAGAAATCCACGCTGCGTTTGGTCGTGACCATCGGCGGCTTGATCTTGAGGATGTTCAGGTAGTCGCCCGTCGGTTGCATGAAAACCCCCAGCTCGCGCAAGCGGTCGCACAGCAGCGCGGTTTCTTCCGTGGCCGGTTCCAGGGTTTGTCGATTACGCACCAGTTCCAGGCCCAAGTAGAAGCCGGAACCGTGAACCGCCCCCACCAAGGGGTGACGGTCGATCAGTGCTTCCAAGCGCGCCTTGAAATGCCCACCGACCTCTTGGGCGTTTTCCCACAGCTTTTCTTCTTCCATGACATCCAGTACCGCCATGCCGATCCGGCAACTGACCGGGCTGCCCCCCGACGACGAGAAGAAATACCCCTCGGCCTCCAACGCCTCGGCGATTTCACGACGGGTGATCACCGCGCCCAATGGCTGGCCGTTGCCCATGCCTTTGGCCATGGTGATGATGTCGGGCACCACACCCTGCTCCTCAAAGCCCCAGAAGAAGTGCCCCATGCGGCCGTAACCCACTTGCACCTCATCGGCAATGCACACACCGCCCTGAGCGCGCACCAACCCGTATACCTGCTGCAAGTAACCGGGAGGCAAGGAGATGCCACCGGCATTGCCATACACCGGCTCGCAGATGAAACCGGCCAGTTGGCGTTTGCTCGCGGCGATTTTCGCCAGGTTGTGTTCCACGCTTCGCACGTAATCCGGGGCGCTGTCCTGCCCACGGAACTCACCACGATAGGTATTCGGCGCCGTCACCGGGTGCACCCAGTCCGGGCGGCTGCTCAGGGCCTGGGGGTTGTCGGCAATGGAGGTGGACACCGCATCTGCCGCCACCGACCACCCGTGATACGCCTCCAGCACACTGAGCATGTCGCGACCGCCGCTGTAGGCCCAGGCCAGGCGGATCGCCAGGTCGTTGGCCTCGGTACCGCTGTTGACCAGGAACACCCGGTCCATGCCAGCCGGCGCCAGCGCCAGCAACCGTTCGGAGAACTCGGCAATCGCCGCATAGTGAAAACGCGAGTTGGTATTGAGCAGCGACCATTGCCGCGCCGCCACCGCCGCCATGCGCGGGTGGCCGTGCCCCAGCACCGCCACGTTGTTGAGCATGTCCAGATAGGAGCGGCCCTGCATGTCGATCAAGTGGTTGCGCCAGCCGCGCTCGATACGCGGCGGGTCGACGTAATAATGTTTCTGCGAACGGGCGAAGCTGGCGTCGCGCCGTGCCAAGAGGGCCTCGGGGTCGAGTTCGGGCTCGGCATCACAGGCCAACCCCAGCAGCTCGGCCGGCGAGGGGCAAATCGCCTGCCACGCCTGGGCGCGAGACGGTGTGCAGAACAAGGGCGGTTCAAGGTCGCCACGGCACAACTGTACGACCAGCGGAGCCTGGACCTCGCCCAGTACCTGCCCCTTCACCAGCGTCGAACCCTGAGCCAGCGTCGTTTTTCCTCCCCACAGGCGCAGGCTCGTCTCAGCGCCGCGCAAGTACAGTAAACCGTCGGCCCCCGGGTGCAAGGTCCCGGCAAACGGCGCTTCCAACACCGTGCCATGGGGCAGGTGCAGTTCCACGTGCAGCGCCAGTGTCTGCGGCTCTTCGGCGCTGTCAGGGCGGGTACGCGACAAACGGTATTGCCCGTAGCGGCTGGCGGCCAGCCCGTGCACCCTCGCGGCTTCATCCAATAAATGCCGGTCGATGCCCGGTTGCTCCCAGTTACCGGCCTCGAAGTGCGGGCTGAGCACGCCCAGGTCGATCAACGCGAACTCACGCCCGACCAGGCCAGGCAGCAACGGCGCGAAATCCTGGTTGGCCAGTGGTGGCAACGTCTCACCGACACAGCGCAGGATCGCGGCTTCCATCAACTCAAACGGCACCGACGTGGCAACTTGAAAGATTTCCCACTCGTGCTCGGCATTTTTCAACAGATAAGTGTTGTCCGGGTCCAGCCGTTGCTGCTGCTCGCTGCTCAACACCAGCACCGCCGCACGGGCGACGATCAACGGCCACAGCGCTTGCAGCTCTTCGCGCTGCAACGGGGTGACCGCGTGGCAGGCCTGGATCGCCGGCAAAATGGCAAACGGATCGCCCTCAGCATGGTGCAGCAGCGCCGCGCAGGTCACCGACAGGTCGGCAATACGCCAGGTGTGCACCAGGTCGCCAAAATCAATCACGCCCTGGACCTGCCAACGCCGCTGGGCGTCGCGTTGCCACACCACATTGTCGTCGGTGATATCCATGTGAACCGCTTGCCAGGGCAGGCGCGGCGCCAACGGCCGGATGGCGGCGTCAACTTGTTCGGCCACCTGTTCCAGCACAGCGCGATGAGGCAGGTTTTCCAGGGTGGCCAGCAGGTGGGTGATCAGTTCCTGAGCGTGGCGCGGGTCCCATTGCAGGGTGCGTTCCAGGCCGGGGTGCGTGAAATCGGCCAACGCCAGGCTCATCCGCCCGCACAGGCCGCCAAAGCCTGCGATCACATCGCGGCCCAGGTGCGGGAGGTGGGTCAGGGGTTCGCCGTCGATATAGTCCAGCAACCGCAAGCGTACGGTTTGCCCGTCGACGCTCTCGGTCAGCAACGCTTCACCTGTTCGGGCCGCAATCACCTTGGGGACGCGCACTTGGCCCTGCAGGTATTCAAGGGCTGCGTGCTGGGCCTCAAGCTCCACGGCGGCATAGTCGCCCCGGCAGATTTTCAGGACAAAGCGGCCGCGGGCGCTGTCGACCTTGTAATTGAGGTCTTGCTGGCTGCCCAGTGACTGCAACGTGCCGGCGAGGTCGTAATGCTGCAACAACAGCCGGGCTGCCTGATCAGGGCTCACTTGCGGGCAAGGCAAACTGGCGCGATGGATCAAGGTGGCAAGCAACATTGTGACGACCTCTGTTTTTTTAGGCGTCTATATCGCCACTGTTATAGGGGGTTAGGCAACCCCCTCACGTATATCGCGCTTGCACCGGCCCGATTCACAACTCAAGCTATGCTTCATTCGCCAAGTGTCCGTCTAAGGAAAAGGCCCTCGACATGCGCATTCTTATCACCGGCGGCGCCGGCTTCATCGGCTCCGCCCTGATCCGTCACCTGATCCAACACACCGAGCACGAAGTGCTCAACCTGGACAAGCTCACCTACGCCGGCAACCTCGAGTCGCTGACCAGCATCGCGTCCAATAGCCGCTACGAATTCGTGCAGGCCGACATCATCGACCAGCCAACCGTCAGCGCCGTACTGGCCCGCTTCGAGCCCCAAGCGATCATGCACCTGGCTGCCGAGTCTCATGTCGACCGTTCCATTGACGGTCCGTCGGACTTCATCCAGACCAATATCGTCGGCACCTACAGCCTGCTGGAAGCCACCCGCGCCTATTGGCAGAAGCTCGATGAGCCGGCGAAGCGTGCGTTCCGCTTCCACCATATTTCCACCGACGAGGTGTACGGCGACCTGCACGGCGTAGACGACCTGTTCACCGAAACCACCCCTTACGCACCAAGCTCGCCTTACTCAGCCAGCAAAGCGGCCTCCGACCACCTGGTCCGCGCCTGGCAACGCACCTACGGCTTGCCGGTGCTGTTGACCAACTGCTCGAACAACTACGGGCCGTTCCATTTCCCCGAAAAACTGATCCCATTGGTGATCCTCAACGCCCTCGCGGGCAAGCCGTTGCCGGTCTACGGCGACGGTCTGCAAGTGCGTGACTGGCTGTTCGTCGAGGACCATGCGCGCGCGCTGCTCAAGGTCGTCACCGAAGGTGAGGTGGGCGAGACCTACAACATCGGCGGCCATAACGAGCAAAAGAACATCGACGTAGTACGCGGCATCTGCGGCTTGCTGGAAGAGCTGGCGCCCCAGCGCCCGGCCGGCGTCGAAAAATTCACCGACCTGATCACGTTCGTCAAGGACCGTCCGGGCCACGACCAGCGCTATGCGATCGACGCCAGCAAAATCGAACGTGAACTGGGCTGGGTTCCGCAGGAAACCTTCGAAACAGGCCTGCGCAAGACCGTGCAGTGGTACCTCGATAATCTGGAATGGTGCCGCAGGGTCCAGGACGGTAGCTATCAGGGCGAACGTTTGGGCAACACCGACTTGAAGGATCTGATTGCATGATAAAGGGAATCGTATTGGCCGGCGGTTCCGGCACCCGTTTGCACCCCATTACCTTGGGCGTGTCCAAGCAACTGTTGCCGGTGTACGACAAACCGATGATCTATTACCCGATCTCGGTGCTGATGTTGGCTGGCATCAAGGACATCCTGGTGATTTCCACGCCACTGGACTTGCCCCAGTACCGTAACCTGCTGGGTGATGGCAGCCAGTTCGGCGTGCGCTTCACCTATGCCGAGCAGCCGACACCGGACGGCTTGGCCCAGGCCTTCCTGATCGGTGAAGAATTCATCGGCGAAGACCCAGTGTGCCTGATCCTCGGCGACAACATCTTCCATGGCCAATACTTCGGCGACCAGTTGCGCACTGCTGCAGAACGCCCATCCGGCGCCACCGTGTTCGGCTACTGGGTCAAGGACCCGGAGCGCTTCGGCGTGATCGACTTCGACAAGGAAGGCCGTGCCCTGTCCATCGAGGAGAAACCGGCCAAGCCCAAGTCGCCGTATGCCGTCACCGGCCTGTACTTCTACGACAACGACGTGATCAAGATCGCCAAGGCGGTCAAGCCTTCGCCCCGTGGCGAGTTGGAGATCACCGACGTCAACAACGCCTACCTCAAGCGTGGCGATCTGCACGTAGAACGCTTCGGCCGCGGCTTTGCCTGGCTGGACACCGGCACCCACGACAGCCTGCTCGAAGCGTCGACCTATGTGCAGACCATCGAGCATCGCCAAGGCCTGAAGGTCGCCTGCCTCGAAGAAATCGCCTACGAAAACGGCTGGATCGACCGTGACCATCTGCTGGAGCGCGCCAAGTACTTCGGCAAGACCGGCTATGGTCAATACCTGTACTCGTTGGCCGGAGAAAACCAGTGAATGTTGTTGAAACCTCTTTGCCCGGCGTACTGATCCTCGAACCCAAGGTGTTCGGTGACGAGCGCGGTTTTTTCTACGAAAGCTTCAACGCCCGGGCCTTTGAAGCGGCCACCGGGCTCAAACGCGACTTTGTGCAGGACAACCATTCACGTTCGCAGAAGGGCGTGTTGCGAGGCCTGCATTACCAACTGGAACACACCCAGGGCAAGCTGGTGCGCGTCATCGCCGGTGAAGTGCTCGACGTTGCCGTGGACATTCGCCGCAGCTCGCCGAACTTCGGCCAGTGGGTGGGGGTGCGCCTGTCGGCACAGAACAATCGCCAGCTGTGGGTGCCGGAAGGCTTCGCCCACGGGTTTGTGGTGCTGAGCGACCACGCCGAGTTCCTGTACAAGACCACCGACTACTACCAGCCAAGCGCTGAGCGCAGCATTCTCTGGAACGACCCGACGCTGGCCATCGACTGGGAACTGTCCGAAACGCCGCAGTTGTCGGCCAAGGACCAGGCCGGCAAGCCCCTGATGGAAGCCGATCTGTTCCCATGAAAATCCTCATTACCGGCCAACACGGCCAAGTCTCCCGCGAGTTGCAACAGCGGCTCCAGGGCCTCGGTGAACTCATCGTGCTGGGGCGCGACCAGCTGGACCTGGCAGACGCCGAGCAGATCCGCCAGCACGTACGCGCCCAGCGCCCCGGCCTGATTATCAACGCTGCGGCCCACACCGCTGTGGACCTGGCCGAGAGCGAACCCGACGCCGCCTTTGCCATCAACGCCATCGCGCCCGGCGTGCTGGCCGAAGAAGCCAAGGCCCTGGGCATTCCGTTGATCCACTACTCCACCGACTACGTGTTCGACGGCAGCAAGCCCGCGCCCTACACCGAAGCCGACACGCCCAACCCCCTGGGCGTCTACGGCCAGAGCAAGCTGGCGGGCGAGCAGGCGATTGCGGCGGTGGGCGGCGAATACCTGATCCTGCGCACCAGCTGGGTGTACGCCAACCACGGCAAGAACTTCCTGCTGACCATGCAACGCCTGCTGCCAGAGAAGCCGCAGATGCGCATCGTGGCCGACCAGATCGGTGCGCCGACCTGGGCCGGGAGCATCGCCGACAGCACCCGCGCGTTGATCGAGCGCTGGCAGGCAGGCCAACCCGGCGACTGGGGCATCTACCATTTGACGGCCCAGGGTGAGACCTCCTGGTTTGGCTTTGCTCAGGCCATTGGTGAGCACCTGAAAGCCCAAGGCAAAGCCTGCGCCGAGCTGGAGGCCATCCCTTCCAGCGCCTACCCGACGCCGGCCAAGCGTCCGCTGAACTCACGCCTCGATTGCAGCCGCCTACAACAGCAATGGCAGGTCAGCCAGCCGCTATGGCAAGACGCATTGCGCGAGTGTCTTGCACAGCAGCACTAGGCATAATGCGCCTGTACCCACAGGCGCACGACTCATGACTCCATCCCTTCCGCGAAGACCCCGTTGGCGCAGCCTCGCGCTGTTGGCGCTGTGCCTGGCGCCGCTGCTGTGGCCGCTGGAGCACTTGGCCGAGCGCTATTACCGCAACGAACTGGCCGGGCAAAATCGTCAGACCCTCGACCTGTACGTCGCCAACTTGCTCGGCACCCTGCACCGCTATGAAGTGCTGCCGCAGATCCTCGGCGACCTGCCCGCCCTGCGCACCGCGCTGGACGCGCCCCAGGTGAGCACCAACCTGGTCAACGCCAACCTCCTGCTCAAGGACGTCGCCGCCCAGGCCGGCGTGGAGGTGATGTACCTGATGGACACCACCGGCAAGACCCTGGCCGCCTCCAACTGGGACAAGCAGGACAGTTTTGTCGGGCGCAATTTTTCCTTCCGGCCTTACTTCAGCGAAGCCATGGCCGGACGCCTGGGGCGGTTCTTCGGCCTGGGCACCACTTCAGCCAAGCGCGGTTACTTCTTCGCCGCCGCCGTACGCGACGGCGACACGATCATCGGCGTGCTGGTGGTCAAGGTCGACCTGGACCACACCGAAAGCCTGTGGGGCAACACCCCGGAACAATTGCTGGTGACCGACCACAACGGCGTGGTGATCCTCACCTCGCGCCCACAATGGCGGTTCCGCGCCACCCGGCCGCTGACCACCGAAGAACGCCAGGCCATCATCGCGATCCAGCCCTACCCGACCCGCGACCCACAACCACTGGCCCTGAGCAACACCGCCTGGTTGCGTCAGTCCACGGCCATCGCCGAAACCGGCTGGAACGTCGAAATTCTCGCCCCTCGTTCGCTGATCAGCCGCCCGGTGCGCACGGTGGTTGCCGTCGGCGGCGCCACCTTGTTGGTGTTGATGTTGCTGCTGGGCCTGATGATGCAGCGCCGCCGGCACTACCTGGAGCGCATCGCCTTTGAAGCCAAGGCGCGTCGCGAGCTGGAAATGCGCGTGGTGGAGCGCACCAGCGACCTGGAGGGCCTCAACCGGCGCCTCAAACAGGAAGTGCTGGAGCGTGAACACGCGCAGCAGGAACTGGTGCGCGCTCAGGATGACCTGGTGCAGGCGGGCAAACTGTCGGCGCTGGGCACCATGTCAGCCAGTATCAGTCATGAGCTCAACCAGCCCCTGGCAGCGATCCGCAGCTATGCAGAAAACGCCGAGATCCTGCTCGACCACGAACGCACCAGCGACGCCCGGGGCAACCTCAAGCTGATCAGCGAGCTGACCGGGCGCATGGCTTCGATCATCGCCCACCTGCGTGCCTTCGCCCGCCGTGACCGCCATGCGCCCGAGAGCGTGGCGCTGCAACCGGCGCTGGACGATGCGCTGGCACTGCTGGCCAAACGGCGGCGGTCAATGGAAGTCGAGCTGATCCGCGACCTGCCCGAGGCAACCCTGTGGGTACAAGCCGGTGAAACCCGCCTGCGCCAGGTACTGGGCAACCTGCTGGCCAATGCCCTCGACGCCCTCACCGAAAAAGGCCCGCCACGCAAACTCTGGTTGAGTGCCCAAACCACCGAACAGGGCGTCAACCTGTACATCCGCGACAACGGTCCGGGTTTTTGCATGGAAGCATTGGGCCGTGCCAGCGAGCCGTTCTACACCACCAAGACCCGCACCCAGGGCCTGGGCTTGGGGCTGGCCATCTGCGACACCCTGATGCGCGCCTTCGGCGGCGAATTGTTGTTCGCCAACCACAAGGAAGGCGGCGCGCTGTTAACCTTGAAATTGCGTGCCGGTTCGCCGGGCGTCAGTCTGCAACCGTCCGAGGACCGCAGTGTATGAGTATCGATAACGGGATCCAGGTGGTGTTGATCGACGACGATCCACACCTGCGTCAGGCCCTGTGCCAGACCCTGGACCTGGCCGGGCTGAAAGTCCTGACCCTGGGCGAAGCCAGCGGCCTTACCGCGCGCCTGTCCCGCGATTGGCCGGGCGTGGTGGTCAGCGACATCCGCATGCCCGGCATGGACGGCCTGGAGCTGCTGGCCGAACTGCACGGCCAGGACCCGGAGCTGCCCGTGCTGCTGATTACCGGCCACGGTGATGTGCCGCTGGCGGTACAGGCCATGCGCGCCGGCGCGTATGACTTCCTGGAGAAACCGTTTGCCAGCGATGCCTTGCTCGACAGCGTGCGCCGCGCCCTGGCCCTGCGCCGCCTGGTGCTGGACAACCGCAGCCTGCGCCTGGCCCTCAGCGATCGCCAGCAACTGAGCACGCGCCTGGTGGGGCATTCCCCGCAGATGCTGCGCTTGCGCGAGCAGATTGGCGCGCTGGCGGCGACCAAGGCCGATGTGCTGATCCTTGGCGAAACCGGTGCCGGTAAAGAGGTGGTGGCGCGTGCGCTGCACGATCTATCGAGCCGACGCAGCGGGCCGTTTGTGGCGATCAACGCCGGCGCCCTGGCCGAGTCCGTGGTCGAAAGCGAACTGTTCGGCCATGAGCCCGGTGCCTTTACCGGCGCGCAAAAGCGCCGTATCGGCAAGTTCGAGTTTGCCAACGGCGGTACGCTGTTCCTGGATGAAATCGAAAGCATGAGCCTGGATGTGCAGGTCAAGCTGCTGCGCCTGTTGCAGGAACGCGTAGTGGAGCGCCTGGGCGGCAATCAGCTGATCCCGCTGGACATCCGCATCATCGCCGCCACCAAGGAAGACCTGCGTCAGTCCGCCGATCAGGGGCGCTTTCGTGCCGACTTGTATTACCGTCTCAACGTTGCGCCGCTGCGCATTCCGCCGCTGCGCGAGCGGGGCGAAGATGCGTTGATGCTGTTCCAGCACTTTGCCGACGAAGCCAGCAGCCGCCACGGCCTGCCGCTGCACGAGCTGCAGCCGGGCCAGCGCGCACTGCTGCTGCGCCACAGCTGGCCGGGCAATGTGCGGGAACTGCAAAACGCCGCCGAACGATTTGCCTTGGGCCTGGAGCTGGCCTTGGACGCGACACCGGACAACCCGTCTGCCGGCGTGTTGACCTCCACCAAAGGTGGCCTGAGCGAGCAAGTCGAGCAGTTCGAAAAAAGCCTGATCGCCGCCGAACTGACTCGCCCCCACAGCTCCCTGCGCAGCCTCGCCGAAGCCCTGGGCGTGCCGCGCAAGACTTTGCACGACAAACTGCGCAAACACGGCCTGAACTTCGCCGACAGCGCCAACCATGGCGCCGACGACGAATGACCCACCCCACTCGCCACGAGGCCCCCATGAGCCGCGACAGCCGTTACCTGGAATCCATCCTTCACCACGACATCCCCCTCACCCGGGAAATGGGCCTCAAGGTGCTCGACTGGCAACACGGCCAATTGCAGCTGCACCTGCCCTTGCAAGCCAACATCAATCACAAGAGCACCATGTTTGGCGGCAGCCTCTATTGCGGTGCCGTGCTGGCGGGCTGGGGTTGGTTGCACCTGCAATTGCGTGAGGAAGGGATTGAAGACGGGCACATCGTGATTCAGGAGGGGCAGATCAGCTACCCGCTGCCGGTGACCCGGGACGCGACGGTGGTGTGCCAGGCACCGGAGGAGAAGGTGTGGAAGCGCTTTGTAGCGACCTACAAGCGCTATGGTCGTGCGCGGCTGACGCTGGAGACGTGGATTGTGAATGAAGGCAGTGAGGAGCATGCCGTAGCGTTTACTGGCCAGTACGTCCTGCACCGTTAACCGCCACAACACAAAATAACTGTGGGAGCGGGCCCGCTCCCACATTTTTGATCTGCTGTGACTTTAAGAACGGGCCAGAGTCAGCAACCGCTCACGCCAAGCCGCCTTGGCCGGCAACGCCAAAAAGAACGGGTTCAACAACGACGCCCGCGCCGGATAGCTGAACGGCTCGCCACTCAGCTCCAGCACTTCGCCGCCCGCCCCTTCCAGCACGCCCTGGGCTGCTGCGGTGTCCCACTGCGACGTCGGCGCCAACCGTGGGTAGCAATCGGCGCTGCCTTCGGCCAGCAGGCAGAATTTCAGCGAGCTGCCGATATTCGCCAGCTTGAGCTCACCCAGGCCTTCGCTCAAACCATCCAGCAAACGCTCCTGCTCGGGGCTGGTGTGCCGACGGCTGGCAACCACGGTAAAGGCCTCGCCGGCGGCTGGCGTCTGGCGTACCTGAATCTGCTTGGGCGCCTCATTTACATCGGAACGCCATGCCCCAAGACCGGCGCCGCCAAAGTAGCAACGGCCGCTGGTGGGCATCGACACCACGCCAAATACCACGCGGCCTTGCTCGATCAGGGCGACGTTGACGGTGAACTCTTCGCTGCCGGAAATGAATTCCTTGGTGCCATCCAGCGGGTCCACCAACCACCAACGCTGCCAACCGGCGCGCACGCTCTGGTCGATATCGGCGTCTTCTTCAGACAATACGGGAATACTCGGGTCCAGCGCGGTGAGCCCGGCGAGGATCAGATGGTGAGCGGCCAGGTCTGCCGCCGTCACCGGCGAGTCATCAGACTTGGACGTGACAGCCACGTCGGCCCGCCAATAAGGAAGGATCGCTTCACCCGCCTGACGCGCCAGCTCGATCACGGGGGCAATAAACGGGTGGCCTAAAAACAGTTCGCTCATGCGATAAACGCTCCACGCTGGGTCAACAGGTCTCGTACCAGGTACAGCGCGGCCAAGGCGCGGCCTTCGCTGAATTGCTCGTTTTGCGCCAGTTGCGACAACTCCCGCAGGTTGACGCGGTCAACCCGCATCGGCTCGGGCTCGTCACCCTCAAGGCGCTCTTCATAGAGGTCGGTGGCCAGCACCACCTGGATTTTCTGGCTCATGTAGCCAGGCGACAGCGAAAGCTCGGTGAGGTGTTCCAATTGGCGCGCGCCATAGCCCGCCTCTTCCTTGAGTTCACGATTTGCCGCCGCCAGCACATCCTCGCCGGGCTCGATCAGGCCCTTGGGCAGGGACAACTCATATTCATCCGTGCCGCCGCAGTATTCTTCCACCAGCAAGGCGTGATCGGCGTCGATCATTGCCACGATCATCACTGCGCCATAACCGGCACCGCGGCCCACCAGGCGTTCGTAGGTTCGTTCAACGCCATTGGAAAAGCGCAATTGCACTTCCTCCACGCGGAACAAACGGCTACTGGCGACTATTTCGCGGGCGAGGACGGTGGGTTTCTGGCGCATAAGCGGCTCCTTGGCGTGATCGGGTTACTATACCGTGGCTTTTCCGATTGTCTGTGTCGGATATCTTTACTTACATGAGAACCGCCCATGCCCTCTCTGCCCTGGCACGCCATCGACACCGTCCTGCTGGACATGGACGGCACTTTGCTCGACCTGCATTTCGACAACCACTTCTGGATGGAGCACCTGCCACAACGGTACGCCGAGTTGCACGGTGTGAGCCGCGCCATGGCCGAGCTGGAGTTGCAACCTCTGTTCGAGCATAACGCTGGACAGTTGCAATGGTATTGCCTGGATTTCTGGACCACCGAACTGAAGATCCCGGTACGCGACCTCAAGCTGGAAACCGCCCACCTGATCGCCCTGCGCCCAGACGCCGACACCTTCCTGGCGGCGATCAAGCAGGCTGGCAAGCGGGTGATCCTGATCACCAACGCTCATCGCGATTCGCTGTCATTGAAGTTGGAACGCATCGAATTGGCGCCGTATTTCGAAAGGTTGATCAGCTCCCACGATTACGGTTTCGCCAAGGAAAACCCGCAGTTCTGGGATGCTCTGCAAGCCGACATCGGCTTCGACCCGGCGCGCAGCCTGTTTATCGATGACACCTTGCCGATCCTGCGCAGCGCCCGGGACTTTGGTGTGGGGCATCTGCTGGCGGTAAGAGAACCGGACAGCAAAAAAGGGCCAAAGGACACTGCAGAGTTTGCAGCCGTCGAAGACTATCGAGACCTCATTGCCGGACTCTAAACCTATGTGACCCAATAACCATGTGGGAGCCGGGCTTGCCCGCGATAGCAGAGTGTCAGGCAAGACCTCTCTACCTGATCCACCGCTATCGCGGGCAAGCCCGGCTCCCACATAAGCCAGCACCCACATTTCGTAGGCGTGTTACTCAGGAATACGCAGCGTCTGCCCTGGGTAAATCTTGTCCGGGTGAGACAGCAACGGCTTGTTAGCCTCGAAGATCTTGTTGTACTGGTTGGCGTTGCCATACACCGCCAGGGAAATTGCGCTCAGTGTGTCGCCCTTTTTCACTACGACGAAACGGGCGGCGGCAACCGCCGGGCCGGAGACGGTAATCTGATCCTCGACACTGGCCACCCCGGCAATATTGCCTGCCGCCAGGATGATTTTTTCTTTCTCTTCCTGGCTGGCCACTTCACCGCTGATCGTCACCTTGTCACCGTCGACGGTGGCATGTACGTTCGGGTTGCCCAGCCCCACGTCCTCAATGTGCTTTTTAAGATCTTCGCTGGCGTTGGCGTTGCCTGGCGTCAACAGCTTGACCAGCTTTTCGCCGGCCTCTTTCACAAAGCTGAAAATACTCATGTTTGCTCTCCTTGGGGTTTAGGTTCCAGATGCCAAAGACTAGACCAGTCCTACAGAACCTGGTTCCAGCCCGACCAATGACCAGACGACTCCTACACGCGTTAGAATCCCCTCGCTATTGGAGCAAGCCCACGGAGCGAAGATGGACATCAAACAGCTGAAATTCCTCATCGCCCTCGACGAAACCCGTCACTTCGGCCAGGCGGCAGCGCGTTGCCATATCACCCAGCCGACCCTGTCGATGCGCCTGCGCAATCTGGAAGAGGAACTGGACCTTCCCCTGGTCAACCGGGGACAGCGCTTTGAAGGGTTTACCGCGCCGGGCGAACGGGTGCTGGCGTGGGCCCGCACCGTGCTCGCGGCCTATGATGGCTTGCAGGCAGAAGCCGCTGCCTGTCGCGGCAACCTGGTGGGCACATTGCGGTTGGGGGTGGTGCCGCTGTCGAGCTTCGACCCTTTGGCCCTGATGCAGCAGTTGCACAAAGAGCACCCCAGCCTGCGTTTTGAGCTGTCGGCGCTGAGCTCCGAGCAGATCCTTGAGCAGCTGGCCAGCAATCGGCTGGACCTGGGCGTGTCCTACCTGGAACGCCTGGACAACGAGCGCTTCGACTCCTTGGCCTTGGGCGAAACCCGTATGGGCCTGCTGTATGACCAGCGGTTTTTCAGCTTCGGTGACACGCCGTTGAGCTGGGAAGCGCTGATCGAGCTGCCGCTGGGCATGCTCACAAGCGGCATGCACTTTCGCCAGTCCATCGACCACAACTTCCACAGCCGGGGGCTCAACCCACAACCGCTGCTGCAAACCGACGCCGTCCATCAGTTGTTACAAGCTGTGCACGGCGGGCTGTGCTGCGCGGTGATGCCGCTGGAAGGGGGGCTCGATGCGCTCACCGAACACCTGCGCCTGCAACCGATCGAAGACGCCCATACCCTGGCGCGCCTGGGGCTGATCATGCGTCGCAGTGCCCCACGCTCGGCGCTGGCCGAAGCCTGTTTCGCGCTGTTTCAGAAATCGCAAAACGAGTCTTGATCGACGTCATCTATCGGTAGATCAGTACTGGCAATTAGACGCGACGCTTTGTCGCGCCTAGTCTAAACACTGATCAATCCGTCGGTGGTACTGCCCCATGAACGCCAAGCGCCCAGTCTGCGCGGCGCCTGCCTCTGAGACGCCCGCGCCTGCCGCCAGCCAGAGCTACCAGTATTGCAATCTTGAACACACTGAAGTCGCCAGCACCGCGTTGGCTGAAGAAGTGGCGTTGGCGATTGCCTATAACGACATCAGCCAAGCGGTGATGCTGGTGACGCCGACGGACCTGGAAGACTTCATCGTCGGCTTCAGCATGGGCAGTGGCATTATCGCCGACGTTAGCGACATTTATGACCTGAAACTCAGTGGTTCGGGCTCGGCCCAATACGCCCAGGTCCAGATTTCCAGCCGTGCCTTCTGGAACCTCAAGCAGCAGCGCCGACAGTTGGCAGGCACCAGCGGCTGTGGCTTGTGCGGCGTGGAAGCCGTGGAACAGGCCCTGCCGGACCTCCAGGTGTTGCCGGGTGCCCCCTTGCCACCGGCCGCGTGGCTCGATGGGCTGCGCCAGCGCATCAGCGCCTTTCAGCCCCTGGGCCAGTACAGCGGCGCCGTGCATGCGGCGGTGTTCATGAACGGCCAGGGCGAATTGCTGCTGGGCCGTGAAGACATCGGCCGGCATAACGCCCTGGACAAATTGATCGGCGCGTTGATCCGCCAAAAGATTTCGACCGAAGGTGGCCTGGCAATTGTCACCAGCCGTTGCAGCCTGGAATTGATCCAGAAAGTCCTGCGCGCGGGCATCCAGACCCTGGTCAGCCTGTCGTCACCCACCGGCCTGGCCTTGCAATGGGCGCGCCGGCACAACCTCAACCTCATCCACCTGCCGCAGAAAAGCGCGCCGCGGGTCTATAGCCCAGCGATGGAGTACCAACCATGAGCATGCACCATCAAGCCGACCAAACCCCAACCCCGCGCTACAAGCCCTACAAAGGCCCGGCCGGTGGCTGGGGCGCACTGATCAGCGTGGCGCAGGCCTGGTTGACCAGCGACAACGCGCTGAAAAACCTGCGCATGATGCTCAAGACCAACCAGAACGGCGGTTTCGACTGCCCGGGCTGCGCATGGGGCGACTCGCCGGAAAGCGGCATGGTGAAGTTCTGCGAGAACGGCGCCAAGGCCGTGAACTGGGAAGCCACCAAGCGTCGCGTCGACGCGGCGTTCTTCGCCAAGCACAGCGTCACTGCGCTGCTGGAGCAAAGCGACTACTGGCTGGAGTACCAAGGCCGCCTGACCGAACCGATGCGCTACGACGCCGAAACCGACCGCTACCAGCCCATCAGTTGGGAAGCCGCGTTCGACCTGGTAGGCAAGCACCTCAACGCCCTGCCCATCCCGGACATGGCCGAGTTCTACACCTCGGGCCGCGCCAGCAACGAAGCGGCGTATTTGTACCAGCTGTTCGTGCGCGCCTACGGCACCAACAACTTCCCGGATTGCTCGAACATGTGCCACGAAGCCAGTGGCGTAGCCCTGGCGCAAAGCGTGGGCGTCGGCAAAGGCACCGTGACCTTCGATGATTTTGAACATGCCGATGCGATCTTCGTATGGGGCCAGAACCCGGGCACCAACCACCCGCGCATGCTCGAACCGCTGCGCGAAGCGGTGAAGCGTGGCGCCCAGGTGGTGTGCATCAACCCGCTGAAAGAGCGCGGCCTGGAACGTTTCCAGCACCCGCAGCACCCGCTGGAAATGCTCACCAACGGTGACAAGCCGACCAACACCGCCTACTTCCGCCCGGCACTCGGCGGCGACATGGCCATCCTGCGTGGCATGGCCAAGTTCCTGCTGCTGTGGGAACGCCAGGCCCAGGCCGAAGGCAAGGAAGCCGTGTTCGACCACGACTTCCTCAACGAGCACACCGCCAACGTGCTGGAGTACCTGGGCAAGATCGACGACACCTCCTGGGATGAAATCGTCGAGCAGTCCGGCCTGACGCTGGTGGAGATCGAGCAAGCGGCGCGCATGTACGCCAAAGGCAAGAACGTGATCATGTGCTGGGCCATGGGCATCACCCAGCATCGCCATTCGGTGCCGACCATCCAGGAAATCGCCAACCTGATGCTGCTGCGCGGCAATATCGGCCGCCCTGGCGCCGGCCTGTGCCCGGTGCGTGGCCACAGCAACGTGCAGGGTGACCGCACCATGGGTATCAACGAGCGCCCACCGGTGGCGTTCCTCGATTCCCTGGAGCGTCGCTTCCAGTTCCAGGTGCCGCGTGAGAACGGGCACAACGTGGTCGAAGCGATCCACGCCATGCTCGAAGGCCGTTCCAAAGTGTTCATCGGCCTGGGCGGCAACTTTGCCCAAGCCACCCCAGACAGCCCGCGCACCTTCCAGGCCCTGCGCAATTGCGACCTGACCGTGCAGATCAGCACCAAACTCAACCGCAGCCACCTGATGCACGGCAAAGACGCGCTGATCCTGCCGTGCCTGGGCCGTACTGACATCGACATCCAAGCCGACGGCCCGCAAGCGGTGACGGTGGAAGACTCGTTCAGCATGGTTCACGGCTCCAACGGCCAGTTGCAGCCGCTGTCGAAATTCATGAAGTCCGAGCCTGCCATCCTGGCCGGTATCGCCGCCGCCACCCTGGGCAGCAAACCGGTGGATTGGAATTGGCTGGTGGCCGACTACGGGCGCATTCGCGACCTGATTGCCGACACTATCCCGGGCTTCAAGGACTTCAACGAGAAGATCAAAAACCCAGGTGGGTTCTACCTGGGCAACGCGGCCGGCGCCCGCCGCTGGAACACCCCGTCGGGGCGCGCCAACTTCCGCCCGAACATCCTGCCCAAGGATTTGATCCACGAGCGCACCCACGCGACGGGCAAGGTGCCGGACCTGATCATGCAATCAATGCGCTCTCACGATCAGTACAACACCACCATCTATGGCCTGGACGATCGCTACCGTGGCGTGAAGGGCCAGCGTGACGTGCTGTTCGTCAATGAAGCCGACATCATCCGCCTGGGCTTCAAGCCAGGGCAGAAGGCCGACATCGTGTCGTTGTGGGAAGACGGCCGCGAGCGCCGCGTGAAAGGCTTTACCTTGCTGGCGTTCGATATTCCTGCGGGGCAGGCGGCGGCTTACTACCCGGAAGTGAACCCACTGGTGCCCCTGGAAAGCACCGGCGATGGCAGCCATACGCCAACGTCGAAATTCGTGGCGATTCGCCTGGAAGCAGCAAGCGACAACGGCTTGATTATGGCCCGCTCGGCCTGATCACCCTTACAACTGTAGGAGCCGGCTTGCCGGCGATGCGGCCCTTAAGCCTTGCGTTGATTGCACCGACGCCATTGCCGGCAAGCCGGCTCCTGCAGTGAGTGCTCCCATGCAGGCAACGGGAACGATGCCGGGTCAAATTCCGGGCATAAAAAAGGCCGCTTTTGCATAAAAGCGGCCGTTCCGAAGTAGCTAAAGACCTGCAAAAATCACTTAAGTTCCCCATAGAAAACAGTAACTTAGTAAATTGTATACAACTGCTGCCACCGGTCGGATTTCGATTGTCAGCGTCTCGATACAACCTCAGGATCGCGCCGTCATCCTCTTGAGGTCTCCCTATGAAGTTCTCCTCGATTCTCTTGTTGTCCCTTGGCCTGGTCAGTGGCGCAGCCATGGCCGGTGGCACCACCGAAGCCGGTGTGGGCGGCGCATTGGGCGGGGTTTTGGGTTCGGTTGTCGGCCAGCAGATCGGCGGCAACACCGGTTCGGCCATCGGCGCAGCCTTGGGCGGCGCAGGCGGCAGTGCGGTCGGCGCTGACAAGCGCAGCCGTGGCGAAGCGGCCATTGGTGGCGCGTTGGGCGCAGCCGGTGGCAACGTGGTCGGCCGCAGCATGGGCGGCAGTACCGGCAGCCTGATCGGCGCAGCCGCGGGCGGCGGTGCAGGTGGCGCGCTGGGCAACTACATGGGCAACAAGAGCGATGACGACGACCGCCGCTATCGTGGGCGCGATAACCGCCGCTATGACCGTGATGACCACCATGGCCGCGGGCATGCCTATGGCCATCGCAAGAACAAGCACCACTACCGTCACCGGTAAGAGCTAAAGTACACGATCAATCCCTTGTAGGAGCTGGCTTGCCGGCGATAGCAGAGTGTCAGCTGATACTTAGTTGGCTGACCCACCGCCATCGCTGGCAAGCCAGCTCCTACAGAGGGTATTTGTTGTGTTCAAAGAACCACTAACCGCTGCAACGCCTCGCGCAACATTCCCGGAATCGTCACCGGCTGGTTCGTCCCCCGATCCACGAAGACGTGCACAAAGCGCCCCGCCGCACAGGCCTCTTCTTCGCCCTGCTTGAACACCGCCAATTCGTACTGCACTGAGCTGTTACCCAGCTTGCCCACCCGCAGGCCGATTTCGATGCGCTCGGGAAAGGCAATCGACGCGAAGTAATCGCACGCCGAACTCACCACAAACCCCACCACTTCACCGTCATGAATATCCAACCCACCCTGTTCGATCAGGTAGGTGTTCACCGCCGTGTCGAAGAAGCTGTAGTAGGTCACGTTATTCACATGGCCATACACATCGTTGTCGTGCCAACGCGTGATGATCGGCTGGAAGTGAGGGTAATCGGCACGTTGTGGCACGGAGTCTGGCATGGGCATATCTCGTGAAGGGGGGGTTCAAAGGTCGTTCAAATGGACTTGGGCCCACTCGCGCACCTCGGCGTAGGGGTAGTCCTCAAGTGCGGCAAAACCCGGAATGCCCCGCGCTTTCAGCTTGGTGAAAAGCGGCACGCTGATACCGCCAAGGAAACGTGTCAGCCGTTCCGCGCCCGGCAACTGCCCCGTGTGCTCATGATGCCTGTGGATAAAATCACCGCACAGCCCCAGGAAGTTTTTATCCACAAGCGGCGGCAAGCCGGGTGGTGGCGGCAGATGTGCAACGTGGCCATGGCATACAGAGCAATGCCCACAACGCTGGGGCGCATTTTCATCGCCAAAATACTGAGCCAGGCGTTGCCCCAGGCAATGTTCGGTGGCGAACAGATCGAGCATCGCGTGAATTCGCGCTACCTCGCCCACCTCGTGCTGCTTGAAACCTGTGTATAACTCGGCGCTCAACACCTCTGGATCAAAATCGGTATCCAGCAAGCTGTAGACCTCGGTCATCTGCTTGCTTTCCAGCTCGATCAGGCCCTGCTCCTGGAAGTAATCCAAGGCCTTCACCACCCGGCCGCGCTCGGCATTGTGCTGTTGGTACAGCGCGTCGAAATCCACCGTCGCCCAGGTTTTCGCCCGCTTGCACACCTGGATAATCGCTGCGACAAACTGCTGCCGCTCGCCCGAAAAACGCGCCAGCAAGGCGTCAGGTTCAATCAAGTACTTAAAACGGTATTCGGCATAAAACGCATAGCGCGGCGCAATCACGCCTTTAAGCTCCAGTTGCACCAATAGCGTCTTCAACGGGAGCTCACGGATGTTGCTGTGGTCCGACAGCGACCTCAGCAAGAACTCCCACTGTCCATCGCCCCGCGCAGCCTGCAACTCCTCCAGTACACGTTGAATACCCTCCAGTTCGGGCGTGTCGCCGTACACGAAGTTTTCCAGCACGTTGAGGCTGTCACGATTGGCCAGCACCAGGCAGTCGGAGGGTTGCCCATCACGCCCGGCCCGGCCGATTTCCTGGCTGTAGTTCTCGATGGACTTGGGCAGATCGAAGTGCACCACATTGCGGATGTCGCTCTTGTCGATGCCCATGCCGAACGCAATGGTAGCGACAATGCAATTGGAACGTCCGCCCATGAAGCGCTGCTGGATACCCTCGCGTTTATCGTGGGGCAAACCGGCGTGATACGCCTCGGCCTGGATGCCGTTGCGGTTCAGGTGCTCGGCAATCTGCTCGGCGGTCTTTTGCAAGGTGACATAGACGATGCTTGGCTGATCAGCGCGTTCACTCATCCACTGCACCAGCCGACGACGCTTATCCGCGCCGCTGACCGGCTCCACCAACAGGTTGAGGTTGGGCCGATAGAAGCCCGTGGTCACCACATCGTCCGGTGCAATGGCGAACTTGGCCTGCATGTCGGCAATCACCTTGGGCGTGGCCGTAGCCGTCAGCAGCAGGGCTTGTGGGATATTGAACTGGCACTGGTAGTCCGGCAGCTTCAAATAGTCCGGCCGGAAGTTGTGGCCCCACTCGGAAATACAGTGCGCCTCATCCACCACCAACAACGAGATCTGCACGCTTTGCAGGAAGTTGCGGAAGCGCTCGTTCTTCAAGCGTTCTACGGAGATCATCAGGATTTTCAGCTCGCCTGAACGCGCACGGGCCATCACGCCATTGGCCTCATCGCGGCTCTGGGCCGAATCGATACTGCCCGCCGAAATGCCGTGGCGCTGCAAGAAACCGAGCTGGTCCTGCATCAACGCCAACAGGGGTGAAACCACCAATGTCAGATGCGGCAGCAACACCGCCGACAGCTGGTAACACAAGGATTTGCCTGACCCGGTTGGGAAAATCGCAGCTGCCGAACGGCCGGCCAGTACCGCGCTGACGGTTTCTTCCTGGCCCAAACGAAACTGTGGATAACCAAAGACCTGCTGGAGGGTGTCGTGCATAGGCTGTCACTCCGTTGACCGCTGAAGGAGTCAAAAACATAGATCAGCGATCGAAAAAAGGTCATGGATAAACGCTACAAACTGATACAGAGAAAACCTGCAAGCCCGCGCAAAAACGAAGACAGTAGCACGCCAGATCACCTACCCCCGACATGGAGTCGTGAATGTCTCGATGCACACTGTTTTCACCGCAGCACCTCGTCATGTTCATGCTGTCGTTGTTACTGCTGGGCTGTGCAAACGCCCCCGCCCGAACGCCTGCCGAGGAGGACGCACAGCGTTTCGAAACGCCCGAATACCTCGCACAAAAAGCCCTGGTGATCGTTAAAGCCTCCTCTCTCTACGCGCGAGGCGGCACCGGCCAGGGCATCAACGTTGCGTTGATCGACTCAGGCCTCAACCAGGCGCTACCCGAGTTTGACGGGCGTGTAGTCGACCCGGGCTACGACTTCGTGAGACAGCAGCCAGGCACCCTCGACATCAAGGGCCACGGCACCCAGATGGCCGGTATTCTCGCCGCAAACAAGAATGACCAGGGCATCCACGGCATCGCCTTCAACGCCAAGTTGATACCCATGCGTTTCGGTGATGACCGGGAGCCGTTCTACTTCGACAATGAAATCGCCCAGGCCTGGAAGCTCGCCTCTACCCGAGGCGCACGCATTTTCAGTAACTCTTGGGCAAATCCCATTGAAGCCAACACCAACGAGGTTCCCGTCTATGAGCGCCTGATGGGTGACTCATTGGGCGTGGCAAGAAAGCTGGTGGCCGAAGGCGCAGTGTTCGTTTTCTCAACGGGCAACGAGGTCAAGCGTGAACCGCTCGCCGAACCAGGCCTTCCAGCGTTGGTGCCCGAACTGGAGAAAGGCTGGATTGCCGTCATGGCCCTTAAGAACGACGGCACGGCCATCAATCTCAAATCCAATTATTGTGGCCTCGCCGCACGCTGGTGCATCGCGGTGCCTGGGGGCGACGGTGGCGCAGGGTTGTTGACCACCTACAAGGATGGCAGCTACGGACCAACCGCCGGCACCTCGCCAGCCGCTGCGTTGGTCAGCGGTGCCTTGGCGGCATTGCAAAGCCGCTTTCCGGAAATGACGCCGCAACAAGTGCGTGAGCGCCTGCTCAGCACGGCGAATCGAACGGGTATCTATGCCAACAGCGAAGCCTATGGGCGAGGGTTGATGGACCTCGATGCAGCCTCACGTCAGTAGCCATTGCCCAAACAAACAACGCGCCACCGGGGCGCGTTGTCGGTAACGTGTGTCGCTATTGATCAGCGGTTCTGCACCCGCTCAATCGCGGTGTCGTACACCGGGTTGGCCTTTTGTTCCTTGGCCAACTGGTAGTGACGCAACGCATCGGCAAACTGCCCCGCCGCTTCATAGATCCGCGCAATGTTGTAATAAGCGCCAGCGCGCACCGTCGCAGCACTTGCACCGGTTGCCAGGGCGATGGCCTTGCGGTTGGCCCAGATCGATTCGGCCGTGTTGCCGGCTTTTTGATACGCCAGGCCCAGGTTGCCATAGGCCTTGCCGAAGCCATTGTCCAACTCGATCGCCTGACGGAACAGGTCGATGGCCTGGTCGAGGTTACCCGCCTGGTAGGCCGCTTCACCCTGGACGTTCAGACGTTTCGCATCGGTCTGTGCGGAAGAGCTGACCGCAACTGCGGTAACGGCCACGCTGTCATCCAGCAGCGGCTTGACTTCGTTCAGCACATTCGCGGCATTCACGGTCACGCCGCTGAAGGTATTGATGTCCTGGAAGTCGCCGCTGCCGGTCATGCGGAATACCGTCCACAGGTTGCCGCTGCGGTTTTTCGGCACGTAGTAAGTACGCACCAGGGATTGGCCCATGTACACGAACACCTTGGCCTCACTGTTGGACAGTTGGCGCGAGCCTGGATTACCCCCGTTGGTGTAGTCATGTACGGCATACACGTAGCTTTCGCCGTAGTGCTTTTTCTGCAGGGTGATGGTTTCCGGGCCATAGCTGTCGGTGTCATCCACATCCAGCTCGGCATCGGTGCCGTTCTTGTTCTCGAAGTAGATGTTGTTGCCTGGGAAGATCATGTGGGAGTCGAGGTCTTCCGGGGTCTTGCCCCAGGTCAACACCACGCGCAGGCCGTCGAGGTTTTCCATCACCGGGCTGATGGCGTAGGTCATGCCCTTGCATGGGCATTTCACCACCAGGTTGGAATAGCCGGGCTTCTTGATAATCAGCAGGTTGGTGGAATCATCAGCGGCTTCACTGGTCAACGTGACCTGACCCTGGGCGTTGGTGCGACCCACCACGTTTTGTGCGCCATTGCGCTGCAGCAACACTTCGGCATCAGCGATTTTCTGGTCTTTCACCACCGCACTCAGCACTTCAATCGGCAATTGCTCGGCCTGGATGGAAAAAGCGACCGCACACAATGACATCGCCGACGCGACACGACGCAAACCCATGCTTAACTCCCTTTAAGTAGTGGACGGAATCGTCCTGCAAGATTTTGCGGAGAAACATACGCTGAATTCAGGCTGATGGAGGAATTTTTGTACAAAATGTGACGTAGTTTTTATCGCATCCAACACCCACTTCTGGCTCCTCCGGCTCTGAGTAGAAACGATCAATTTCACCCAGAGAATCCCCATCAAACCAAAAATCGGAAGCCTCCGTAAGAAGCCATCCAGTACCGCACCAGTCGTTTCCCAAACTGCTTAAATCTCCCTGCGCCTACTCTACAAAATTCACGTTCGCCTAACCGAAACTAGCGGCCTTTCAATAACTCCGACAAAAATCTGTGAACATCGAAAGGGCGCATATATCGGCCATTACGGCGTCATCTTCACAGTGATGCGCTTGATCATCTTGCCTGGCAATCGACATGCATTGGCAAGCCTTTGCCTCTTGGCAGCGGGGTGGCTAATGCGATGACCGAATACAGGTACTGGATCGGTCTGACACTCATCTTGACCATTTCCGCTTTAGTCGAAAAAACATTCAAGCGTCCCCGGCTCAGAAAAAGATGGGGGCTGGTCCTTGTGATAACCGGTCCGACACTCTTATTCTGCGCCCCCACCTGGATAAAGGAATTACAGGTGGAGAGCCTGCCTATCATCGCTTTTGTAACGGGTATTGCGATGTTAGCCAGCCACAACAAATACCGCTTCCACCGCCCCCTTCCCCCTCACCCACTCCTGCGTGCCCCCACCATGAACCTCGCCCCCAACTTCCCCGAAGACGCCGCCATGCAGCAACTCCTGCAACTGCTGCACGAAGAAATCGGCCTGCCGAAACACAAGACCATCAGCTTGCAAACCTCGATCAACTTCGACTTGGGCTGCGACGGCAGTGAGGCCAAGCAATTGATGGAAGCGCTGGAGCAGGAATTTGCGCTCGACCTGGGGGACTTCGACACTTATCGTTACTTCAACCCGCCGGTGTTTGACGTATTTCTCAAACGCCGTGCCAAGGGTCGCGGCGAAAAAGTGCCGCTGACCATCGGCATGCTCTACCTGGCCATCAAGACCCACAGCTGGGACACGCAGACGCTGGAAAACCTGAGCTGACTGTAGGAGCCCGGCTTGCCGGCGATGGCGGTCCTAAGGGCCTCATCGCCGGCAAGCCGGGCTCCTACAGCATTCAAAAGGACCTTACATGGACGTAACAATGGGCCTGCTGGCCGCCCTGCTCTGGGGCGGCACGGATTTTCTCGTGGGCCTCAATGCCCGCGCCGTGGGCGTTAAACGCGCGGTGTATTTCGGCCAAGCCCTGGGCTTCCTGATCATGACCCTGCTGCTGGCCATTCTCCCAAGCTTCCTGTTCAAATCCCTCGACGCCCCGTCGAGCATCTGGCTCCTGGGCATCGCCGCCGCGCTGCTCACCGTTTCCGGCGCCCTCGCGCTGTCCAAAGCCTTTGCACTCGGCAAAGCGGCTATCGTCGCGCCACTGGTGACGTCCTACGGCGTAGTGACCACCCTGCTGTCCTGGGCCACCGGTGAGCACATCAACCTGATGCAACTGGGCTGCATCGCCGTGTGCGTGATTGGCGTCGTCCTCTCCAGCATCCACAAGGACAACGGCGTTCCCCACAACAATCCACACCTGTCCATCGCCTACGCCATGCTCGCCGCCTTGCTGTATGGCACCAGCTTCTGGCTGCAAGGCCGCTATACACTGCCGGCGCTGGGACCAATCACCATGCTGTGGCTGGGTTACCTGGTAGGGCTATGTGTATTGGTGCTGATGGTGATGAGGATCAAGGACGGCTTGAAACCCCCTCCGCTGAAGAACTGCGCGACGCTGACCGGGGCGAGCGTGATGAACCTCGGCGGCTTCTCGGCGTTTTCCTGGGGAGCGATGGCAGGGTCGGTGTCGGTGGTGACGGTGATCAGCACGTTGTCGGGCGGGATTGCGGCGATTCTGGGGTATGTGTTTTTCAAGGAGCGGTTGTCGACGGTGCAGGTGTTGGGCGTTGTGCTGGTGCTGGCCGGTGCTGTTGTTGTGCACATGGTCGATTGACCTTTCGCGCACAAAAAAGCCGCCCCTGAGGGCGGCTTTTTCACAACAACCGAATCTTACAACTTAGGACCGGCTGCCTTGATCGCATCGCTCACTTCAAACTTCTTGAAGTTCTCGATGAACAGACCCGCCAGTGCCTTCGCCGCTTCGTCGTAGGCCGCTTTGTCAGCCCAGGTGTTACGTGGGTTCAACAGGCCAGTCTCAACGCCCGGTACGGCCAATGGCACGTCGAGGTTGATGGTGTCGAGGTGTTCGGTTTCAGCACCCACCAGCGCGCCGCTCTGGATCGCTGCGATGACGCCGCGAGTGGTCGGGATGTTGAAGCGCTTGCCGACGCCGTAGCCGCCGCCAGTCCAGCCAGTGTTGACCAGGTAGACCTTGGAGCCGAAGCCACGGATGCGCTTGATCAGCAACTCAGCGTATTCGCCAGCCGGGCGCGGGAAGAACGGGGCGCCGAAGCAGGTGGAGAAGGTCGACTTGATGCCGCCGCCGGAACCCATTTCGGTCGAGCCCACCAGTGCGGTGTAACCGGACAGGAAGTGGTAGGCCGCTTGTTCTTCGCTGAGGATGGACACCGGTGGCAGGACACCAGTCAGGTCGCAGGTCAGGAAGATCACTGCGTTCGGCTCGCCGCCCAGGTTCTTCTCGGAACGCTTGGCCACGTGCTCCAGCGGGTAGGCGGCACGGCTGTTCTGGGTCAGGCTGACGTTGGTGTAGTCGGCGTGCTTGGCATCGTCGATCACCACGTTTTCCAGCACGGCGCCGTGCTTGATGGCTTTCCAGATAACCGGCTCGTTCTTCTCGGACAGGTCGATGCACTTGGCATAGCAACCGCCTTCGATGTTGAACACCACGCCTTCGCCCCAGCCGTGTTCGTCGTCACCGATCAGGTAACGGCTTTCGTCGGCCGACAGGGTGGTTTTACCGGTGCCCGACAGACCGAAGAACAGGGTCACGTCGCCTGCTTCGCCGATGTTGGCGGCGCAGTGCATTGGCAGCACGTCGGAAGCCGGCAGCAGGAAGTTCTGCACCGAGAACATGGCTTTTTTCATCTCACCGGCGTAACGCATGCCGGCGATCAGCACTTTCTTCTGCGCGAAGTTGAGGATCACGCAACCGTCGGAGTTGGTGCCGTCACGCTCTGGCACGCACTCGAAGTTGGCCACGTTGAGCACTTGCCACTCTTCGCGACCGGCCGGGTTGTACTGGGCCGGGTTGATGAACAAGCAACGACCGAACAGGTTCTGCCAGGCAGTCTGGGTGGTCATTTTCACGGCCAGGTAGTGGTCGTGCGCAGCACCAACGTGAACGTGGGAAACGAAATGCTCTTGCGCGTTGTTGAAGGCCTCGACGCGAGCCCACAGGGCATCGAACTTGTCGGCCGGGAACTTGCGGTTGATCGGGCCCCAGGCGATAGCGTCCTGGGTGGTCGGCTCTTCAACGATGAAACGGTCGACTGGCGAACGACCGGTACGGTGACCGGTTTCTACGACCAGCGCGCCAGTATCGGCAAGCACGCCTTCACCGCGCTGCAGGGCTTCTTTGACCAGATCGTCAACACTCAGATCGGTGTATACGGCGTTATTGGCTTGCGTCATGAGGTTCCCCGTCGGCCTATGGCCGAGTGCTCCAAACGTTTTGTAGTAGAAAGTTGCGCACTACTACCGCGAAAAAAGTGGGCCGGATTATGCCAGAAAAGCCCAAAAAGAGTAGGGCCCTCCCGTCAGAACTGCGCTAATCCGGCGTTTGTCAGGTGATTTACCTGTGCTTAAACGTTTTAGTGGCGGGTGTCGGAAGGGGTGTCGATGCCTGCTCCGGCGAACAATTGGGCTACATCAGCCGCATCGAACAGGTAGCGCTGGTTGCAGAACTGGCAGTCGATCTCGATATTGCCACCGTGCTCCACCACCAGATTCTGCGCATCTTCCAGGCCCAGGCTGACCAAGGCATTGGCCGAACGCTCGCGCGAGCAGCTGCAATGGAAGCGCAGGCTCTGTGCGTCAAACAGTCGCACGGCCTCCTCGTGATACAGGCGGTGCAGGATGGTTTCGTTGTCCAGGCCCAACAGCTCTTCAGCGGTCAGGGTGCCGGCCAGGGCCGTCAGCTTGCGCCAGCTGTCGGTGCGCTCGTCTTCGTCCTTGATGCGGTCGGCCGGCAATTGCTGCAACAGCAGGCCACGGGCGCGCTTGCCATCGGCGTTGAGCCAGAACTTGGTGCCGACCTGCTGGGACATCACGAAATAGTTGGTGAAGCAGTCCGACAGGGTTTCACCGTCCAGGTCGACGATGCCTTGGTAGCGCTGCCCCTCGGTCGGGTCGACGGTGATTGCCAACACACCGTTGGCCATCAGGTCGGACAACGTGGCGTCCGGGGAGATCTGGTCGGCTTCGTAGCGGGCCAGGCCGCGGATTTCGCGCTCGCTGGAGCATTCAATCATCAGCATCGGCACCGGGCCTTCGGAGCGCGCCTGCAGGATCAGCAAGCCGTCGAACTTCATCGTGCCCACCAGCAGCGCCGCCGCCGCCATCAGCTCACCGAGCAGTTGCGCGACCGGCTCCGGATAGGGGTGCTTGGCGAGGACTTCGGCATAGCTGCGCTCCAGCGACACCAGTTCGCCACGGGCGTCGGTCTCGTCGAAGATGAAGCGTTGGGTGAAGTCGGTATCCGGTAGATCAGTCATAGGTCTGGGTATCTGAATTGATGACAAATTGATTACGAGGTTTATAGAATTAAACGCTTTAGCACCATTTTGGTGCGGTTTTCTAGAGCCGTTGGAGGACAGTTTATGAACAATCCGAGTTTGTTCCAAGCCAAGTGGAACCTCGGGAGATGGGCCCTTTGCAATCTACTCGCTATCGGGCTGCTGTGTTTTTGGCTGTGGCCCACGGGCCAGATGCTGTGTGTGATTTTCGACGAATGGCTGTTTCATCTGCTCAATGATCCCCTGGCGAGCAACTCGGCCTGGCTGCATGTGTGGGCTGTCGCCAGCTTGCGACCGTTCGATGCGGTGGTCGGGGTCATCCTGCTGACACTGTTGATTCGCGGCGATTGGGTATTCAAGGCCGTGCAGGTGCGTCAGGCACTGTTGGGTTTTATCGGCATTCTGCTGCTATTGCTGTTTATCCGCATGCTGTTTTCCAAACTCGTGGCACAGCTGGGCTGGCAACACAGCAGCCCGTCGATGGTGATCAGCGGGGCGATCCAGATGAGCGACTACTTCCCGGCATTGGAGAAAGCTTGGGAATTGAAGGACCGTTCGAGCCAGAGTTTTCCCGGTGATCACGCCTCGGTGTTGCTGATCTGGGGCATGTTCATGACGGTATTCGCCAAACGCATCGGCCAGACCCTGGTGATCTGGGGCCTGGCGCTGCTGTTCATGATGCCGCGGCTGGTGGCGGGAGCGCATTGGGGCCAGGACGACTATATCGGCGGCGTACTGCTGGCGTTGTTGGCGCTGGGGTGGGGGTACTACACGCCGTTTGCGGCAAAGGTATCGAGTGGGTTGCTGCGGGTGACGGCGCCGGTGTTTGAGTTGATGGGCAGGCTACCTCTGCTTGGACGATTGAGCGTCTTGCGCACAACCGCATAACACCGCTGGCGCATGTGGGAACTGGCGTGCCTGCGATAGCGTTGGGTCAGAGGCCTGGATGCCGACTGAACTGACACCGTAGCGGGCAAGCCGGCTCCCACACTTGATCTCCTTCGCACTGGAGATTTGCACAATCAGTCATCATTGCCGCTGCCGCGAAACTTGAACAGGTCGCGGCGTTGTTTCTTGCTCGGCTTGCCGTCGGTGCTCAAGCCCATGGCACCGGCCTTGCGCATCGCCGCCGCATTTTCGCGCTTGGCGATGCTGGCTTCGGTCTCGGCATACAGCGTCTGCGCTTCGGGCGCCCCACGGCGCACGATGGAAAGCGCCTGGACCACGATGGTCTTTTCATCAAAACCGGTGCGAATCTGGAATTCATCGCCGATGCGCGGTTCCTTGCCCGGCTTGCAGCGCTCACCACGATGGTGCACCTTGCCGCTCTCGATGGCGGCCTTGGCCAGGGCACGCGTCTTATAGAAACGCGCGGCCCACAACCACTTGTCCAGACGGACCTTTTCTTCCTCTTCCTGCTTTTGAGCCACTTGAATTCCTCGCTCTGAAAAATGTCGCAACTGTACCGTTGAAACCCTTCGACGCATAAACCCCAAGGCTCACCTAAGATACGCCAGGTAGCCCCCCCTGTTTTCGCGAGGATACGCTGTGACCGATTTTCCAACTTCACTCACCTCGCCAGACCAGCGTTGCACGGGCTGCCAGCAAAGCGAGCCCTTGGGTTTCGATTTTGCCTTCGCTTATCAACCTATCGTAGACCTGCGCGACAAGTCGATTTTTGCCCACGAAGCATTGGTGCGCGGCACTCATGGCGAAGGCGCGTTGTCGGTGCTGGACAAGGTGAATGAAAGCAATCGCTACCGTTTCGATCAGCGCTGCCGTACACAGGCGATCGCCGGGGCCGCTGCATTGGGAATGCAAACCCACCTTTCGATCAACTTCATGCCCAACGCCGTGTACCGGCCAGAACTCTGCATCCGCAGTACGCTGGAAGCAGCCCGCGCGCATAATTTTCCGCTGGACAGGCTGATTTTCGAGACCCTCGAAAGCGAGCATGTAGATAACAATCGCCATTTGACCAATATTCTGCGTGAATACCGCGAATTCGGCTTCAAGACCGCCATCGACGACTTCGGTGCGGGCTATTCGGGGCTGAACCTGCTGGCCGATTTCCAACCTGACTTGATCAAACTCGACATGGCACTGATCCGCGATGTCGACCAGGATCGCGTCCGCCAAGTCATCGTTCAGGGGATTGTCACAATCTGTGAGCAGTTGGGCGTTACTGTCATCGCCGAAGGTATCGAAAGTGCCGGAGAGCGTGACTTCCTGTCTGACTGCGGAATATTTCTGATGCAGGGCTATTGGTTCGCCAAACCTGCATTCAATGCCCTGGTTGAGGTTTCCCCTCGCGCCTGGGCGAATTGATCGGTTACCCATATTGAAGACATTTGACCATTTGACCGTTGTGGGTCTGCGTGAGTGGGTGGCACTCCCCGATTTGGGAGTGGCGGGCCTGCGCGCGAAGATCGACACCGGCGCCAGCACCTCCAGCCTACATGCCACCGACATCGAGCCGTTTGAGCGCGACGGTGAGAAGTGGGTGCGCTTTACCGCGCACCTGGGCAGCGTGGTGCAACTGCGTCACCGCCGCTGCGAAGCGCCCCTGGTGACGATGAAAACCATCAAGAGCTCCAACGGCCACGCGCAGGTTCGCTATGTGATCAGCACCACCCTGGCGCTGGGCGACCGGGTGTGGCGGGTGGAGTTCACCCTGGCCTGCCGCAAGGCCATGCGCTACCGCCTGCTGCTGGGTTCCAAGGCGTTGATTGACGGCCAGCTGGTGGTCAATCCCGGCGTCAAATACGTTCAAGACAAGCCGGTGTTCCCGGTCTCTACCCTTTCTGCCCCAGGTGCTGCATGAAGATTGCTGTGCTGTCGCGAAATCCGCGTCTGTATTCCACCCGCCGCCTGGTTGAGGCCGGCACCGAACGTGGCCACGAAATGGTGGTGATCGACACGTTGCGTGCCTACATGAACATTGCCAGCCACAAGCCGCAGATCCACTACCGGGGCAAGCCGCTGGAAGGTTTCGATGCGGTGATCCCGCGTATCGGCGCCTCGGTGACGTTCTACGGCTGCGCGGTGCTGCGCCAGTTTGAAATGATGGGGGTGTTCCCCCTGAATGAGTCCGTAGCCATTGCGCGCTCGCGGGACAAGCTGCGTTCACTGCAACTGTTGTCACGCCGGGGGATCGGCCTGCCCGTCACCGGCTTTGCCCACTCCCCGGACGACATCCCCGACCTGATCGAGATGGTCAACGGCGCGCCGCTGGTGATCAAAGTGCTGGAAGGCACTCAGGGCATCGGCGTGGTGCTCTGTGAAACCGCCACCGCTGCAGAGTCGGTGATCGAGGCCTTCATGGGTCTCAAGCAGAACATCATGGTGCAGGAATACATCAAGGAGGCCGGTGGTGCCGACATCCGCTGCTTTGTGGTGGGCGACAAGGTGATTGCAGCGATGAAGCGCCAGGCCAAACCCGGTGAGTTCCGCTCCAATCTGCATCGTGGCGGCAGCGCCAGCCTGATCAAGATCACCCCGGAAGAACGCATGACCGCATTGCGTGCAGCGAAGGTGATGGGGTTGAGCGTGGCGGGTGTGGATATCTTGCGTTCCAACCATGGGCCGCTGGTGATGGAAGTGAACTCATCACCGGGTCTGGAAGGGATTGAGACCACCACCGGCAAGGATGTGGCGGGGATCATCATTCAGCATCTTGAGAAGAATGGCGGCCCGAATATGACTCGGACCAAGGGCAAGGGCTGATAAAACACAGCTTTTGAAACACCACAAATTAATGTGGGAGCGGGCTTGCTCGCGAATGCAGGGTGTCAGTCAATACATACATAACTGATACACCGCATTCGCGAGCAAGCCCGCTCCCACATTTGATCTGAGTTGTTGCTTATACCGCGTCTCTTGGCAACATCAGCCCCAGCGGTAAGCGCACCCGTGCCTCCAGGCCACCTTCTTCACGGTTGCGCAGCTCAACGTTGCCACCATGCATCGAAGCAATTCGCCGCACGATCGCCAACCCCAGTCCGGTGCCCTTGCCACCCCGGGCACGGTCGCCACGGGTGAACGGGTTGAAAATGCCCTCCAGCTCAGCCGGATCGATACCGGCGCCACGGTCCATCACGCTGAGCACCACGTAAGGTGCCGTGCTGTCGCCGGACACATACGCAGCCACCTCCACATCCGAGCCGGCATGGTGCAAGGCATTGCCGATCAGGTTGTTCAACAGACGCTTCATCGATACACGGCGCAAGGCAAACGGCTGGATAGGCTCCAGGCGCATGCGCACCTGCTCGCCATTCTGGTTGTAAGGCGCGACCACTTCGCGCACCAGGTCCGTCAGGTCGACTTCTTCGACCACCTCGTCACGACCATCACGGATAAACGCCAGGAACTGGTCGAGAATCGCGTCCATGTCCTCGATATCGCGCACCATGTCGTCCGTCAGGTCGTTATGGTTGCCCATCAGCTCAAGTGAAAGCCGCAGACGCGTCAGGGGCGTGCGCAGGTCATGGGACACCCCCGCGAGCATCAACTCGCGCTCACGCCCGGCCTGTTCGACGTCCTCCGCCATCTGGTTGAACGCGCTGTACACCTCGGTCATCTCGCTGGGCGTGTCGCTGACCGGCAAGCGCACGCTTCGTCCCTGCCCCAATTGGCGAGCGGCAAACACCAGGCGCTTGAGCGGCTGGTTGAGTTGACGCACGAAAATCCACGCGGATGCAGTTGAAAGCAACCCGATCGCCAGGAACCAGCCCAGCACGTTCCAAATCTTCTGCCCACGCAGCGGATGCGGGTACAACGGTACTTTCAACCAGTCCTGGCCCAGGCTCGGGGCCCGCACCCAAAGGGCCGGGGACACGTGCATGCGCAGCCGAACCTCGGTGTCTTCACCCAGTTCGGCCTGCATCTGGCGTTGGTAGATTTCACTGTAGGGCCAGTGCTGCTCGCCCTCGGGTACACCGGCGCCCGCCACGCGCACGAGTGTGGCGGCCTTGGCGATCTTTTCGCGATTCTCGGGGTCGGCGGCCCAATAGGCGCGCAGGGTCAGGGCCACACCGTGGCTGTATTGTCGATCCACCAGCACGTCTTCGTTCATCAACAGATAAACCAGTGTCAGTGCCTTGGAAAACAGAACGACGATCAGCACCAGCCAAAGGGTGCGCGAGAAAAAACTTTGTGGGAACCACAACGGGGTTTTCATAGGAGACAGCTAGGCACCTTGCAGAAACGAGCGACGCTCGCAGAATTGCGGAGGCCCGGCCCCCTGTCGATGTTCATGAAACTGAACACCGGGATGCCTGCCGCCGCAAATCATGGGTCACTTGGTCGCAGTGCCATCCGGCACAAACACGTAACCCACACCCCACACCGTCTGGATATACCGAGGCTTGGACGGGTCCGGCTCGATCATCCGGCGCAGACGGGAGATCTGCACGTCGATGGAGCGTTCCAGCGCGTCCCACTCACGGCCGCGGGCCAGGTTCATCAGCTTGTCACGGGTCAGCGGTTGGCGAGCGTTCATCACCAGGGCCTTGAGCACCGCGAATTCGCCGGTGGTCAACATGTGCACTTCATCGCCACGCTTGAGTTCACGGGTGGCCAGCGACAGCTCGTAGTCGCCAAAGGTGACGCTTTCGTCTTCGCTGCCCGGTGCGCCTGGTACAGGAGGAGCCTGGCGGCGCAATACGGCCTTGACCCGTGCCATCAGCTCGTCAGGGTTGAACGGCTTGGCCAGGTAGTCATCGGCGCCCAGCTCGAGGCCCTTGATGCGGCTCAGCTCATCGCCCTTGGCGGTGAGCATGATGATGGGAATCTGATTGTTCGCGCCACGCAAGCGTTTGCAGGCGGTGAGGCCATCTTCGCCGGGCAGCATCAGGTCGAGCACGACCAGGTTGAACACCTCACGCCCCAACAGGCGGTCCATCTGTTCGGTGTTCGGCACCGCGCGGGCACGGTAACCCTTGGAGTTGAAGAAACGCTCCAGCAGGCTGCTCAGCCCCGGATCGTCATCAACGATGAGAATTTTTTCGCCTTCAGCAGTTTGTGCAGTGCTGCTCATTAGATGCTCCTCTTATCTCGGCGCGCATTATGGCGTAGCTGCCGTTATACGCACCGTGTGCATTGTTAGCAGATTTTTCCTCCACCGCCAGCGAACCCGCGCCCTACAACCACCGGCGCAGTACCCCCCAAGTGCAGAACGCTGGTTATAATGCGGCGCCTTCGTGCAGGGCAACGTCAGATCGTTACCGTTTACTGCCGGGCTTTTTTTCACCCGCTTGTCGTGATTTTTTCGATTTCGAGGGTCAATAGGCTGCCTCTTGACCCAGGCAGCGGCGCCAGTCGGGCCGCTCAACCAGCCTCCCAGGGCCTTGTTTTCCGGGCCTGCGAGCTGATTTTCAGAATTTCAGGTGGTTTTATGGACAGCATCAACAGCCGCATCGCCGAGGAACTCGGTGTACGCCCACAACAGGTCGAAGCGGCCGTCGCTCTACTGGATGAAGGCTCCACGGTGCCTTTCATCGCCCGTTACCGTAAAGAAGTGACTGGCAGCCTCGACGACACCCAACTGCGTCACCTGGAAGAGCGCCTGCGCTACCTGCGAGAACTCGACGAACGGCGCATCAGCATCCTCGCCAGCATCGAGGAGCAAGGCAAGTTGACCCCACAACTTGAGCGCGACATCAAGCTCGCCGACACCAAGACCCGCCTCGAAGACCTTTACCTGCCCTACAAACAAAAGCGCCGCACCAAGGGCCAGATCGCCCTGGAAGCCGGCCTGGGCGAGCTGGCCGACGGCCTGTTCAACGACCCGTCGCTGACCCCGGAAACCGAAGCCGCACGCTTCATCGATGCCGAAAAAGGCGTCGCCGACACCAAGGCCGCCCTCGAAGGCGCCAAGTACATCCTCATGGAGCGCTTCGCCGAAGACGCCAGCCTGCTGGAAAAACTGCGCACTTACCTCAAGCAGGAAGCCACTCTCAGCGCCCGCGTCATCGCCGGCAAAGAGGAAGAGGGCGCCAAGTTCCGCGACTATTTCGAACACGACGAACCGCTGAAAAGCATGCCGTCCCACCGCGCACTCGCCATTTTCCGTGGCCGCAACGAAGGCATTCTCAGCTCCGCACTCAAAGTCGGCGACGAGCTGCCGGGCACCATGCACCCGTGCGAAGGCATGATCGGTCAACAATTCGGCATCCAGAATCAGAATCGTCCTGCGGACAAGTGGCTCGGTGAAGTTGTGCGCTGGACCTGGAAGGTCAAGCTCTACACCCACCTGGAAACCGACCTGTTGGGCGAGCTGCGCGACGGCGCCGAAACCGAGGCGATCAATGTGTTCGCCCACAACCTGCACGACCTGCTGCTGGCCGCTCCGGCTGGCCCGCGCGCTACCCTGGGCCTCGACCCGGGCCTGCGTACCGGCTGCAAGGTGGCGGTAGTCGACTCCACCGGCAAGCTGCTGGACCACGCCACCGTCTACCCGCACGTGCCGCACAACAAATGGGACCAGACCCTCGCCATCCTGGCCGCCCTCTGCGCCAAGCACGCCGTGGACCTGATCGCCATCGGCAACGGCACCGCCAGCCGCGAGACCGACAAGCTGGCCGCCGAGCTGATCAAAAAATACCCCGCCATGAAGATGACCAAGGTCATGGTCTCCGAGGCCGGTGCTTCGGTGTACTCGGCGTCGGAGCTGGCGTCCAAGGAGTTCCCGGACCTGGACGTATCGATCCGTGGCGCGGTGTCCATCGCCCGCCGCCTGCAGGACCCGCTGGCCGAGCTGGTGAAAATCGACCCGAAATCCATCGGTGTCGGCCAGTACCAGCATGACGTGTCGCAGCTGAAACTGGCGCGCGGTCTGGACGCCGTGGTGGAAGACTGCGTGAACGCCGTCGGCGTGGACGTGAATACCGCCTCCGTGGCGCTGCTGGCCCGTATCTCCGGCCTCAATGCCACCCTGGCGCAGAACATCGTCACCCACCGCGATGAAAACGGTGCGTTCAAAACCCGCGCCGCGCTGAAAAAGGTTGCACGCCTGGGCGAAAAAACCTTCGAACAAGCTGCCGGCTTCCTGCGTGTGATGAACGGCGACAACCCGCTGGACGCCTCGGCGGTCCACCCGGAAGCCTACCCGCTGGTGCAACGCATCGCTGCCGAGACCGACCGCGACATCCGTTCGCTGATCGGCGACGCCGCGTTCCTCAAGCGCCTGGACCCGAAAAAGTACACCGACGAAACCTTCGGCGTGCCGACCATCACCGACATCCTGCAAGAGTTGGAGAAGCCTGGCCGCGACCCGCGCCCCGAGTTCAAGACTGCCGAGTTCCAGGATGGCGTCGAAGACCTCAAGGACCTGCAACTGGGCATGATCCTCGAAGGCGTGGTGACCAACGTGACCAACTTCGGTGCCTTTGTGGACATCGGCGTGCATCAGGACGGTTTGGTGCATATCTCCGCGCTTTCGGAGAAATTCATCAAAGACCCGCGCGAAGCGGTGAAGGCCGGTGACGTGGTCAAGGTCAAGGTCATGGAAGTCGACATTCCGCGTAAACGCGTCGGCCTGTCGATGCGCATGAGCGACACCCCGGGAGAGAAAATCGACGGTGCCCGTGGCGCACGCCCCGGTTCCACGCCGCGTCAGTCGCAGAACACTGCGCCGCGTAAGGAAACCACCGCCGCAGCGCCCAGCAACAACGCCATGGCCTCGCTGTTCGCCAACGCCAAACAGTTGAAGAAGCGCTGATGGAAATTCCGGCCGGTTTGACCCAGAGCGCGTTCAGCGAACTGATCGGCTGCCGCCTTCAACGCCTCGAACAAGGCGTTGCAGAGGTGGCCCTGACCCTGGAGCCGCACCTGCGCAACCGCGCGGGCAAGCTCCACGGCGGGGCGATTTTCAGCCTGGTGGACATCACGATGGGGCTGGCGTGTTCCAGCTCCCATGGTTTTGACCAGCAGAGTGCGACAATCGAATGCAAAATCAACTACATCCGCGCCGTCGAAGAGGGCGACGTGCTGTGCACCAGCCGGGTGATTCATGCCGGCCGCCGCACGTTGGTGGTGGAAGCGGATGTGTACCAGGACGAAAAACTGGTCGCAAAAGCACAAGGCACCTTCGCTGTCCTATAGCTCCCCGCCCTCGATTTGAGTTAATTTCGGCGCTGCGAAAGCGGCGTCGGAAGTTTCTTCCTGCGCGATAGCCAGATTCAGGGACTGAAGTCGGCACTTTCAGGGCCAGTTAAATCGGCTCGAAAACCAGGCGATAACGCCAGTTTCAACTTCACCCTTGTAGACCGTCCTGCCCACCCCCATATTGGGGCGACTGACGCGTGAAGGAATCCAACTTGAGCGAACTTCTCAACCGCCGCCTGGCTCTGCTCGGCAAGCGCGAACACCTCTCCCTGCTAGAGCAGTGCTTGCACGGCATCGAGCGCGAATGCCTACGCGTCACCGGTGAAGGCCGCCTGGCGCAAACGCCGCACCCTGAAGCCCTGGGCGCCGCGTTGACCCACGAACAGATCACCACGGACTACTCGGAATCGCTGCTGGAGTTCATCACCCCAGCCCTGCCGAATCCGGCCGATACCCTGAGCAGCCTGGACAAGATCCATCGCTTTGCCTACACCAAGCTGGGCAGCGAATACCTGTGGAGCCCCTCGATGCCGTGCCCGTTGCCGGCCGAGGAAGACATTCCGATTGCCTACTACGGCACGTCCAATATCGGACAGCTCAAGTACGTGTATCGCAAAGGCCTGGCTTTGCGTTACGGCAAGACCATGCAGTGCATCGCCGGGATCCACTACAACTTCTCGTTGCCCGAGGCGCTGTGGCCGTTGCTCAAGGAAACCGAAGGGTTTGTCGGCACCGATCGCGACTACCAGTCCACCGCCTACATCGCGCTGATCCGCAACTTCCGCCGCTACAGCTGGCTGCTGATGTACCTGTTCGGTGCCTCGCCGGCCCTGGACGCCGGCTTCCTGCGTGGTCGCTCGCACCAGCTCGAAGTGCTGGACGCCGATACCCTGTACCTGCCGTACGCCACCAGCCTGCGCATGAGCGACCTGGGTTACCAGAGCAACGCCCAGGCCGGCCTCACGCCGTGCTACAACGATTTGAACAGCTACACCGACAGCCTGCGTGAAGCGGTGGCAACGCCCTACGCGCCGTACGTCGAAGTCGGCACCCACAAGGACGGTGAGTGGGTACAGCTCAACACCAACATCCTGCAGATCGAAAACGAGTACTACTCCAACATTCGCCCCAAGCGAGTGACCTACACCGGCGAGCGCCCGATCCAGGCGCTGATGGCCCGTGGCATCCAGTACATCGAAGTGCGTTGCCTGGATATCAACCCGTTCCTGCCGATGGGCATCGACCTGCCGGAGTCGCGTTTCCTCGACGCCTTCCTGCTGTATTGCGCGTTGAACGACAGCCCGCTGTTCGCCAACAACGAGTGCGGCAATGCCACGTCCAACTTCCTCAGCGTGGTCAAGGAAGGTCGCCGCCCAGGCCTGCAATTGCAGCGCGATGGCCAGCCAGTGGACATGAAGGAATGGGCCGCCGAGCTGTTGGAGAAAATCGCGCCGCTGGCTGCCCTGCTCGATGAAAGCCACGGTATCACCGAGCACAGCCAAGCGCTGGACGCCCAGCTGGCGAAGGTCAAGGACCCGTCCCTGACCCCATCGGCCCAGGTGTTGGCGGCGATGGCCGAGCGCAAGGAGAGTTTTGCGCAGTTCTCCCTGCACCAGAGCCAGCTGCACGCCGAGCATTTCCGCAAGGAACCGCTGCCGGCCGAAGAGCAGGCACGCTTCGAAGAGCTGGCACGCACGTCGCTGGCGCAACAAGCGGAGCTGGAGCAGAACGAAGTGGGCGATTTCGATGTGTTTGTCGGGTCATACCAGGCGAGCATCCTGGCCATCAGCAACTAAAGCCTTACTCGCCGAATGCAGACTCTGTAGTGAGCGGGCTTGCCCCGCGCTGGGTGGCGAAGCCGCCCCAACAAGGCAACCGCATTGCTTCAGTTAACACGCGGCGCCAGGTTTTAGGGCGGCGTCGCCACCCAGCGCGGGGCAAGCCCGCTCACTACAGGGCAGCATTGTTCTTCTAATAAGCTAATTCGAAAATGTTATTTATTTTCGAATTCTTAGATCATTTAGTCTCCTCACACGCCGACCCTCGGCCGCCTGATTGAGGAGCTTCCCTTGAAACTGTTAACCCCTCTGCGTCTCCTGGCCGCATTGTCCCTGGCCGGTGCCAGCCTGTTTGCCCAGGCGGCGGATGTGACCATCGCTTACCAGACCACCGTGGACCCGGCCAAAGTCGCCCAGGCCGACGGCGCGTATGAAAAAGCCACCAACGCCAAGATCAACTGGCGCAAATTCGACAATGGCGCCGACATCATCGCCGCCATTGCTTCCGGTGACGTGCAGATCGGCTACCTCGGTTCCAGCCCGCTGACCGCCGCCGTCACCCGCAAAGTGCCGGTGGAAACCTTCCTCGTCGCCACTCAGATCGGCGGTGCCGAAGCCTTGGTGGCGCGCAACGGATCGGGGATCAACAGCCCACAGGACCTGGTTGGCAAGAAAGTCGCCGTGCCGTTCGTGTCCACCGGCCACTACAGCCTGCTGGCCGCGCTGAAGCACTGGAACATCGACCCGTCGAAAGTCACCATCCTCAACCTCGCGCCACCGGCCATCATCGCCGCCTGGAAGCGCGGCGACATCGACGCGACCTACGTGTGGGACCCCGCCCTGGGCGTGGCCAAGGAGAACGGCAAAGTGCTGATCACCTCCGGCGAGCTGGCCAAGCTCGGTGCGCCGACCTTCGATGCATGGATCGTGCGTAAGGACTTTGCCGAGAAGCACCCGGAAATCGTCACAGCCTTCGCCAAAGTCACCCTGGACGCCTACGCCGCCTACCGCAAAGACCCACAAGCCTGGCTCGCTGACAAAGGCAACGTCGACAAGCTGGTGAAGCTCTCCGGCGCCAAGGCCAGCGACATCCCGTTGCTGCTGCAAGGCAACGTCTACCCGCTGGCCGCTGACCAGGTGACCCTGCTGGGCGCGCCGACCACCAAGGCCGTGACCGACACCGCCGCGTTCCTCAAGGAACAAGGCAAGGTCGACGCGGTACTGCCGGACTACGCCCCTTACGTCAGCGCCAAGTTCATTACCAACTGATCAGGAGTTCATCGCGATGGCCTTGCTACAACTGGAGCGCATCAGCGCACAGTACCCAGGCGCCACAGAACCGGTACTGTCTGACATCTCAATCGACCTGGGGCCCCAGCAATTGCTGGTGGCCCTCGGCCCGTCCGGCAGTGGCAAGACCTCGCTGTTGAACCTGATTGCCGGCTTTGTCGAACCGTCCGCCGGGCGCATTACCCTCGACGGCGTGCCGGTCAAGGGCCCCAGCGCCGAACGTGGCGTGGTGTTCCAGGACGACGCCCTGCTGCCCTGGCAGGACGTGCTGGCCAACGTCGCCTTCGGCCTGGAGCTGGCCGGCGTGCCCAAGGCGCAACGCGAAGTGCGCGCCCGGGAAATGCTGGCGCTGGTGGACCTGGCCGGTTTCGACAGCCGCCGCATCTGGCAACTCTCGGGCGGGCAGAAGCAACGCGTCGGCCTGGCCCGCGCGTTGGCCGCTGACCCGCGCGTCTTGTTGATGGACGAACCCTTTGGCGCCCTCGACGCCTTCACCCGCGAGCAGATGCAAGAGTTGCTGCTGCAGGTATGGCGACGCACGGCCAAGCCGGTGTTCCTGATTACCCACGACATCGAAGAAGCGGTGTTCCTCGCCACTGACTTGATCTTGCTGGCGCCCAACCCGGGCCAGATCGTCGAACGCCTGAGCCTGGACTTCGGCCAGCGCTACGCGGCGGGCGAATCAGCACGGGCGATCAAATCCGACCCGCGTTTTATCGAAACCCGCGAACACGTGCTGGGCAAAGTGTTCTCTCAACGGCAGGTGTCCGCATGAGCAGCTATGAACTCCCCGCCACCGTCGCCAAGCCGGTGACACACGCGGTGATCCCAGTGCGCCGCAGCCTGAGCACCCGCTGGATCAGCGTACTGACCCTGGTCGCGCTGCTGGCCCTCTGGTGGGCCGTGACCGCCACCGGCTTGATTGAACCGTTGTTCCTGCCACCGCCGTCGGCCGTGCTGCAAAAAGGCTGGCTGCTGGCGACCACCGGCTACATGGATTCCACCTTGTGGCAGCACCTGGGCGCCAGCCTCAGCCGTATCGGCCTGGGCCTGGGCTTTGCCGTACTGACCGCCGTACCGGTGGGGATTGCCATCGGTTCCAACCTTATTGCCCGGGGCATTCTCGACCCGCTGATCGAGTTTTACCGTCCGATTCCGCCCTTGGCCTATCTGCCGCTGATCGTGATCTGGTGCGGCATTGGCGAGCTGTCCAAGGTGCTGCTGATTTACCTGGCAATCTTTGCGCCCATCGCCATCGCCACCGCGACCGGCGTGCGCACCGTCGACCCGGCCAAGCTGCGCGCGGCTCAGTCGTTAGGCGCCACACGCGCCCAGTTGATCCGCCACGTGATCTTGCCGAGCGCTCTGCCCGACATCCTGACTGGCGTGCGCATCGGCCTGGGCGTGGGCTGGTCGACACTGGTCGCCGCCGAATTGATCGCCGCCACCAGCGGCCTGGGTTTCATGGTGCAGTCGGCGGCGCAGTTCCTGGTCACCGACGTGGTGGTGCTGGGCATCCTCGTCATCGCCCTGATCGCCTTCGCCATGGAAATGGGCCTGCGCGCCCTGCAGCGTAAATTAGTGCCGTGGCATGGCCAGGCACATTGAGTGAGAACAGCATGAGCAGCCTGACCGTTACCCCCATCAGCACCGCATTGGGTGCCCTGATCAGTGGCGTCGACATCACCCAGCCGTTGAACATTGAAGAGCGCGATGCCATCGAACAGGCGTTGCTCAAGCACTCGGTGCTGTTCTTCCGTGATCAGCCGATCAACCCGCAACAGCAAGCGCGGTTCGCGGCGAATTTTGGTGACCTGCATATCCATCCGATCTACCCCAACGTGCCGGAACAGCCTGAAGTGCTGATCCTCGACACCGCCGTCACCGACGTGCGCGACAACGCCGTGTGGCACACCGACGTGACCTTCCTGCCGACACCCGCACTCGGTGCAGTGCTGAGCGCCAAACTGCTACCCGCGTTTGGTGGCGACACATTGTGGGCCAGTGGCATTGCGGCGTATGAGGCGTTGTCCGAGCCGTTGAAGCGTTTGCTCGACGGGCTGACGGCTACCCACGACTTCACCAAGTCCTTCCCGCTGGAGCGCTTTGGCAACACCGCCGAAGACCTGGCGCGCTGGGAAGAAACCCGTAAGAAAAACCCACCGCTGTCCCATCCGGTGGTGCGCACGCACCCGGTGAGTGGGCGTAAGTCACTGTTTGTCAGTGATGGGTTCACCACCAAGATCAACGAACTGGAACCGGCCGAAAGCGAGGCGATCCTGAAACTGTTGTTCGCCCACGCGACCCGTCCGGAATTCACCATTCGTTGGCGCTGGCAGGAAAATGACGTGGCGTTCTGGGACAACCGCGTGACCCAGCACTACGCGGTGGATGATTACCGGCCGCAGCGGCGGGTGATGCATCGGGCGACCATCTTGGGCGACGTACCTTTCTAACCCCCGGCGAAGATCAAATGTGGGAGCGGGCTTGCTCGCGAAGGCGGAGTGTCAGTCGATACATGTTTGACTGATACACCGCCTTCGCGAGCAAGCCCGCTCCCACATTTTTGACCGAGTGATGTCAGGTTATTCAGCGGAAGATGGCTTTTCCCACAAGTTGATCCCGCCTTCCTGGGCAAACCGATCGATCTCCGCCAGTTCTTCCGCACTGAAGCTCAGGTTCTTCAACGCACCGACGTTCTCGACAATCTGCTCCGGCCGGCTCGCACCGATCAGCGCGCTGGTCACCCGTGGATCTCGCAACGTCCAGGCCAACGCCAGTTGTGCCAGGCTCTGACCACGGCGCTTGGCAATTTCGTTCAGCGCACGCACGTGGGCAATGTTGGCATCCGACAAATGCTTGGCCTGCAATGAACCACCGCCCGGGCGGTTGACCCGTGCATCGGCCGGCACGCCATTGAGGTACTTGTCAGTCAGCAAACCCTGGGCCAGCGGCGTAAACGCAATCACCCCGGCGCCGAGTTCTTCGGTGGTGTCCAGCAGGTCTTTTTCTACCCAGCGGTTGAGCAGGTTGTAGGCCGGCTGGTGGATCAACAGCGGCACTTTCCACTCTTTGAGCAGGGCGGCGATTTCGCGGGTTTTCACGCCCGAATAGGAAGAGATGCCGATGTACAGCGCCTTGCCTTGTTGCACGGCAGTGGCGAGGGCGCTGGCGGTTTCTTCCAGCGGGGTATCGGCGTCAAAGCGGTGGGAGTAGAAGATGTCCACATAGTCGACGCCCAGGCGTTGCAGGCTCTGGTCCAGGCTCGCCAGTACGTATTTGCGCGAACCGCCGCCCTGGCCGTAAGGGCCGGGCCACATGTCCCAACCGGCCTTGCTGGAGATGATCAGTTCATCGCGGTAATGCTTGAAATCTTCGCGCAGCAAACGGCCGAAGTTGATCTCGGCGCTGCCGTACGGTGGGCCATAGTTGTTGGCCAGGTCGAAATGGTTGATCCCCAGGTCGAACGCCGTACGCAGCAGGGCGCGCTGGGTGTCGATCGGGGTACTGTCGCCAAAGTTGTGCCACAGGCCCAGGGACAGTGCCGGCAGCACCAACCCACTGCGGCCTACGCGGCGATACGGAATAGATTCATAGCGGTTTTCGGCAGCAATGTAAGTCATCGAATCCTCTCTTGAACTTGGGACTAATAAGGCCCGGGAATAACGCTATTCCCAGGCCTTTTAAGCAGCTGAATCGCTTAAGTCTGCCGTTCCGTTCTACAGCAATTTCCTACCAGAGGGGAACGACATAGCTGACATAGAAGCGGTTTTCATCCTGCACGGTGGCGCCGGTGATATCCGGGCTGGCATGCGCGTTTTTCCAGGTCACGCCCAGGCCTTTGAGGGTGCCGGTCGGTACTTGGTAAGCCACGGCAATGTTGCGTTCCCACTCGCTGGTGGTGCCTTGCACGGTGCGGATGTCATCACCGTGGGCGTAGGCCGCCGAGAACGACAGGCCCGTGAGGCCCAGCTTACCGAAGTCATACTTGTACTGCGCAAGCCACGTGCGCTCACCGGCGTGTTGAAATTTATTCAACTGCATGTTGGTCAGCGCCGGGGTGTCGGCGCCAGAGCCCGGGCCCTGGCGGTTATCGCCGCTGTTCAGGCCAGAATCGAGGTACGGGAAGTCGCTGTCGCCGCTGTTTTTCTGGATGCCCAGGCCGACGGTGTGGCCGTCCAGGCTGTAGCTTTCAAGCAAGCTCGCTGTGGTCTGGTTGATGCGGCCTTTGGAGCTGCCGTCGCCGTAGAGACCAGCCCCGGCAAAGTCCTTGTCACCGTCGGCGTTTTCGCCCACACCCAGGCTGCGGAATACGCGGATATCGGTGTCGATTGCACCGACCGACAACGCGTCATGACGCTTGGCGCCCAGGAAGAACTGCTGGTAGTAGTCTTCAAGGTTGGAGTACCAGAGGCTGACAGTGGTGTTCTGGATACCGGTGTAGTCCGCACCGCCAAACAGGAAGCGATCGCTCTCTTTGGTGCCCCCGGCGGTGATCATGCCCTGGTCGCCGGTTTCGTTGCGGATCTTGGTCTTGAAGATATCGCCGCCGGTGAACGTAAAGTCCGTGAGGTCCTTGGACACCAGTTGCACACCGGTGTTGGTCTGCTGGTACAGGCGGCCGTCAGTGTTGGCCAGCACCGGGTTGTTGCCGTAGAGCGTGCCGAGGCGCAACTCATCCTGGGCAAAACGCATCTTGAACGTAGGGCTCAACACACCGAACTGGTCGGCGGACTTGCCGTTGTCCAGCGGAAACATGCTGCCGGGGTAGCGGCCCTGGTGATCCTTGTCGTTGAGGTCGCCACCGGAATCCAATTTCAAGCCGTAGAAGGCTTGCAGGTCCAGGCCAAAACCGACCGGGCCTTCGGTGTAGCCCGACTTGAAGTTGAACTCGAAACCCTGGCCCCAATCACGCACGCTGTGCGCCTTGGCCGTGCTGTTCACCACATCACGCCCCTGCTGGTTGAGATAGCGATTGAGCAGGGTCACATCGGCGTGGCTGTCATCGATAAAATCGGCATGGGCGGACAGCATAAAGCTCGCCATGGCGGCACCCACCATGGGGCTTAATAACGTCTTCATTGTTACCGGTCTCCGTCACTGTTCTGAAATGAAAGCGTCAAACGCTTCACACAATTACGCAGTGGCCAGATGACAGTTCGGAGTCAAAACCGATAGTTCACGAATGAAATTAAATTTAAGCAACCCTTTAACTACGCGGGTTAGCGGGCATTTTCGAAGATTTCTGACAGCCAATCCACGAACACGCGCACCCTCGGCGACAGGTGTCGGTTATGCGGATACAGCACCGATACCGGCATGGGCGGCGGGGGCGTATCGGCGAGAATTTCACGCATCACACCCTGCTCGATCAGCTCAGCCATGCGGTAATGCGGGCACTGGATAATGCCCAATCCGGCCACCGCGCTGGCGGAGTAAATCTCGGCGCCGAAGACCGAAAGCGCGCCCTCGATACTCACCTCTTCAAGCTCGCCATCGACCATGAATTCGAACGGAAAAAGCTTGGCCGTGGTGCGCGAAACGTAGTTCACCGCACGGTGTGTCGCGAGGTCCGCCAGGCACTTTGGTTCGCCATATTTTCGCAAGTACGTGGGGCTGGCGCAGGTCACCTGGCGCAGGGTCGCCACGCGCCGGCCGATCAACGCAGAGTCCCCCAGGGTGCCCGCGCGCAATACGCAATCCACGCCCTCGGCGATGAGGTCGACGAAGCGATCCGCCTCACTGATCGACAGCTCGATTTCCGGGTAGCGCGCCATGAACTGCGGCAGTGCCGGGATCACAAAATACTTGGCCAGGGTGCCGTGCAAATCCACGCGCAAACGGCCCTTGGGCGCCACGCCGCGAAACGCCAGTTCAGCCTCTTCCAGCTCCGCCAGCAGTAGCACGCAACGTTGGTAGTAGGCCTCGCCATCGAGGGTGGGACGCACGCGACGGGTGCTGCGTTCGAGCAGGCGAGTGCCCAGCCAGGCCTCGAATTGATTGAGGGTGTGGGTCAGCGTGGCGCGCGGCAGGTTCAGGTCATCGGCGGCCAGTGTGAAGCTTGAACGCTCGTAAATGCGCACAAACACCTTCATCGCTTTGACTTGATCCATGTGGCCTTCCCCGGACTTATTGTTGGCGATTATTGAACAGTCAAGGCAACTCTGGCGCATTTATCGGCCCTGGTAAACATGTGAATCTGCGTCCACACCCACTCCAGAGGACTTCGCACCATGACAACTCAAGTCGCAATCATCACCGGCGCTTCCCGTGGCATTGGCGCCGTGGTGGCCCGACAACTCGCCGCCGACGGTTACGCCGTGGCGATCAACTACGCCAGCAGCGCCACCGAAGCGTCGAAGCTGGTGGTGGAACTGCGTCAAGCCGGCCACCAAGCCATAGCGATCCAGGGCGATGTCAGCAAGCCTGCCGATATCAAGCGCCTGTTCGATGAAACCGAAACCCAGCTGGGCAAGGTCGACGTGCTGGTCAACAACGCCGGTATCCTCAAGGCGTTGCCCCTGGCCCAGCACAGCGACGAACTCTACAACCAGAACTTCGACATCCACACCCGTGGCACCTTCAATGCCTTGCGCGAAGCGGCCACGCGCCTGAACGACGGCGGGCGCATCGTCAACTTCTCCAGCAGCACCGTCGGCCTCAACTTCCCCGGCTACGCGGTGTACATCGCCAGCAAGGCGGCGGTGGAGTCCCTGACCCACGTGTTCGCCAAGGAAATGCGCGGGCGTGGCATCACCGTCAACGCGGTCGCGCCAGGCCCGGTCGCCACCGACCTGTTCCTGCACGGCAAGAGCGAAGAGCAGATCCAGGGCATGGCCAAGATGGCGCCCCTGGAACGCCTGGGCCAACCGGAAGATGTTGCCCGCGTGGTGTCGTTCCTGGTCAGCCCGGCCGCTGGCTGGATCAATGGGCAAACCCTGCGCACCAACGGCGGGCTGGTCTGAACGCAATCGAGGGCAATCACATGAAATCGATCATCCTGATTACCGGCGCCTCCAGTGGGTTTGGCGCCCTCACCGCCCGCGCCCTGGCCGATGCCGGCCACACGGTCTACGCCAGCATGCGCGAAACCCTGGGGCGCAATGCGCCGCAGGTGGCCGAGGTGCAGCGCTATGCCGACGAACACCAGGTGGACCTGCGCAGCGTGGAGCTGGACGTGGCTTCGAGCGAATCGGTAGACGCTGGCGTCGCCAGGATCGTCGCCGACTGCGGGCGCCTGGATGTGATCATCCACAACGCCGGGCACATGTCGTTCGGCCCGGCCGAAGCCTTCACGCCGGAGCAGTTCGCCCAGCTGTACGACATCAACGTGCTGAGCACCCAGCGCGTCAACCGTGCGGCGCTGCCGTACCTGCGCAAGCAGGGCAAAGGGTTGGTGGTGTGGGTGTCGTCCAGCAGCGCTCGCGGGGGTACGCCGCCGTTTCTGGCGCCGTACTTTGCGGCGAAGGCGGCGATGGACTCCCTGGCGGTGTCCTACGCCAGCGAGCTGAGTCGTTGGGGCATCGAGACGTCGATCATCGTGCCTGGCGCGTTTACCAAGGGCACCAACCACTTTGCCCACTCCGGCAAGCCCAGCGATCAGGCGCGTGTCGATCTGTACAACGACGGCCCGTATGCGGGTGTTGCGGACGCTGCACTGCAAGGTTTAGCGGCGCTGGAACCTGCGGATGCGGATGTGGGCGAGGTGGCCAAGGCCATTGTCGAGATCGTCGGCTTGCCGTTAGGCACACGCCCGTTCCGCCGGCATATCGACCCCTCCGAGGATGGCTGCGAGGTCGTCAATGGCGTGGCGGATCGGGTGCGGGCAGAACTGTTCTGGAAGGTGGGTTTGCAAGACTTGCTTAAACCCACTACACCTCTTCAGTAGGAATGCAGTGCCTCATGTGGGAGCGGGCTTGCTCGCGAAAGCGGTTCATCAGAAACATATTCAGTGGCTGACACTCCGCTTTCGCGAGCAAGCCCGCTCCCACAGGAGATCACCGTCATGCACACCCTCATCGTCATCAGTTGCGGCTTGATTCTGCTAGCACTGACGCTGTTCATCGGTCAAAAACTCGGCATCAGCCGCACGGTGCTGGCCTACAGTTTTGTCGCCATCTGGTTGATCGCCGCAGTGGCCAACGGCGCCGTCGGCGTGCTCACTGCCGGCCAGCCCCTGGTATCGGAGCTGGTGATCGGCAGTGGCGTATTCGGCGCGCCGTTGGTGGCCCTGGCCCTGTACCTCAGGGCCTGAGGTTCAACGCACCAGGTGCAGGAACTGCAGGTGACGCTCGTACTGGTCGAGGATGTCGTTGATGATCTGCTCCTTGGTGTAGCCCACCAAGTCGTAGTCCTGGCTGCCTTCGGCCAGGTGCACTTCCGCCCGGTAGTAGCGGCGGTTGTTGATCTCTTTCTTGCCCATGCCACCCCGGGCAAACGACGGCGTGAAGTAGCCGCGCATCTGCACCTGATACACGAATGGGCGCTCCTCGCCGTGACCGATTTCCAGACTGACGCTGTCGTTGGCCGGGTCCGGTTGGGTGACCACGTTCAGGCCCTTCTCGACAAACACCGCCGTCACTTCTTCGATCGCCGGGCGCACGGTGGTGTCGAGGAAGCGGTACACCTCATCCCGCGAAGGGAAGTGCACGGCTTGGCTCAGACGCTGGCGCCAGCCGCCCCTGCCCTTGCGTGCGGCCGAGATGGGGGCCAGCGAATGCAACTGGGCAATCTGCTTCTGCGACTCGAGGTAGAAGGCCTTGTGCAGCCCCCACATCATCAGCAGCAGGATCATCGAGAACGGCAGTGAGGTCAGCACCACCGCCGATTTGAGCGAATCGATACTGCCGGCAAACAGCAACGCACTGGTGACCAGCGCGGTCATGGCGCCCCAGAACACCCGCAGCCATTTCGGCCCGTCTTCATCCGCGTTGCCGCCCTTGGACGACAGGGTGGACAGCACCACGGTGCCCGAGTCGGCCGAGGTGACAAAGAACACGAAGCTGATGAACACCGTGACCGCGATGACGGTTTTGCTCCACGGATAGGTTTCCAGCAACAGGTAGAGGCTCATCGACGGGTTGTCGATGGCCGACTGACCGAGTGCGGTCAGCCCGTGATTGAGCACTTGGTCGATGGCGCTGTTGCCGAAGATCGACATCCACGCCAGGGTGAAACCCAGCGGGATCAGCAGCACGCCGAACACGAACTCGCGGATGGTACGGCCACGGGAAATCCGTGCGATGAACAGGCCTACGAACGGCGACCATGCGATCCACCAGGCCCAGTAGAACACCGTCCAACCGCCCAGCCAGTCGCTGGGTTTGTCGTAGGCGTATACGTCGAAGCTCTTGGTCGGCAAGGCGCCCAAGTAGTCGCCCAGGTTCTGGATCAGGGTGTTGAGCAGGTGCTGGGTGGGGCCGGCGAACAACACAAACAGCAGCAGCGCGCAGGCCAGCAGCATGTTGATGTCGGACATCACCCGCACGCCCTTGTCGACGCCGGAGACAGCCACCAGGATCGCGGCGCCCATCATCAGGGTGATCAGGCCAACCTGGACCCACTGGGTGTGAGCCACGCCGAACAGGTAATCGAGACCGGAATTGAGGTGCAACACCCCAAAGCCCATGTCGGCACCCAGGCCGAACACCGTGGCGATGATACCGAAACCATCCACGGCATAGCCGATGGGGCCATTGATGCGCTTGCCGATCAGCGGGTAAAGCGCCGAACGCAGCGCCAGCGGCAGGTTATGCCGGTAGGCGAAGTACGCCAGGGCCATGCCGACAAAGGCGAACACACCCCAGCCATGCAGGCCCCAGTGCAGAAACAGGATCTGCATGGCCTGGCGCGCCGCGTCGGCGTTCATCGCTTCGCCCTGGGGCGGTTGCACCAGGTGCGTCAGCGGCTCAGAGACGCAGAAGAAGAACAGCGTGATGCTGATCCCGGCGGCGAACAGCATGCCAGCCCAGGACAGATAACTGAATTCGGGCTCGTCGTGGTCGGCACCGAGTTTTATCTTGCCGTAGCCCGATAACGCGGTGACCACCACGAAGACCAGATACAGGGTCATCGCCAGCATGTAGTACCAGCCGACCGTATTGGCCGCCCAGTTTTGCGCGGCCAGCAGCCAGGCACCGGCCTGTTGCGGGATCGCGATGACCGTGACGCCGAAGAGCAGGATGAACGTAGCGGCAAAGTAGAAAACTGGCGCGTTCATGCGCACCAGGCCGCTGGATGGGGTGGACGATGCACTCATGAACGATGCACCCCGAGGGAGTGGAATGTGGCTGTAAATAACGGACTCAGCAAAGGTAAGCCTCCTGTTGTGAGCGGGCAGCGAACCACCGGGTTTAACTTGAACGAGCATTCAAGTTAAACATGAATAGGCGGTCCGGGACTAATCGCAGGGCTGAGCGGTAGACAATTCCTACACTAGCTCAAGGACAGGTATGACGGGCGGGAATGACAAATCGTTCAGCGATTACGCGGGAAATCTGGAATACGGGTAACCCTGTGAGAGCTGGCTTGCCTGCGATGGCGGTGGGTCAGCTGTCCATTCGCGGCTGGCACACCGCCATCGCCGGCAAGCCGGCTCCTACAGGGGGTTCGTGTGCCAGGTTGGCCTGAGCGAAGGACGACAAATCGTTCAGCGATTACGCGGGAAATCTGGAATGCGGTTAACCCTGTGGGAGCTGGCTTGCCTGCGATGACGGCCTCAAAATCAGCGCAAGGCTAATGGCCTCATCACCGGCAAGCCGGCTCCTACAGAGGTTTGCGTAAGCTTCCTATTTTTGCGTGCCGTCATCGTGTTGCAGGTTGGCCTGGGTGATATTCGCCCCGGCCGGCACGCTGCGGGTGAGCCACACGTTGCCGCCGATGGTCGAGCCCTTGCCGATGGTGATGCGCCCCAGGATCGTCGCGCCGGCGTAGATCACCACGTCGTCCTCGACAATCGGGTGGCGTGGGTGGCCCTTCTGCAGCTGCCCATCCTCATCGGCGGGGAAGCGCTTGGCGCCCAATGTCACGGCCTGGTAGATGCGCACGCGCTCACCAATGATCGCCGTCTCGCCAATCACCACGCCGGTCCCGTGGTCGATGAAGAAACTGGGGCCGATCTGCGCGCCGGGGTGGATATCGATGCCGGTGGCCGAGTGGGCAATCTCCGCGCTGATCCGCGCCAGCAGCGGCAGGCCGGCGCGGTACAAATGGTGGGCCAACCGATGATGGATCACCGCCAGGATCCCCGGGTAGCACAGCAGCACTTCATCCACGCTGCGCGCGGCCGGGTCGCCGTGGTAGGCGGCCAGCACGTCGGTGTCCAGCAGGCTGCGCAAGGACGGCAAGGCCAGGGCGAAATCCTGGATCAGGCGAATGGCGTGGGCATCGACCTCCCGGTCGTCCTTGCCGCCTTGGCGGGCGGCATAGCGCAATTCCAGGCGGGCCTGGGCGAGCAGCGCGTTCAGCGCGACATCGAGGGTGTGGCCAACGTAGAAATCTTCGCTCTCTTCACGCAAGTCCACCGGCCCCAGGCGCATCGGGAACAGCGCACCGCACAGCGATTCGAGAATCTGCGCCACCGCCTCGCGTGACGGCAGCTCACGTCCACCGTGTTCGCCGCTCAGGCGGCCATTGCGCGTTCGCCACTGGTCCCGGGCGCCGCGCAGTTGGCTAACGATGGTCTGCAATTGCCAATGACTGGAACGCTCACTCACGGTATTCACTCCTGACGAAATGGCCCTCACTTTACGGTATGCACCCGGGCGGCCCTTAAGAACCAATGGTGTGATACTAAGAACCATACGGCATAAGCGATTGGCGGTTGCCCGATGAAAAGTGCCTGCCTATAGTCGCCTCATCTCTTAGCCACCGTGCGTAGCCATGATCAAACAACAGCTCGACCGTTTTAACCGCCTGGAACTGCTGGGCGGCGCCACTGCCCTGGAAAAACTCGAGCGGCTGTCGGCCTGGCTGGGCAGGGACATCTACGTCAAACGCGATGACACCACGCCCCTGGCCATGGGCGGAAACAAGCTGCGCAAACTCGAATACCTGGCCGCCGATGCCCTCGCCCAGGGCGCTGACACGCTGGTGACCGCCGGGGCCCTGCAATCCAACCACGTGCGCCAGACCGCCGCACTCGCCGCCAAATTGGGCCTGGGCTGCGTGGCGCTGCTGGAGAACCCCACCGGCACCGAAGACCCCAACTACCTGGGCAACGGCAACCGCCTGCTGCTGGACCTGTTCGACGCCAAAGTCGAGCTGGTCGAGAACCTCGATAACGCCGACGAACAACTCAACGCCCTGGCCGACCGCTTGCGCAGCAACGGCAAGAAACCATACCTGGTGCCCATCGGTGGCTCCAACGCCCTGGGCGCGCTGGGCTACGTGCGCGCCGGGCTGGAACTGGCCGCACAGATCGAAGACAGCGGCATCGAGTTTGCCGCCGTGGTGCTGGCATCGGGCAGCGCGGGCACCCACAGCGGGTTGGCGCTGGCCTTGAGTGAAGTGCTGCCGGACCTGCCGGTCATTGGTGTGACCGTGTCACGTACCGACGAAGCCCAGCGCCCGAAGGTGCAGGGCCTGGCCGAGCGCACCGCCGAATTGTTGGGCGTGGCGATTCCCGAGGCGTTCAAAGTGATCCTGTGGGACGAATATTTCGGCCCGCGCTACGGCGAGCCGAACGCCGGCACCCTGGCGGCGGTCAAGTTGTTGGCAAGCCAGGAAGGGCTGCTGCTGGACCCGGTCTACACTGGCAAGGCCATGGCCGGTTTGCTGGACGGCATCGGACGTCAGCGGTTCGAGGACGGGCCGATTATTTTCCTGCACACCGGCGGGGCGCCAGCGCTGTTTGCTTACGACTCGGCGTTCAACTGAATAAACGCGGGTTGCAAATGTGGGAGCTGGCTTGCCTGCGATGGCGGTAGGTCAGCAAAACACCCGTCGGCTGATACTCCGCCATCGCAGGCAAGCCAGCTCCCACATTTAGACAGGCGTTATATTCTAAAATAGAATAACAGATTGAATTTATATTATTTTCAAGTCTTAAGAAGCGGCTTTATCATCACGCCGTAGGCGAAGACGCGCACCGCGCTTTAAGGCAGGATACGACTACTGCGTCACCTGCTTCGCTCAACATAAAAAAACACAGGGGCTCTTCATGACTATTTCTGCATTGCGTCGTACGTTGCTGGTTGGCACTTTGGGCCTGGCCCTCGGGGCTGGGTGGATGGGCCAGGCGGTTGCTGGCGAGCAGTTGAACACCATCAAGAAAGCAGGCGAGATCAAGATCGGCCTGGAAGGCACCTACCCACCGTTCAGCTTTGTCGACGAAAGCGGCAAGCTCAGCGGCTTTGAAGTGGAACTGTCTGAAGCGCTGGCCAAAGAGCTGGGTGTGAAGGTCAAGCTGCAGGCCACCCCTTGGGATGGCATCCTCGCCGCGCTGGAATCCAAGCGCCTGGACGCCGTGGTCAACCAGGTCACCATTTCTGAAGAGCGCAAGAAGAAATACGACTTCTCCAAGCCTTACACCGTGTCCGGTATCCAGGCACTGGTCCTGAAAAAGAACGTCGACAGCATCAAGACCGCCGACGACCTGGCCGGCAAGAAAGTCGGTGTAGGCCTGGGCACCAACTACGAACAATGGCTCAAGGACAACCAGCCTAAAGCCATCATCAAGACCTATAACGATGACCCGACCAAGTTCCAGGACCTGCGTATCGGCCGTATCGACGCCATCCTGATCGACCGTCTGGCCGCCCTGGAATACGCCAAGAAAGCCCCGGACACCGCCACTGCCGGCGACGCCTTCTCCCGCCAGGAAGCCGGTATTGCCCTGCGCAAAGGCGAGCCTGAACTGCTCGACGCGGTGAACAAGGCCCTCGACAAACTGCGCGCCGACGGCACCTTGAAGAAGCTGTCCGAGAAATACTTCAACGCTGACGTCACTGAATAATGGAAGCAGGTTTCCAACTCGCGCTGGACTCCGCGCCCTTTCTGCTCAAGGGCGCGTACTACACGGTGATTCTTAGCCTCGGCGGAATGTTTTTCGGCTTGCTGCTGGGCTTCGGCCTGGCCTTGATGCGCCTGTCGCGCTTCAAGCTGGCAAGCTGGATCGCCCGGGTCTATGTGTCGTTCTTTCGCGGCACGCCCTTGCTGGTGCAGCTGTTCCTGATCTACTACGGCTTACCGCAAGTGGGCATCGAGCTGGATCCGATCCCGGCGGCCCTGATCGGCTTCTCGCTGAACATGGCCGCCTATGCCTGTGAAATCCTGCGGGCCGCCATTGCTTCCATCGAGCGTGGCCAGTGGGAAGCTGCGGCCAGTATCGGCATGACCCGCGCGCAGACCCTGCGCCGTGCCATTCTGCCGCAAGCCATGCGCACGGCATTGCCGCCGCTGGGCAACAGCTTTATTTCGCTGGTCAAGGACACGGCGCTGGCCGCTACCATCCAGGTGCCCGAGCTGTTCCGCCAGGCCCAATTGGTGTCTGCGCGAACCTTCGAAATCTTCACCATGTACCTGTCCGCCGCCCTGATCTACTGGATTCTGGCGAGCATCCTGGCGCACTTCCAAAACCGCCTGGAAGACCGGGTCAACCGGCATGACCTGGAGTCTTGAAGCATGATCGTGGTTGAAAAACTGACCAAACAATTCAAGGGCCAGGTGGTGCTCAACGGCATCGACCTCGAGGTCAAGGAAGGCGAAGTCGTCGCCATCATCGGCCCCAGCGGTTCCGGCAAGACCACCTTGTTGCGCTGCCTGAATTTCCTCGAAGAACCCACCAGTGGTCGCATCAAGGTGGGAGACATCGAGGTCGACACAGGCAAGCCGCTCAACCAGCAACAAGGCCTGGTGCGACGTTTGCGCCAGCACGTGGGCTTTGTGTTCCAGAACTTCAACCTGTTCCCCCACCGCACCGCGCTGGAAAACGTCATCGAAGGCCCGATCGTGGTCAAGAAGATGCCCCGCGACGCAGCGGTCGCCCTCGGTCGCAAGCTGCTGGCCAGGGTTGGCCTGGCGGGCAAGGAAGCGTCATACCCACGGCGCCTTTCCGGCGGCCAGCAACAGCGCGTGGCGATTGCCCGTGCATTGGCCATGGAGCCGGAGGTGATCCTGTTCGACGAACCCACCTCGGCACTGGACCCGGAACTGGTGGGTGAAGTGCTGGCGACCATCCGCAGCCTCGCCGAAGAAAACCGCACCATGGTCATCGTCACCCACGAAATGAGTTTTGCCCGCGATGTCGCCAACCGGGTGATCTTCTTCGACAAGGGCGTGATCGTGGAGCAAGGCGAAGCCAAGGCGCTGTTCGCCAATCCCAGGGAAGAACGCACCAAGCAGTTTTTGAGCAAGTTCCTCGCCCACTGACTCCGCCCTGTAGTGAGCGGGCTCGCCCCGCGCCGGCTACGCAGCTTTCCCAAAAATCTTGGGGCTGCTACGCGGCCCAGCGCGGGGCAAGCCCGCTCACTACAGGTCAGCAGGTCCCACAGGGAATGCTCCTTCCAGCCTGTAAAACACCCCGCCATCACCCTCCGAATATCCCCGCGCCAGTCAGACCTTTCTGAATCTCCCCCAACCTGCCGTTTAGCCCCGTGCCGCCATTGACGCTCCTCGATCAACCCTCTTATCTAGCGCCCAGAGGATTGGATCCTATCCCGGCTACTCACTGAATCGTTCCTTTCGGCCCCCTTGCGCACCCGCGCCAACGGTCCGGAACGGTTGCTGCTGGCTGCATCAAGGAGATTACTTATGACGCGCACCCCAACCCCGCCCCTGCTCACCGCCCCGACCCTGCCCCAGGCGCATCGGGAAGGCATCAACGCCCTGGCGGCCACCCAGTTGCAAGTGGACATTGCGCCCTACCCCGGCATGGAGGAAGGCGACTTGATCGAACTGTTCTGGAACGACTGCTTTGCCGCCTCACGGCGGATCACGGCCTGCAAGGTCGGCATGTCGACCCACCTGCGCGTCCCGCAGAGTTTTGTGCAGGATGGCCGCGCTTGTGTGCACTACCAGGTGATGCAAGTGGGTTACGGCCCCGCGCGCTCGGCCCCGGCTCGGGTAAAGGTCAAGACCAATTACCCGGGCGGCGAACCTTCACCGCTGCTGGGTGACGAAAACCAAAACCTCGCCCCGGTGGACCTGCCCGAAACGATCCGCCGCCATGGGGTCAACGGCCGCCAGGTGCGACGTGGCATCCCCCTGGCCATCGAACCCTACCTGAACATGAGCTGCGGTGACGCCATCACCTTGCGCTGGGGAGACGTTCGTCTGGACCTGCCGAAAATAGCCGCCCGGGACGTCGGCCTGGCGGTACAGGTGTGGGTGCCCTCGGCGGTGATTGTCGAGGCGGGGGACGACTGTCGGCTGGACGTGACGTACTGCATCCTCGACCGGGTCGGCAATAATTCACGCTGGGCACCGGCCCGCATGCTGAGCATCGCCGCCTGTTCCCCACAGGTGCCAGCCCGGCCGGCCAGGGCCGCGTCGACCTACCAACCGCGTCACCCCGGCTCACCCTGCGAACCGGGGTGACAGCCCTTCTATGCATATTCCTAGAAGTTAGTTTATTTAAAGATTTAACACGCTTAGGGTATATGCACCGGACCACCGGACATCTCTGATTTTTCTGTTTTTATTTCATTGAATGCGAGGTCGGTATGGTCAGAATTACCCCGGTGCATAACGCCAGGGCATTACGTGCAGCCAAGGAGCGGCGCTGATGTCTAACTTGGCTCAAACACCCCCCCAGAGTGGCCTGGACAGTGATCGGGACATAGCCCCCCTGCTGTTGCCGGCCGCCGTGCTGCGCAACGACGCCGAGGCACTGGCCGCTGCCCACGAGCTTGCCAAGGCTGCACGCCTGCAAGCCGCCAAGCGCGACAGCCAACGCAAGCTGCCGTGGGCACAGATCGAACAGTTCACCCGCAGCGGGTTGGGCAGTATTTCCATTCCCCGCGAATACGGCGGCCCGCAGGTGTCCTTCGTGACCCTGGCCGAGGTGTTCGCGATCATCAGTGCGGCCGACCCGGCCCTCGGGCAGATCCCGCAGAACCATTTCGGCATCCTGCACCTGCTGCAGGGCGCGGCCAGCGAGCGCCAGAAAAAGCAGCTGTTCCAGAGCGTCCTCGACGGCTGGCGCATCGGCAATGGCGGTCCGGAACGCGGCACCAAGAACACCCTGGAACTCAAGGCACGTATCACCGCCAAGGGTGACGGGCATGTGATCAGCGGCCAGAAGTTCTACTCCACCGGCGCGCTGTTTGCCCATTGGGTCGCGGTCAAGGCGCTGAACGATGACGGCAAGCAGATCATGGCGTTCGTGCGCCGTGGCACCGAAGGGCTGCGCATCGTGGATGACTGGTCGGGCTTCGGCCAACGCACCACTGCCAGCGGCACGGTGCTGCTGGACCAGGTACCGGTGGACGCAGAGCTGGTGGTCGAAAACTGGCGCATCGGCGAATCCCCGAATATCCAGGGCGCTGTCTCGCAGTTGATCCAGGCTGCCATTGACGCGGGCATCGCACGCGGTGCGCTGGATGACACCATCGCCTTCGTGCGTGAACGTTCGCGCCCGTGGGTCGACGCCAACGTCGAACGCGCCAGCGATGACCTGTATGTGATCGCTGACATCGGCAAGCTCAAGATCGAGCTGCACGCCGCCGAAGCGCTGCTGCGCAAGGCCGGCCACGTGCTGGACCAGGTCAGCGCCGCGCCGATCACCGCACAGTCTGCCGCCCGCGCCTCGATTGCCGTGGCCGAGGCAAAGGTGCTGACCACCGAAGTGTCGCTGCTGGTCAGCGAAAAGCTCTTCGAACTGGCCGGCAGCCGCGCGACCCTCGCCGAGTTCAACCTCGACCGGCACTGGCGCAACGCCCGGGTGCACACCCTGCACGACCCGGTGCGCTGGAAGTATCACGCCATCGGCGCCTTTAGACTCAATGGCACCCTTCCGGCCCGCCATTCCTGGATTTGACCGACCAGACCTCTGGAGAAATACGCATGACCCTTTCTCATCACGTCGCGGTCATAACCAGCGACGAACAAGCCCTTATTGTCGCCAGCGACCTGGCCGAAGACTTCCGTCGCGACAGCGCCCAGCGTGACCGTGAGCGCCGCCTGCCCCTGCCCGAACTGGACGTGTTCTCCCGCTCCGGCCTGTGGGGCATCAGCGTGCCCAAGGAATACGGCGGCGCCGGTGTGTCCAACGTCACCCTGGCCAAGGTCATTGCGCTGATCGCCCAGGCGGATGCCTCGCTGGGCCAGATCCCGCAGAACCATTTCTACGCCCTGGAAGTGCTGCGCGTGAACGGCGCCCCGGCACAGCAACAACGCCTGTATGCCGAAGTGCTCGCGGGCCAGCGCTTTGGTAACGCCCTGGCGGAACTGGGCACCAAGACGGCCCACGACCGCGTTACATCGATCACCCGCGACGGTGATGGCTTTCGCATCAGCGGCCGCAAGTTCTACGCCACCGGCGCGATCTACGCCCAGCGCATCCCCACCTCCGTGGTGGATGAGCACGGCGTGCAGCAACTGGCATTTGTCCCACGTGACAGCGAAGGGCTGACGGTAATCGACGACTGGAGCGGCTTTGGCCAGCGCACCACCGGTAGCGGTTCGGTGGTGTTCGACAACGTGTGGGTGGCGGCGCAGGACGTGATTGCGTTCCAGAGCGCGTTCGAACGCCCGACCACCGTCGGCCCGCTGGCGCAGATTCTTCACGCGGCCATCGACACCGGCATCGCCCGTGCAGCCTTTGAAGACGCATTGCATTTTGTGCGCACCAAGACCCGCCCGTGGATCGACTCAGGCAACGACAAAGCCACCGAAGACCCGCTGACACTAAAAAGTTTCGGCCATCTGAGCGTGCGCCTGCATGCCGCAGAAGCATTGCTGGAACGCTCGGGCGAAGTTCTTGACCGCGCCCAGGCCGACAGCAACGCCGAGACCGTCGCCGCCGCCTCGATTGCCGTCGCCGAAGTGCGCGCCCTGAGCACCGAGATTTCCCTGGCAGCCGGTAGCACGCTGTTCGAACTGGCCGGCAGCCAGGCGACCCTCGCCGAGCACGGTCTGGACCGTCACTGGCGCAACGCCCGCGTGCATACGCTGCACGACCCGGTGCGCTGGAAGTACCACGCGGTGGGCAATTACTACCTCAACGATGCAAACCCGCCACTGCGGGGGACCATTTGATGACCAAGAAAAAGATCCTGCTCAATGCCTTCAACATGAACTGCATCGGGCATATCAACCACGGCCTGTGGACGCACCCACGGGACACGTCCACCCAGTATAAAACCATCGAATACTGGACCGACCTGGCCAAGACCCTGGAGCGCGGGCTGTTCGACGGGTTGTTCATCGCCGACATCGTCGGGGTGTACGACGTCTATCAGAACTCCATCGACGTGCCGCTCAAAGAGTCGATCCAGTTGCCGGTGAATGACCCGTTGCTGTTGGTCTCGGCCATGGTCGCCGTGACCCAGAACCTTGGCTTCGGCCTTACCGCCAACCTCACCTACGAACCGCCGTATCTGTTCGCCCGGCGCATGTCCACGCTCGACCACCTGAGCCGTGGCCGCGTGGGCTGGAATATCGTCACCGGCTACCTCGACAGCGCGGCCAAGGCCATGGGCCTGACCGAGCAGGTCGAGCACGACCGCCGTTATGACCAGGCCGATGAGTACCTGGAGGTGCTCTACAAACTCTGGGAAGGCAGCTGGGAAGACGACGCGGTCCTCAACGATCCGCAGGCGCGGGTGTATGCCCAGCCCGGCAAGGTGCACAAGGTCGAGCACCACGGCGAGTTCTACCAGGTGGAGGGTTATCACCTGTGCGAACCCTCGCCGCAGCGCACCCCGGTGCTGTTCCAGGCCGGCAGTTCGGATCGCGGTTTGCTGTTCGCCGGGCGTCACGCCGAGTGCGTGTTCATCAGCGGGCAGAACAAGGCCTCGACCAAAGTGCAGGTGGACAAGGTACGCGCCAGCGCCGTCGAGGCGGGGCGTAACCCGGACGACATCAAGGTGTTCATGGGCCTCAATGTGATCGTGGGCGCCACCGAAGCGCTGGCCTGGGCCAAGCACGCCGAGTACCTGAGCTATGCCAGCGCGGAAGCCGGCGTGGCGCACTTCTCGGCCTCCACGGCCATCGACTTTTCTCAATACGAACTGGACGAACCGATCCAGTACGTGAAGAGCAACGCGATCCAGTCGGCCACCAAAAACCTGCAGAACAACGACTGGACCCGACGCAAGTTGCTCGAGCAGCACGCCCTGGGCGGCCGCTACATCACCCTGGTCGGCTCGCCCGAGCAGGTGGCGGATGAGCTGGAGTCGTGGATCGCCGAGACTGGGCTGGATGGTTTCAACCTGACGCGCATCGTCACGCCGGAAAGCTATGTGGACTTCATCGACCTGGTGGTGCCGGAGCTGCAGAAGCGCGGGTCGTACAAGACCGCCTACGAGGCCGGCACGCTGCGGGAAAAAGTCTTTCACAACAGCGCGCGCCTGCCCGAACAACACACCGGTTCTACCTACCGCCACTGAACCAAAACTGTGAACCACAAAAATGTGGGAGCTGGCTTGCCTGCGATAGCGGTGTGTCAGCAAAAGCACCTGCAACTGATAGACCGCTATCGCAGGCAAGCCAGCTCCCACAGTGGACCGCATTGTTAATACCGACACCTTATGACTGGAAAATGATGATGAAAAAAACACTGCTCACCCACCCAGTCAAAGCACTGGCCCTGGCGTTTGGTTTGTTCAGCTCGGCCGTCTTCGCCGCCGATGCACCCCTGAAAATCGGCACCACCGCCGCCTTCGCAATCCCCCTGGAAGCCGCTGTGGCCGAGGCCGGCAAGCAGGGTTTGAAAGTCGAGCTGGTGGAGTTCACCGACTGGATCGCCCCCAACGTCAGCCTGGCGGCCGGCGATATCGATGTGAACTACTTCCAGCACATCCCGTTCCTGGAAAACGCCAAGGCTGCCGCAGGCTTTGACCTGGTGCCCTACGCCCCGGGCATCATCAACAACGTCGGCCTGTATTCGAAGCAGTACAAAAGCATCAACGACCTGCCCCAGGGCGCCAGCGTGGCCATCGCCAACGACCCGATCAACAGCGGGCGTGGCTTGCAACTGCTGGCCAAGGCCGGGCTGATCACCCTCAAGCCGGGCGTGGGCTACAAGGCCACCGAAGAAGACATCGTTTCCAACCCGAAAAAGATCAAGATCCTGCAAGTCGAGGCCGTGCAACTGGTGCGTGCCTATGACGACGCCGACCTGGTGCAGGGCTACCCGGCGTACATCCGCCTGTCCAAGACCTTCGACGCGGAGTCGGCGCTGCTGTTCGACGGCCTCGACCACCCGGAATACGTGATCCAGTTCGTGATCCAGCCGAAAAGCAAAACCGACCCGCGCGTGATCAAGTTCGTCGACATCTACCAGCACTCGCCGGTGGTGCGTGCTGCGCTGGATAAATCCCTGGGCAAGCTCTACCAGGTCGGCTGGGAAGATAAAAAATGACCGCCGCCCACGCCCAACTGCGCGACCTGGGCTTGCCGCCCAGGGACGCCGAGCAGACTGAACTGCACCCCGACCTGAACCGTGCCCATGTACGCTTTATCAACCTGGGCAAGACCTACGACGACGCCGTGCATGCCTTGCAAGGCATCGACCTGGCGATCCAGCGCGGTGAAGTGTTCGGCATCATCGGCCGCAGCGGCGCCGGTAAGTCGTCGCTGATCCGTACCATCAACCGCCTGGAGCAGCCCAGCAGCGGACGCGTGCTGATCGACCAAGTGGACATCGGCGACTTCGACGAAGACCGCTTGGTGGCGCTGCGCCGGCGCATCGGCATGATCTTCCAGCACTTCAACCTGATGTCGGCCAAGACGGTGTGGCAGAACGTCGAGCTGCCGCTGAAAGTGGCCGGCGTGCCGAAATTGCAGCGCGAGCAGAAGGTGCGTGAGCTGTTGGAACTGGTGGGCTTGCAGGATAAGCACACGTCTTACCCTGCGCAGCTGTCCGGTGGGCAGAAACAACGGGTGGGCATCGCCCGCTCGCTGGTACACGACCCTGAAATTTTGCTGTGCGACGAGGCCACCTCGGCCCTCGACCCGGAGACTACCCAGTCGATCCTCGGCCTGCTGCGTGAGATCAACAAACGCCTGGGTTTGACCATCGTGCTGATCACCCACGAAATGGCAGTGATCCGCGAGATTTGCGACCGCGTGGTGGTGCTCGAACACGGGCGTATCGTCGAGCAAGGCCCGGTGTGGCAAGTATTTGGCAACCCGCAGCACGAGGTCAGCAAGACCCTGCTGGCGCCGCTGCAACATGGGCTGCCGGAAGAACTGCAAAACCGTTTGCAAGCCAGCCCGACGTCGGCGGAGGCCGCGGTGGTACTGCGCTTGCAGTTCACCGGCAGCGACACCGATGAGCCGGACCTGGCTGCGCTGTTCAGCGCCCTCGGCGGGCGGGTGCGCTTGCTGCAAGGCGGCGTGGAACGCATCCAGGGCCACGCCCTCGGGCAACTGCTGCTGGCGGTGAGCGGCTCGCCCCACACGCCCGAAGAACTGTGCACCCGCGCCGGCAATTGGGCACAACACGCAGAGGTGCTGGGCTATGTGGTTTGATCGTTTAGTGCAGGGCGCCATCGACACCTTGCTGATGGTGGGCGTGTCGTCGCTGATAGCGTTGCTGGTGGGGATTCCGCTGGCGGTGTTCCTGGTGACCAGCGACAAGGGCGGTATTTACCAGGCGCCGACGCTTAACCGCGTGCTGGGGGCGTTCGTCAATCTGTTCCGCTCTATTCCGTTTTTGATCCTGATGGTGGCCTTGATCCCCTTCACGCGGCTGATCGTCGGCACCACCTATGGCGTATGGGCCGCCGTCGTGCCGCTGACCATCGCCGCCACACCGTTCTTTGCGCGGATCGCCGAGGTGAGCTTGCGCGAGGTCGACCATGGCCTGATCGAAGCCGCACAAGCCATGGGCTGCCGGCGCTGGCACATCATCTGGCATGTGCTGTTGCCAGAAGCGCTGCCGGGGATTGTCGGCGGGTTCACCATCACGTTGGTGACCATGATCAACTCGTCGGCGATGGCGGGGGCGATTGGCGCAGGTGGGCTGGGTGATATCGCCTACCGCTATGGTTATCAGCGCTTTGATACGCAGATCATGCTGACGGTGATCGTGTTGTTGGTGATTCTGGTGGCGGTGATTCAGTTGGGGGGTGATCGGTTGGCGCGGGTGTTGAACAAGCGGTGAGGTATAGTCGGGACATCTCAGCGCCCGGTATCACTTGCCATGTCCCTCAAACCCGACGACCTCGACCAGATTACCTCCACCACCCTCGGCCACTACAACAAGGTGGCCGAGGACTTCCGTGAAGGCACCCGCGATCATGATGTGAGCCAGAACATCGACGCGCTGCTGCGGCATATCCAGGGCACGGCGCCCTTTACTGTGCTGGATTTCGGCTGCGGGCCGGGGCGGGATTTGCAGACGTTCACGCGCATGGGGCACATCGCCGTAGGGCTGGACGGCTCAGAGCGCTTTGCGCAGATGGCGCGTGAAGACAGTGGCTGTGAAGTGCTGCAACAGGACTTCCTCAAGCTGGACCTGCCGGCCGAACGCTTCGACGGGATCTTTGCCAACGCCGTGCTGTTTCATGTTCCCAAGCAGGAGTTGCCGCGCGTGCTCAAGCAGCTGCATGGGGCGTTGAAGCCTGGCGGCGTATTGTTCAGCTCCAATCCTCGGGGTGAGAACCAGGAAGGCTGGAATGGGCCACGGTACGGGTCTTATCACGACCTTAAAGCGTGGCGGGTGCTGTTGACCGAGGCCGGGTTTGAAGAGCTGGAGCATTACTATCGGCCGGCGGGGTTGCCTCGGGAGCAGCAGCCGTGGTTGGCGAGTGTGTGGCGAAAAATTTAGATTTTTTGCGTCTGGGCCGACCTCATCGCAGGCAAGCCAGCTCCCACAGTTGGAATGCGTTCCCCTGTAGGCGCTGGCTTGCCTGCGATAGCTATTTCACCTGGTACACCACTGGATCTTCGCCCACCACCAACGCCGTCACACTGCGCTCGGCAAAATTGGCGATCAACCGCGTGCCATCTGCAAAGGTGGTTTCCTGCACACGCCGATCAGCTGTCAGCCACCGAAAGCCCGTCATTTCCTGCGTGGCCAAGCGTTGATGCAACGGGCGGAAAAACGCGTCCTGGCGTTGAATGATGGGCAATCGCTGCTTAACCGTCCCGGCACTCAGGTGATACAGCGGCGGCACGTTGTAGAGCAGTTGGGTCAACTCGTTCTCTGCCCGCACATTGCTCAGCTTCAGGCTGTCGAACAGCCAGTGATGCGTGGTGATGACCGACCCGTGGAACACCGCCTGGTACAACGGCAGGCGCATACTCGGCTCGAAATACACCGTGCGAAACGGCTCCTTCAACGGCACTTGCTTGAAGAACACCGCAGGTTGCTCCGGCGGGTACCAGTTACCCACGTAATAGGGTGATTGCTTATCTTTGGTCATGTCCTGGTCACCCCAGCCCATCACCGGAGTCTGCATGCCATGGGCAAACAGGATGCCCTGGGCGGTGATGGCGTTGCCGTCTTCGGAACCGGCCGGCAGCTTGAGCACCGTATTGATCCACCGGGAGGCGTCGATATTGCCTTGGGCATTCTGTGCCTGGGACATCGGCGCGCTGTCGCGATAGCTGTCGAACACCATGCTTGTCGCGTACGCAACGAGGAACCAGGCGTTGAAACCGGACTTGGCCTGCACGGCCTTCACCCGGTCTTCCAGCAAGGGCCTTACGCAACGGGGGTCGGTGTAGTGGCCCGATTGCTGGAAGCCGGTTTTCAAGGTGCCGCTCTTCAACACGATCGCGCAGTCGCGGTAGGCCTTACTGCCCAGGTGCGCGGTGGTCCAGTCCGGGTTTTCGGTGGCGGACAAGGCGGTTTCATAGGAGTCGTAGGGCGCCATGAGGTAACCGGCAGCGACACCTGAGCGAATCGCTTCGGGGTGCCAGAGGCCACCTTCCCAGCCTTCGCCAAGGGTCAGCAACAGGCGTTGCAGGCCGGATTGACGCAGCGTCTCAATCGTCTGGCCGCCCCAGGTTCCCGGCGTATCACTCAATGCTCCGGCGAACGCCACGGCCAATTCGGCGCGCAGCTCGCCGTAGCGGGCAGCGAGCTGCGTCATATCGGGTTCCTCGACCTGCCAGCGCTGCCGGGCTTTCTTGTTGATCGCGGCGTTAAGGCCCCGGAGCAACACGCCCTGCTCGTAGCGATTGAGCGCCGACGTCTGCGCCAGAACCTTTGCCGCCTCCTTGTCCAGCAAGCCTTTGAGTTCATGGCCACGCAAGCGCTTGAGCAACAGCGGCCAGTCACGCACGTCGCTCGATGCCAGCAGATCATTGCCCCACAGGTACACATGGCTGGCGCCCAGCAGTTTTTGCGCTTCGGGCGTTTGCCGAAACTTGTCTGCCAACGATTCATAGCGGCCCTGCTCCACCAACCATTGGCGATAGCGCTTGGCACCGGCCAACGGGTCGGCGTCGCCCAGGTGCAACAGCAGGGTCATCGGTGCAGAGGGATCGAGCGAGGTGAACTCATGGGCCAATGACAGGACCATGCCTTCCTGCCAGTGCAGGCGGTTGTTGTAGGGGTTGGTCAGCAGCCAATTCAGGGTGAAACCGCCATGGTCCAGGCCCCAGAGGGGCAGGCTGAGGTCCTGGGTGGTGTTGAGCTCGCCCTGGTCCAGCAGGAAGGCCTTCCACACCGGGTTATCGGCCGGCACGTAATGCCCTTCGGCCAATGGCCACATCACACCGCGTCCCATGGCACTGGCCGGTTGCTGGAGGATCGCCAGTGCGCCGGGCTCCCGTGCGTGGAGGGACAGCAGCAAGTCACGTTGCTCAAGGGTGGCAGTGATACGAAAGGCGCCCTCATCCCACTGCCAGCTGGCCTGCTGCTGATTATGTGAAAGTTGACTGACGACGTGCGCCTGCACGCCGCTTGAAGCCTGCACCGACGACTGGCCGCTGGGTGTGACGCGGATGCCCAGGGTGGCGGGGTCGAGCTCGACGCGCCACTGAGGGTTTTCCAGGACCGTGGCAGCAGAGACCAGTGGAGAGAGAAGGAGCGTGCAGGCCAGTAGGAAATGATGTTGCCAGTTCATGGTGCTCATCCTGTGCCGAAGGGGGGTCGAGGGTAAAACACCCGGGGGCTAGCAGGAGGAACGAAAGGTATTTCGAGATACTTCCTACAGCATAAATATCCAACTGTGGGAGCGGGCTTGCCTGCGATAGCGGTGCGTCAGCCACTCATTCGCTGACGGGTAGACCGCTATCGCAGGCAAGCCAGCTCCCACAGGTTTAACCACGTTTTTCCTGATGTTCCTGCTTCGGTTCGCGGATCTTGTACCAGGCCACATACAGCGCCGGCAGGAACAACAGGGTCAGCAACGTGGCAATGATGATGCCGCCAATCATCGCGTAGGCCATCGGCCCCCAGAACACTTCACGGGCGATGGGGATCATGCCCAGGCTCGCCGCCGCCGCGGTGAGCAAGATCGGTCGGCGCCGGTGCTCGGTGGCTTCCACCACCGCGTCCCACGGCGTGTAGCCAGCCAGTTCGTACTCGTGGATCTGCGTCACCAGAATCACCGAGTTGCGGATGATGATGCCGATCAGCGCCAGGATGCCCAGGATCGCCACAAAGCCCATGGGCGTGCCCGTGGGAATCAGCGCCAGCACCACGCCGATCAAGCCCAGCGGCGCGACGCTGGCCACCAGGAACATCTTCTGCACGCTGTGCAACTGGATCATCAGGAAGGTCGCCATCAGGAACAGCATCAGCGGCACCACCTTGGCAATCGGCCCCTGGGCCTTGCCGCTTTCTTCCACGGTGCCACCGGTGGCGACCTTGTAGCCCACCGGCAAGCCGGCGCTGAATTGCTCGATGGTCGGCGCCAGCTGCTTCACCAGGTCGGTAGGCTGCATCTCGTCGCGCACCGAGGCCTTGATGGTGATGGTCGGCTTGCGGTCGCGACGCCACACCAGCGGCTGTTCCAGCTCGTACCGCACGGTGGCAAACGCCAGCAGCGGGATCGACGTGCCGTTGGGCGTGACAATCTGCAGGTTCTGCAAGGTTTCCGGGGTGCCGCGCTCGGCATCTTCGGCGCGGCCGACCACGTTGATCAGGTAGATGTCATCGTGCACCTGGGTCACCGAGGCGCCGCTGACCACGCTGTTCATCAACTGCGCCACGTCTTCCGACGACAGCCCCAACTGGCGCGCCTTGTCTTGCGCAATGTCCACGCGCAGCACTTTGCCCGGCTCGTTCCAGTCGTAGATGATCTCGCCCAGGTGGGTGTTTTTATCCAGCAGGGTCGCCAGCTCGATGGCGTGCTTGCGCACCTGGTCGATGTCTTTGCCCGACACGCGATACTGGATCGGCCGCCCCACAGGCGGGCCCATTTCCAGTGGCTGCACGTAGCTGCCGATACCGACGAAGTCATCACGCAGGCGTTTTTGCAGGCGCGCAATCAAGGCGCCGCGTTCTTCCAGGCCCTTGCTCACGATCACCAGCTGCGCGTAGTAAGGGTTTTCCAGTTGCTGGTCGAGGGGCAGGTAGAAACGAATCGCACCCTGGCCGATGTAGGTGCTCCAACGGGCGATGTCCGGATCGTCCTTGATGATCGCTTCCAGGCGGTCGACGGCCTTGCGCGTCTCGTTGATCGAGGCGTTTTGCGGCAGGTTCAGGTCGACAAGGATTTCCGGGCGGTCGGATGACGGAAAGAACTGGTTCTGCACGAACTGCATCGAGAATACAGACGCCACGAACAGCGCCACGGTGATACCAATGGCCCACCAGCGGTTGCGCATCGCCCAGAGCATGCCGCCGTTGAACGCGCGGCCAATCCGCCCCGGCTCGGCATCGTGGGGTTTCACGTTGGCACTGAGAATGTGCACGCCGATCACCGGCGCGAACAACACCGCCACCACCCACGACACCAGCATCGCCACGGCAATCACCGCGAACAGGGTGAAGGTGTACTCGCCCGCCGAACTGGCGTTGAGGCCAATCGGCACAAAGCCGGCCACGGTCACCAGCGTACCGGTGAGCATCGGGAACGCCGTGGAGGTGTAGGCGTAGGTCGCCGCCTGTTCCTTGGTTTCGCCTTTTTCCAGCCGTGTGATCATCATCTCCACGGTGATCATCGCGTCGTCCACTAACAGGCCCAGGGCGATGATCAGCGCGCCGAGCGACACCCGCTGCATGGTGATGCCGCTGTACTCCATGAACACGAACACCAGCGCCAACACCAGTGGAATCGAGCAGGCCACCACCAACCCTGCGCGCATGCCCAGGCTGATGAAGCTCACCACCAGCACGATAATCACGGCTTCGAACAGCGCGCTGGTAAAGCCGCCGACGGCCTCTTCCACCACTTCGGCCTGGTCGGACACCTTGTGCACGCCCACGCCCACCGGCAGGTCGGCGGTCAGCTCGTCCATGCGCTCATGCAGGGCCTTGCCGAACGACTGGATATTGCCGCCCTTCTGCATGGCAATCGCCAAACCGATGGCTGGCTTGCCATTGAAACGGAACATCGGCCGCGCCGGGTCGACGTAGCCACGGCTGATCTCGGCAACATCCGCCAAGCGATAAAAGCGGTCGTTGAGCCGCAGGTTGACGTTGGCCAGGTCTTTCTCCGAGGCAAACTGCCCCGAGGTACGCACCGAAATCCGCTCCGGCCCGGCCTCGATCACCCCGGCTGGCGTGACCGCGTTCTGCGATTGCAGGCTCTGCACGACTTGGCGCTGGTCGATCCCCAAGGCGGCGAGTTTGCGCGTGGAGAAATTCAGGTAAATCACTTCATCCTGCTGGCCGATCATCTCGACCTTGCCCAGCCCCGGCACCGAACGGATCTCGGCGCGCACCTGCTCCACGTAGTCGCGCAACTGGCGCATCGTCAGGCCGTCGCCAGTGAACGCGTACACCGAGCCGAATACGTCACCGAACTCATCGTTGAATGACGGCCCCTGCAAACCCTGGGGGAAGGTGCCGCGAATGTCGTCGATTTTCTTGTGCACCAGGTACCAGATATGGGGGATGTCCTTGGCGCTGGTGGTGTCCTTCAAGAACACGAACACCGTGGACTCACCCGGCCGGGTGTAGCTCTTCACGTAGTCGAGGGCGTCGAGCTCCTCAAGCTTTTTCTCGATGCGGTCGGTGACCTGCTTGAGGGTTTCTTCCTGGGTCGCGCCCGGCCAGCGGGTCTGGATCACCATGGTCTTGATGGTGAACGAGGGGTCTTCCTCGCGGCCCAGGTTCATGTACGAGAACACGCCCATCAGCAGCGCGACGAACATCAGGTACCAGACGAAGGACTGATGCTTGAGGGCCCAGTCGGATAAGTTGAAGCTCCCTTTCATCGCGGGCTGTCCTCGTCGATTTTGACTTTCTGCCCAGGCTTCAGGCTGTTCACGCCAGCGGTGACAATGCGCTCACCGGGTTTGACGCCGCCGTTGAGCACGGCACTGGCGCCATCGCGGCTGACGACGGTGACGTCACGTGGTTGCACGGTCTGGCTTTGGGTGTCGAGCAGCCAGATTCGCGTCTTGCCGTCGACCTCCTGCAAGGCACTCAGGGGCAATTCGATACGCGGCGCAATGGCGGTGCTCAGGGTCACGCTGATCGCCGTGCCCAGGCGGAATGCAGGCGGTGTCTCGGCCAGGGTCAAGCGCGCGCGACGGGTGCGCGTGGCGCTTTGGGCCTGAGGCTCGATCTCGCGCACGATGGCGGTGGTGTGCACGTTGGGGTCCAGTTGCTCGGCGACCAGGAACACCACGTCGGGCGGCAGACGCTCGGCCAGCCCGGCCGGCAGATCAATCACCGCTTCCTTGATGTCCGGGCGGGCCAGGGTCACCACTTGCTGGCCGGCGCTGACCACCTGGCCAGCCTCGGCATTCCAGGCGGTGACGATGCCGGCGTGGTCGGTGCGCAGTTCGGCGTAGTTGAGCTGGTCCTTGGCCTGGTTGACCGAAGCCTGGGCCTGGTCAAGGGACGCCTGGGTGGTTTTCAGGTCGGTCTGGGCCACGTCCAACTGGGCCTGGGCACCGACGCCACGGTTAAACAGCTCTTGCTGACGACGGGCATTGGCCTGGGCATTGATGTACTGCGCCTGCACCCGGGCCAGGTCGCCCTGGGCGGCGCGCAACTGGTTCTGCTGGTCGGTAGGGTCGAGCACTGCGAGCAAGGCGCCCTTCTCCACTTCGGCGCCCACATCCACGGCGCGGCGGGCGATGCGGCCTGGCACACGGAAACCCAGGTTGCTCTCATAGCGCGCCTGGATGGTGCCCGCGAAGCGACCGAGGTTTTCCTGGTCTTCGGCTTTCACCTCCATGGACAGCACCGGGCGCACGGGCTCCGGTGGCGCCTCTTCCTTGGAGCACGCGACCAGCAACAGGCTGGCGGCGAGCACCGCCGTCAGGCGCTTCATGGCTGGACTCCTTGCTGCGCTATCTCGACCACCATGCCGGGGTGCAGCAACTGCCCGCCCGCCACCACGACCTTTTCGCCGCCCTTGAGTCCATCGGCAATGATCACTTTGCCCGTGAGGTACCGCGCCACCGTGACCTTGTGCAATTGCGCCTTGCCGTCACCGTCGATCAACCACACGGCCGGTTCGTTGAGGTCTTTGGTGAGCGCTGCCCAGGGCAGTTCGATGCTGGGTTTGGCCGGGCCATTGGCGGTGGCGCTGACCACCGAGCCCAGCTCCATGCCTTTAGGCAGCGCCTGCAGGGCAATCTTCACTTGCACGGTGCCGGTGTTGGCGGCCACGGCTGGCGTGACTTCGCGCACTTTGCCCACGGCCTTGATGCTGGGGTTCTCCAGCAGGCTGACGGTGATCGGCGCGTCGGGTGGCGGCTCCACCAGCAGCGACTCATACACGTTGAACACCGCATCGCGCTCGCCGTCCTGGGCCAGGCTGAAGATCGGCACAGTGGCCTGCACCACCTGGCCCACTTCGGCCTGGCGCGCAGTGATCACACCCGGCGCGTCAGCAATCAACGCGGTGTAGCCCAGCTGTTCGCGGGCATTGGCCAATTGGGCCTGCGCGGCAGCCAGCGCGCTTTGGCTGCTGCGCAATGCAGCCTGGGCGGCGTCGTATTCACTGCGGCTGGTGTAGCCCTTGGGCAGCAGCTTTTCCTGGCGCACAAAGGCGGCGGCAGTCTGTTTGACTCGCGCCTGCTCGGCCACGACCTGGGCCTGGGCGGAATCGACGTTGGTCTGCAGATCCTTGGGATCGAGCTTGGCCAGCACTTGCTTGGCGGTCACGCGGTCGCCGACGTCCACCATGCGCTGGATGATCTTGCCGCCGACGCGGAAGGACAGGTCGGTTTGCACCCGGGCCTGGACATCGCCCGTGAGGGTGACCGCTGCGGCAAAGTCCGCCGACTGCACGGTTTGCACAAACACCCGGGAATGGGCCTTGGGTTCGGCCTTTTCCTGGCCGCAGCCGCTCAACAGCGTCAGTAGGCCAAGTCCGAAGATCAATGTGGAAGTACGACCGCCCATGCAGGCTCCTTATGCGTGATGCCGACGTGCCAGTGTGTATGCGACTGTGAGCTTAGATCAGGGTTCCACGTTGCAGGTGTACAACTGGCGAAGACTCAAGATATTTCCGACACTCATCCTCTGTGCTCTCACAGGTAACATGCAGTCTTCCTTCAATCGCGGCACCTCTCATGCTGAAAACCCTCGCGGTGGCCAATTACCGCTCGATCAATAAATTGGTGGTGCCCCTGGACCGGCTCAACCTGGTCACCGGCCCCAATGGCAGCGGCAAGTCCAACTTGTACCGCGCCCTGCGCCTGCTGGCCGAAACCGCCCAGGGCGGGGTGATCAATGCATTGGCCCGGGAGGGTGGGCTGGACTCCACCTTCTGGGCCGGGCCGGAAAACATCAGCCGACGCATGCGCAACGGCGAGGTGCCCATCGAGTCCACCGTGCGCCAAGGCGTCAAGCGCCTGCGCCTGGGGTTTGCCGGGGACGATTTCAGCTACGCCATTTCACTGGGCTTGCCCGAGCCAAGCTTGTCCTTTTTCTCCCTCGACCCGGAAGTGAAGAAGGAATGCATCTGGGCCGGCCCTATCTACCGCCCAGCCAGTCTGCTGGTGCAGCGTTCGGGACCGATGGTGCGCGCGCGCGACGGTCGAAGCTGGGATGTGCTGGCCCAGCACACCCCCAACTATCACAGCCTGTTTGATCAGGTCGGTAGCCTGCGCGGCTCGCCGGAAGTGTTGCTGCTGCGCGAAAGCATCCGTGGCTGGCGTTTTTATGATCACTTTCGCAGCGATGTGGATGCTCCGGTGCGTCAGCCTCAGTTGGGCACACGCACGCCCGTGCTGCATCACGACGGGCGCGACCTGGCGGCCGCCTTGCAGACGATCCGGGAGATTGGCGACCCCGAGGCGTTGCAGCGGGCCGTCAGCGATGCATTCCCCGGCGCACGCTTGAATATCCAGCCGTTGCAGGGCGGGCGTTTTGCGATTGAGTTCTATCAGGAAGGCTTGCTGCGGCCGTTGTCGGCGGCGGAGTTGTCGGACGGGACCTTGCGCTACTTGCTGCTGATCGCGGCGCTGCTGACGCCACGGCCGCCGACCATGATGGTGCTGAACGAGCCGGAAACCAGCCTGCATCCGGACCTGCTGCCGGCGCTGGCGCGCTTGATCATGCAGGCGTCCCATCACTGCCAGGTGTGGGTGGTGTCCCATGCCAGCCGCCTGATTGCGGCGTTGCAGCAGGATGAGGGGTGCAATTCGATTGTGCTGGAGAAGGTGCTGGGAGAGACCCAGATCGTTGGGCAGGGGATTCTGGATGCGCCGGCGTGGCATTGGCCGGAATAGTCATCGCCTGCAAGGGCCTCTTCGCGGGCAAGTCGAATCGTCGCACCGCAGCTCCCACATTTGACCGAGTTCCACCTTTGGAATGCGGACAACTGTGGGAGCTGCGGTGCGACGATTCGACTTGCCTGCGATAGCGGTAGATCAGCCACTCAATAACTGACTGATCAACCCTGCCACTTACCGCCTTCAACAATCACGCTCTCAGGCTTGGTGTCATCGCTCAGCTCTTTGCGCACATATTGGTCGTACAGCTTGAGCAGGAACTTCTCCTCACCCAACTTGGCCAACTCGGCATTCACCCAGTCACGCAGTTCGGTGTTGCCTTTCTTCACGGCTGGCGCGATCGGCGCTTCATCGCCGAGTTTCTGTTCCAGCACGCGGTAGCCCGGGTTCTGCTTGGCCCAGCTGAACAGCACCAGGTTATCCTGGGCATAGGCATCGCCACGACCTGCCGACAGCGCTTGCAGCGATTCGGAGTTTTTCTCGAACTTGAGCAGTTTCCAGTCTGGGTGGTTCTTGGTCAGCCAGATATCGGCGGTGGTGCCAGTGGTGACGATGGTGGTGCGGGTGGCCAGGTCATCCAGGCTTTTCACCGCACTGTCGTTTGGCACCAGGGCCTGCACCGCGACTTTCAGGTTGGGGTTGGTGAAGTCCACCGCTTCCTTGCGCTCCGGGGTCACGGTCATGTTGGCGAGGATCAAATCGACCTTGTCGCTTTGCAGGAACGGGATTCGGCTGGCGGGCTCGACGGCAACGAACTCGACCTTGTTCTCATCGCCCAGCAGGTCCTTGGCGAATTGGCGGCCGATGTCGGTATCAAACCCGACGTAGCGGCCCGCTTCGTTCACAAAACCGAACGGCGGTTTGTCGGTGAACACGCCGACGATCAGTTTGTCGCGCGCCTTGATCTTATCGAGGTAGCTCGCCGCAGCGGCAGCCGGTTTGGCAGGCTCTTCGGCCTTTTTATCGCAGCCGGCCAGCAGTGCGACGGCCAACAGTGGCAGCAGTAACTTTTTCATATCAGCTCCAGTTCCTTGGGTTTCTTGGGCAGTGTTGAAACAAAGGAGAACTTCTCCAGGAACTGCTGCGCGCGTGCGGTTTGCGGGTTCGTAAAGAATGCCTCAGGGGTGTTGTGTTCGAGGATGCACCCGGCCTCCATAAACACCACGCGGTCGGCGACGGCGCGGGCAAAGGCCATTTCGTGGGTGACGATCAGCAGGGTCATGCCATCACGGGCCAGGCCTTGGATCACTTCCAGCACCTCCTTGACCATCTCCGGGTCGAGGGCGGCGGTGACCTCATCAAAGAGCATGACCTGGGGGTTCATGCACAACGAACGGACGATGGCGATGCGTTGCTGCTGGCCGCCGGAGAGCTGGCGCGGGAAGGCGTCGCGCTTGTCGGCCAGGCCCACGCGCTCCAGCAGTTTTTCGGCCTGCTCGCGGGCTTCGCGAGGGTCGCGCTTCTGCACTTTCAGCGGACCGAGCAGGATGTTATCGAGCACGCTCATGTGCGGGAACAGGTGGTAGCTCTGGAACACCATGCCGATGTCCTGGCGCACCTGGCGCCAGTCGGTTTTTTTATCCAGCAGCTCATTGCCGGCAAAGCGCAGGCTGCCGCTGTGGGCCACTTCCAGCCCATTCAGGCAACGCAGCAGGGTGCTTTTGCCACAGCCGCTGGGGCCGAGGATCACCACCACTTCGCCGCTTTGCACGCGCAGGTCGATGCCCTTGAGCACCTGCGCTTCGCCGAAGTATTTGTTGAAACCCTGGAACTCGATCAATGCGCTCATGCTTGGGCCCAGCGCCGTTCCAGCACCTTGGAGGCAGCCGACAACGGGTAGCAGATAAAGAAGAAAAACAGGAACAGCACGCCGTAGATCAACACGGATTCATAGGTGCGCTCGATGATTTGCTGGCCAACCTTGATCACATCCACCACGCCAATCAGCACCGCCAGGGAGCTGGTCTTGATGATGCGCGTGTAGACGTTGATGGTCGGCGGGGTCATGCGCTTGAGGGCCTGGGGCAGCAGTACATAGCCGTAGAGTTGTGGGTCGGACAGGCCAATCGACAAGCCGGCTTCGCGCTGGCCACGGGGCAGCGAATGCAACGCACCACGCACCACCTCGCCCACTTCACTGGCGCCCCACAGCGACAGCACCAGCACTGCGCACCAGAAGCTCGGGAGGCTCAACCCGAAGAAAATCGGCAGGCCAAAAAACAGCAGGTACAACCACACCAGCACCGGGATTGCGCGGAACAGCTCCAGGTACACCCGCAGCACGGCGTTGATCAGCCGGTTGTTCAAGGTGCGCAGCACGCCGTACAACACGCCGCCGACGGTGCTGAAGGCGATGCTCAGCAACGAAATCGACAGGGTTTGCGCGGCGCCCTTGCCCAGTTGCGGCAACGATACCCACAACAACTCAAGACCCGAACTGGCCATGCTGGAGCCTCCTTTCCAGGCGGCTGAGCAGCAGCGACAACGGCAAAAACAACAGCACGCAGATCAGCGTCAGCACGGCGAGCATTTCGTAAGTCTTGTAGTAGAGGGCGATGTAGCTCTTGGTGGTGTAGAGAATCTCCGGCACCGCCACGGCAGACACCACGGTGGTCTCCTTGAGCAGGAAGATGAAGTTGGCGAACAGCGCCGGCAGGCTGAGGATGCCGGCCTGGGGCAGGATCACGTGGCGCAGCAGTTGCCAGTCCGACAGGCCAATGGACTTGCCCGACTCGATCTGCGCCAGCGGCACCGCTTCCACGCCCGCGCGCAGCACTTCGGTGAGGTAGGCGCCACCGAGGAACGTCATGGTGATGATCGCCGCCCAGAACCCGGAGATATTCAAACCCAGGGCCGGCAGCGCGAAGTAGACGAAAAACAGTTGGATCAGCAGCGGCGTGTTACGCGCCAGCTCTACGTACAGCGCCACCAGGCGCGACACGTAGGGCGTGCGAAACACCAGCAGCGCGGCGTTGATCAGCGCCACCAGCAGGGAGGTGGCAATGGCGATCAGGCCCACTTGCAGCGTCACCCCCACGGCTTTCAGAAACGCCGGCAAGGTGCTGAGGATAAAAGCGAAATCGAAGGTCATTGGCAATCCATGACGCCGCAGGGGTAATGCAGCGAGCGCAATCCAGACCGGCGTGGGTAACGTCGGGTAGCGCGAACTTTAAAGGTATAAAAATTAAAATTTAAATACCTAAATAGCATATTGATATCACCCAAAAAGATAACCCCCGGATTCGCGGGTTTGACAGGTGGCAGCTATGGTCTTGGGGTCGCAGGAAAGCCGTTTCGAGGGAATGAACCATGAACGAAGCGAAACCGATTGACCCGCAAGAACTGGTGAAGTGGTTGGTGGCGCTACGCAGGGCCATCAACAGCCGCGCTCTTTAATCCAATGAAGACCAAAATGTGGGAGCGGGCTTGCTCGCGAATACGGTGGATCAGTCAACACATCTGTTGCTGACAGACCGCTTTCGCGAGCAAGCCCGCTCCCACAGTTTTGATTGTGTTCCAGTCATAAAAAACGCCGACACTATGAAAGCCGTCGGCGTTGAAACCTTGAAGGGGGTTTTGGGTTACATCAGAACGCCGGCACGACTGCGCCGTTGTACTTCTTCTCGATGAAGGCTTTGACTTCCGGGCTAGTCAGGGCCTTGGACAGTTTCTGGATAGCGTCGCTGTCCTTGTTGTCCGGGCGAGCCACCAGGAAGTTCACGTACGGGGACTTGGCGTCTTCGATGATCAGCGCGTCCTTGGCTGGGTTCAGGCCGGCTTCCAGGGCGTAGTTGGTGTTGATCAGGTCCAGGTCAACCTGGTCCAGCACACGTGGCAGCAGGGCCGATTCCAGCTCCTTGAATTTCAGGTGTTTCGGGTTGCTGGCGATGTCTTTCGGGGTGGCCAGGGCGTTGGTCGGGTCTTTGAGGGTGATCACCCCGGCCTTCTGCAGCAGCAACAGGGCACGGCCGCTGTTGGAGCCTTCGTTAGGAATGGCAACGGTGGCGCCGTCTTTGAGTTCAGAGATGTTCTTGATCTTCTTCGAGTAGCCGCCGAACGGTTCAACGTGCACGCCGACCACGGTCACCAGGTTGGTGCCCTTGCCCTTGTTGAAGTTTTCCAGGTACGGCAGGGTCTGGAAGTAGTTGGCGTCCAGGCGCTTCTCGGCCACTTGCACGTTAGGCTGCACGTAGTCGGTGAAGACTTTGATTTCCAGGTCCACGCCTTCTTTGGCCAGGGTTGGCTTGACCAGCTCGAGGATCTCCGCGTGCGGGATCGGGGTGGCAGCCACCACCAGCTTCTCGTTGGCCTGGGCGAAGCTTGCAGTCAGGGCAGCCGCCAGTGCGGTAAACAACAGAACCTTTTTCATGCAGTGTCCTTATCGACATTCCGGGGCGTCTCTGACGACCGTTTTTATAGGGTGTGCCAGCGAAATGCTATCGCGGCGTGGGAGTGACAATACCTAGATTTTTTATTCCCGAATAATATCTTTTATTCACGTTGATATTCCATTTTGTTCATACAACTCCCTCTCCCCACCTACCTGTAGGAGCCCGGCTTGTCGAATCGTCGCACCGCGGCGATGGCGCCTTGAAGACCGCCATCGCCGGCAAGCCGGCTCCTACAGGGAGGCGAGGTAGGCTTTGAGGGCCAAGCGGTCAGAGGGGCTCGCTGCCTCGACAATCCGCTGCACCTGCTCCAAAGGCGAGCCCGCCGCCGGCAAGTTCAAATGCTCGGGCAAAATCTCGTCGCCACTGCTCACCAGCAACGCGAAGTGAATGACGTTTTCCAACTCGCGGGTATTGCCCGGCCAGCTGTGGTGTTCCAGCACGCGCTGGGCGGCTTCGCTGATCAGCGGCACCGGCAGGTCCAGGCGCTGGCTGTAGATGCCGAGGAAGTATTCGGCCAGGGACAGGATGTCACCGATGCGCTCACGCAACGCCGGTAGCTCCAGCTGGCCCTCGCTCAGGTAATGGAACAACCGCTCATGAAATTTGCCCGCCGCCACGGCCTGGGCCAGGTCGATGCTGGTGGCGGCCACCAGGCGCACGTCCACGGGGCTGGGCTGATGGGCGCCGACGCGGGTGACTTCGTGGTTCTCAAGGGCGGCGAGCAATTTGACCTGGATCGGCAACGGCAAGTCGCCGATCTCATCCAGGTACAAGGTGCCGCCATTGGCTGAACCAAACCACCCGGCCCGGCTGCTGGCCGCGCCACTGTGGCTGCCGGCGGCATAGCCGAACAACTCGGCGTCCGCATAAGTGGGGCTGATCGCTCCGCAATTGACCGACACAAACAAACCGCCGCGATCACTGCCACGGTGGATATGCCGCGCCAACAGTTCTTTACCGCTACCGGTCTCGCCACGAATCAACACGGGCAAGGCACGGGGGGCGAGGCTTTCGAGGTCTTCGCGCAGTTGGCGCGAGCGTGGGTCGACGAATACCAAAGCCTTGGCGCGGATGCTCAGCGGGCTTTTTTCGGCGTCGGGGAAGGTCAGCAAAGGCTGGCCGTAGGTTTCATGCAGACTCATGGCAGGCTCCCGCCCCAGATCCACTCAAGGGACGGGGCGTTGAAAAATGTTCAGGCAGTACGCCGGGCGTGGTGCTCAAGGCGGTGTTGCAGGCGATAGAGGTAAGCGAAGCCCTGCTCCCAGCGCTGGTGGCCGGATTTCACATTGATATGGCCGGCGCCTGCGAGGATGCCGGCTTCGGCGCCCCAGTTGCGCGCCAGTTCCAGGGCCCGGGGAGCGCTGACGGCGCTGTCGTTGTCGGAACTGACCACTTGGCTGGGGAACGGCAACAGGTCGGTGGGAATCGGCGCAAAGTTGCGCAGGGCGGGGGCACAGGCCGGGCGTTCGACATCGGCGGGCGCCACCAGCAAGGCGCCGCGCACCTGACGCAAAAACTGCACCGGCGCGGTGGCGGCCCAGTGCGCTACGGTGATGCAACCCAGGCTATGGGCGATGAGGATCACCGGCGTGCTGTCGGCCGCGATGGCCTCGGCCAGCGCTGCCACCCAGTCTTCGCGACGGGGTGTCAGCCAATCGGCCTGCTCCACACGCGCACTGTTGGGCAGGCTTTTCTGCCAATGACTTTGCCAATGATCTTCTGGCGATCCTTGCCAGCCCGGCACGATCAGGTAACGAATCAACTCGCTGTGCATGGGTGTGCCCTCCTGCAGCGTTTAACGTTGCTGACCAGTATAGGGACGAGGTTTATATTCGTTAAGGAATAAGAAGCTATTTATTAATAACCAAAAACCACGTTAGATCCAGCAACCGTTCAAGGGTATGCATCAGGGAACCCGACACCTACGTGTCGGGATGAAACCGTCGCATACAAACATCGGCTCAACGGGAGTGGAGCATGGAATGTTCGCCTCCTATGTCGACCCCAAATTTCGAGTGCATGGACTGGTAGAAATCCAGGGCTTGCTGCAGCTCCCGACCATAGCCTTCGGGCATTATCAGGGCGTCGCCCATTATCTCGTGAAAATCGTCGAGAATTGGGAATAAACCATAATTTTCTTGTTTAAGGACGTCGTTGAAAACGACAGGCCCTGTCACTTCAAAAATTTTCTTTTCATATACCTTGTACGACTCCAGCTCTGATTTAGTTGCACCTTCCCCTATAAAAGGTCGATTGGCGTCCAGCCAATTCTTGGTGTTTTTGAAGCGTCGATACATTTCTTCGAGAATTTTATCAAAGGTAGGATTACCCGCATGGCTGCCAAAATTACTATTGTTAAATCCGAAAAAATCCGCAGGCTCGTAGGTGACAGGTGAATTCAACAAAATATCATTGGGGGAGGCCATTAAAGAAACGTCACCTACGGAATGGGTTAGCGCATCATCGGTGTCCAAATATATGCCACCGTACCGTTTGATTAACACCGCCCGCATGACGTCTGAAGAAGCCGCAAAATTCTGTCCCTGTCCCGAGCGAAAGTATTTATACATCTCACCGTATTGCCCAGCATTGAGCTCATGAAAGCTTTCATCTGTTTTCAAGTCATGCACTTCAAGGCCGACCACCTTATTATCCAGTGCATCTTTAATCATGGAAAAGGCACTCTGACTATTGGCATCAACGTGCACAATCGATTTATACCCTGGGCTTTTTCGAGCGTTTTCCATGATATTTTTGACAAGGTGCTCAGGCATTTCATTTCCGGCCCAGAAATAATGTATCACCTTGGGTATTTCTGTAGGGTTCAACGATATCGAGGGCAATACAGGCAATGTGAATGTTTTATTTTTAACCGACGCCAACTTCGCTTCAGCACGCGCCAACATCTGCTCGCGGGTGCCCGACAACCATTCGCCCGGAGTTTCACGCCAATAAAATATATTCCCAATGCGTCCCGCCAAATCGCGCCCCCGCCAAGCACCGACTTCCAAGTCATACATGACCGGCACATAGTACCCATTGACAGAAATGGCGTACGCTTTTTGAGCCGTAACCATTACGTCATCCAAGGGGATTTCGAACGATTTAATTAGCCTCGGCGCCGAAGTAGGCCCCATGGGGTATCCGATATGACCATTTATACGTTGTGGCGCCCTGAATAATGCTGGTCGCGGCTCAACCACCGAACTTGAAGGTATAACAGCCCCGCTTTCAGGCTTCAAAACCGAGCTACTCCCATGTATCACCAGTGGTGGTAAAGCATTCAACGCACCAAATACAATTCGGTCGGTTCCAGTGGATTTGCCCTTGGTTAAATCGTCAATGCCAACTCCGGTCTCGGCGATACCCGCCCCCAAGTAAAATGCATCCAATGCCAGCGCCACTTCTGGCATTACAATCGCCAAGGGCGTCATGAACAGTGCGACTTTGGCAGCCTCGTCCAAACCTTGGATTATCTTGCCCTTTGTATAATCACTGTCACTGACGATTGCATTGTCGGCATCCGAGAATGACCGCGCCTTTTGTCGAGTCATGACCTCCTGAAACGGATCGCCACTTACCTGGCCAATCTGGATGTAGCGTTCGGGTAACCAATCATTGATTTTGGAAAAGCCGAACCCTTCCTCCTCCTGCGCAGTCGACCAGGCACCCAAGCCTCGCAAAGCCTGATGTACACCATTGGAAAAAGTTTTGTCTGCCTGGTCTTCGAGGGAAAAGTGCGCCATGAGCGAAGCGAGCTTGACCGGATCGGCGGACTGCTTGGCCAGCCACACACCCATCTGCTGAGGGTTATCAAAACGGTGCAGTGGCGAAGAGTTACCAGGAACATACAGCAATGTCAGTTGGGTTTTCTTATCCGTCACACACAGCAAGTCTGTCGACTTTATACCGTTTACGCTAACCAGACCGATGTCCAGGCCCGGGTCCTGCAAGGTGCGCCTCTCAAAGTCTTGAACGCTCAGTTCAGACCATGGTTTCTGCGCAAAGGGCCCCATTGCACGCTGGGCCAGTTCTACCTCCTGCGGGCCCAGGCTCCCCTCAAGACTCTGATACTTGATGGCCTTGACGAAAGCCATCCTGCTCAAGGTTGTATAGGAGTCGGATTGATTCTCCCAAAAAGTGGTAAGCGCATTTTTGTACAGCTGTGTTCGGTCTGTGTCCCAGACCAGGGCTTTAAAGTCGGCGACAGGTATGTCGACACGCGTGGATGCACTGTAGGGCGGAACCGCCGCAGATGCCGGATCATGATAGATACCTTGTTCCGCATGCAAATGTTCAACCACCTCCTCCCCTCTACTGTAAGCAAATATCAAGGGTGAAACGTATTGACCAAACTTCTGGAGCCAGTTCTTATTATCTTCAATCGGCACCCCTTGGAGATTTTTCAATGCCGCCTGAGTCAGCGTCACTTTTTCCACAACATCTTTTTCGGTGCGCCCTGAACGCTTGAATGTAACCAGGAATGTTTTATCCGGATCAACATGTATATGCCAGCGCTTATTAATTTTAGTTGTCAGAAGTTTTGACATTTCATTTTCTGGTGTCATCAGGCGGGAAGCATGCGACTTCAGATAAGCATTGACTTGATCATTTTCCTTCAACGGCGGTGGGTCGAATACTATCGGAAGGGATGTCTGAGAAACATCCGATAAAGGGGTGAGCGTTTTAGAAGGCGGGATCACATCTTCATGAATGCGGGATTGATCCGTTTTTTTAACTTCAGAGGCAGGTTGGGTCAATACGCTGACAAGATGAACAGGGAACCGAATACCCATTTATTTTTTGCTCCGACAAAATCACCATATATCACCCCAGTAAAATAATAAAACCTTCGACAAATCTCACGTTCGGAAACACTAGAAAACAACAGTGAATATTACAGAGACCACGACGGAGCACTACACACTCATATACATTTCCAGAATAAAAAAAGGCCGCACCCTGCCAAGGAGACGGCCAAAAACTTGTCGAGGCTTTTGCAATTAACGCGCGGTAATCACCGACAGCTTGGTAATGCCCGCGCGTTCGATCGACGCCATGGCTCGCGCCACTTCGCCGTAGTTCACTCCATCGTCAGCCTGCAGTTGCACCCGCACATCGGGGTCCTTGGCCTTGGCCGCCTGCAGGTTGAATTCCAGCAGGTCCGGCTGGATTTCGTCCTTGTTGATAAACAGTTTGCCGGCGCCGTCGATGCTCACCACCAGCGGGTCTTTCTGCTCCACCGGGGCCACGGCCTGGGTCTTGGGCAGGTTGATCGGAATCGCGTTGGTCAAGAGCGGCGCGGTGACGATAAACACCACCAGCAGCACCAGCATCACGTCCACCAGGGGCGTCACGTTGATCTCGCTCAGCACCTCATCGCTGTCTTGCGTGGAGAAAGCCATCTCAGGACGCCTCCTTCACTTTTTGCGGGTTGCCGGCAGCCGCTTTGTTCAGGGCTGGGTGCAGCAGCACGCGGAAGGAATTCTTCTGCGCCAGGCTGTAGAAGTCGTGGGCAAAGTCGTCCAGGTCGGCGGCGGTCAGCTTGAGGCGACGCAGGAAGTAGTTGTAGACCAGCACCGCAGGTACGGCGACGGCGATACCCACACCCGTTGCAACCAGTGCGGCACCAATCGGGCCAGCCACGGTTTCGAGGCTGGCGGAACCGGCGGCGCTGATCCCTTTCAACGCTTCCATGATGCCCCACACGGTGCCGAACAGACCGATGAACGGCGAGGTGCTGCCGATACTGGCGACCACGGCCAGGCCGGTTTCCAGGGAGCGGCGTTCACGCACGATCTGCTGGCGCAGGGCGCGTTCGAGGCGGTCCTGGTGGTTGATGGCCTGGCTCAAATCGGCGGCGTGTGGCGCATCGCCCACCTGGATCGCGGCATAACCGGCCTGGGCGACTCGAGCGGCCGCACCGGGCTGGGTTTCGGCCAGTTCGGCGGCAGAGTCGAGACTCGACGCCGCCCAGAACTGTTTATGGAACTTGCGATCCTGCGCCTTGAGGCGGCCGAACTGCACGCCCTTGAGCAGGGCCAAGCCCCAGGTGGCAACCGAAAAGACCACCAGCAGCCAGATCACCGCGCTTTCGATGGATTCAAGTGGAGATGCTAATGCCATGATGTTTTCCCTCTGTGCAGGTCGCGGCGTGTCCAACACACCGCAGCCGAATAGTTAGTGAATCTTGAAATCGATCGGTACGCTGACCCAGCCGTCCTGTGCCACGTCGCCCTGCTTGGCCGGCACGAAACTCCAGCGCTTCACGGCGGCCAGCGCGGCGTCGTCGAGTTGCTGGCGACCGCTGCTCTTCTGGACCTGGATCTCGCCCGGTTTGCCGCTGGCCAACACATGCACCCTGAGCAACACCGTGCCTTCCCAGCCCCGGCGCTGGGCCAACGAGGGGTATTCGGGCGCCGGGTTCTTCAAGTACGCGGCGTTGGCCGAAGCCGGTGTCACGGGTGCCGGCGACGGCGGTGCGGCCGGCGCAGGGGGAGCCGGTGGCGCGGGCGTCGGTGGCGCAGGTGGCTGCTCGACCGGTTTAGGCGCGGGCTTGGGCTCAGGTTTTGGCACTGGCTTGGGCTTGGGTTTTGGAATCGGTTTGGGTGGCGCCGGCTTGGCGGCCAATTCATCCACCACCGGTGGCGGTGGCTCGACCACAGGCGGCGGCGGGGGTGGCGGAACCGGTGGAGGCGGCTCGACCACAGGCGGCGCCGGCTGGGAAAACTCGATGGTCATCGGCGGAATTTCCGGCGGCACAATCGGCAACACCGGGGTCGACTTCTGGCTCACCCAATAGATCACCGCGCCGTGCAGGGCCAGCACCAGCAAGCCCAGCAAAAGGCCTTCGCGGCGGCTCGAAAAGCGTTTCGGGGCTTGCTGCAAACGCTGCTGCCCCAACGGCGCACGGTGCGGCCGGCCAAGGTCAACCAACTCACCACCTGGTGCCTGGCGCCACAGCGCCTCGGGTGCACTGGCGGCGGTCTGGACATTGCCCATTGATTCACTCCCTACGGTTTTGAAACAAAAAAACCGACAGGCCTGCCTGGGAGGCCGTCGAGGGCTGAATCATCGGGGCCAGACGCTTATCTCTTAAAGTAATCTTTAAAGTTATACATAGATCTAAAGTGAATAAATGATACATCCCGAAACGCCAAAGCCACGTCCTGCGCGGCCTGGCGCGTAGGCCGCGTTTTTCGATGCTTTTGAGGCATAAAAAATATTCGGCAAAGGCATGGCTCAGGCAGGGCTGTTTGCGCACAAATCGAGCAATTGGCGCTGCAAGGTCTGCCCTGCCGGGCCTAAACCACTGCGGGCATACAGGGCCAGCCGCACGCCCTGCACGGCGGGCAGGCCACTGTCTGGTCCCAGCACCACGTGCCCTGCCTGCACGACGCGTTTGGGCAACAGGCTGATGCCCAACCCCGCCGCCACGGCTGAACACACGCTGGCCAGGCTGGCGCTGGAATAGCCGATGCGCCAACGCCAGCCGCCAACTTCCAGGTGCTGCAGCATTTCGTTGCGGTACAGGCCACCCACCGGAAACGCCACCAAGGGCAGCGGGTCGCGCCCCAGGGATGGCGTGCTCCGGCTGTCGACCCAGCACAAAGGCTCCGGCCAGGAAGCCAGGCAGTCATCGCTGTCGCCCATCTGCTTGACCAGCAGCACATCAAACTCACCGCTCCGGTATTGACGCTGCAGTTCCGGGCCGAGGCCGCTGGTGACCTCCAGACGCACCCGGGGGTAGGCCACCACAAACGCCGACAGCAATGGCATCAGGCGTTCGGCCGCAAAGTCTTCCGGCACGCCCAGGCGCAACACGCCGTCGCTTTGCTGGTTGATCAAGACGTCGGCGGCCTCTTCATGCAGCGCGAGGATGCGCCGCGCGTAGGCCAGCAAACGCTCGCCTTCGGCAGTGGCGACAACCCGGCGCTGGTCGCGGTCGAGCAGTTGGCACGCCACGGCGTCCTCCAGGCGGCGGATCTGCTGGCTGACGGTGGACTGGGTCAAATGCAGGCGCTCGGCGGCGCGGGTGAAATTGCCGCAGTCCACCACGGCGACAAAGCTACGCAGCAACACGGGGTCGAACATGGGCCTCACCATTCTCTTTGCCACTGGTTGGCATGGTTATATTTAATTTCAGAATACCAAGGCCGCTGCCCATACTTCACCCTCCATTCCTCCCCGAGGTAGCGCCATGAGCGATGACCACCCGCACCTGCAACGCGCCATCGCCCTGGCCCGGGCCAATGTGAGTCAAGGCGGCAGGCCGTTTGGCGCGGTCCTGACGCACAACGGCGAGGTACTGGCGGAAGCGGTGAACGAAATCCACCTGACCCAAGATCCCACCGCTCACGCCGAGCTGCTGGCGATCCGCGCGGCCAGCCGCCAACTCGGTGCGCGCCTGGAAGGCTGCGTGATCTACGCCAGCGGCCAGCCCTGCCCGATGTGCCTGAGCGCCATGTACCTGTGCGGCGTGGAACGGGTGGTGTTTGCGGCCAGCAACGCAATGGCCGAGCCCTTCGGCTTGTCGACGGCGGCGATTGGGCAACAGGTCGGCTTACCCCTGGACGAGCAGCGCCTGCCGATCCAGCACCTGCCCGACGCGGCCATGACTACCCTGTACCAGCAATGGAAAACCCTGCATGACCCTCAATAAATCCCTCGCCGGCTGGGGGCTGCTGGTGGTACTGGGCCTGAACCTGCGGCCGATCCTCAGTTCCATCAGCCCGCTGTTGGGCGAGATCCGCCAGGCCACCGGCCTGAGCTTCCAGAGCAGTGCCCTGCTCACCAGCTTGCCCGTGGTGTGCATGGGCCTGGTGGCCCTGGTCGGCGTGCGGGTGGAGGCACGGCTGGGCGAGCGGCGCGGCATCGCCTTGGGCTTGATGATGATTCTGTTGGCGTGCCTGGCGCGCTGGCAGATGGGCCAGGCCTCGGCGCTGCTGGTCACAGCCTTGCTCGGCGGCGCCGGGGTGGCGCTGATCCAAGCGTTGGTGCCGGCAATGATCAAGCGCGAATTCCATCACCGCGTGCCGGTGGCGATGGGCGTGTATTCGGCCTCGCTGATGGCCGGTGGCGGGCTGGCCGCGTTGCTCAGCCCGGTGGTGGCCACGCACTTCCAGCAGTGGCAGGCGGGGCTCGGAATCTGGCTGTTGCCGGCGTTGGCCGCGTTGTTGCTGTGGGCATTTGTGCCGCTGGGAGCGCCCAGAAGCGCCCTGGTGATTCCCGCCTTCAAAGGCCTGCGCAACCGCCGTGCCTGGTTGCTGGCGCTGTATTTCGGCCTGGTGAACTGCGGCTACATGAGCATGGTGGCGTGGCTGCCGGCGTACTACCAGCAACTGGGCTGGGGCGTGTTGCCGAGTGGTTCGCTGCTGGCGTTCATGACCATCTTCCAAGTGATCGCGGCGTTGCTGATGCCGGTATTGGCCCAACGCGGGATCGACCGTCGGCCCTTGCTCGGCATCAGCCTGTTGGCGCAGACCGTGGGTTACCTCGGGTTGCTGATGGCGCCGCAGCAGTTTCCCCACCTGTGGGTCGCGCTGATCGGCTTTGGTCTGGGCGCCTGTTTCGCCTTGAGCCTGTTGCTGACCCTCGACCATCATCGCGACCCGCGCCAAGCTGGGCAACTGGCAGCCTTCGTGCAGGGCGTGGGCTTCTTGATCAATGCAATTTCGCCCTGGTTGACCGGCTGGCTGCGTGAACTGACCGGCACCTTTGTCAGCGCCTGGGTAGTACTCACGGTGACCGTGGTGGCGATGCTGGTGGTGACGCGGGTGTTCAGCCCGGCTACCTACCGCACGGTGCCTGCTCTATAGATATGCATTTAAGATCTAGATAAAACAAACATGCTTCATTGACGGAATAAGCAAGCCCCTTAAAATCCCGGTTCCCCTCTTGGACGCCGGGCGCCCCATGGATCTTCGTCAGCTGCGCTACTTCATCGCGCTCAACGAGCACCGCAGTTTTGTGCGCGCCGCCGACGCCATGGGCATCACGCAGCCAGCGTTCAGCCGCAGCATCCAGGGTCTGGAACAGGAGTTCGGCTGCGTGTTGGTGGACCGCGCCCACAAGGACCTGCGCCCTACGCCCGAGGGCCAGGTGGTGCTGCAACATGCCTTGAGCCTGGTCCAGGGCGCCGCGCTGCTCAGCCATGAAGTCACGCGCATGACCAAGCTCGACGCCGGTGAAGTGCGCCTGGGCAGCGATGCCGTCGCAGCCGTCAACCTGGTGCCCCAGGCCATGGCGCGGTTTATCACCACCTACCCCAAGGTGCGCATCGCGTTGCAGGTGGATAACTGGGAAAAACTCGGGCGCAGCCTGAGCCGCGAGGAGATCGAATTCTTTATCGCCGATGTGCGCCACTTCGAGGCTGACCCCAACTTCCAGATCCAGGCCCTCACGCCCCGGCGCAGCGTATTTTTCTGCCGCGCCGGTCACCCGCTGCTGGCGAAGGACAGCCTTTCCACCAACGACCTGTTCGGTTTCCCGCTGGCCACGCCGTTGATTGCACCGGGCATTCGCAAGTTGCTCGCCAACCTCAGCGGGCGCATCGATTTTGCACCCGCCATTGAGCTTGAACAGTTCGCGGCGCTGGCCACCATCGTGCGTCAGTCCGACGCCATTGGCCTAGGCGCCGAAGAGGCGTTTGTCGATGAATTGGCCAGCGGCGCATTGAAGGTCCTGCACTGGCGCAACCTGCCTCACAACCTCGACAGCCTGAATAACCGTTGCGGCGTGATCAGCCGCGCTGGGGTGCGCTTGTCGCCTGCGGCGAAGGCGCTGATCGAAACCCTGCTGGCGGTGGAAAGCCAAGCCGATTGGCCCGGGCAAACGTCCCGAAATCATTGAAGCGCACGCCCATCTCGGCCATCACTTTATGCGCCACCTTGGCGGTCATCTGGCGGATGTAGAACGGCTCCTTCACCACAAAATGATGGATGCCATGGGTGCTGCCGAAGTTGAAGCAGAACGCCTGCAACGGCCACATCCACCAGGGGTTGAGCACCTGGGTCTGCTGGATCACGTTGCCCAGCTCCACATCGCCGTAGTAGTGCATGTTGGAGCTGACAAAGTGCAGGCAGAAGGTGCGCAGCACGTTGGGGCCGATGATCACGACGGCGGCGATGTCGATCACCTGCATCACTTGCAGGGTGGTGGCTGACCATTCGATGGGCGCGCCCAACAGGCTGGCGATCCCGTTCGCCGTGTGAAAACCGAGGAACACGTACCACGCGCCCCAATGCAGCAGCGCCAGCGGTGCGTACACCAGCAGCGAGCGCTTGAGGATGCTGAGTTTGTGCTTCCAGGTCTTGGCCCGCAGGATGCGGATAAACGCTGACATCACGTTATCGCCCACCATCAGCAACCGCGCCACGCCCCAGGGTTCGCCGTTGGTGATGGCGCGCTCTTCCATGTCAGTCTCGGTGCCGGAAACCTTGTGGTGGTTGAGGTGCAGATGCCGGCGCACCCACGGGTTGATCGTGCTCGGTCGCGCCAGCCAGACCAGGCCCATCATCAGGTTGTGGGGCAGGCGCTGCTTGCGAAAGTACATGCTGTGGATCAGGTCGTGCTCCAGCTCGTGGGTCAGCGAGGCGAGGAACGCATTGAGCAGCAGGCACGACCACCAGGCCATGTGGCCGGTGATGTAGAGCGCCGCCGAGCCCACCATGCCCACCAACGCAAACGCCAGGATGCCCGCGCCCAGCGCGTCCTGATGCAGCAGCCAGGGGTGTTGTTGGCGCAAGCGCACGCCTTCGGCCAGCACCACGTCACGGATATGCGCCGAACGCTGTTGCGCGTTCATCTGCTGGGGACTTGCAGAAGTACCGTCCATGCTTCCATCCTCTTGCTTATTGATGCGCCCATCCTGCCCCAAGCGATCTCGCAGGACGCTAGCCCCGGACGCCAACCTGTTGACCGCAAGCGCCAATCGCCATGACCGAACCCACTTCACTCGCCAGCTGGACCCGCGCCCTGCGCAAGCAGCTCGATGCCTTGGGCCTCGACAGCGCCGCGCTGTGCGCCCAGGCCGGGCTCGACCCGCAGCACATGGACGACCCGAATGCGCGCTACCCGCTGTCGGCCACCACACGCTTGTGGGAACTGGCCGTGCAGGCCAGCGGGGACCCGGCGATCGGCTTGCGCGTGTCGCGGTTTGTCAGCCCCACCACCTTTCATGCGCTGGGCTATGCGCTGGTGGCCAGCGGCAGCCTGCGCGAGGTGTTCGAGCGCATCGTGCGCTATCACCAGGTGGTCAGCGATGCCCTGGCCCTGGAGCTTAGCCGAGACGGCGAGCGTTACCGCTTCCGCCTGCTGCAGCCTGAGGGTAGCCCGGCCCCGGCGTTCGAGGCCATCGATGCGTTTGCGGCGATTTACGTGCGCACCTGCCGCAACCGGCTGGGCCGTGAGTACGCACCGCTGGCGGTGTACCTGCGCCGGCCTGAACCGGCCGATCCCCAGCCGTGGCACACGGTATTTCGCGCCCCGGTATTTTTTGCTGCCGAGGAAGATCGCCTGGAATTCGCCGCCCACGACTTCGACAGCCACCTGGACGACGCCAACCCGGAGCTGGCCGAGCACAACGAGACCGTGCTCAAGCGCACCCTCGCCCAACTGCAGCCCCTGACCTGGGAGCGCAAGGTGCGCCGGGTGATCGAGGCGCAACTACCCGATGGCGAGCCGAGTGCCGAACGCGTCGCCCAAGCGCTGCACCTGAGCTTGCGCAGCCTGCAACGGCACCTGGCGGACGAAGGCTGCCGCTTTGATGCGTTGCTCAATGAGTGCCGGGAGAACCTCGCGTTGCTGCATTTGCGCGACCCGCAATGCTCATTGGCGGAGATCAGTCATTTGTTGGGGTTTGCCGACACCAGCAGTTTCAACCGCGCATTCAAGCGCTGGACGGGGCTGACGCCGGGGCAGTTTCGGGATGGGTTGCGGTAGACCGTTTTGTGGCGATGGTGAGGGCCCTATCGCCGGCAAGCCGGCGCCTACAGGGGTACGCATTCCAACTGTGGGAGCGGGCTTGCCCGCGATGGGGCCCCCTCAGGTATGCGCAACCTCCCGCAGCCGCTGCACATCCAGCACTTCAATTTCGCCATAGCCCAAACGCACCACGCCCTGGGCCTGCAGGCCCTTGAGCAACGCATTGGTGGTCTGGCGCGACAGGCTCAACATCGCCGCCAAGTCTTCCTGGGGCAGTTGCAGCACGCGCCTGGAGTGTTCGATGTCGCCGTACCCTTCGACGATCATCAATAACCGATGGGCCAGGCGCACCGGGGCCGGCATCAGGCTGAGCTGTTCCAGGCCGATAAAACTCAGGCGCAGTTTCTGGCTCATCAACAGCGCCAGGTTGCGCCAGTAGTGCGGGGCTTCGTCGAGGATATTCAACAACGCCTGCTGCGGCACCTGCAACAAGGTGCACGGCCCGACGGCGCAGGCGTCGTGGGTGCGTGGCAAACCGTCGAACAGGCAAATCTCACCGAACCAGTAAGGCGGCTCCACCAGGCTCAATATCGCTTCCTTGCCCTGCTCATTCACTGCACTGATGCGCAAGGTGCCGTCGAGCACCGCATACAAGCCGCACGGTGGGTCGCCGCGCTTGAACAGGGTTTGCCCCGCCGCCAGCTGCCGTAACCGGGCCTGGGCCAGCAGGCTATGCTGAAAGGACTCGGGCAGGTGGCTGAACCAGTGACCGATGGCCAGTCGCGAACGCCATTTCTCTGTGTCCATGAGCACTCCGAAGATTGTCGCCCAGCTGACAGTCAGGCAAAGGCTGACAGGGCATGATCAAACATCCTACAGGAGGAACAACAATGAAAAGCCTCGTCGACCATCTCAGTCAATACGCTGCCTACCACCGCGACCCGCGCAATATCGCCAGCCACTTTATCGGCATCCCGCTGATTGTCGTGGCCGTGGCGGTGCTGCTGTCGCGCCCCGAATGGGCAGTGGGCGGGCTCTGGCTCTCACCCGCCGTTCTGCTCGCGCTGTTTTCCGCGTGGTTTTACCTGCGCCTGGAGTTGGCGCTGGGCGTGCTGATGACGCTGCTGATGGGCTTGTCGGTGTGGGCCGGGCACGTGCTGGCCGCGCAAAGCACCCTGGTGTGGCTGAGCAGCGGCATCGGGATGTTTGTGGTGGGCTGGGTAATCCAGTTTGTCGGGCACTACTACGAAGGGCGCAAGCCGGCGTTCGTGGACGATGTGTCGGGACTGATCGTCGGGCCGCTGTTTGTGGTGGCGGAGCTGGCGTTTCTGGTGGGGTTGCGGGGTGACCTCAAGCAGCAGATCGAAGAGCGGTCGGGGCCGGTGGAGCGCCGTGATCTAAAGCCGAGCAAAGTCTAAATGTGGGAGCGGGCTTGCTCGCGAAGGCGGTGATTCAGTCACAACATCTTTGACTGACACGCCGCCTTCGCGAGCAAGCCCGCTCCCACATAAGCCCGGTTCCCACAGGGGGGGATGGGTGGGATTAAGCTTTTTGCCAGACCTTGGGCTTGAAGAACAGGGTCTCGCCACGGGCCAAACCGGTGAGGCTGTCGTGGTCTTTCACCACTTCGGCTTCGATCAGTTCGCTCTGGCCTTCCACTTTCAAGGTCACACGGGTGGTCGCGCCCAGCGGGCGGATGTCGCGCACTTCGGCCGCGTGGTGGTCTTCCAGCTCGTGGCGCGACAGCGACACTTCATGCGGGCGGAACAGCACGTGCTGGTCTTCACCCAGGTGCAGGCGGTTGGAGTCGCCGAGGAAGTGGTAGACGAAATCGCTGGCCGGGTTTTCGTAGACTTCGCCTGGTGAGCCGATCTGCTCGATCACGCCCTTGTTCATCACCACGATGCGGTCGGCGACTTCCATGGCCTCCTCCTGGTCGTGGGTCACGAACACCGAGGTCAGGTTGATGTCTTCGTGCAGGCGCGCCAGCCAGCGGCGCAGCTCCTTACGCACCTTGGCGTCAAGGGCGCCGAAGGGTTCGTCCAGCAGCAGCACTTTCGGTTCGACCGCCAGGGCGCGGGCCAGGGCGATACGTTGGCGCTGGCCACCGGAGAGTTGTTCCGGGTAGCGATCCGACAACCAGTCGAGCTGCACCATGTTCAGCAGTTCGTGCACCTTGCTGGCGATCTGGCTTTCGCTCGGGCGCTGGTTCTTGGGCTTCATGCGCAGGCCGAAGGCGACGTTGTCGAACACGGTCATGTGGCGGAACAACGCATAGTGCTGGAACACAAACCCGACGTTGCGATCACGCACATCGTGGCCGGACACGTCTTCACCGTGGAACACGATGTTGCCGTCATCCGGGGTTTCCAGGCCGGCGATGATGCGCAGCAAGGTGGTCTTGCCGCAGCCGGACGGGCCCAGCAACGCCACCAGCTCGCCACTCTGGATGTCCAGATTGATGCTGTTCAGGGCCTTGAAGGCGTTGAAATTCTTGCTGACATTACGGACTTCGATCGACATGACTTATTCCTCACCGGCGCTTTTGCGCAGGCGGTTGATACGGTTCTCGCTCCACTGCTTGAGCAGCAGGATGAAGAGCGCCAGGATCAGCAGCAGGCTGGCCACCGCAAACGCGGCGACGTGGTTGTATTCGTTGTAGAGAATCTCGACGTGCAGTGGCAGGGTGTTGGTGACGCCACGGATGTGGCCGGACACCACCGACACCGCGCCGAACTCACCCATGGCCCGTGCGGTACACAGCACCACGCCGTAGATCAGGCCCCACTTGATGTTCGGCACGGTCACATGCCAGAACATCTGCCAGCCGTTGGCGCCCAGCAGGCGTGCGGCTTCTTCTTCCTGGGTGCCCTGCTCTTGCATCAGCGGGATCAGTTCACGGGCCACGAATGGCACGGTGACGAAGATGGTCGCCAACACGATGCCGGGCAAGGCGAACACGATCTGGATGTCGTGGTCGGCCAGCCACGGGCCGAAAAAGCCCTGGGCGCCGAACATCAGCACGTAGACCAGGCCCGCGATCACCGGCGACACCGAGAACGGCAGGTCGATCAGCGTGACCAGGATACTTTTGCCACGGAACGAGTACTTGCTCACGCACCAGGCGGCGCTGACACCGAATACCACGTTGAGCGGCACCGAGATCACCACGGCGATCACCGTGAGTTTCAGTGCCGACAGCGCGTCGGGTTCCAGGATCGCGGTGAAGAATGCGCCGAGGCCGTTCTTCAAGCCTTGAGTCACCACGATCAGCAATGGCAACAGCAAGAACAACGCGAACACCAGCCAGCCAAGGCTGATCAGGATGCGTCGGGACGCCGCGCTGCCACGACGGGCAGCGTTGGCCGAGGACGCAGCGGAAATAGACGATTGGGACATGTTCCGCGCCTCCTTATGGACGTTCGATGCGCCGCTGCAACAAGTTGATCAGCAGCAGCAGGACAAAGGAAACCACCAGCATCAGCACACCGATGGAGGTAGCGCCGCGGTAGTCGTATTGGTCGAGCTTGACCATGATCAGCAACGGCAGGATCTCGGTCTTCATCGGCATGTTGCCGGCGATGAAGATCACCGAGCCGTACTCGCCAACGCCACGGGCAAACGCCAGGGCAAAGCCGGTGAGCCAAGCAGGCAGCAGCGCGGGCACGAGGATGTAGCGGAACACCTGCAACGGCTTGGCGCCCAGGCAGGCGGCAGCTTCTTCGACTTCCCGAGGAATGTCGGCCAGCACTGGTTGCACGGTACGCACCACGAACGGCAGTGTGACGAAGGTCAGCGCCAGGGTGATGCCCAGCGGGGTATAGGCGATTTTGAAGCCCAGATCAGCCGCGAACTGGCCGACGAAACCATTGGGTGTGTACAACGCGGTCAGCGCGATACCCGCCACGGCAGTGGGCAGTGCGAACGGCAGGTCGATCATCGCGTCGATGATCTTGCGGCCGGGGAAGGTATAGCGCACCAGCACCCAGGCCAGCAGCGTGCCGATCACACCGTTGATCAGCGCGGCGTATAGCGCGGTGCTGAAGCTCAGTTTCAACGCCGCCAGCACACGCGGTGCGGAGATGATGTTCCAGAACTGATCCCAGGTGAGTTGAGCGGCGTGTACAAACATCGCCGCAAGCGGGATGAGTACGATCAGGCTGAGGTACACCACGGTGTAGCCCAGCGTCAGCCCGAAGCCGGGTATGACGGGGGAGATACGACGCGACATAAGAGTCCTTGAGTAAGGGGACAAACATACAAAACCCGCAAATGAATGCGGGCTCTAACTGCAGGAGCCGGCTTGTTGTGGGGGGGGGGGGGGGGGGGGCCCCCCCCCCACCCCCCCCCCCCCCCGGGGGGGGGGGGGGGGGGGGGGGGGGGGGGGGGGGGGGGGAAAAAAAATTAAAAAAAAAAACAAAAA